>NZ_JAAKVF010000004.1:0-331837 GCF_049175515.1 Aeromonas sp. 600479
GGGGCCGGATTTGAACCGACGACCTTCGGGTTATGAGCCCGACGAGCTACCGAGCTGCTCCACCCCGCGTCCGAATTTTTCTCGAAGTGGCCGAGCAGTAGCCAGTTCGATTTCTCCTTTTCCACCAACCGGTTACACCGGCTTGACTGGTCAGGGTCTCAGATGGTTGCGGGGGCCAGATTTGAACTGACGACCTTCGGGTTATGAGCCCGACGAGCTACCGGGCTGCTCCACCCCGCGTCTGAGGTCGCCAATAATAGGCGCCAGCGCACAGATTGCAAGTAAATATCTCAAAAAAAGTTTATTCGTAGATTAATCGGACAAATAGTGCGGTCATTAGCAGCATCATGCTGTTTTTTCAGGCAATCGAGTCCTCACCAAGCATCCGGCACTACACTCAATAAGGTGAACACTCCTCATTTTGGGTAGGTAGAATATGCGCATCTCCGCCGGTCACTGCCGTCAGTTGGGGGCCACACCCGACAGTAACGGCGTCAACTTCGCGATCTGGGCACGCCTCGCCAGCAGGGTCGAACTGCTGCTCTTCGCAAGCGCAGACGATGCGACCCCCGAGGTGATCCCCCTCTCCCCGCGCCTTAATCGCACCGCCTACTACTGGCATATCCATGTGGAGGGGATCTCGGTCGGGCAACGTTACGCCTATCGCATTCAGGGCCCGTGGCGCCCATATGGCGGCACCCGCTTCGATGCCGAGAAGGTGTTGCTCGACCCTTACGGCCGCAGCATCGAGCTTGGCGCCAATTACGATCGATGGGCGGCGGCCCGTCCAGGCAGCAACCTAGCTTGTTGCGCCAAGAACAAGGTGGTCGATACTCGCCACTACGACTGGGAAGGAGACAAACTGCCCGCTCACTCCCTCTCCCGCTCGGTGATCTACGAGCTGCATCTGGGGGGCTTTACCAAGTCCCCGAGCTCCGGAGTCGATCCGGCGCTGCGTGGCACCTATCTCGGATTGATTGAGAAGATCCCCTATCTGCAGTCTCTCGGTGTCACCGCCGTCGAGCTGCTGCCGGTGTTCCAGTTCGATCCTCAGGATGCGCCCAAAGGACTCTCCAACTACTGGGGTTACAGCCCCATGTCCTTTTTCGCCCCCCACGCCCAATACGCCTGCGGCGATGATCCGCTGACCGAGTTTCGCGACATGGTCAAGGCGCTGCACAAGGCCAATATCGAGGTGATCCTTGACGTGGTTTACAACCACACCGCCGAAGGGGGTGATGATGGCCCCACCTTCTCGTTTCGCGGCATCGACAACGAGGCCTACTACATCCTCGACAACAACCAGAAGGACACCAACTATTCGGGCTGCGGCAACACCTTCAACGGCGCCCATCCGGTGGTGCTGCGGATGATCATGGACAGCCTCCACTTCTGGCGTCAGGAGATGCACGTCGATGGCTTTCGGTTTGATCTGGCTGCAATTCTGTCACGGGATGAATCGGGTCAGCCGCAGGCCAATGCGCCAACCTTGCGCACCATAGATACGGACCCCAACATCGCCGACATCAAGCTGATTGCCGAAGCCTGGGACGCGGGGGGGCTCTATCAGGTGGGGTCACTGGCCGGCGCCCGCTGGCGTGAGTGGAACGGCCAGTTTCGGGATGATGTGCGCCGCTTTCTGCGCGGGGATGACAACAGCGTCACCGCCTTTGTCGAGCGGCTCTGCGGCAGCCCCGACATCTACCACTATCACCACGCCGATCCCGAGAAAAGCATCAACTTCGTTACCTGCCACGACGGTTTTACCCTGTGGGACTGGGCCAGTTACAACAGCAAGCACAACGAGGCCAACGGGGAGGAGAACCGTGACGGCTGCGATCACAACTTCAGCTGGAACCACGGCCATGAAGGGGTGACGGAAGATCCCCAGATCAACGCCCTGCGGATGCGCCAGGCCAAAAACATGATGGTAGCGACCCTGCTCTCGGTGGGCTCCCCCATGCTGCTGATGGGAGACGAGCTGCTGCGCACCCAGCGGGGCAACAACAACGGCTACTGTCAGGACAACGCCACCTGCTGGATGAACTGGCTGCCCAATGCCCGCAGTCAGGAGATGTTCCGCTTTATGAAGGAGCTGATCCAGTACCGCAAACACCTGTTCCAGCGCCCGGAGCAGGAGAGCATGCCGCTGTCGCTCACCGAGATCCTGCGCCACAGCGAGATCTGCTGGCACGGGGTCAACGCCGGGCAACCGGATTTCAGCCCCCACTCCCACGCTATCGCCATGTCGGCGCTGTCGAGCGAAACCAAGCTGGCGCTCTATGTACTGTTCAACGCCTACTGGGAGCCCCTCACCTTCAACCTGCCGAGCCCGCCAAAGGGGGTCGGCGGCTACTGGCGGCGGATCCTCGATACCGCCCTCCCCTCGCCACAAGATATCTGCACCTTCGGCATGCCGCTGGAGGGGCTGACCCGGGAGTATCTCGCCCAGCCGCGCAGCAGTTGCCTCTTTATCTGCGGGGCCGACGACTTCTATTGATCGATAGCTGCTGCTTGATTGCTGCTAATGGATTGCTGCGATTCCTGCAAGCCAGATATACAAAAGCCCCGAGTGTTGGCTCGGGGCTTTCTCTTTTCAGCGCCAGTGTCAGATCAGCTGGTGCAACACACTGGTGGCGGCGATCTGGGCGATCAGCAGGCCACACAGGGAGGTAGAGACCACCACTGGCGCGGTATCACGATGCAAGTAGAGCGGACTGAACCAGAGCAGCAGAGAGGCCACCAGCAGCGCTGCCTGGGTCACCACAGCCGGGATCAGGGCATCGAGATTGGCCTCCCCCCCTTGCCAGCCCACCAGCACTGCCAGCCAGACAAGGCTGGCCATCGCCCCCACCAGACCGGCCAGCGGCAACAGGGTATTGAATGCCTTGAGGCGATGACGGGCCCGCAGCAGCATCAGATGGGCAAAAGCCGCCCCCAGCATCGCCATCTGCAGCAGACCGCTCACCCAGCCCTGCAGTTGCAGCAACCCGATGCCATAGAGAGCGAGCGGCAACGCCGGTAGCCAGAGCAGTGTCGAGGGGACTGAACGCTTGCCCTCCAGCCGTGACTGGGCCAGCGACAAGCCAACCCCGAGCACCAGTGCAACCCCACCACTCCAGATGAGCCAACTGGCCGCCTTGGCCTCGACCGCCAGCATCAGGGAGAGCGCGGTAATAACCCAGATGGAGAAGAGCTGCTGACTGATGCGCGAGCGCTGGCCAGGGCAGATATCACCGCGCCACAGCACGATACCGAGGGCGATCAGGGCGCCAAGCGCCATCAATCCGGTGAGGGGAAAGAGCCAAAAAGGGAGTTGGACGAACACGACGCCTCCAGCAGTAAAGATTCGAGGTGCGCCACCGGGGCGCCAGAGAGGGGCGAGTATACCCAAACCGGCGGCTATCCCCAATCGCGACAAACAATCGTGGGCAAACAATCCGGGGCAATTTGCCGCCAGCAAGGCCCACCTTGAAGGGCGCCCTGCTGGCAGCCATGTCCATAGTGACGGGATGCGGTGGTGGCGTTAGCCCTGACCGCGGGCCAGCGCCACCACCCGGGCAAACATCTGGCGGATCACCGGTGGAATATGCTCGGCGCCGAGCCGCTCAGCCTCTTCCACCACCGCCAGCGCCATTCCCGGCTTGCTGCGGTGATGGATCGCCTTATTGATGATGTGACTGGCGCTCCACATGGCGCGCCCGCCCACCCCGGCCTCGCGGCGAAACACAGCTTCAAAACCGTTGTGATAGAGGTAGTGCTCGATGTCTGCGGCAGGGAGCTGGGTCAGTCGGTCCCGCTCCCGCTCTCCCTTGAGCTGGCCCCGGGCCGAGGTGGCATACTTGAGCCCCGCCTCGTCGCCATCGGTCAGCAAGTGCCACTCGATGCCAAAATCCCGCGCCACCTTGATCAGCGGCGACTGGCCGCACTGGGCAAACTCGATGATCCGCACCCCTTCGGCCCGCAGACTGTAACCGCAGATCTGCGCCAACTCGGAGAGCAGCCAGATCTCGGTCTCCCCCTCCACCAGCAGCCAGCAGCGGGCAAACAGCGACATGGGGCGGTTGATCCGCACGTGGAAGGCGATCTTGCGCAGATCGTCGCTGCTGTAACGCTCCCCCCCCAGCTGGTGACAGAGGATATCCTGCTGACGGCGCACCAGCCGCCGTACCTGATTGAGCGGCAGGGAAGAGAGCAAGTCCCCCGAGTTGGTGGTGAGCAGCTTCTGGCCCGGCAGTTGTTCCAGCAGCCCCCACGCCAGCGCCAGCATGGTCGGGTGCAGCCGGCTCTCAGGGTCCTCCAGGATCATGATGGGACGGGCCCCCTCCTCCAACTCGCGGTTGCCACGCGCTTGCAGCAGGGTAGCCGCCATCCCCGCCATCGCCAGCTGCAGTGCGCGGTTATCAGCGCGGTGCAAAAGGGTATGCAGGTTGCCCGGATTGCGCAATGTCATGGGGCGATTGATGATGTCGCGCTGACTGCGCGGCTTGTTCTTGATGGGGGCCAGGGCGTTGAAGTAGTGATCCATCAGCTGGCGCACCGCCTGCAAAGCCTCTTTGAGCTCCGGCTCGCCGATCCGCTGGGGTTCGTCGATCAGCTTGTCTGCCAGCTCGCTCAAGCGATGTTCGGAGAGATCTCCCCACTGCAATGTCTCCACCCCGTTGCGAGCGGTACGGGCGTCCCGCAGCCGGAACACCGGGTTCATGGTGATGAGCATGCAGACAAGCTCGTGGGTATTGGCGATGGGCAAGCTCTTGCCTACCCCGTCGAGAAAGTCGTGAATGGTGAGCACAGAGCCATCCGCCTGCAGCTCGGCGCTGGCACGATAGTGAATGCGGTGGAATTTGTCCTTGTGCAGCACCCAGGAGGGGCAAAGACGGGCCAGCCGACGGGAGTGCTGACACATCTGGGGTCTGTGCTCACTGAAGGTGAGCACCAGTTGCAGGTGGCGCGCCGGGGCCAATTCGGGATCTTCCGGTTGGTGAAAATCCTCGGCGGTGAACTGATAGGGCTCGGCATCCTGCCCCAGCAGACACCAGAGGGCGCGCAGCAGGCTCGATTTACCCCAGGTATTCTCGCCGATCAATACTGTGGTCTGATCCAGCCCGAGCGACAGGCGATTTATACCGCGAAAACCTTTGACTTCAATACGTTCCAGAAACATCCAGCCATGTCCACATCATTGTGATGGGGCAATAGTGGCAAAGTTACCGGAAAAATCCTATCGCAGGCGGGGCTTTTTCAACGTGAACTGTGAGGCACTGCAGGTTCGGGAGGGGTAACAACAGCGGTGCGATCTTGCGGGGCATTCCAGTGGCTGAACCAGAGATGACGGGTACGGATTTGACGTTTGCGATAATTCAATGGGCATTCCTTTCAATGGATAAGTGGTAGAGAGTACACCTCTTTTGTCCAAAGTCTCAGGGTTATCTGTGACGAGAAGATGACAATTGCGCCCGCCACTGCCCCGGCGTCAAACCAAACGCCTCGCGAAAACGATTGCCGAAATGGGCCTGGGAAGAGAAGCCACACTGACTGGCGATACTGGCCAGCGGCTCGGGGCCGGCCAACAGCTGCTTGGCCCGTTTGAGCCGCAGCCCCAGCAGATAGCGGTGGGGCGGGCAGCCGAGACTCTGGCCGAACATGCGGGCAAAGTGATACTCGCTCAGCCCCGCCTGCTGGGCCAGCTCTGCCAGCGTGACCGAATCGGCCAGATGGGCCTGCAGATACTCCTGCACCCGCTTGATCACCACCGGCGCCAGCCCGCCGCGCAGAGGCGGCAGACCGGGAGCCTCCTCGGTGTGGTGGCGATAGGCGTGGAGGATCAACATCCAGGCGCCGTGGGAAAGTGCCAGCCGATCGACCCCGTGCTGCCACTGAAGCTGCATCAGTTGGCGCTGCACCAGTCCGGCCGCCTGCGGATCGTCGATAAAGGTCTTGTCCACCAGTTGCAGGTTGCGCCCCTCCTTGTCACACACCTCCTCGGCGATACGAGTGAGGTGAGCCGGGGTGAAGTAGAGATGAAAGAAGCGAAACTCTTCGCGCACCAGCCACTCGGATCTGTGGTGATCCGGCATGATGCACACCTTGCCGGTGCCGCCGTGGCCACCCGGCCCATCGAGTCGCTCGGTCTGCTCGCCTCCTTGCAGATAGACGCTCAGGGTGTGGTGGCCCGGCTTGTGATAGCGGGTCTGGTCATAGCAGTTGCGCCAACTGGCGACGCCAAGCCCGGGTTCGAGCCAGCAGGCGTCCTCCAGCCGGGCGCCGGTGCTGACCAGTGCATCAAATACCCCTGCTGTTTTCATTCGCCCCTGCCGCCTGTTACGGTTATGTGTACGGGTTATCCCGCTGCCATCCATCTTACCGACCGCGCCCGCAGATGACAGCGCGTGACGATGAAAAACCGCAAGATGGTGCAATCCAGCCATAAGGGCTCGCCCCATAGTGGGTCATCTCTCCCTGACTCACCGGAACTGTGATGAATCTGATGCTCTATCTTGCCACCGTGCTTATCTGGGGCAGCACCTGGATTGCCATCGCCTGGCAACTTGGCCCCATCCCCATCGAGGTGTCGGTGCTCTATCGCTTCCTGCTGGCGGCGGTGGCACTGTTTGCCCTGCTCACTGCCAGCGGCCGCTTTCCGCGCCTACCGTGGCATGGCCAGCGCTATGCGGCGCTGCTCGGTGCCCTGCTCTTTTCCACCAACTTTCTCTGCTTCTACCACGCCACACGCTATATCCCGAGCGGCATGTCGGCGGTGATCTTCGCCAGTGCCAGCATCTTCAACGGCATCAACCTCTGGCTGTTCGAGCGCAAGCGCCCCACCCTGCGCTGGTTGCAAGGCTCCTTGCTGGGACTCTTTGGCACCCTGTTACTGTTCTGGCCGGTGCTGGCGGATGCGCAACTGGGTGCAAACGCCTGGCAGGGGCTGCTGCTCGCCTGCGGCGGCACCCTCTGCTTTTCGCTGGGCAATCTGGTCTCGGCCCGGGGCCAGCGCCATGGCTACCACGTACTGCAACTGGTGCCCTGGGGCATGGTTTACGGCGTGGTGCTGCTGCTGGGCTGGGTCACATTGCTCGGGCAGCAACTGGTTGTGCCGACCGATGGCCACTATCTGGCGGCCATGGTCTACCTCGCCCTGTTTGGCTCGGTGATCGCTTTTACCGCCTACCTGACGCTGGTGGGGCGCATCGGTGCCAGCAAGGCCTCCTACGCCACCGTGCTCTTTCCGCTGGTGGCGCTTACCCTCTCCACCTTCTATGAAAGCTTTGTCTGGCAGCCGGTCTCGGTGGCCGGAGTGGTGATCAGCCTGATCGGCAATCTGGTGATCTTCGCGCCGCCCTTGAGCGAGTGGCGCATTCGACCGGCCAAGGCAGCAAACGACCCTTGCTCCTGAGCCAGTCAGCCCCTAAGGTAGCGCTGATCAATCTGTGACGATCCTGATGGCGATAAACAAGGGGGCGAGATGTTACTGGAAGGGCTGGAGACGCTGAGCCTGCTGGCAAGTGAAGGAACCATGGCCAAGGTGGCCAGTCGCCTCTATATCAGCCAGTCGGCGGTGAGCAAGCGGATTGCCCAGCTGGAGCAACGCCTTGGCAAGAAGTTGATCGAGCCGGAGGGGCGCCAGATCCGCCTCACCCCGCAGGCCAAGGAGCTGCTGGAACGAGTTGCCCCGAGTCTGGCCGAAATGAAGGGGGTGCTGGCCGATAGTCAGGATCTGGCGGATCAGAGCCCCCTCCCCATCGCCTGCTCTGAAACCCTGCTGGCGGGTTATCTCGCCCACTTTATGCGCGACTATCTGGAGCGCGATCCCCACCTTGCCCTCTCCACTCACCACACGCCGGTCATTCTGGCGCGGGTGCGCAGCGGTGATGCCCTGCTCGGCATCTGCGCCGGTCGGCTCCCACCCGGCCATGGCCTCGGCGCCGATCTGCTGCTTGAGGAGCCCTTCTATCTGGTGGGCGAAACGCAGCAGAGCCTGCCGCCAGCCAGCGCAGAAAGCAGGTGCAAGATCCTCACCATGGATCTGGAGAACCCCTCCAACCGTTACCTGCGCGAACCGCTGGCTTATTTGGGGCTGGAGCCCGCCATGGAGCTCGACTCCTATCTGGCGCTCATCGAACTCGCCAAGGCAGGCATTGGCCCTGTACTGCTCCCCGCTGGCCTGCTGGGGCTGGTGGGCGAACAGGGGGAGATGGCCCGCCCACTGCCCGGGCTAGGCCGCCCCCTCCATCTGGTCTACCGGCCAAACAGCCTAAAGCGCGAGCGGATCGCCAGGCTGGTTAGCGCCCTGCACCAACACTTTCGCCACCGCAGCGACTTACCACGTTAGCTCTGTAAAACACCAGATATGACAACGGGGCCCGAGGGCCCCGTAAACATCTGATTTGTCACACAGTCGCCACAACTCAGATCCAGGCAAACAGCTCGGGATACTGGCTCCACACCAGCTTGGCGGACATCAGCAGGGAGACGGTCACCAGCAGCGGCTTGATCAGCTTCACACCTTTTTTCAGCACCATTTTGGAGCCGAAGCGGGCGCCGATAAACTGCCCCAGCGCCATGCAGAAGCCGACACTCCACACCACCTTGCCACCGAGCGCAAAGAACAGCAGGGAGGCGATATTCGAGGTGAAGTTGAGCAGCTTGGTATGGGCGGTGGCGCGCGCCATGCCAAAGCCCGCCAGCGCCACGAAACCAATGGCAAAAAACGAACCTGTGCCGGGCCCGAAGAAGCCGTCATAAAAGCCGACACCGCCCCCTACCAGCAGCGCAAACAGCATGGGGGTGAGACGACGGGAGCTCTCGGCATCGCTTACCCGCGGCGAGAAGTAGAAGTAGCAGGCAAAGGCCATCAGCAGGAAAGGGAGCAGACGCTCGAGAATGGCAGCGTCTATGGTCTGCACCGCCAGCGTGCCGATAGCCGCACCGATAAAGGTGCAGATCACCGCAGGCCAGATCATGGCCCACTCCAGCAACCCCTTGCGGGCATAGAACCAGGTGGCGGAGAAGGAGCCAAAACTGCTCTGCAGCTTGTTGGTGCCGAGCACCAGCGCGGGGGGCATGCCGGTGGCCAGCAGGGCCGGCACCGTCAGCAGACCACCGCCACCGGCGATGGCATCGATAAAGCCGGCAACAAGCGCCACACCGAACAGGGCAAACAGGGTAACCAGTTCCAATTCCATCCATAGACCTCTCGAGAGTGGGTTGCCCGAAGGATCGAGCAACCGGAGCTAACCAAAGCGACGTTGTGCGGGGGGCTGCACAGGCTGTTCGCTATCCTAGCGGGCCACTGACCATGAATCTAACGAAACAGTGGCAGACAATTGATTCCTGATTTTCATTAATTAGAACGGGCACGCCCCTGGCCCAACCCTCAAAGTGTCCGTTAGCAAGCCGGTGAAGCGACGTTCGCTTCCTTGATGGCCGACAGCGCTTCACAGAGATGATCCTCATCGGCACCGGGGAAACGGCTGACCCGACCGGCCATGTAGCGGCTGCTGAACAAGTTGAACCAGTGCTGCAAGGCCTGCCCCGCCTTGAGCTCTCCCGCCACTTCCAGCACACAGGCCGCCACTTCGGCGGTGCAGAGGTGCTCGTCGCAGTTGGCGACCCGCATGCCGTAGGTGGAGAGCGCATCGGGTTTGATGGCGAGCACCGGAAAACCGTCCAGATAGGGGCTCTTGTTGAACATCTTGCGCGCCTCCGGCCAGGTGCCGTCGAGCAGGATAAAGAGCGGCTTTTTGCCGGGTGCCAGCGTCACCTCGCCGGTCAGGCGGGCAGGCTCCTTCTCGCAAGCGGGAAAGACTACATAGGGCTGCCAGACAGGATCGGCCAGCAGGGCCAGCAGCTCGGAATGGGGCTGGGTACGTGACCAGAGAAACGCCCAGGTAGTGTCCGGCAACACATCGGCAATGAGGCGACCGGTGTTGGAGGGTTTCATCGGCTCACTGTCATACATCAGCAGGCAGAAACCGGCCTCGGCTTTGAGTTCGGGGCGCCACTCGCAGGCACACCAATCCTCGCGCAGCTGACAGGCCGGACAGCGGGCCAGAGTGCCGCCACGGGCAAGAAACGGTCGGGTAGAGATACTCTTGCGCCAGGCCCGCAGGCGGTTGACGGCGTGATCAGGAACAGGCTTCATCTAGGTTCACAACTGGAGTCAAAACAGGAACGGCAGCGGTGCCAACATGTCACGGCGCCACAGGGCGCGATAACAGGGGGACTGCCGGAAAAGCGCAAGATTGTACCGAGTTACGCGCTGGCGGAACAGCAATCCCTGCCCTTTTCGCCAGACACTGCGCCAACTCCTCTTGTCTTACGACTCCTGACAGCTGCGCAGCAGCTCCAGCAACAGGCTGCCATCGCGCAGCGCCTTGTGCACCTGCACCGAGGTGGGCTTGGTAGGATCTTCGTAGAAGTGGGTGGATTCGATCTGCAGCCGAACCAGATATTCGGCGGGCAACTGGCTGGCCAGCGACTGGTGCAGCATGGGGAACAGCAGCCGATCGGCACGGGTGATCTCGCCCCCCAGCAGCAGCTTGCCCGGATTAAGCAGGCAGATGAGGTTGGATAGCACCTTGGAGAGGCGGCCCGCCGCCTGATGGAGAATATCCTGACAGAGGCTGTTGCCCGCCAGCGCCAGCTCGCACAGCTCGCGGATGGTAACGCTCTCGGGCAAGTCATGCTCCTGCATCCGCTCGCGCAGATCCCGGTATTGCGCCTCCAGCGCCTGATTGGTCACCAGGGTACAGGCGCAGCCAAAGCCGCCGCAGTAGCAGCGCTGGCCATAGGGCTCGAGCTGCAGGTGGCTGAGATCACCGAGCAGCGCATTCTCGCTCTCGATGAGCTGGCCATTGACCACCATGCCAACCCCGATGTCGTTGTGGACAAACACCAGCACCGCATCAGCGCAATTTTTGGCGGCCCCCCACTCCCGCTCTGCCTGGATCCAGGTGCGCACATCACCACTCACCAGCACAGGTACCGAGAACACCTCCTGCAAGGTCGGCCCCAACGGCCAGTTGCGCAGATCATAGAAGGGGAAATGTTTGACCATACCGGAGTGACGCTCTACCTGTCCGGGTAGACAGAGAGCGATACAGGCCAGATTGAGAGACTTTTTCGGCAAGAACCCCTGGATCGCATGTACTAAGCTGCCCAGCAGGTCGTTACGCTCAAGCTCGGTAAAGAGGTGGCGATGGCGGGCCAGGGAGCGGCCTGAAAAGTCGAACAGCGCCATATCCACGTAGCCACGGCCAAGACGCATGGAGAGAAACTGGAAGCGGCGCTCGTTAATACGCAGCAGGGTCTGACGACGGCCGCGCCCCACCGAACTTTCACCACAGGTGACCACCAGACCCCCATCGAGCAGTTCCCTGGTGATCTTGGTGATACTGGCTGGCGAGAGGCCGGTCAGGCGGGAGAGATCGGTGCGCGACAGCTCCTTGTGCTCCTCCAGACTGGCATAGACCAGGCCATAGTTGAGCTGACGGATCAAATCGATACTGCCTTTCACGATCTCATTCATAGGGTATGGATTAAGGGCTGAAACTGGGGCCACCGATTTTCACACATTATTGCTCGATCCCCAAATAAAGCGCGGTCTGAACCGGGGTTCAGACCGCATTGTTGAGTGAATATCACCGAGATGGTCGGGCTCAATAACGGAACTGGGAGACCAGTTTGCGCAATTTGTCACCGGTATTGGCCAGATCGCGGGTGGTGCTATTGGACTCCATGGCTGCGTCGGTCAGCTCGCTGACTATCTGCTGAATGGCTACCAGGTTCTTGTTGATCTCCTCCGACACCGCGTGCTGCTCTTCGGCAGCGGTAGCGATCTGAATATTCATGTCGTTGATGGTACTGACCGCCATCACCATGCTGTCGAGGGAGCTGGCAATATGGCTCGCCTCCTGCACTGTCTCCTGACTGCGATCCTCGCTCGCCTGCATCACATCCACCGCCTGCTTCACCCCCCCTTGCAAGCGCTGGAGCATCTCATTGATCTCCTTGGTGCTCTGCTGGGTACGACCGGCCAGCGAACGCACCTCGTCCGCCACCACCGCAAAACCGCGGCCCTGCTCGCCCGCCCGAGCAGCCTCGATCGCCGCATTCAGCGCCAACAGGTTGGTCTGTTCGGCAATGCCGCGAATAACCTCGACCACAGAACCAATCTTGGCGGTCTCTTGGGCCAACTGTGCGATGACGCCAGCCGCGGTATGCACCTCCCCCACCAGTCGGTTGATGCTGTTGATAGCCGTGCTGACCACACCACGAGCGGCGTCCGATTCACGGGCTGCATCACTGGTTGCCGTCGCCGCGTTGGAGGCACTGGCAGCCACCTCCTGGGCGGTGGAGCTCATCTCGGTCACCGCAGTCACCACCTGATCGGTCTCCCGGCTATGACCATGCATCTGCTTGTCGTAGTGCTCACTCAGATGGTGCAGCTTGTCAACGGCGGTGAAGAGGTGGTTACTGGTCTCGCCAACCTGACTCACTACCGACTGGATCCGCTCGACAAAGCGGTTGAAGGCGCTAGCCAGTTGCCCGATCTCATCGTCACTCTGCACCTTGAGCCGCTGGGTCAGATCCCCGTCTCCATTGGCAATATCGTTCAATGCCAACACGGCATCTGCCAGCGGCTTGGTGACACGATTCCCCACGATCACAGTAGCCGCCAGGGTAATACCGAGGATCAGCAAGATCACCAGCACACTGCTCTGCAGCGACGCGTGCATATTGCTCTCGCGCTCTGCCCGCAGGGCGGCCAGATCGTTGTCGATATCATCGATATAGAAACCGGTACCGATGACCCACTGATACTTGTCCAGCACCATGTTGAAGGCCAGCTTGGGGGCATCGCGACCGATAGAGGGTTTGGCCGTCCAGTACTCGGAGAAGCCATCCCCCTGACGGGCCACCTTGATGATGTCCTGGATCAGCAACTTGCCCTTGGCATCCTTGTCGTTCCAGCGGTTTTTCCCTTCCAGCTCGGCACGCACCGGAAGCAATACAGTGTTCCCCTCAAAGTCATAGACAAAGAAGTAGCCATCGCTGCTGTAACGCAGTGGCCTGAGCAACTCTTTGACCTTCTGCCGATTCTCCGGTGAATCCGGCAGTGCATAAACGGCATCGATGGCGGTTTTGGCCATCATGATGTAACTGCTGAGCAGCGCCTTGCGCTCCTTGATGGCATCTTCCCTCGCCACCACCAGCTCAGACTCCAGAGCGCTTTTGGAGACCATGTAGTTACTTAGGTTGACCACCAGGGCCATCAGCAGTACGGGGACTGCACCCAGTAACAGGATTTTCTGTTTTAGCGTCATCTTTCACATCCTTGCAGCTGTTTTTATTGGAATTCCTAGCCTACTCATCAGTATAGGTGCTGGTAGGGCTAGCCCAGCTTTCGTTACAATTCCCTTAAACAAATCGGCCAGAACGTGAAAATCATGAATCTTTGTCCTTGCGGCTCAACCCTTTCTCTCGAACTGTGCTGCGGTTCACTTCACCGCGGCGCGCCCGCCCAAACTCCCGAGCAGCTGATGCGCTCGCGCTACAGCGCTTTTGTGCTTGGTCTGGGGGAGTATCTGGTCCATAGCTGGCACCCCGCCCACCTTGGCGGCCTCACCGGCGAAGAGCTCTCTCGCATCGACACCCGCTGGGACGGTCTCGAGATCATCGCCAGCCAGGGCGACCCGGAGGATGAATCCGGAATGGTGGAGTTCAAAGCCTGGTTTCTGGAGGGGAATGAGCGCCACTGCCTCCATGAGCGCTCCCGCTTCGTGCGTTATCAGGGGCGCTGGGTCTACACCGAAGGGGAGATCGATCCCCTTCCGCCCAAAACCGGCCGCAACGATCCCTGCCCCTGTGGCAGCGGCAAAAAGCACAAGAAGTGCTGCGGCTGACCCATCACACACCCACCAGACTCGTCAAACAGTGACAAGGGGCATCCGATGCCCCTTTTTTGTGCCTGTTATTTGCCAGCTGCCCATAAACCGATGCGATAACAAGCGTGATAAATGTCACACAATGCTCATTAACGCGCGGGAAAATGAGCGTTTGCGAACGCAAATTTGGCCCATATCAAACATTTCCACTCAGAAGTAGGCCACACTGGCCTCATCTGGAAGAGATGAGACGGGCAACAATGAAAAGAATAACTACACAAGTCGTCATCATAGGCGGCGGTGCTACAGGGGCCGGCATCATGCGCGATTGCGCACTGCGCGGCATCGACTGCATCCTGCTCGAGCGCGATGATATCGCCGCCGGCACCACCGGCCGCAACCACGGCCTGCTCCACTCCGGTGCCCGCTACGCGGTGACGGATCAGGAGTCAGCTCGCGAATGCATCCAGGAAAACCGCATCCTCAAGCGGATTGCCAGCCACTGTGTCGAAGACACGGGCGGCCTCTTCCTTACCCTGCCGGAAGATGACATCAATTTCCAAACCACCTTTATGGATGCCTGCGCCCTGGCCGGGATCGACACCCGCCAGCTCGATCCCCGCGAAGCACTGCTGCTCGAGCCCAACGCCAACCCGGCGATGATCGGCGCCATCCATGTGCCGGACGGCACGGTCGACCCGTTCCGCCTCGCCGCGGCCAACGTGCTGGACGCCAAAGAGCACGGCGCGCGCATCTTTACCCACTGCAAGGTGCTGGGGCTACTGCGCACTCAGGATCGGGTACACGGGGTCAAGGCGATCAACACCCGCACCGGCGAAGCGTTCGAGGTGGAGTGTCAGGAGGTGATCAACGCCGCCGGCATCTGGGGCCAGCAAATTTGCGAATACGCCGATCTCGGCATCCGCATGTTCCCGGCCAAGGGCTCCCTGCTCATCATGGATTACCGCATCAACCAGCTGGTGCTCAACCGAGCCCGCAAACCGGCGGATGCGGACATTCTGGTGCCGGGCGATACCATCTCCCTCATCGGTACCACCTCCAGTCGCATCGATTACAACAAGATTGACCAGCTCACCGTCGAACCCGAAGAGGTGGAGGTGCTGTTGCGCGAGGGGATCAAGCTCGCTCCCATCATGGCTCGCACCCGTCTGCTGCGCGCCTACGCCGGGGTACGCCCGCTGGTAGCGGTGGACGGTGACGACACCGGCCGCAACATCAGTCGCGGCATCGTGCTGCTCGATCACGCCGAGCGCGACGGCCTCAAGGGCTTCAACACCATCACCGGCGGCAAGCTGATGACCTACCGCCTGATGGCGGAGTGGGCCACCGATCTGCTGGCCAAGAAACTCGGCAACAGAAAACCCTGCCAGACCGCCGAACTGAGCCTGCCCGGCTCGCGGGATCCGGAAAAGGTCTCAGCCCCCGGCCTCTCGGTGCCGGTCGAAGGCTCAGCCCAATACCGCCACGGCGAACGGGTCATCGCCTTCTTCCGTGACAATCCCAAGGCTAATGCCCTCATCTGCGAGTGCGAAATGGTCACCGCGGGTGAAATCGAATACGCCCTGCGCGAGCTGGATGTGGACAACCTCATCGACCTGCGCCGCCGCACCCGCCTCGGCATGGGCCCCTGCCAAGGCGAGCTGTGCGCCTATCGCGCCGCTGGCCTGATGCAGGAGTATGGCAAGGCTGACGGTCGTCAGGCCTGCGTCATGCTGCGCCAGTTCCTGGAAGAGCGTTACAAGGGCACCCGCCCGGTGCTGTGGGGCGATGCCTTGCGCGAGGCCGAGTTTACCTACTGGATCTACGAAGGGCTGTTTGGCCTGGGGGAATGGACGACGCCACAGCTGGTTGCCGATACCCCATGCGGCCCAACCAGCGAGACCACTCACAAGGAGAGCCGTCATGAAGTTTGACAATATCGTTATCGGCGGTGGCATGGCGGGACTCTCGGCAGCACTGCGGCTGGTGGAGGCGGGCCAGAAGACCCTGCTGATGGCCTCCGGCCAGAGTGCCCTGCACTTCTCCTCCGGCTCGGTCGATCTGCTCGAAAGTGAGGGGGATCCCCGCGCTGCGCTGCCTGCCTTTATGGCAGCCCATCCGGATCACCCCTACAGCAAGGTGGGGATGCAAAATATCGAAGCGAGCCTGGCCGATCTGCAGCGCCACTGCGCCGAACAGGGATTGCCACTGGTGCGCCACGAGACCAATCACCAGCGCCTGACCCCCATCGGTACCCTCAAGCGCACCTGGCTCTCCCCCGATACTTGTGCCTGTGTCACAGATGCACCGATCCCGGATGTACTGCTGCTGGCCACCCTCGAGGGCTTTCGCGACTTTCATCCGGCACTGGCGGCCGCCAATCTGGCGACCCATCCCCGCTTTGCCCACTGCCGCATTCTGACCGGCGAAATCCGCCTGCCCCAGCTGGCGGAATTCAGCCGCAATCCCCACGAGTTTCGCTCCGCCGATATCGCGCGCCTCTGTGACAAACACCATCTGGTAGCGGACCTGGCCCGCGAGATCAGCCGCATGGTGCAGGAGAGTGGCGAACCGGGCTGCAGCCATATCGTGCTGCCCGCCTGCCTGTCGCTGGGGCTGGTTGGCCCGCGTCTGGCGGAGCTGGAGCAGCGTACCGGCTGCACCATCAAGGAGGTGGCGACCATGCCGCCATCACTGATCGGGATGCGGATGCAGGAAGCCCTCAAGCGCCGCTTTATGGCCCTTGGCGGCACCTTCCTCACCAGCGAGCGGGTGCTGGGCGCCCGTTACGAGGGTGATCGGGTGGTCGGCGTACATACCCAGAATGGCGATGATCAACTGTTCGAGGCGGACAACTTCGTGCTCGCCTCCGGCAGCTTCTTTAGTCGCGGGCTGGAGTCCCGTCTGCGTGGCATTCGCGAGCCCATCTTCGATGCCGATGTGCTGAGTCTGGATGAGCGCGATGCCTGGGCCGGTCGTCGCCTGTTTGACCATCACCCCTTTATGGGATTCGGGGTCAAGACCGACGACCAGCTCAGAGTGCTGCGCGGCGGCAAGCCGCTCACCAACCTCTATGGCGCGGGCAGTGTCTTGGCCCATTACGACCCCATTAAAGAGGGCTCAGGCTCTGGCGTTGCCGTTGCCACCGGCTGGCAGGCTGCCGGCCATATTCTGGGCGCGGCCCAATGATTACTTTGTCCCATATCCCGTGCCTTCACACCCTACGGGAGGAGAACTGACATGCTACTGGATCACGCCAACCAAACTTTCGATCAGTGCATCAAATGCACCGTCTGTACCGCCTACTGCCCGGTGGCCAAGGCCAACCCCGCCTACCCCGGCCCGAAACAGGCGGGCCCGGATGGCGAGCGCCTGCGGATCAAGAGCCCGGAGCTCTTTGACAGCGCCCTCAAGCACTGCACCAACTGCAAGCGCTGCGAAGTAGCCTGCCCGAGCGGGGTGCGCATCGGTGACATCATTGCCAAAGCCAAACACCAGTACAGCGGTTTCAAACCGGGGATCCGCGAGTTCGTGCTCTCCCACACCGATCTGATGGGCAGCATGTCTACCCTGATGGCGCCGGTGGTCAACTTCACCACCGGCCTCAAGCCGATGAAGCTGGTACTGGACAAGGCGCTGGGGGTCTCCTCCCACCGCGATCTGCCCAAATACTCCCAGGGCACCTTCCGCGGCTGGTACAAAAAGCAGAAGGCGACCCAGGCCAGTTATGATCGCCAAATTGCCTACTTCCACGGCTGCTACGTCAACTACAACCACCCGCAGCTTGGCAAGGAGCTGGTGCAGGTGCTCAACGCCATGAACATCGGCGTGCAGTTGCTGGAGCGGGAGAAGTGCTGCGGCGTACCGCTCATTGCCAACGGCTTCATGGACAAGGCCAAGCAGCAGGCGGCCTTTAATATCAAGCAGATGGAGAACTCCCTGCTGGGCAATGAGATGCCGCTGCTGGCCACCTCCTCCACCTGTGGCTTCACCCTGCGGGACGAATACCCCCACCTGCTGGAGCAGGACAACCACAAGGTGCGGGATCGCATCTCCCTGGTAACCCGCTTCCTGTGGAACGAGTTCTACAAGGGCAACAAACCGGCGATGAAGCCGCTCAATCTGCACATCGCCTACCACACCCCCTGCCACATGGAGAAGATGGGCGGCGTCATCTATACCCTTGAGCTGCTGCGCGCCATCCCCGGAGTCAAGGTGACCGTGCTGGACTCCCAGTGCTGCGGCATCGCCGGCACCTACGGCTTCAAGTCGGAGAACTACCAGACCAGCCAGACCATCGGCGAAGGGCTGTTTGATCAAATCAACCGCCTGGCCCCCGATCTGGTGATCACCGATTGCGAGACCTGTAAATGGCAGATCGAGATGAGCACGGCGTTTCGCTGCGAGCATCCTATTCATCTGCTGGCTCGGGCTCTGGCATAAGATGAGCGTGACCATATCCGCTGGTGTAAACCCCGAAGCCGGGGTGTTCGTTGGTTCAGCACCATGCCTTTGGGGCCGCAACCCAAACAGTATCTGATCACGATAAGAGCTGAGAGAAGCCGGCATTGCCGGCTTCTCTCATTGATGTTGCCGACCATCTCGCCCATCGGCGGAACGCCCGGCCCGTACAGACTGTAACCGACAGCCCTCTCAAAAAAGAATATTTATTCACTTTTTATTTTTGTACCCATAAATAGATAATTGATATGATAGATAACCCTGAATGCCTTGCCAGATAACGCAGGCATACCTCAGGTGTCGCTCCGTCCCGCCACAGAGACTCATTGCACTTCCAATATTCTGACTTTCTTAATAATTTAACCGGGATCTCATTTCTATCTGTTGGCGCTCTCGGTAATTGATCTAGCGCAAGCCCCCCTCTGATAAATCATCATTCTTTTTACCCATTTGGTAATATCCAGCTCGAGCAATCGCATAAAAACATGGGTTTTATTCACTAATAACAATGAAGCGGCCTGCCTGCTCCTGCTTGGCGGGGGCGAACCAATGCCCACATCCAGGATGGAACGGTCAGGTCTGGCAATGAGATCGATTAGGGAGTGATGATCGTGAGTTCACGCAACAGACAGATCAAGCTGGGCCTCGCCGCCCTGCTGCTGACCACCTGCCTTGGTACCAGCGGCTGGGCACAGGCGACCGACGAGGCACAACCCAAGGGCAAGATCGAGGCGCGCAGCGAGCTGTTCGCCAAGGATCACGCCGATCAGTTCACCAGCTGGAAAGGCACCAGCGAGAGCAAGGAGCGCACCGATGCCCTGGCGGAAGATCCGCAGATGGTGGTGCTCTGGGCCGGCTACCCCTTCTCCAAGGATTACAACAAGCCGCGCGGCCACTTCTATGCGCTGACCGACGTGCGGGAAACCCTGCGCACCGGCGCCCCCAAGACCGCTGAAGACGGTCCGCTGCCCATGGCCTGCTGGAGCTGCAAAGGCCCGGACGTGGCCCGCGTCATCGACGAGAAGGGTGAGGATGGCTACTTCAAGGGGATGTGGGCAAAAGGGGGCCCCGAGATCGTCAACACCATCGGCTGCGCCGACTGCCACGACACCGCCTCGAAAGAGTTCAAGGAGGGCAAACCCGCCCTGCACCTCTCCCGTCCCTATGCCGACCGGGCCATGACCGCCATCGGCAAGCCGTTCAAGGAGCAGGGGCGCTTTGATCAGCAGTCCCAGGTGTGCGGCCAGTGCCACGTGGAGTACTACTTCAGCGGCCCGACCAAGGCGGTGAAATTCCCCTGGGACAAGGGCACCACAGTGGAGCAGATGGAGCAGTATTACGATGAAATCGGCTTTGCCGACTGGACTCATGCCCTCTCCAAGACCCCCATGCTCAAAGCCCAGCACCCCGAGTACGAGACCTGGCGCGCCGGCATTCACGGCCAGAACAACGTCGCCTGCGTCGACTGCCACATGCCCAAGGTGCAGAACGAGCAGGGCAAGGTCTATACCGATCACAAGGTAGGCAACCCCTTCGATCGCTTCGACCAGACCTGCCGCAACTGCCACACCCAGAGCAAGGAGATGCTGCAAGGGGTGGTCAAGCAGCGCAAGGATGCCGTCACCGAGATCAAGCTCAAAGTCGAGAAGCAGCTGGTGCACGCCCACTTTGAAGCCAAGGCCGCCTGGGATGCCGGCGCCACCGAAGCCGAAATGAAGGACATTCTGCAGGATATCCGTCACGCCCAATGGCGCTGGGACTTCTCCATCGCCTCCCACGGGGTGCAGATGCACGCCCCGGAAGTGGCGCTGCGCATGCTGGGGACCGCCCTGGACAAGGCCGCCGACGCCCGCACCAAGCTGGCACGCCTGCTGGCCGCCAAGGGGATCAGCCACGAGATCGCCATTCCTGACATCTCCAGCAAGGAGAAGGCCCAGGCCGCTCTTGGCATGGACATGAAGCAGTTCAACAGCGACAAGGCCCAGTTCCTCAAGACCACTGTCCCCGCCTGGGATGCCGAGGCCAAAGCGGCCGGACGGCTCGTACAATGACGAGGCATGCGGGCCCGCAGTGTCGGGCCCGCAGCCGGATGGAGGCTTCCTATGGGTGATTTAACGATGGATTTCTTACGACTGATGCTGATGGCAGCCATGCTGCTGACCAGCCTGCAGGGTCAGGCAGCCGAGCCGGCAGCAGCCCCTGTTCCAGCTACACATGAGGTGGAATTTTTACGCAATCCCGACAAGGCCTGCACCGACTGTCACAAGGAGCAGAGCGAAGGGATGCACGGCAAGCATGGTCAGGCGACTAATCCCAACAACCTGGCACCTGTCACCTGCACCAACTGCCATGGTCAACCCTCCCCCAAACACCGGGAAGGGGTCAAGGATGTGATGCGCTTTAGCGACAGCTTCAAGGACAAACAGAGTACCGAGAGCTACCCCATCGCCGAGCAGAACGGGGTCTGCATGAGCTGTCACGAGCCCAAACTGCTGCGCGAGGCGCTCTGGGCCCACGACGTGCACGCCACCAAGCTCACCTGCACCAGCTGCCACCAGCTGCACCCGGCCAAGGAGCCCATGGTGGCTATTCCGGAGAAGTCCCGCATCAAGCTCTGCGTCGACTGCCACAGCAAGCAGCATGAGGCCGTCAAGGCGGCCAAGGCGAATACCACCTCGGGCAAGGAGGCACAATGAGCTGCTCTCGCCGTCACTTCATGGCGGGGATGAGCGCGGGGGCCCTCATCATGATGACGGGGGCTGCTCGTGCCAACACCCGCTCCCTTGCCACCACCCTCGCCCACAGCCAGACCATCGACGGGATCCGCTACGGCATGATCCACGACGAGACGGCCTGCATCGGCTGTACCGCCTGCATGGATGCCTGCCGGGAGGTGAATCAGGTGCCAGAGGGGGTCTCGCGCCTCGAGATCATCCGCTCCGGTCCCATCGGCACCTTCCCCGATGCCGAGTACCACTTCTTTCGCAAGTCCTGCCAGCACTGCGACAACGCCCCCTGCGTGCACGTCTGCCCGACCGGTGCCTCCCATATCCGCAAGGAGGATGGCATCGTCGACGTCAACCCGGATCTCTGCGTCGGCTGCATGTACTGTCTGGCCGCCTGTCCCTATCAGGTGCGCTTTATCAACCCTGTGACCAAGGTTGCCGACAAGTGCGACTTTTGCCGCAAGACCAACCTGGCGGCGGGCAAGGAGCCGGCCTGCGTGGAATCCTGCCCCACCAAGGCGCTGGTGTTCGGCAATCTGGATGACCCGGACAGCCCCATCGCCAAACGGCTGGTGAAGGAGACCACCTATCGCTACAAGCAGGCACTCGGCACCTCGCCCAAAATGTACCGCGTGCCCAAAGGGGAGATAAAGTCATGACGATGCAAGAGGCGTTTCACTTCCCTTCCCTCGTGTGGGGATTTGTCCGATCGCCATCTACCGCAGTAACAGAAGGAGGAATGGATCATGTTGCATGACGCATTTCACTTCTCCTCGCTGGTGTGGGACTGGCCGATCGCCATCTATCTCTTTCTGCTCGGCATCTCCGCCGGGGCCACCACCCTCTCGGTGCTGCTGCGCCGCAAGGGGGCCGGCAGCGAGAGCGGCATCATCAAGGCGACCGCCATTCTGGCGCCGGTGAGCGTGGTGCTGGGGTTACTGATTCTCATCTTCCATCTGGCCCGCCCCTGGACCTTCTGGAAGCTGATGTTCCACTATCAGTTCGACTCCGTGATGTCGATGGGGGTCATGCTGTTTCAGCTCTATATGGCGGTGCTGTTCGCCTGGCTGGCGGTGGTGTTTCGCTCCGAGATCGAGACATTGCGCAGTCACCTGCTGCAAGAGAAGTTCGCCTTTGTGGATGATCTCATCGCTTGGCTTGCCCGCATCGAGCGGCTGCTGGCGCCGCTGTTGCTGCTGCTTGCCGTGCTCTTGGGGGCCTACACCGGCTTTCTGCTGTCGGCGCTCAAGACCTATCCGCTGTTGAACAACCCTGTGCTGCCGGTGCTGTTCCTCATCTCCGGCGTCAGCTCCGGCATCGCCTCCACCATCTTGCTGGCGGTCACCCTGTTCAAGGAGAACCATCACAGCCAGGGAGTGAGCTTTGTCCACCGCTTCGAGCGGCCGGTGCTGGCGGTGGAGGTGTTGCTGCTGGTCTGCTTCTTTACCGGCCTCTACTTCGGTGGAGGCCAGAAGGAGGCAGCCATGTGGGCCGCCATCGGCAGCGGCTTCTGGGCTCAGGTGTTCTGGCTCGGGGTGGTGGGCATCGGCATGCTGCTGCCCCAGTTGCTGGCCATGCTGGCCCCCGCACCGCTGCGGGCCAAAAACGGCTATCTGGTGCTGGTCTGCAGCCTGACCCTGGTGGGGATCCTGCTGCTGCGCTACTTCGTGCTCTACGCCGGCCAGATGACAGTCGTATAACGGTATGATCACCAGCGCCAGCCACCCTCGGGTGACTGGCGCTTATTTGTTGCGATGAGTTGTTGCGATTGATTGTTGCCAGAAATGTAGATGTTATCCCCCAGCGCCGGTACGGTGCAGACGCTGCGGCATAACATAGACGAATGATTGACTGGAGGTTGTGTGCTGGCGGAGCTCGGCTATCTCTCACTGTTGCTGGCGACCGGGCTCGCCCTGCTACAAGGCACCCTGCCCTGGCTGGGGCTGCGGCTCGCCTCACGCCCGCTGCTGGGCTGCGCAACACCGCTGGCCCTCCTGGTCGCGCTCCTGCTGTTGGCCTCCCTGCTGCTGCTCGCCAGCTGTTTTGGCCAGGATGACTTCACCCTGGTCTATGTGGCACAGCACGCCAACAGTGCCTTGCCGCTGGGCTTCAAGCTGGCAGCCGTGTGGGGCGGCCACGAGGGCTCCATGCTGTTCTTCGTCTTTGCGCTGGGGTTGTGGGGCGCCCTGGTGGCCCTTTGCTCCAGGCGGGTCGATCCGCTGATTACAACCCGGGTATTGGCCATCATGGGGCTGATCGTCGGGCTGTTCGGCCTCTATACCCTGATCTTCTCCAGCCCGTTTGACCGCCAGTTCCCGGGGCCGCTGGAGGGGCGCGATCTCAACCCCATGCTGCAGGATATCGGCCTTATCATCCACCCCCCCCTGCTCTATCTCGGCTACGTCGGCTTTGCGGTCAACTTCGCCTTCGCCATGGCGGCGCTGCACTCGGGTCGGCTCGATGGCGCCGTGGCCCACTGGAGCCGCCCCTGGGCGCTCGGCTCCTGGGTGTTTCTCACCGCCGGCATCGTGCTGGGCTCCTGGTGGGCCTATTACGAGCTCGGCTGGGGTGGCTGGTGGTTCTGGGATCCGGTGGAAAATGCCTCTCTCTTGCCCTGGCTGCTCGGCACCGCCCTGCTGCATGCCCTGGTGGTCTGCGAGAAGCGCGGGGCTTACGGCCACGCCGTGCTGCTGCTCTCCATCTTTACCTTTTCGCTGAGCCTGCTCGGCACCTTCGTGGTGCGCTCGGGGGTGCTCACCTCGGTGCACGCCTTTGCGGTGGACCCCAGCCGCGGCCTCACCCTCTTGTTGCTGCTCGGCTTGCTATTGACCTGCGCCCTCACCCTGTTTGCCCTGCGGGCGGACATCCGCGCCCCCTATGCCCGCTTCGGCTTACTGTCAAAGGAGGGGCTGCTCGGCGCCGCCATCCTGCTGCTCAGCGTGGCCTGCGCCAGCGTGCTGCTCGGCACCTTCTACCCCATGGTGTTCCAGTCGCTCCATCTGGGTTCACTCTCGGTGGGCGCCCCCTATTTCAATACCATCTTCGTGCCGCTGGCCCTCTGCCTGATGGCGCTGATGACCCAGCTGCCGCACCTGCGCTGGCAGCATCTGGCAGGCCAGCGCCGCATCAAGGTGCTGCTCCCATGCCTGTTCGGCCTGCTGGGGGGCACCTTGCTGAGCCTCGCCTATCCCGAGCCGCTGCGGGGCGGCTGGCTGGGGCTTGCGGCCAACGTGCTGAGCCTCTGGCTGATGGCCAGCCTGCTGCTCCCGCTCTTGCAACCGACGTCGCTGCGTGAGCTCACCCTCAATCGGTTCGGCAGCCTGCTGGCCCACCTCGGGGTGGCGGTGTGCGCCCTCGGCATTGCGCAGGTGAGTCACCACAGCCAGGAGGGAGGCGCCGTACTCGCCGCAAGCCAGCCCTATCGGCTCGGCGCCTATGAGTTTCACTATGAGGGGAGCGAGCCCATCATCGGCCCTAACTACACCGCCGAGCGCATCACTCTCAGCGTGCACAAGGACGGTAAAGAGGTGGCGCGGCTGACGCCGGAGCGGCGCCACTACAGCGTGCGCACCATGAATATGAACGAGCCCGGCATCGGGTGGGGAATGCTCGGCGATCTCTACGTGGTGCTTGGCGAGAAGATGGGGCCCGGCGCCTATGCCATGCGGCTGCACTACAAGCCGCTGGTGCGCTGGATCTGGCTCGGCGGCCTGTTGATGATGGCGGGCGGCGCCCTGCGTCTGCTCGCCCGCCGGCCGCTGCTGGCTAGCCATCCTGCGCCAGCGACCACCCCCTACCCTCGGCTTGAACAGGAGTCCTTATGAACGCCCGTCTGCGCCTGTTCGTGCCGCTCGTGCTCACCCTGGGGCTCGGCGCCCTGCTCTGGCTCGGCCTTGGCAACAACCCCTACAGCCAGGATGAGGCCATCGCCGGGCGCACCCTGCCTGCCTGGCAGCGTGACGACCTGTTTGGCGGCGCCCCCATCCACACCGCGGCGCTCAAGGGGGAGCCCTTCGTACTCAACGTCTGGGCCAGCTGGTGCCCCAACTGCCGCGCCGAGCATCCGCTGCTGGGTGAGCTGGCCAGCGCCGTGCCCCTTTATGGCCTCAACTACCGGGACAAGGGGGATGCCGCCCGCGCCTGGCTTATTCAGGCGGGCAACCCCTATCGCGCCGTGCTGGCCGACCCCGACGGCCGACTCGCACTGGAGCTCGGCGTCTACGGCACGCCGGAGACCTATCTCTTCGCCGGCGACGGTACCCTGCTGACCCGTCATACCGGCCTGCTCACCCGGGAAATCTGGCAACGCCAGTTTGCCCCCCTGCTTGCAAAGGCCCGCAGCAACACAGCCAGCCAGCCCGAAGTGGAAAGAGCAGTGGAGAGAGAAGTAAAGAAACAAGTGCAGGAGAGCAAGCCATGAGCCGCCTCGGCCACGCCCTGATCGCGCCGCTCTTGCTGGCCTTGAGCTTCGGGGCCCTTGCCAGCGGGGTCGATACCTATCAGTTTCGCCACCCCGAGCTGCAAAATCGGGCGCAAGAGCTGGCCCGCGCCCTGCGCTGCCCCCAGTGCCAGAACCAGAATCTGGTGGAATCCAACTCCCCCATCGCTCGGGATCTGCGGCTCGAGGTCTACCGCTGGGTGGACGAGGGGCAGTCTGATGAGCAGGTGATCGCCCGCATGACGGAGCGCTTCGGCGATTTCGTCCGCTACGATCCCCCCTTCAAGCGCAGCACGGCGCTGCTGTGGGGCGGCCCCCTGCTGCTGCTGGGGCTAGCGCTGTTGACCCTGTTTCGCCGCCTGACACGCACAAAGGCGCAACCTATCCCTGCCGTTAAGGCAATCGATGAGTCGATCTATCAACCCGCCGCCGATCCGCGCAGCGAATTGAATTTGCTGATCATGCACGGGGAGCAGGCAGGCCTCTCCCCCGACCAACCACTCTACAGGGAGCTGAGCGCCGCCCGCTTGGCCAACGCCATCCCGGCGGCTGAGCTGGCCCTGCGCAAGCAACTGGCCAACCAGGATAACAATCGCGATCGCAATAACCGGCACGGGCGGGCCTTGTTGCTGCTTGGCCTCTTGGCCATCACGACCGTTGCCGCTGTGTATCTCAGCACCGGCCGCTATCAGGCATGGCAGGCTTATCAGTCGCGCCCCGATCCGCTGGCGGGATTGAGCCCGCGGGATCTGCAGGACAAGGAGCTGGGTGCCCTGCACCAGCGCCTGCAAGCCAACCCCGCCGATCTCGACAGCTGGGCGGCGCTCGGCCAGCTCTATCTCTATCGGGGTGAGTACGACAACGCCCTGCTCGCCTACCAGCGTCTCGCTCTGCTGGAGGGGGGCGCCAGTGCGGCGACTCAAGCCGCGCAAGCCACCGTGCTCTACTATCAGGCGGGCCAGCAGCTGACTCCCGAGGCAACCCGCCTGCTGGAGAGCGCCCTCAAGCAGGACGCGGGGGAAGTGAGCGCCCTGATGCTGCTCGCCTCCGATCACTTCCTGCATGGTCGCTACAGTCGGGCCATTGCCCTGTGGCAGCAATTGCTCGATGGCGAGCGCCCTCGCATCAACCGGGCCGCGCTGATCGAGGCGATCCAGACGGCAAGCATAATGGGCGGGTAACCCCTTGATTGAAGGAGGGTAATCGTGGTGATATGGCGCCGCGACCACGCAAGTGGTTCAGTACTCTCTTTCAATAGACAAGGATGTCTGGATGCAACTCACCCTGTTAAACGACTCGGGCAAATTCGATGGGCTCGATGACACCATTAAGCACGTTTTTGCCGAGACGGCGCACAAATTGAATGCCTTGTTCGATCTCTCCCAACTGGATGTCACCTTCAGCCCTTTTGCCGAGGGGGATGCTCCCGATTCGGGTATCGGTGGCTGGGCCATCAACATGTATCGAATAGAACTCCAGCTTGATCTGGAACGGTCTGATATCAAAGAGGTGATCATCACCGAATTGCCTGCCTTGCTGGCCCACGAAGTCCACCATATCGTGCAAAAGAAGAACAAGGTGGAAGCAGAAACACTGGCCGAAACCCTGATTTTTGAAGGACTGGCCTGCTACTTTGAGCAGAGGTTCAATGGTGGCACACTCCCCTCGCTGTTCAAGGCATCTCATCACCATGACTGGCAATCGCTCCTGGCAGAGATGACGCCCCATCTATCCAGCAAGCAGTTCAACTATCTAGACTTTTTCTACTGCCGTGATAACCGGCCATTTCCCAAATATGCCGGTTACTGGGTGGGGTTCAATCTGGTAGCCAACTATCTGGCCAAAAATGGCCTGAATGAAATAGAGGTCATGGGCCTACCCGCCGAAGCATATTTCAATTAACACGCCTTCACACTGTTCGTGGCGATTACAGAGCCCAAATCCGGAGAGAAGATCATGATCCCCATTCGCTGCAAGGCCGTCTCCGGCGTTGCCCTTACCACTGTCGATGGCGAAACCAAATTGCTGGTGATGAAACGGGTCAAGGGGGGCTTCTGGTGTCATGTGGCAGGCACAGTGGAGGCGGGTGAAACCGGCTGGCAGACCATTATTCGGGAGTTTGGCGAAGAGACGGGTATCCGAGTCACCGAACTCTACAACGGCCAGTATCTGGAGCAGTTTTACGAGGCGAGCCTGAATACGATAGAGGTGGTGCCGGTCTTTGTGGCCTATTGCCCGGCCAATCAGGCGGTGACCCTCAACGACGAGCACACCGAATATCGCTGGTGTTCCCTGGCCGAGGCCAAGGCGCTGGTGAGTTTCCCCGGCCAGAAGGCGCTCTACGACCATATCTGGCACCACTTTGTCGACAACGCCCCCTCTCCCCTGATGCGGATCACGCTCAGCTAACACATGCTGGAGCTGCGCTGCATGGTGGATTCTGGCGGTATTACTCGTTGGTCCCAAGCCGCAACGCAGGCATTCCCTGCCACACCAGCTCGGGATCGGGCTCGACAATGGCGGCGGCGATCAGCTGCTCGCTCCAGCGACGATGCAGCAACCACATCCGCTGGCCCATCTCGCCATCAGCCTTGGTGCACTGCTTGGTGACATCGGCGGTGCGATAGAAGTAGCGCACCAGACTCGTGAGCTCGGCCTCCGGCCAGCGGCAGCCAAAGTCGCGCAGCAGGGATGACCAGAAGTCAATCTGGCGCCGCTCGTGCTCCTGCTCGACCACGTGCAGTTCGGGGATAAGATCCATGGCGTGCCACAAGGCACCATAGCCGACAAAGCGGCGATCCAGCTCTTCAAGCGCCAGATCCAGCAGTGCCAACGCCTGCGGCCAACTCGTTGCCTCGATACGGAGCTGTTGTTGCGCCTCGCAAACCGCCGCCAGCCACCCCATAGCGAGACGGCAAATGATCGCCTCCTTGTTTGGATAGAGGTGGTAGAGCGATTTGATCCCGACTCCGGCCCGATCAGCAATGGCATTGGTGTTGAGAGCGGCAAAACCTCGCTCCTGCAGCAACATCAGCGTTGCCTGTTCAATACGGCTCGCCACCTCCTGACTGCGCTGCTGCCGTGGCTGACGTCGCATATGCAGGGCGGCAGGCACTCGTTGTTCTGACATCTTCTCTCCTTCGAACCACTGGGGGCCCCCTCTTTGCCCGGGGTACGACCGGTGGTGGCTCATTGTCATCCATGAGACAAGGTAAACAAAAAGTTAAATAAATGCAGTAATTACTGGATTTTTTCAGAATAGCTGCAATAAACATATCTGCTCATATCTGCAGTAATTACTGCATTTAACTCAAGGAGAGCAGTGCAATGGATAGCAAACAGACCTCAACCCGATTTGGCATCACCCTCCTGCTGGCCGCAGGCCTGCTCGGTGGCTGTCGAAGCGGCACCAGTGATAACAATGGTGCTACGACCCTCTATCTCAATGGCAAGATCCACACACAGGATGGGCAACGTCAGGTGGCCGAGGCCATGATGGTCAGTGACGGCCAGTTCATCTATGTGGGCAACAAGGAGGGGGCCGAAGCGCTCAAGCGCCCCACCACCCGGGTGGTGGATCTGCAAGGGCGTATGGTGCTGCCCGGCCTGCACGACAACCATATCCACTTGCTCGGTACGGTGGCGCTGGACATGTGCGATCTCGATGGCAAACCCGTCACTCTGGATCAGCTGGCCGCCAAGATCAGCACATGCCTGCCCCGCTATGCGGCCAAGCCGGGGGAGTGGCTGGTGGTCAATCAGTGGTCCCCCTATGAGGGCAATACGGCGACCGCCAGCCATGCCACCCTGCTGGCGGCCCTCGATGCCGCCGCCCCCGACAATCCGGTGGTGCTGGCCGGGGTCGATGGCCATGCCAGTGCCTACAACTCCCGCGCCCTCGCCATGGCGCAAGATAACGACGGCAACACAATCGGCTTCAATGGAACTACGCTGGCCCCCGGCGGGGCCTTCGAGCCCTTTATCCCCTATGTCGACCTGACCAGCGGAGTGGTGCGTGACACGGCCCGCAGCGCCATTCCAGTGCCCGATAGCGGCGTGCTGAGCGCCAGCGATGAGCAGGCAGCCAGCCAATACGACCAGATCCTGCCCGCCATTGCCGAGCTGATGGCCTCTCGCGGTATCACCAGCATTCAGGATGCCTGCGCCACCGACTTTATCCGCCAGCGACTACTCACCATGCAGTCCCGGGATCTGCTGCATATGCGTGTGACGGCCACCACCTGCTTTAGCGATGATGATTATCAGGGCAAACTCGATATAGAGGGGCATCTTGCCAAGGCCAGCCAGGTGAGAGAATCCTTTGCCAACAACCCGCTGATTAAGGCCGATGCGGTCAAGATCTTCCTCGACGGTGTGCTGGAAGGGGATCCCTTCACAACCCCCCCCTTCCTGCCCAATGCCGGCATGCTGGCAAACTACCACACCCCCCATCTGGCCAGAGACCCGGCTACCGATGAAGTGACCATCACAGCCGACAGCGAGGAGTCCGGCAGCAACGGGATCGTCAACTACCGGGAGGCCGATCTCACCCGCTATATAGGAGCGCTGGACAAGGCAGGCTTTAGCATCCATATGCACAGCATCGGTGATCGCACCACCCGCACGGCGCTGGATGCCCTCACCGCCGCCCGTGCCAGCAACGGTGATAGCGGCATTCCCCACACCCTGGCCCACCTGCAGGTGGTCCATCCCGATGATCAAAAACGGCTCGGCGAGCTGGGGCTCTACCTCACCTTTACCTATGCCTGGACCTCCCCCCAGCTGGCCTACGACATGCTGGTCGCCTCCTTTATCCAGCCGACCCGGGTGGGCCAATCCCTGAGCGATGCCCTCTACGATCCCCTCGGTTATCTGCACGACGCCCTCTACCCGGTCGAGAGTTCACGCAAGGCGGGCGCCATACTGGTCGCTGGCAGCGATGCCCCGGTCGACAGCCGGGATCCCCGCCCCTTCGAAAATATGGCTACCGGGATCATCAAGGCTCCCCAAAGCGGCGATGACTATCGCGCCAGCCAGCGCATCACCCTGGACGAAATGCTGGCGGCCTACACCATAAATGGCGCGCGCGCGGTGCGCCAGCAGGCCATCAGCGGCTCCATCGAAGTGGGCAAATCGGCCGACTTTATCGTGCTGGATCGGGATCTCTACCAGCTGGTCGCCGCCGGCAAACCGGAGCAGATCGCCGATACCAAAGTCACCCGCACCGTCTTTCGCGGGCAGACGGTCTTTAGCCAATAGGGTTCAGGTGATATGGCGAGTGTGAGCATCTGGTCAGCTGCGATCTGAGCATATGCAGCCAGATCGGTGCCTCTTAAAAGCAACATGCCGACCTTTTGGTCGGCATTTTTACTTCGGGGAGTGATAGCGAGCCCTGATGACAAAGAACGCTTCGCAAGGGTCAATAAGCGGGAGCTAACCCACGTTCGGCTTGGTACTTTGCCTCAAATCGGAGGGACATTGGCCACCAGCGTAGCCAGCTGGTTGCCACAAGCGGCGGCAAGGTTGATTCACCAGCGAAACAGCCTAAGCCAACTTGGTTGCAACAGCGTAACAATCTTGGGTTACTCGATTCTGGCCGCAAGCGAAAGCTGTGGCATACCAATCCCCCGCTCGTCCGAACAGGCTTCGCTATTCGGCCCCACGGGTTGCCCCTCAGGGCAATCACGTAATTTGTAGGTTGGCGCGAAGCCCCAACAAGCGTGCATTATTACGCCAACCAGAGCGGGATAAATAAGGATATGGCGAAGCCTTAAAAAAAATTGATAGACATTTATCACGGTAAACGTTGGGCTTCACTTCGATCAGCACCGACCTACCATTTTTAGCCCTACATACAAGATGCTCAAAAAATGAGACCTGCCTGTATGGCGATGATATTTACCTTTGCATATTTTTATACTCAACGACCATATATATTTCATTGCATATATTATCATTCGAAGACTTTAGATCCACACTAGTTGTGAACCTGGCGATAGCTCGACCTTCACTCCATTTTGACTCCAGACTTTCAAGGGTTTCCTCAATAAAGACCAAAACATTCTCATCGAGATCACCTTTCCTGTACGTAGGAAAGAAGCTTACAGCAAGTGTTATGTGTTCATTACCACCATTAAATGAGTTTTCACTATCTTTTGCTGCATTATTAAGAGTACTTTTAATTCGGTCTACAATAACATGCTTTTTCGCTCTTTGGGATGTACATAGCCAACGTAGTTTAGCCTCACATATAGCTACTAGTGTTGAAGGACATTTGTTTCTCTTACTATCAATTTGAAAATATAAATCTACTCGTCCATATTTTGGAAGGCTATCCTTCTTACTACCTATGAGCTTTGTCGACTGATATTCCTCCAGAGTAATACCACCTTTAATCCAAATCCCTGCTGAGAGCGCACCAATACAGGCTCGTTCGTTATACCAATGTATTGAATCACGTCCAGGATAACTATTCTCATATCTCTGCAAAGCTTCAATCCAGCCATTACAAATATCTTCAATATTTTTACGATGTTTACTTGGCATCGTATTTAATATTACTTTCCCTTGAATCATATTTTTCATCTCAAGTTGATTTAACCGATTCATAAAAATTAATAGTCAGACTGTTTTCAGCTTTTCACACATAAATATAACTAACAAAACTATTTTATCATAAAAAAAGCCGCCCATCGGGCGGCTTTTTATTAGAGATAACGGGCTAACAGAAATTACCAGCCAGTCACTTCGCGCAGGGCCTTGCCGATATCGGCCAGGGAGCGGACGGTTTTCACGCCAGCATCTTCCAGCGCGGCAAACTTCTCGGCGGCAGTACCCTTACCACCGGAGATGATGGCGCCAGCATGGCCCATCCGCTTGCCGGGAGGCGCAGTAACACCGGCGATATAGGAGACCACCGGCTTGGTGACGTGGGCCTTGATATAGGCGGCCGCGTCTTCCTCGGCGTTGCCGCCGATCTCGCCGATCATCACGATCGCTTCGGTCTGCGGGTCGTTCTGGAACATCTCCAGAATGTCGATAAAGTTGGAGCCCGGGATGGGGTCGCCACCGATACCGACGCAGGTGGACTGGCCAAAGCCCTCGTCAGTGGTCTGCTTGACCGCTTCGTAGGTCAGGGTGCCGGAGCGGGAGACGATGCCCACCTTGCCCGGCTTGTGAATGTGGCCCGGCATGATGCCGATCTTGCACTCACCCGGAGTGATCACACCCGGGCAGTTGGGTCCGATCATCCGCACGCCGGTCTCTTGCAGCTTCACTTTCACATCCAGCATATCCAGCGTCGGGATGCCTTCGGTGATGGTGACGATGAGCTTGATGCCCGCGTCGATCGCTTCCAGGATCGCGTCCTTGCAGAACGGTGCCGGCACATAGATGACGGTGGCGGTGGCGCCGGTCGCTTCGACTGCGTCACGGACGGTGTTGAACACCGGCAGGCCCAGATGGGTGGTGCCACCCTTGCCCGGGGAGACGCCGCCCACCAGCTGGGTGCCGTAGGAGAGCGCCTGCTCGGAGTGGAAAGTACCCTGACCGCCGGTAAAGCCCTGGCAGATGACTCGGGTGTCCTTGTTGATCAGTACGCTCATCAGTTGGCCTCCGCTGCTTTGACGACTTGCTGCGCGGCATCGGTCAGACTCTTGGCCGCAATGATGTTGAGGCCGCTCTCGGCCAGCTTGATACCACCCAGCTCGGCGTTGTTGCCTTCCAGACGGACCACGACGGGCACCTTGACCCCCACTTCCTTGACCGCACCGATAATGCCTTCCGCGATCATGTCGCAGCGCACGATGCCGCCAAAGATGTTGACCAGCACCGCTTTGACGTTGCTGTCGGAGAGGATGATCTTGAACGCCTCGGTCACCCGCTCCTTGGTGGCGCCGCCGCCGACGTCAAGGAAGTTGGCCGGCTTGCCGCCGTGCAGGTTGACGATATCCATGGTGCCCATGGCCAGACCCGCGCCGTTGACCATGCAGCCGATGTTGCCATCGAGGGCCACATAGTTCAGCTCCCACTGGGCGGCGTGCGCTTCGCGGGGGTCATCCTGCGACGGGTCGTGCATCTCGCGCAGCTTGGGCTGACGATAGAGGGCGTTGGCGTCGATGTTGATCTTGCCATCCAGGCAGTGCAGGTTGCCCTGCGCGGTGATCACCAGCGGGTTGATCTCCAGCAGCGCGAAGTCGCAGTCGAGGAACATCTGGCCCAGACCCATGAAGATCTTGGTGAACTGTTTGATCTGATCGCCGACCAGACCCAGTTTGAAGGCCAGCTCGCGGGCCTGATAGGGCTGCGGGCCAACCAGCGGATCCAGGGTGGCCTTGTGGATCAGATGGGGGGTTTCGTGGGCGATCTTCTCGATATCCACGCCACCTTCGGTCGAGGCCATGAAGACCACGCGACGGGAGCCACGGTCAACCACGGCGCCCAGGTAGAGCTCTTTGGCGATGTCGGTGCAGGATTCAACCAGGATCTTGGTGACCGGCTGGCCGTTGGCGTCGGTCTGGTAGGTCACCAGATTCTTGCCCAGCCAGTTTTGGGCAAAAGCACGGATCTCATCCTTGCTCTTGGCCACTTTCACGCCGCCCGCTTTACCGCGGCCACCGGCGTGTACCTGGCATTTCACCACCCAGGTATTGCCGCCAATCTTGTCGGCCGCTTCGGCCGCTTCCTGCGGGGTAGCACAGGCATAACCTTCGGAGACCGGCAGGCCATACTCGGCAAACAGCTGTTTTGCCTGATATTCATGCAGATTCATAGATGCTCTATCCGTGTTGTAGGTATTTCCGTCCGGGGCTCGTGTTTCTCAATCCCCTGTGAGTGGGGGCCTCGGGGGCCCCTCGTTATCTTTCAGTTGGTTGCTCAGACGTCCAGCAGCAGGCGGGTCGGATCTTCCAGCAGCTCCTTGACGGAGACCAGGAAGCCTACCGATTCGCGCCCGTCGATGAGACGGTGATCGTAGGAGAGGGCCAGGTACATCATCGGCAGGATCTCGACCTTGCCGTCAACGGCCATCGGGCGATCCTGGATCTTGTGCATGCCCAGAATGGCGCTCTGGGGCGGGTTGATGATCGGGGTGGACATCAGGGAGCCGAACACACCACCGTTGGTGATGGTGAAGTTGCCGCCAGTCAGCTCATCCACGGTCAGTTTGCCGTCACGGCCCTTGCCAGCCAGATCCTTGATGGCCTTCTCGATGTCCGCCAGGCTCATGTTGTCACAGTCGCGCAGCACCGGAGTCACCAGACCACGCGGAGTTGAGACGGCGATGCTGACGTCGAAGTAGTTGTGGTAAACCACGTCATCGCCATCGAGCGCCGCGTTCACTTCCGGATAGCGCTTGAGGGACTCCACCACTGCCTTCACGTAGAAGGACATAAAGCCAAGCTTGATGCCGTGCTTCTTCTCGAAGATCTCGCCGTACTGCTTGCGCAGATCCATGATGGGCTTCATGTTGACCTCGTTGAAGGTGGTCAGCATGGCGGTGGTGTTTTTCGCTTCCAGCAGACGCTCGGCGATGCGCTTGCGCAGACGGGTCATCGGCACCCGCTTCTCGCTGCGACCGGCCAGTGCGGCAACCGGCGCGACCGGGGCAGCAGCTACCGGAGCGGCTGCGGCAGGCTTGCTCAGCGCCTTGATGTAGGCTTCCACATCATCCTTGGTAATGCGACCGCCCTTGCCGGTGCCGGTCAGCTTGGCAACGTCGATGTCATGCTCGCCAATCAGGCGACGCACCGAGGGGCTCAGGCCATCGGCGCCATCATCAGCAACCGCTTCAACCGGTTTCTCTTTGGTCTCTTCACCCGCCACCGGGGCGGCGGTGAGGATGGCAATCAGTTGACGGGACAACACGGTCGCCCCTTCCCCTTGCAGAATATCCCCCAGCACACCCGCTTGCGGGGCCGGCACTTCCAGCACCACCTTGTCGGTCTCGATGTCGACCAGTACTTCGTCACGGGCGACCAGATCGCCCGGTTTTTTGTGCCAGGTGGCGATAGTGGCATCGGCCACTGATTCCGGCAGATCCGGTACCTTGATTTCGATAGTCATCAAATCAGTTCCTTGTTACTTCTTGTTCAGGGCTTAGGCCAAAGTAAGAGCATCTTCCACCAAGGCTTTCTGCTGCTTGGCATGGACGGACATGTAACCAACCGCCGGTGAGGCGGATGCAGGGCGACCGGCGTAACGCAGGGTGGCACCGGCTGGCAACACGCCATCATAGTGGTGACGGGTGCAGTACCAGGCGCCCTGGTTCTGCGGCTCTTCCTGACACCAGACAAAGTCGGTGACATGGCTGTAATCGGCCAGAATGGCGCGCACTTCCTCTTCCGGGAAGGGGTAGAGCTGCTCGATCCGCACCAGTGCCACATCTTGCTGCTCGGCCTTGCGACGGGCATCGAGCAGGTCGTAGTAGACCTTGCCGGAGCAGAACACCACACGCTTGACTGCTTTCGGATCCAGCGCATCGATCTCGCCAATGGCATTCTGGAAAGTACCTTCCGCCAGCTCTTCAAGCTTGCTGACCGCCAGCGGGTGGCGCAGCAGGGATTTGGGCGTCATTACGATGAGCGGACGGCGCATCGGACGCACTACCTGACGACGCAGCATGTGGAATACCTGTGCCGGGGTAGAGGGCACGCACACCTGCATGTTGTGCTGCGCACACATCTGCAGATAACGCTCCAGACGGGCGGAGGAGTGCTCCGGGCCCTGCCCCTCGTAACCGTGCGGCAGCAACATGGTGAGGCCGCACATCCGCCCCCACTTCTGCTCGCCGGAGGAGAGGAACTGATCCACCACGACCTGGGCGCAGTTGGCGAAGTCGCCGAACTGGGCTTCCCAGATGGTGAGGCCGGCCGGCTCGGCACTGGCGTAGCCATATTCAAAAGCCAGAACCGCGTTCTCGGTCAGTACCGAGTCGTAAATCTCGAACGGCCCCTGCTCGTCGTGCAGGTTGCACAGCGGGGTATAGGTGCTGGCGTCGGTCTGGTTGTGCAGCACGGCGTGGCGATGGAAGAAGGTGCCACGGCCGGAGTCTTCACCGGTAAAACGGATGCGGGACCCCTTGTCCACCAGAGTGGCGTAGGCCAGGGTCTCGGCAAAGCCCCAATCCACCAGCTTCTCGCCGGCGGCCATCAGACGGCGGTCTTCGTAAATCTTCTCGACCTGGCGCTGCAGCACATGGGTAGCCGGATACTGGCTCACCCGCTCGCCAAGGGCTTTGAGGTGATCCATCGGCACGGCACTCTCATAGGCCATGTTCCAGTCGTGACCGAGATAAGGGGTCCAGTCGACAGAGTGCAGCTCCATCGGCCGCCACTCCTTGCTCACCCGCTCGCCGCGATCCAGCGCTTCGCGATACTCGTTGACCAGTTCGGTCGCCCGCTCCTGAGCGAGGGTCCCCTCAGCCACCAGCTGATCGGCGTAGATCTTGCGTGGAGTCGGGTGCTGCTTGATCTTCTGGTACATCAGCGGCTGGGTCGCGCTCGGCTCATCCGCTTCGTTGTGACCGTGACGACGGTAGCAGACCAGCTCGATCACCACGTCGCGTTTGAAGGTGTTGCGGTAATCCAGCGCAATCTGGGTCACCAGCACCACGGCTTCCGGATCATCCCCGTTGACGTGCAGCACAGGCGCCTGCACCGCCTTGGCGATGTCGGTGCAATATTCGGTGGAGCGCAGGTCACGGATATAGGAGGTGGTGAAACCAACCTGGTTGTTGATGACGATGCGCACCGTCCCGCCGACACCATAGGCGCGGGTCTGGGACATGTTGAAGGTCTCGGCCACCACGCCCTGACCGGCCATGGCCGAGTCACCGTGAATGGTGATGGGCAGCACGCTGGAGCCATCCTTGTCACCGCGACGATCCATCCGGGCACGAACCGAGCCGATGACCACAGGGTTGACGATCTCGAGGTGGGAGGGGTTAAAGGCGAGCGCCAGATGGACGTTGCCACCCGGGGTGGCGAAGTCGGAGGAGAAGCCCATGTGGTACTTCACGTCACCCGTGCCCCAGGATTCGCCGTGCTTGCCGGCAAACTCGTCGAACAGATCCTGCGCCCGTTTACCGAGCACGTTGATCAGCACGTTGAGGCGACCACGGTGGGCCATGCCGATAACGGCCTCTTTGCAGCCCTGCTCACCGGCGCGACGGATCAGCTCCTTGAGCATGGGGATCATGGCATCGCCACCTTCCAGCGAGAAGCGCTTGGCTCCCGGGAACTTGGCGCCCAGATATTTCTCCAGCCCTTCGGCGGCGGTCAGGCTCTCGAGGAAACGGGTCTTCTCTTCGAGGGTGTAGCTCCCCTTCCCTTCAATGGATTCGAGACGCTGTTGCAACCAGCGCTTCTCTTCCGTGGAGGTAAGATGCATGTAGTCGGCGCCTATGCTGCCGCAGTAGGTCTTCTTCAGCGATGCATAGAGATCAGAAAGCACCATGGTCTCGCGACCGATAGCGTAGGAGCCCACGTTGAAGGTGGCCTCCATGTCTGCGCCCTGCAGGTTGTGGAACGCAGGGTCCAATTCGGCAACGGTTTCACGCTGCCACAGGCCCAGCGGGTCCAGATTGGCATTCTGGTGACCACGGAAACGGAAGGCGTTGATCAGCTGCAATACCCGCACCTGCTTGGCATCCACTTGGGGGTCAGAGACAGGGGCACTGTAACGGGAGGAGTCCTTGGCCAGACGACGGAAATAATCGCGGACCTGGGAGTGGGGTTGTTCAACCGCATGGCCATTGACCTGGGGCAGCTCGCTAAAGAGGCTGCGCCACTCATCGGATACGGAGTCAGGATTTTCCAGGAAGGATTCGTACAAATCCTCTATGTAGCTTGCATTCGCACCAGCCAGGTGAGATGACTCCAACCAGGCCTTCATCACGCCGTTATGCATTTCTATCCCTTGTACTTCTTGTTACTGCTACGCAGCTTGTAGGGTTCAAACAGCCATCCTGCCACGGGTGGGATGGCTATCCGGAAGTCGGGCCAGCTCCGGGCCGGCCCAAATACTAAACAGCCCGATTGAGCAACATCGACTTGATCTGGCCAATCGCCTTGGTCGGATTCAAGCCTTTCGGACAGACGTTCACGCAGTTCATGATGCCGTGGCAGCGGAACACACTGAAGGCGTCGTCCAGATTACCCAGCCGTTCAGTGGTCGCGGTGTCTCGGCTGTCAGCCAGCCAGCGGTAGGCGGCGAGCAGCCCGGCCGGGCCGATGAACTTGTCGGGGTTCCACCAGAAGGAGGGGCAAGAGGTTGAGCAGCAGGCACAGAGAATACACTCGTACAGGCCATCCAGCTTGGCACGCTCTTCGGGGGATTGCAGGTGCTCACGCACCGGCGGCAATTTGTCTTCATTGATGAGGAAAGGTTTGACCTTCTCCCATTGGGTGTAGAACTGGGTCATGTCGATCACCAGATCACGGATCACCGGCAGGCCTGGCAAGGGGCGGATAACGACCTTGTTGCCCTTCTTCAGCAAATCGGAGAGCGGGGTGATGCAGGCAAGACCGTTCTTGCCATTCATGTTGATGCCGTCAGATCCACAGACCCCTTCGCGGCAGGAGCGGCGGAAGGCGAGTGTGGGATCCAGCTCTTTCAACTGGATCAGTGCATCGAGCACCATCATGTCGGAACCTTCAGGAATATCAAGGTGATAATCCTTCATATGGGGGACGTTATCAACATCCGGATTATATCTGTAGACAGAGAAAGTAACGTTCATAGGGCTGGCTCCGCAATCAGTAAGTCCGGACCTTGGGCGGGAACGCCTCACGGGTCTTGGGTGACATGTTGACAGCGCGACGGGTCATGGACTCGGTGTCCGGGTGATAGAGGCTGTGGCACAGCCAGTTCTCATCGTCGCGATCCGGGAAGTCGAAGCGGCAGTGAGCACCGCGACTCTCGGTACGGAAGTTGGCAGCTACCGCCGTGGCAAACGCCGTCTCCATCAGGTTGTCCAGCTCCAGACACTCGATGCGCTGGGTGTTGAACTCCTTGGAGGTGTCGTCCAGACGGGCTGACTTGAGGCGCTCACGGATAACCTTGAGCTCGGCCAACCCTTCTGCCATCGCCGCACCTTCACGGAATACGGAGAAGTTGTTCTGCATGCAGCGCTGCAGGTCTTTGCGGATCTGCACCGGGTCTTCCCCGTCACGGCAATTTTCCCAGCGGTTGAAGCGAGCCAATGCGGCATCCAGATCCGATTCGGAAGCATCGCGGCCGTGATCCATCTCGCCCAGTGTGTTGACCAGATGCATGCCAGCCGCGCGGCCGAACACCACCAGATCCAGCAGGGAGTTGCCGCCCAGACGGTTGGCACCGTGCACAGAGACGCAGGCAATCTCGCCCACAGCAAACAGACCGACCACCGGTACATCGTTGCCGTTCTTGTCCTGGGTCAGGCACTGGCCATTCACGTTGGTCGGCACGCCGCCCATCATGTAGTGGCAGGTCGGGATGATCGGGATCGGCTCTTTGACCGGATCCACGTGGGCGAAGGTGCGGGAGAGTTCGCAGATCCCCGGCAGACGGGATTCCAGCACCTCTTTGCCGAGGTGATCCAGCTTGAGCTTGATGTGCGGGCCCCAGGGGCCGTCGCAGCCACGGCCTTCACGGATCTCGATCATGATGGAGCGGGCCACCACATCGCGACCGGCCAAGTCCTTGGCGTTCGGGGCGTAACGCTCCATGAAGCGCTCGCCATCTTTATTGAGCAGATAGCCGCCTTCACCACGGCAGCCTTCAGTTACCAGCACCCCAGCCCCGGCGATGCCGGTCGGGTGGAACTGCCACATCTCCATGTCCTGCACGCCGACGCCGGCACGCAGCGCCATGCCGACGCCGTCACCTGTGTTGATGTGGGCGTTGGTGGTGGACTGGTAGATGCGACCGGCGCCGCCGGTGGCCAGCACAGTAGCCTTGGCCTTGAAGTAGACCACTTCACCGCTCTCCATGTCGATGGCGGTACAACCCACCACGTGGCCGTCCTGGTTCTTCACCAGATCCAGCGCATACCACTCGGAGAAGACGGTCGTCTTGTTCTTGACGTTCTGTTGGTAGAGGGTGTGCAGCAGGGCGTGACCGGTACGGTCGGCCGCAGCCGCAGTGCGGGCAGCCTGCTCGCCACCGAAATTCTTGGACTGGCCACCAAACGGACGCTGGTAGACGGTGCCGTTGTCGAAACGGGAGAAGGGCAAGCCCATGTTCTCCAGCTCATAGATGGCTTCGGGGCCGGTCTTGCACATGTACTCGATGGCCTCCTGATCACCGATGTAATCGGAGCCTTTTACGGTGTCATACATGTGCCACTGCCAGTTGTCATCGTGGGCATTGCCCAGCGCAACCGTGATACCGCCCTGAGCGGAAACAGTGTGAGAACGGGTTGGAAAAACCTTGGACAACAGAGCGCAGCTCTTGCCGGACTGGGCAATCTGCAACGCGGCGCGCATACCGGCACCACCGGCACCAATCACCACAGCATCAAATTCACGAGTTGGAATAGTCACCTTACACACCCCACAGCACGACGAAACCCGTCATCAGATAGACAAACAGCACCACGACCAGGGCAAATTGCAGCGCCCCGCGTAGCCCTACCGGCTTGATATAGTCGGTCAACACCTGCCACAGACCGATCCAGGCATGGATCAGTACGCACAGCAGGGCCAACAGGGTGAATACCTTGGTGAAGGTGTTGGCGAAGAAACCTGTCCACACCTCAAAGGTGATGTCGTTGAACGCGACAAAACTCACCAGATAGAGGACATAGCAGGTCATGATGAGGGCGGTGGCGCGGATCAGGATGTAATCATGAACGCCGCTACGCCCGAATGTTGCAGAATTGGTTACCATACAAGCACTCCCGCCAATACGGCCAGGATCGCGGTGATCACGAAGGCCACACGGGCACTCTGATTACCGGATTCCAGCTCTTCCCAATAGCCCATGTCCATGACCAGATGACGCAAACCGCCCACAATGTGGTAAGCCAGCGCAGTCAGGATCCCCCACAGCACGAATTTGACCAGGAAGTTGTCCATGATGGACACCACTGTCTCAAATCCTTCGGGAGAGGCGAGTGAAGTGCCAAGCATCCACAGCAAGATGCCCAGTGCCACAAAGGTAATGACCCCTGAAACACGGTGCAGGATGGAGGCGATGGCAGTGACAGGAAAGCTGATCGTTTGTAGGTCGAGGTTGACCGGTCTCTGTTTGTTTTTCACGCTTGCCCACTCAGCTCTATTGAGCACGTTAGTTATTGTTTTAACTCACACTTGAGGGCACGGGATGGTGATTGTTGGCTATTTGTTACCAAAACACTCTGAAAAAGCCAAAACGCGAATTTTTGGTTTCACATCAGGCTTTGCCAAAGCGTTTCAAACACCAGCAGCCATGACCCACGTGGCGCAGTATATCCACGCCCTTAAACGAAGACAATCAAACAGCTACAAAGAAAACACAAAACCGCAAACTTGATCGCATATTTAATTTAACATTCCATTAATGCCGTTAATGCCGCCCCAGCAAAATTGACATTGATAGGGAACTCTGTTTCAAATAGGGCGCTCCAGCCACCTCGGTATGGGTAACAACCTTTGCCAGCGTCATAAAAGTCGTAATAGAGTAGGACTGGAACCAAATTATAAAGAGCAAAGGAGACGTGCTATGGCTGATAAGATAGCCACCCTACACCTGCCCGGGAAAGATCCGGTTGAACTGCCGATCCTCTCTGGAACCGTTGGACCTGATGTTGTCGATGTTAGAAAGCTGGGTGGGCAAGGGTATTTCACCTTTGACCCGGGCTTTATGGCGACCGGTTCTTGCAAATCTGCCATCACCTACATTGACGGGGATCAGGGTGTCTTGCTGCACCGTGGTTACCCCATCGCCCAGTTGGCCAAAGAGTCCAACTATCTCGAAGTCTGCTATATCCTGCTCTACGGCGAGGCGCCGACCAAGGCACAGTTTGCCGATTTCCAGCGTACCGTGACCCGCCATACCATGGTGCACGAGCAGATTGCCTTCTTCTTCCGTGGTTTCCGTCGTGACTCCCACCCCATGGCCATCATGTGTGGTGTGGTGGGCGCACTCTCTGCCTTCTATCACGACGCCCTCGACATCAACAACGAACAGCACCGCGAGATCTGCGCCTTCCGCCTCATCTCCAAGATGCCGACCCTGGCGGCCATGTGCTACAAGTACTCTATCGGCCAGCCGTTCATGCATCCGCGCAACGCCCTCTCCTATGCAGGCAACTTCCTGCATATGATGTTTGCGGTACCGACCGAGGAGTACAAGGTCAATCCGGTGGTCGAGCGCGCCATGGACCGCATCTTCACCCTGCACGCTGATCACGAGCAAAACGCCTCCACCTCCACCGTCCGTCTGGCTGGCTCCTCCGGTGCCAACCCGTTTGCCTGTATCGCCGCCGGTATCGCCTCCCTGTGGGGTCCGGCCCATGGTGGTGCCAACGAAGCCTGCCTGCGCATGCTGGAGGAGGTAGGCTCGGTGGATCGTATCCCCGAGTACATCGCCAAGGCCAAGGACAAGAACGATCCGTTCCGTCTGATGGGCTTCGGCCACCGTGTCTACAAGAACCATGACCCCCGTGCCACTGTGATGCGTGAAACCTGTCACGAGGTATTAACCGAGCTGCAGATCAAGGATCCGCTGCTGGACGTGGCCATGGAGCTGGAGCGCATCGCGCTCTCCGACCCCTACTTCATCGAGAAGAAACTCTACCCGAACGTGGACTTCTACTCCGGTATCATCATGAAGGCGATCGGTATCCCGATGAACATGTTCACCGTGATCTTCGCCATCTCCCGCACCATCGGCTGGATTGCTCACTGGAACGAGTTCCACTCCGACCCGGATAGCAAGATCGGCCGCCCGCGCCAGCTCTACGTGGGCCACCCGCAACGGGACTTCACGCCGCTTGATCAGCGTTAATGAACTGAATCAACATGGTTTGTTACAAAGGCGGTCATTGACCGCCTTTTTATTTATCGCTCTAATGCCCCTTTCAATTCGAAGGAGTCCCCCATGAAACCTCTGCTTGCCAGCGCCGCCCTGCTGCTCACCGCCTGTCAGGGCACCACGGCCACACAGGGTGAGACCCTCTACATCAACAGCCAGCTGGTCGATTGTGTCGGGGTCGGGCCGATGCAGTGCATGCAGGTGCGCAGCGACGAGCAGCAGCCCTGGACACTTTTCTATCAGCAGATCGAGGGTTTCCAGTTCGAGCCGGGCTACCAGTATCAGCTCACCGTGAGCAAGGAGCAGCTTACCAATGTGCCGGCCGATGCCTCCTCCCTGCGCTACCAGCTGATCAAGGTGGTCAGCAAGGTCGCCAGCAAGTAACGGCAGGATCAAAAACGGGGGATGGCGCAGGCCATCCCCCGTTCATTATCACACTTGAACGACTATCGCGGCAGCAACGCCATATGGAGCAAAGGATAGGGCTTGCCCTGGCCATCCAGCGGCGAGCGGCCCGTCACGACGAACTCCATCTTGTGGTAGAAACCCACCGCCTGCTCATTCTGCTCGTTGACGTCAACCAGCGTCGCGCCGCACTGGCTGATGGCATGTTCCACCAGCCGGCGACCCACGCCACTGCCGCGCACCGCCGGCGCCACAAACAGCATCTCTATCTTGCCATCACATAGCCCGCAAAAACCGGCAATGCGCCCCTCCTCCGTTCGGGCACAGTGCAGTGTCACTGCATCAAAGTAGTGCTCCAGAATAAGCGGTTTGAGCACGAGGATCTCGGCCTCGGGCAGGAAGTGGTGGGTCGCCCGCACCGAGGCCTCCCACAGCACGATCAGGGCCGGATAATCGGCCCGCGTTGCAGTATCAATCTTCATCAATGACTCTTTGCTGCAGCCCGCAGGATGGCAACTGCCTCCCCGCGGGCCAAAGCGATTAGCGCGCCTGCACCGCCTGCAGCAGCACCGACACATCGGCACCAAAGCTGCGGGTACGGATCGCCTCGCGAATATCCGCTTCGCTATAACGGCTGCCCGGATAGACCACCACACAGGAGGTGTCGCCAGGCTTGAGGAAGTGGGTCTCGCCAAACGGGGTATAACGGGTGGCACCGATGCTGATGAGCGCGTGGGGAGGATGTCCCGCCTGCGCCAGCAGTCCTTGAATGTGCTCCGCCGGCCCCTCATCCTGCTGATGGTTGAACTTGTCGATGGCCCAGTCGAGCAGCTTGCCATGGAAGTAGCTGTAGTCGATGGCGGCGCTGTCTACCCCGTAAGCGTGCAGCTCACCGTCTCGCTCCAGATAGCAGGCGATGCGATAGTCATCGAGCTCGCAGCCGGCGGCAAAACCGGATAGCGGCAGCAGGTTGGCCGCCAGCCCCTTGCTCTCTTCGCCCCAGTTCTTTTTCTCGCTGATCTTATTGGCGTTGGGACGACGGATGGAGCAGTCGTTATAGGCACCAAAGGCACGGGGATGGATCGCTACCACCTGCTTGCCCGCATACTCCAGCTCGCACCAGAGGGCCACTTCCGGCTCAATCTGCACCTTCTCGTCACCGCTGACCGCCGCTTCCGGCAGGAAGATGGCGTTATTGCTCAGCGGGAACACCCCGAGCTGACCCGGATGGCCCGGCACGAAGAAGGGAAACAGCGCCTTGGGCGCGGTGGTATCGCGCACCACGACCGCCACAAAATCCGATGCTTCACCCGCCTGCTCCAGATGACCGGCGAAATTGCCCGCCACCCCGAGTCCGATAAACTTGCTCTCTGCTGTCACTTGCATCTTGTTCACCTGCATCTTGCCCACGCAAGGTAGCAGGCTTGTCGCCCACTACCGCTAAAGTGGCAAGATTAAACCACAAGGCCCCCACCTTCGCCCAGTCCGGCCCTGTCGTGGTGTGCGCCAGTCTACTTTTTTAAGGACGAGAAGGCTGTGGCGAACCAGCCAGTGCGCACTCTTCCAGCTACGCGGTCACCGCGCTGGAAACAGTGCGTTTCCGGCCTCTCCCCTCTTTCTTCTTGGGACTCAACTTCATCTTTGTTAGGCTGCCTGCATGCAAAACAGCGGTGCGCTTGAGTGCGCCCGGCTCATCACGGCAACCCCATCGGAGAGAAAACGGATGATCGACAAACTCGCCTGGCTCACCTTTAAAGATCAGCAACTGCTCTGCGCCCGCTCCCACGGCAAGGACATCTATTACATCCCCGGCGGCAAACGGGAACCGGGCGAAAGCGACGAAGCGGCGCTGATCCGCGAGATTGAAGAGGAGCTGGCCGTCACCCTGCAGCCCGATACCCTGCGCTTTGCCTGCGAATTCAGCGCCCAGGCAGATGGCAAGCCGGCAGGAGTCGAGGTGCGCCTGCGCTGCTACACCGGCGAAGCGAGCGGCACCCCCATCGCTTCGGCCGAAATTGCCGAGCTGCGCTGGCTAGACAGCACTCACCTCGATGAGCTCTCCCCCGTCTCCCGTCTGCTGTTTGCCTGGCTGGTTGAACAGGGGTTGATCCGCTGACCCCATAACCGGGAGCGATACAAGCAAAAGAGGTGAGCCAATGGCTCACCTCTTTTGCTTCAGACATGGCAGCAATCAGGGCAGTATCACCGCTCGCACCTCCACCTTCGGCGAATCAAACGCATCTTGCACGGCGATGAGTTGCAGCTCGTAAGCCTGCTGGCGCCAGGTCTCTTGCAGCACCGCATCCACAGAGGCGTTGGTGCGCTCGAACGCGCTGACCGCATCGTGGCCGGCCAGCAAATTCGCCAGCATCAGGGCACTGATGAGATCGCCCACCCCCACCGGCTGGCGGGCAAAGTCATAAAGCGGACGGGCAATCAAGTAATCCCCTTGCGGGGTGGCCAGCAGCATCTCGAAGCGGCTGGAATCCTGCGCCGCACGACCGAGATGCTTGACCAGCACCAGCTTGACGCCGCGGGCCAGCAGCTGATGGGCAGCCGCGCGGGTCTGATCCAGATCTGCCAGATGGGTATCACAGAGGGTCTCCAGCTCCAGCAGGTTGGGGGCCATCATGTCGGCCACCGGCAACGCCTGCTCGGTCAGGAAACGGGTAACGCCGGGAGCGACGATACACCCCTTCTCCGGATGACCCATCACAGGGTCGCAGAAGTAGATGGCATCGGGGTTGGCCGCCTTGACGGCGTTGACCACAGTCAGGATCTCGTCTCCCTGTTCGGCGGAGCCAAGGTAACCGCTCAGCACGGCATCACACTGGCTCAACACCTCGATATTGCCCAATCCGTTCACCAGTGCACTGATATGGCCCGCCGGCATCGCCATTCCCTGCCACCCCTGGGCATATTGGGTGTGGTTGGAAAACTGCACCGTGTTGATGGGCCATACATCCATGCCGAGGCGACGCATGGGAAAGACGGCCGCGCTGTTGCCGGCACAACCAAAGACCACGTGGGACTGAATAGAGAGAACGGATTTCATCGGGAATACCACAGCAAAGGATCAGCAAGGTGGGCAATATATCGGATGAAGATAACGATGCGCCACCTTGGCGCGGGATGAACAGGCAATTTCCTGACTAAAGACAGGTTTTTTACGCCATTTGGCCCACGTCGACAAGGTGAGCGGAGCCATGATGCGCCGCGTCCGTCACATCCCGTTGCGTTCAACAGCATGAGGGGCAAAGTGATAGACCCATCCCTCATCACAAGGCATGTCGCTGGGGGGCTGAACCAGCTCAGGCAATACCGTCACCTTGCCACCAGCGGCATACTGCAGCGCCATCAGGGCGCAGAGCGCCGCATCGTAGCGATCGGTGCCGACCTGCACATCCGCAGGCAGCAGCGCCGCCAGCTCGGGCCGTGCCGGGGATGCCTTGCCGCCCACTTTGGCCAATGCCGGATAGACCTCCAGCACGGCGCGACTGGCCTTCGGGGCAACGGTCGGCACCAGTTGCAGATCCGAGAGTCGCGGCAGCATGGAGAGCGCCAGGGTGGCATTGTTGCCAAGCCGGTCGAAGGTGGCCGAGAGGGGCTTCTTGCCGTACTGCTGATACAGCCAGCGCTCGCAGTCGCGATAGGCGTAGGGGTTGTCTATCTCACGCTCGGGCACGGCGCAGCTGTGTGGCTGGCCGTTGAGCAGATCCCGCAAGGCGCGGGGAAAAGCGAGCGGCGCATCGATACCGAGCGCCAGTTGCGGGCAGGCTTCTACCTGCATCAGGGTCAGCTCGTTTTGCAGGGCGGGACGCAGCAGAGCGGCCAGATCCGGCGCCACCCGCGAGCTCAGACGAAACAGCGGCGACACCCCGAACCAGTGCAGGCGGTTGGAGTCGGCCTGCCAGCCCACCACGGCCACCGCCTGGGCACTGCCCTGCCAGCCACGCACATCCCAGCCGATCCCGATTGCACTCATTTGCCCTGCCGTCATCAATTACCTCTGTTCGCCTGTCACAAGTTGCAAGAGGCACAGGGTAATCAGCAGATGTCTTTAACGCAAAGCGAACTGCCTTGGTCAGAACGATTTCTGGAAGTTCACCAGCGGCAAAATGGGGAAAACGCCGTTGGCGGCATAGTTGGCCAGCCCGATCTGCAAGCCATCGAGGTGCTTGGTCGCATTGATAAAGCCAATCTGGAAGGTGGTACGCTCGGCATAGTTGACGAAGCCGACGTTGGCCAGCGCATTGCCCTTGGCGATATTGACCGCCCCCCAGTTGAGCCCCTGTACATTGTTGGTCAGGTTGACCAGCCCCAGATTGACGCCGGTATCCTGCCCTTCGTGCCAGTTGATGGCGTTGATAGCGACCCCGCCAAACTGGTGACGCACCCGACCAGCACCCAAGAATACCCCGAGCTGCAGGCCGCTGAACTGATCCACATCTGAGAGGGCGAAGATCGGCAGATCAATGCCCTTCACCTGACCGGTCCGGCCGTAGAGCAGCGAGGCGCGCGCCCCTTCCACCTGATGGGATGCGGGCAGGTTGACGCCGGGCAGCGAAACCTGCACCGGGGTACTGGCCTGCGCGACACCGCACAGAGTCAGGGCGCTGCATGCCAGCAGCAGGCGGGAGAGAATCATTGGAGGCTCCTTGCACCATTTACCAAACAAAGGAGGCCATCCTAACAGCCGTAGCAAGCAGAAAGCAGTGCGGCGAACATCTCTTGCGTCATCACTCGTCCCAGCTACTCCACAAATGGGATCAATGGCACAGTTCAGTACAACCCGACATAAAAAGCTGGCGCGAGGAGACCATTTTCACTGCCGTGGTCCAGCTTCCCTTTTCTTGCCGGAATGAACTGCCTAGAATAACCGCCCTGCCAGATCCGGCATTTATCCATCTAGAGGATTTCCCATGGAGACGTTTCTGCTCGAAGGTCACCCCTTCGTTGCCTTGTGTGACCTTATCAAGCATCAGGGGTGGGCCGATTGTGGCGGCGCAGCCAAAGCCCTCATTGCCGAAGGGCTGGTCGAGGTGGACGGTCAGGTCGAGACCCGCAAGCGCTGCAAGATCGTGGCCGAACAGGTGGTCAACTTCAACGGCATGAAGGTTGTGGTCAAAGAGGGCGTCAGCCCGGAGATTGGCTAAACCCCTGTCGGGGTGCCACGCTCTGGCAACCCGCTAGCTGGCCTTGATCGACAGGGTCAGCACAAAACGCGCCATCGCCTCATCCCCGTTCAATGACGGACAGGTGGCCACCACCCGGATGGGGCGATTGATGCGCTGACCGCTTGCCAGCGATTCGTCGATCATGGCGTCAATCTCCTCCCCCGCTGCGCAGTCGAACTGCACATCCCCCTCCGGTCGTTTCAAAAACTCCCCCTGCACATCCTTGAAGGCAAAGTGCACCTTCTTGCGCCGCTGCCGCCCCTTCTCCATCACCAGCAGACCGCCTACCAGATCGGCGCCGGTCGCCAGCGCGCCAAAATACATGCTGCCCAGATGGTTACGGGTACGCCAGCCAAGGGGAATGCGAATGCGCAGCGCCTTGGAATTCATCTCTTCGATGATCGGGGCACAAAACCCGATGACGGGAATGTAGCGCCAGGCAAACAGCCGAAGCGCCAGATTGGCTTTGAAGCGTTGCAAATCCATATGCGAACTGATCCGATGAGTTAATGTAAACAACATGTTGCCTGCATCTGTGGCATTCGACAAGCGCAGGGATCACGGTTACGACCTTTTGATCGGCGCAAAAAAAGAGGGAACCGCACCGGCTCCCTCTTCTCGTTCATCTCACTGTTAACAGCAAATCTGCCGCTCAGGCGCGCTTCTCTTCCAGCCAGGCCCCCTGACTCTGCATCTCGAACAACTGGGCATAGTGGCCACCGAGGGCCATCAGCTCGCTGTGACTGCCCCGCTCGCTCACCTGACCGCGGGAGAGCAGCAGGATCTCGTCCGCATCGACGATGGTCGAGAGGCGGTGGGCGATGGCGATGGTGGTGCGACCACGACGCGCGGCAGAGATCGCCTGCGACAGTGCCAGCTCGGTCTGGGAGTCCACGCTCGCCGTCGCCTCATCCAGAATGAGGATGCGCGGATCCCCCACCAGCGCACGGGCAAAGGAGAGCAGTTGCCGCTGGCCGGCGGAGAGGTTCTTGCCCCCCTCTTCCATCAGGGTGTTGATCCCCTGTGGCAGGCTGCGCACAAACTCGGCCAGTTGCACCTCGCTCAGCGACTGCCAGAGCCGCGCTTCGTCTATTCCGGCGCGGCCGAGACGCAGGTTCTCCGCCAAAGTGCCGACGAAGATAAAGGGATCTTGCTGCACCAGCCCGATGCTGCGGCGCACCGCCGCCAGCGACAGGGCATCCAGTGCGTGATCATCGAAGCGGATCTGCCCCTGATCCAGCGGATAGAAGCCCATCAGCAAGCTGATAATGGTGGACTTGCCGCTGCCGGTATGACCCACCAGCGCCAGCATCTGGCCCGGTTTTGCGGCAAAGCTGACCTCCCGCAGCACCGGCTGCTGACCATCGTAGGAGAAGCTGACCCGCTCGAAACTGACCCGCCCTTCCAGCGGGAGCATCTCGCCGTCGGTACTCTCGCGAGTTTCATCGAGCAGGGCAAAGACCCGCTCCCCCGCCACCATCGCCTGCTGCAGCTGGTTGAGCTGGTTGGTCATCTCGATGAGCGGCTCGATCATCCGTCCCAGATAGCTGATAAAGGCGTAGAGCACCCCCACCTGAATGGCACCGGCGTGGCTCCCCCCCTCATGGGCAAACAGCGCCAACAGGCCGATCAGCACCATCATGTAGAAGAGATCGATGAGCGGGCGCAGCAGGATGCCGTTGATCTTGAGGCTCTTGATCCGTGCCGCCCAGTGCTGCTGATTCACCTCGGCAAAGGCGTTGGCAAAGTGACGCTCCTGCACCATGGCCTGGATCACCGGCATCCCCTGCAGCGACTCGTTGAGGCGGCTGTTGATGTCGGAGAGCAGGCTGCGGGTCGCTCGTACCACCGGCACGCTCAGCTTCTGGTAGAGCCACATCACCCCGCCCACTGCGGGCAGCAACAGGGAACAGACCAGCATCAGCCGCAGATCCAGCAACGCCATGGAGATGAGGATGCCGCACAGCAGCACAACTTTTTGCACCAGCAAGCCGATCACCTGCACATAGAGGTTCATGATCGCCTCGGTGTCATTGGTGATGCGGGAAATCAGCGAGCCGGAGCGATGCTTGTCAAAGTAGCGGGCTGGCAAGCGGATGGCGGTGGCAAATACCTGCTCGCGCAAAGTTTGCACCACCGCCTGGGCGATGCGATTAAAGCGCAGGGATTGCAAATAAAAACCTGCCGCCGAGAGCACCTGCAACCCCAGATAGCCTGCCGCAATCAGGGCAATGGTGGGCAACACGATATTGCGGGGCGCCAGATAGTCATCGATAAAGAGCTTGATCAGCAGCGGCCCGGCTACTTCAGCGCCGGTGGCGAGCAGCAGGCAAATCCCCGCCTGAATCAGCCAGCGAGGATAGCGGGCGCAGTAGGCGAGCAGTCGTTTAATGGTCGGATTCACAGGCTCTCCTCCACGGCTTCTTCGAGACGCTGGTAACGCACCATGTCGGCGTACCAGCCATTGTGCGCCATCAGGGCACCGTGATGACCCCGTTCGCTGACGGCCCCCTGCTCCAGCACCAGGATCTCGTCGGCCTGCTCCACCGCCGTCATGCGATGGCTGACCAGGATCAGGGTGCGACGATGGGCTTTGAGGGCATGCAGAATTTGCTGCTCGGTGTGGGCATCTACCGCCGAGAGCGCATCATCGAGCACCAGAATGGGCGCATCCAGCAGCAGGGCGCGGGCAATGGCCAGCCGCTGTTTCTGGCCGCCGGAGAGGGTCACCCCTTTCTCCCCCACCTCGGTCTCATAGCCCTTGGGAAAACGCACAATATCATCGTGGACACAGGCAATGCGCGCCACCCGTTCGACCTCCTCGCGGCTCGCATCGGGTTTGCCCAGGGCGATATTGGCGGCGATAGTGGTGGAAAACAGGAATGGCTCCTGCGGCACATAGGCAAACTGGCTGCGCAGTGTGGCGAGCGGCAGCTGATCAATCGGTACGCCACCCATAACAATCGAACCGTGGGTCGGATTGGCAAGGCGCATCAACAGCTTGAGCAGGGAGCTCTTGCCTGCCCCGGTGCGCCCCACCACCCCGAGCATCCCCCCTTGCTTGAGGGTAACGTCGATATCCGCAAGCAGGGTGCGCTGCTCAACTTGATAGCTCACCCCTTTGATCTGCAAAGGAAAGGCAGAGGTAAACGCGGCCGGCTGGGCGGGCTCTTCGATATCGCTGCGCTCCCCCAGCAGGCTTTCGATACGGGAGTAGGCGGCGCTGCCCCGCTCGATGATGTTGAACAGCCAGGCGATGGCAAACATCGGCCAGATCAGCTGGCCGAGGTACATGGTGAAGCTGGTGAGCTCACCCAGAGTCAGCTCATCGCGCAGCACCAGCACACTGCCCCCCGCCACCGCGAGGAAGTAGGAGCAACCGATACAGAGATAGATGACCGGATCGAACTTGGCATCGATGCGGGCCACCGCCATATTGCGCTCCCCCGCCTGTTTGGTCAGCTCGGCAAAGCCTTCATCTTCCAGCGATTCAACCGCATAGGATTTCAACACCCGCACGCCGGAAAGGGCCTCCTGGGTCTTGTTGTTGAGCCTGGAGAAGGCCCCTTGCGCCGCCTTGAACTGGGTGTAGATCTGGGTGCCGAAGCGGTTCATGAAATAGGCCATCACCGGCAGCGGCATCAAGGAGACCAGCGTCAACTGCCAGGAGTACTGGCTGCACATGATGGAGAGCACCAATACCCCGACCATGATGGAGTCCACCAGGGTTAGCACCCCTTCGCCAGCGGTCATCTCCACCGCCTGAATGTCATTGGTGGCATGGGCCATCAAATCGCCAGTACGGTGGCGCTGATAAAAATCGGGGCTCATCCGGGTGAAATGGCTGAAAAGGCGATTGCGCAACACATAGGCCAGACGGTAAGAGGCACCGAACAGCATCACCCGCCAGACGTAGCGCAGCAGATAAATCAGCACACCCAGACCAAACAGCCCCGCCAGATAGCGCATCAGGGTACCATTGTCGAGACCGCCCCTGGTGATGCCATCCACCACCCAGCCCACCACTTTGGGCGGAATAACGGTCAACAGGGCTACCATCAGTAGCAGGGAGATGGCAGCCAGATAACGGGGCCACTGCTCCTTGAAAAACCAGCTCAATCGTAGAAATACGCTCACACCACCAACCTTTAGCGCTCTCTGCCCGTGACCGCTCCAAGGAGCCGCCATCAGAGAAGCCACGCAGAAATAGAAGAATGAAAACAATCGCCTCCGGCTGGAGGCGATTCGAACGAAAGCTCATCATATCCCGAACCGGGATGGTTGAGAATAATTACTATTTAATTCACTGTGACATGCGATCATCCCCTGATGAATAGGGATTATACGAATTTTCATGCTGCTCACCGGTCAACAGGAAGTGTGACACCTCTTCCCGGGTCTGACTGAACACCTGTTGCAACTGCTCCAGATCCGTCTCGCTCAGTACCTCATTTTGCCGCAGGCGCCACTCCAGCTCGCCAGCCACCAATTGCAGACGGGCCGCCGAAATATTGGCAGACACCCCCTTGAGGGTGTGCAGCAGCTTGCTGGCCACCTCGGGCTGCTGACGGCGCAGGGCAGAGCGGATCTCCCACAGATCGTCCTTGTGCTCCGACATGAACAGCTTGAACAGGATCTGCAATGCCTCCTTGTCCTGCTCCAGCCGCTTGAGAGCATCCTGCAGATCGAGTATCCCGATCATATCCGGTGGTTTCACCTCCATGATCCCCGCCTGCGCCACCCCTTGCGGCTTCACCCACTGCAGCAGGTTGTTGTAGAGATCCAGCTTGCTCACCGGCTTGGTGACATAGCCATTCATCCCCACCCCCAGGCAACGCTCCTTGTCACCGGGCATAGCGCTGGCAGTGAGGGCAATGATGGGCACATCATGCTTGTCGACCATCTTGCGGATCTGGCGGGTGGCATCGAGCCCGTCCAGCACCGGCATCTGCAAATCCATCAGGATCACGTCAAAAGGCTGCTCGGCGACCCGCTCCACTGCCTCCCGACCATTGCTGACCACGCACACCGCCGCATCGACCCGCCGCAGATACTCGATGATGAGCTGCTGATTGACCCGGTTGTCTTCGGCCAACAGCACTCGGGTACCCTGCAACAGGGATTTGAAGTGCTGCTGATCCCCTTGCACTTCGGCCTTGCGCAGGTTGAGCTCGTAGGAGCTGCCGTTGAGCAGCTCGTCCACCTTGGCCAGCAGGGCATTCTCGGTCATCGGTTTGGGCAGAAAATGGACCAGTCCCATGCTGTCCATCCGGGCGTGTAGCCCCTCCCTGGCCCAGGCACTGATCATCAGGATTGGGATCCGCCTCCACTGGCTGTGTTGATACATCTCCAGCGCCAGATCGAGTCCATCCTCCTGACCCATGCGCCAGTCGAGAATGGCCAGCCGCAGATTGGGCCCCTCTTCACGGAGCAGCTGACGGGCACGGGAAAGGGAGTTGACCGGCAGCACTCGCACGCCTGCGCGAGTGAGAATATCCCTGGCCAGATCCAGCACTAGTTCGTTGTCGTCCATTACCATCACCAGCGGCTGGTTCTCGAAGAAGACTTTTCGTCCAGCCACCCCATAGACCGCTTGCGCCATCGGTATATCGAACTTGAACAAAGAGCCGACACCGGGCTTGCTCTGTACGGTGATCCGCCCTCCCATCAGTTCAACCAGCCGCTGGGAGATATTGAGCCCCAGACCCGAGCCACCATATTTACGGGTATTTCCCGCCTCCAGCTGGGTAAAGGCCTGAAATAGTTGAGTCTGCTTCTCTTCAGCAATGCCAATACCGGTGTCGCGCACGCTGAAGCGGATCCGCATGGGATGAGTGTTGGCCAGCTCGATGCAGACTTCGACCTCGCCACGTTCGGTGAATTTGATGGCATTATTCACCAGATTGACCAGCACCTGCCCCAGCCGCAGGGGATCACCACGCAAAAAGACCGGCACCTCGGGTGACTTGCGAATGATCACTTCCACATGTTTGCGCTCCGCCAAATCGGCAAACATGCCTGCCAGCGAATCGAGCTGCTCGCTAAGATCGAAGTCGATCTCCTCGAGCGTCAGTTTGCCGGACTCCACCTTGGTCAAATCCAGGATGTCATTGATCAGCAGAAGCAAGGTATCGGATGAGGATTTGATCTTGCCCAGATAGTCCCTCTGTTGCTGATCAAGCTCAGTCTGCAGTGCCAGCGAGCTGAAGCCGATGATGGCGTTCATGGGGGTGCGGATCTCGTGACTCATGTTGGCCAAAAAATCGCTTTTGGCCTGGGCCAGCAAAGTTGTCTGACGGGACAACTCGCTCAATTTCTGATTACGACGCCATAGGGTATAGGCCACCAGCACAAAACTGATCAAGGCACCGCCAAGCACCATTAAATAGAAGCGGTTCAGCAATGATGAAGCCCGCTCCAGTTTATCCATCTTCCAACGCACCAGGTTATCGCTCACCTGCATATCGATTAGACGATGGCGCAGGGTATGATAAGCCATCACCTGACGACTCAAATCCTTGCTCAGGTTAACCAAGGTGATCACCTCGGGTTGCGAGCCATAATGGGAAGCGAGATCGCGCTGCAACAAGCTCAACTGTTGTTGATACTGGTTATCGGCGCTGTGTTGCAAAAAATGGCTGAGTTGGGCCAACTCATTCAGATCACGATGCAAAAGGCTCTCTGCCGGCGTGATAGTGCGAACCTTCTCAAGCTGATGCTGAAAGGGTTGCGCGATATATTCTACCGCCTTTTCCATGCTGTACAGTCTGGCCAGCTCCATCTGGTAGAGATCCAAATCCTGCAGCAACCTCCGGGAAAGAGGAGTTTGCTCAACCTCGGCATCACTGCGGATTTTGTGAACAAAGCTATCCAGAATACCGGATAACTGGACGAGCCGTTGCTGGACGTTGCTATCATTGGCACTCTCTCGACCAAGCAGGTAAACACTGTCAGTGTTGATTCTGTTCAGCACAGCCTCCGCAGCCTGATTCAGGCTGTATGCGCGCTGCTGCTGGCTAAGCAACTGCCAGCACATAACCGAGAAGCCAAGCAACAAGGCAGCAACCAGCAGCAGTACCACAGGGCTCTTCCGTGATCCTTTATTCATCCCGTTTTGACTCTCTACTTATAAGGGCAGCTGAATTATCCGGCTTGGGCAGAACCCAGAGTGGAAGTATCCACCCCAGCCGAGCACTGTGTTAACGTTGTTTGACTATTTAACTCTGGCACTATTCTCGTCACAGCCACCAGAGCCGCTCTTCAAGGAGGCTATTATGTCATTTATCACTACTTATTGTAGCCACTGCTTTACCAGAAACCGCCTGCCCTCCACCCACGTAAACCAGTCCGCCAAATGTGGGCACTGCAAGGCGTCTCTGTTCAGCCAGACCCCTTGCCTCGGGAAGGCTGATAACTTCGATACCCTTATCAGCTCCGATATTCCGGTCGTGGTCGATTTTTGGGCCAGCTGGTGCGGACCTTGCCAACAATTCTCTCCCGTCTTTCATGACGTAGCAAACGAACTCGAACCTCGAATGCGCTTTGTAAAGGTCGATACCGAGCAGCAAAGCGCAATTGCAACACGTTATGCCATTCGCAGCATCCCCACTCTGATGGTCTTCAAGCAGGGCAAGCTGGTGGATCAGATAAATGGCTCCTTGCCTAAAACCATGTTCAAGCAGTGGCTGGCACAGCTCATCAATGTTTAACTTATGTTTCAATATTGTTTTATTTGCGTGTGGCAATCCCCTTTTTTATCAATGAGTGTGTGAGTAGAGGCTGATTTTCAATATGTGAGTCTGTTTCAAACAAGTGAATGGATGTAATCTCGGCAACACAAAAACAACCATAAATTAACCGAGAGAACGATATGCACACATCGGCTGTACCCGCAACTCCATCTCGTTGGCTGGATATCAAAACCGGGATCGTTATCCTGGATCTGCTCCTGCTATGCGCCATGCTCGCCTGGCTCCCTTTTGACCCTATGGTCAACAAGGGGCTGGGCATTCTGATCTTTATCGCCATTCTCTGGCTAACCGAAGCGGTGAATATCACTATCACCGCGATCTCCATCCCGGTGCTTGCCACCCTGCTCGGGGTGTTTGATATGAGCAAGTCGTTGACCGACTTCGCTAACCCGGTACTGTTCCTCTTCTTTGGCGGATTTGCCTTGGCGGCTGCACTTTCCAAACAGGGACTAGACACCCAGATTGCCGGTAAGGTGATGCAGCTTGCCAAGGGACACCTCGGCTGGGCTGCTATCGTACTCTTCAGTATTACTGCGGCACTCTCCATGTGGATCAGCAATACCGCCACCGCCGCCATGATGATGCCGCTGGCTCTTGGCATGCTCAAAGGCCTCGACATTCACAAGGAGCGGCGTACTCTGGTCTTCGTCTTGCTTGGTGTTGCCTACAGCGCCAGTATTGGCGGTATCGGCACCCTGGTCGGCAGCCCGCCCAACGCCATCGCAGCAGCCCAAATGGGACTTGGTTTTACTGACTGGCTGAAATTTGGTATCCCTGTAGTCCTCATCTTCATGCCCGTGGGGATCGGTCTGCTCTATCTCGTGACCCGCCCCAACCTCTCGCACCAGGTCAGCACCGAGCAGGTGACCATAGAGTGGACTGGCCAGCGCAAGGTGACTCTGCTGATCTTTCTGACCACAGTGCTGTTGTGGATTGGCTCCCAGCCTATTGCCCAGGCGCTGGGAGGAATACCTCAATTTGATACACTGATCGCCATGGGAGCCATCATCGCCATTGCCGTCAGCCGAGTGGCAAGCTGGGATGACATCAACCAGAACACCGACTGGGGAGTACTGATGCTGTTTGGTGGCGGCTTGACCCTGAGCGCCATCCTTAAGCAGACCGGGGCCAACGCCTTCCTGGCGGAGCACCTATCCAACGGTCTGGCCACCATGCCGATCTTCGTCATCCTGCTCTGTCTTGCCGCCTTCGTGGTGTTCCTGACCGAGCTGGTATCCAACACCGCTACCGCCGCTCTGCTGGTTCCACTGTTTGCCGGAGTCGCAGAGGCACTGGGAGTCTCTCCCATTGTCGTCTCCGTACTGATCGCTGTCGGTGCCTCGTGCGCCTTCATGCTGCCGGTAGCCACCCCGCCCAACGCAATTGTCTTCGCCAGCGGCCATATCCAGCAGCGTGAGATGATGCGGGCGGGTCTGGTGCTGAACCTGGTCTTCACCGTCATTTTGACCCTGCTTGCCTATTTCATGGGCGACATACTGCATTGATGGAAGGTTGCACGCTCACCGCGCTCCTCAATTAACCCCAAGTACCAACAAAGCCCCGTATCGTCGGGGCTTTCTCTTTTTTGGCACACTCACGACCATCTGCCACATCCCTGTACATCCATCAGCTTGTGCTATGCGACAGCCCCGAGAGTACAAATGATGTTGGCTTCCTAAAGTTGCGCAATCCTGAGACCAGGAGATGAGTGTTGTTGCCGGAATAGGGTTAGCAATAACAGAAGAAGTTATAAATCGATGTCTTGTGCATCTGGCTCTGAGCACAATTTTGTCCCGAATGGTGTGCCAATATTCATGCTCGATACCTACAGCCATAAAAAAACCCCGCATAGCGGGGTTCTCATATTCAGAAGCGATCAACCAATGTTGCAGGGTTTCAGCTTCCAGATGCGATCAACGTAATCCTGAATGGAGCGGTCAGAGTTGAACTTGCCCATGGTGGCAGAGTTGATAATGGCCTTCTTCGCCCACAGCGCCGGATCCCGATACCAGGTATCGATCAGCTTGTGTGCATCCGAGTAGGACTGGAAGTCCGCCAAGGTCAGGTAAGGGTCTCCCCCTTCCAGCAAGGAGCGCTTGATGGAGGCCAGCTCACCCGGACGACCCGGGGTGAAGTAGTCGGTATCAAACCAGTCCAGCACGGCTTTGAGCTCGGAGTTGGCATAGTAGAAGTCGTACGGGTTGTAACCGCGCGCCTTCAGCGACTTCACTTCGTCCACGTTCAGACCGAAGATGGCGCAGTTTTCGGCCCCCGCCTCTTCGGCGATCTCGATGTTGGCTCCATCCAGCGTCCCGATGGTGATTGCACCGTTGAGCGCCATCTTCATGTTGCCGGTACCGGATGCTTCGTAGCCTGCAGTAGAGATCTGCTCGGAGACATCTGCCGCCGGGATCAACTTCTCGGCCAGACTCACGCGGTAGTTCGGCATGAACACCACTTTCAGCTTGCCCTGGATACGAGCATCGTTATTGACCCGATCCGCCAGCTTGTTGATGGCATAGATGATGTCTTTGGCCAGCTTGTAACCGGGCGCCGCTTTGGAGCCGAAGATGAACACGCGCGGATGCATGTCATAGTCCGGGTTGGCCAGCAGACGACGATAGAGCGCCATGATGTGAATGAGGTTCAGCTGCTGGCGCTTGTACTCGTGCAGACGCTTGATCTGAACGTCAAAGATCGCCTCGGCACTGACATCGATACCTGTTTCGTCTTTGATGACCTTGACCAGCTTCTCTTTGTTGTGACGCTTGATGGTCATGAACTGCTGTTGGAACGCCTTGTCGTCGGCAAACTTCACCACGCCACGCAGTTTGTCCAGTTGCAGCGGCCACTCCTTCCCCACTACTTCGTTGTAGAGGCCAGCCAGTTCCGGGTTGCACGCCAGCAGCCAGCGACGCGGCGTAACACCGTTGGTCACGTTGCACATTTTTTCCGGCCACAGCTCGGCATACTCGGGGAAGAGATCTTCCTTCACCAGCTTGGAGTGGATCTCGGCCACACCGTTCACTTTGGACGAACCGATGACGCACAGGTTGCCCATGCGAACCTTGCGCACATCTCCCTCTTCGATGATGGAGAGCTTGGCCTTGATGGCATCGTTGCCCGGCCACTTGGGCTCCACCAACTCGTTCAGGAAGCGTGCGTTGATCTCGTAGATCACTTCCAGATGGCGAGGCAACACCTTCTCGAACAGGCTGACCGACCACTTCTCCAACGCTTCCGGCAGCAGGGTGTGGTTGGTGTAAGAGAAGACCTGATAGCAAATGGCCCAAGCGGCATCCCAGTTCAGATCTTCCTCGTCCACCAGCACCCGCATCAGTTCCGGGATGGCGACAGTCGGGTGAGTATCGTTAAGCTGAATGGCAATTTGCGCGGCAAAGTTGCTGAAGTCACTGCCATGGACTCGCTTGTAGCGGCGCATGATGTCCTTGATGGAGCAAGCACAGAAGAAGTACTGCTGGATCAGACGCAGCTCTTTACCTGCATCGGTCTCATCGTTCGGATAGAGTACCTTGGAGATGGTCTCGGCCTGGGCTTTTTCAGCCTGGGAGTCGATGTAACCACCTGCGTTAAAGACGTCCCAATCGAAAAACTCGGAGGCGCGGGATTCCCACAAACGCAGGATGTTGACGGTATGACCGCCAAAACCGACCACCGGAATATCCCAAGGCACCCCTTTGATCTTGCGCCCGGCGTGCCATACCTTCTTCAGGCCACCATTGTCACCAAACACGGTCTCGACATAGCCATAGAGCGGCACTTCTTGTACCGACTCGGGACGGCAGATCTCCCATGGGTTGCCATATTCACGCCAGGAGTCCGGACGCTCGATCTGGCGGCCATCCTGGATTTCCTGACGAAACAGACCGTGTTCGTAGTGGATACCGTAACCAACCGCCGGATAGTTCAGAGTGGCCAGCGAGTCGATGAAGCAGGCAGCCAGACGACCCAGGCCGCCGTTGCCGAGTGCCATATCCGGCTCTTGTTCGCACAGGTCGGTCAGTTCCAGACCAAGTTCGCCCAGCGCCTCTTCGCAAGTCTTGTAGAGGGAGAGGTTGTGCAGGTTGTTGGAAGTCAATCGTCCCATCAGGAATTCAGCAGAGAGATAGTGAATCGCACGAGTGTCTTTCTTGAAATGAGTCTGCTGAGTGCGGGTCAGGCGCTCGTACACCTGTTCATTGACGGCCGCCGCAGTGGCTTTCCACCACGCTTCGGGAGAGGCTTTCTGTTCGCTTGTTCCCAAGGTAGAACGCAGGTGACGCACGATACTCGCCTTGAGCTGATCTTTATCCAGTTGGAGATCCTGGTCTGTCTTCTTCTTGGTAGCCATAAACCATATTCCTTCGTTACAAATAAAATTGTTATCCCGCTTGCGGGACCGGCGCTGTTGTTATCTCAAAATATGTACCGGCGTAAGAATACTAACTAAAGCGGCAGAATTAAAAGTTAACGCAAGTCACACTTTAACCGATAAAAACAGCCTGAAAAGCTTGAAAACCCTTTCCTTTAATTGATCGCACAAAAACAAACATTCCCTTTATTATCAACAACTTAACTAAACAATAAAAATATTCTGGCATGAATAGGTTTTCAGAGATTGCCAAGCCTTGAAAATCCCTGAAAATAGGCAACAAGACGGCGCATTGAAACCGGTTTCAATGTGCCTTAAAAATTACCGTATAAATATGAAGCAATGATTGCACCCTTAAAGATGTGCCTTGAACTGATTGCTCAATGGATCGTAATGGTACCCAATCTGATCCAGACGCCCTGCCAACTGCTCTTCACTCATATCGTAATAGGCCAGCAACTCCTCCAACCCGTCACACTCAAGCCTTAGCTTCTCATTGATGATGCCCAGCAAGATGTTGGCATCAAGACGTTGCAAGGTACTGATATCCATGGCGGCACTTCCTGTAAATGACCTGTATAACCATGGGCGGTTACGCAAGTTTTGTCCATAGTACGAAAAACACTCAACCAGCTTTATATTAAATAGTGTTTAAAAACATAACCTTACTAACGACACATGCCAACACCATCACATTTTTCAGCAAAAACACCTTGTCACTGCCACAGGATAGAACTACTGTATGCGTATACAGCTTGGATATTCATACAGGAAACCCATATATGAACCAGCCCCTGCACTCACTGCCCTTTGCGATGAATCGTGTCATGAGCAAGCCTTGGCCCACCAGAACCGCCTGCAAAGCGGAGTTGGCTCATTATGGTGTGACTATCCAGTCTGATGATCAGTTTCTGAGCGAGCTGACAAAGCTTGGGGAGGCTCATACCGGCTGGATCTTGTTGATCGCCCCGCCGGGACGCCCCACAGTCAGCCGTCTGGAAGAGCGAGGTATCGATCCCAAGAGAGTGCTGGTGGTACATAGCCCCAAAATCAAGAACTGGCAGCAAACTCTGGAGCGCAGTCTTGGCAATGGTCATTGCGCCGCTGTATTTACCTGGCTGCCTGAGCAAATCGAACTGGATCACGTCAAGCTGCAGCGACTGGGACAGCAATCTGGCGTACTCACCCGCTTCTTTGGCGCGAAACGGACTAACCTCGGCACACCTCTGCTGGCCTATGCAGAGCAAGATATCTATCTCAATCATTAAGACAAAAAACGAAAGCCTACGCAGGCTCTCCCGCCGGTCGCAGTGACAGAAGGGCGCAAACAATATGTGACCAGCGGCTTTATTTGAAAGACAAGCTTGCAACAGCCTGACGGTAGGCATCGGAGATCATTTGACCCTGCTTGCTGCAAGCAGACAAACATCAAAAGATGCAACGGATAAAGAAGCAGAAAATAAAATCTGAACTGGACAATCATGCAGCCCAAGTATTCAAACCTGCGGGAATTCCTGCCCACCAGCGAACCCGTTTGAGCAATATGATGAGGCTGAAAGTCATTGCATTCATTTGAGCTGATCACGACAATTTGTCCACCGGAGTGACCCTCTCCTTGAAATACCGGGTAACAAGGGGTATAACCACGCGTTTTATCAGGTGTAATAAGTGAGCGGTATGATGCAAGCCCCCTTTTGGCAGACCAAGAGTCTGCAGCAGATGACTGAATCCGAATGGGAATCCCTCTGCGATGGTTGCGGAAAATGCTGCCTCAACAAGCTGATCGATGAAGATACCGACGAACTGGTTTTCACCAATGTCGCCTGCAATTTGCTTAACACCAAGACCTGTCAGTGCTCTGATTACGCCAATCGTTTCAAAAAAGAGCCTGACTGTCTGCAGATCACCCATGACAAGATCGCCGAATATGACTGGCTCCCCTCAACTTGCGCATATCGCCTGCTGTCTGAAGGTGACGCTCTTCCAGAGTGGCATCCTCTGCTGACCGGCAGTCGTTCCGCGATGCATCAGGCTGGTCAATCCGTCCGTGGCAAGGTCATTCACGAGGATCAGGCGGGTGAATGGATCGATCACATCATCACCTGGGCCAGCTGACACGCTCAACCCGCTATTTTCCAGAGACAAGGGCTGCACAATGTGCATCCCTTGTTGTTTCTGCAAGCAGGGTTTGTAGCTTCACACATATCTGGCTGGCTAAACCAGACACCCTCCCAGCTGCGCATTGAGAGAGGCAGAGAATAATTTCATAGTCACAGGCTTACGGGTATTGCTTTATACCCACGATGGCGTCTCTCTTCACCCCGAATCCTGATAAGCCTGTTCCACGAGCCATAGCAACACTGATGCAATGGCAGACAAAGCAACCGCCCTATTCCCTTAGCTCGTGCATAACGCGTTATCGCATTACAGGCTGTGCCAGGGTCAATCCGGGTGAACACCTGCGCCATAGCCCTGTTCAAATACCCCATGACAACTGTTGTGATTACGATGAAATGGATGTAATCCGCCCCTGAATCGCACGTATAAAAAAACCGGCGCCTTGGCGCCGGTTTTTGCTCACTACGTCTCGATTACAGAGAAGCGGTGAAGGTACGAGTGATGACGTCTTGCTGTTGCTCTTTGGTCAAAGAGTTGAAGCGAACGGCATAACCGGATACGCGGATGGTCAACTGCGGATATTTCTCCGGGTTTTCCATGGCGTCCAGCAGCATTTCACGGTTCATCACGTTAACGTTCAGGTGCTGACCACCCTCTACGTTGGATTCGTGGTGGAAGTAACCGTCCATCAGGCCAGCCAGGTTGGCTTTCTGGGCTTCCATATCTTTACCCAGTGCATTCGGAACGATGGAGAAGGTATAGGATATACCATCTTTGGCGTAAGCGAACGGCAGCTTGGCAACGGAAGTCAGGGAAGCAACAGCACCTTTCTGGTCACGACCGTGCATAGGGTTGGCACCCGGGCCGAACGGAGCACCAGCACGACGGCCATCCGGGGTGTTACCGGTCTTCTTGCCATATACCACGTTGGAAGTGATGGTCAGAACAGACTGGGTAGCAACAGCACCACGGTAGGTGTTCAGCTTCTGAATCTTCTTCATGAAGCGCTCAACCAGGTCACAGGCGATATCATCGACGCGAGCGTCGTTGTTACCGAACTGCGGGTATTCGCCTTCGATTTCGAAGTCGATGGCAACGCCATCTTCGTCACGAATCGGCTTGACCTTGGCGTACTTGATGGCAGACAGGGAGTCAGCGGCTACAGACAGACCAGCGATACCACACGCCATGGTGCGATATACGTCACGGTCGTGCAGCGCCATCAGAGAGGCTTCGTAGCTGTACTTGTCGTGCATGTAGTGGATGATGTTCAGCGCAGCAACGTATTGCTTGGCCAGCCAATCCATGAAGTGGTCCAGACGATCCATTACGTCGTTGTAGTCGAGGTACTCGGACTTGACCATTTCGGTTTTCGGACCGACCTGGATCTTGAGCTTCTCGTCCATACCACCGTTGATTGCATACAGCATGGTCTTGGCCAGGTTGGCACGAGCACCGAAGAACTGCATCTGCTTGCCAACGATCATCGGGGATACACAGCAAGCGATGGCGTAGTCATCGTTGTTGAAATCCGGACGCATCAGATCGTCGTTCTCGTACTGAACAGAAGAGGTCTCGATAGATACCTTGGCACAGTACTTCTTGAAACCGACCGGCAGCTTCTCGGACCACAGGATAGTCAGGTTCGGCTCAGGGGACGGGCCCATGGTGTACAGAGTGTTCAGCATACGGAAGCTGTTCTTGGTGACCAGGGTACGGCCATCAACGCCCATACCAGCCAGGGTCTCGGTAGCCCACATCGGGTCGCCGGAGAACAGTGAATCGTATTCCGGGGTACGCAGGAAGCGAACCATACGCAGCTTCATGACCATGTGGTCCATCAGCTCCTGGGCTTCTTGCTCGGTGATCAAACCTTTCTGCAGGTCACGCTCGATGTAGATATCCAGGAAGCTGGAAGTACGACCGAAGGACATGGCCGCGCCGTTCTGGGACTTGACTGCCGCCAGGTAAGCGAAGTAGGTCCACTGAACTGCTTCACGGGCATTGGTAGCCGGTACGGAGATATCGCAACCATACTTGGCAGCCATCACCTTCATCTGAGCCAGGGCACGGTGCTGCTCGGAGATCTCTTCGCGCAGACGGATAGTGGCTTCCAGGTTGACGCCGTTTTCCAGGTCAGCTTGCAGGGACTTGAACTGTGCCAGTTTGTCGGCCATCAGGAAGTCAACACCGTACAGGGCAACACGACGGTAGTCACCGATGATACGGCCACGGCCGTAGGCATCCGGCAGACCGGTGATAACACCAGACTTGCGGCAGTTCAGGATGTCTTTGGTGTAAACATCAAACACACCCTGGTTGTGAGTTTTGCGGTACTCGGTGAAGATCTTCTCGACCATCGGGTCCAGTTGACGACCGTACACTTCGCAAGAAGTTTTAACCATCTTGATACCGCCGTTGGCGATGATGGCGCGCTTCAGCGGCTTGTCGGTCTGCAGACCTACGATCTTCTCGAGGCTCTGATCGATGTAACCGGCATCGTGTGCGGTAATGGTGGAGGGCAGGTCAGTATCAAAATCGACCGGCGCGTGAGTGCGGTTCTCGATCTTGATCCCTTCCATGACCTTGTCCCACAGCTTGGTGGTCGCTTCGGTCGCGCCAGCCAGGAAGGACTCGTCACCTTCATACGGGGTGTAGTTCTTCTGGATGAAGTCACGGGTGTTGACAGAGGTCTGCCATTCACCGGCCGCGAAGCCTTCCCATGCTTTTTGGAACTGTTCGTTAAGTTCTGCCATTTTTCATTACCTCACACGGTATTGATGTAGTATCCCGCGATCATCCTTAATGATGACGACGGAAGATAAACCAGTAAGTCAGACCAACCATCACGCCACCACCGATGATATTGCCGATGGTCACGGGGATGAGGTTGTGTAGGACGAAGTTGGATACGGTCAGGTCAGCAAAGGTTGCCGGATCCTGGCCGATGGCCTGCCAAAATTCCGGGCCAGCCACGCTGTGGATAGCGATACCAACCGGAATCATAAACATGTTTGCGATGCTGTGCTCGAAACCTGATGCAACGAACATGGCAACCGGCAGCAGCATGACGACTACCTTGTCAGTCGCGCTGCGGGCACCAAAGGCCATCCAGGCAGCAAGACATACCATCAGGTTACAGAGGATACCCAGCGCCACCGCTTCGAAGAAGGTGTGGTGAATTTTGTGTTGGGCCACTTTCAGGGCATTGAGACCCCACTGACCGTCTGCAGCCGTGTACTCGGCAGAAACGATGATCAGCGCCACCATCAGCAGACCGCCAATCAGGTTGCCGAAGTAGACCAGACCCCAGTTCTTGAGCAGCTGAGCCCAGCTGATGCGATTGGCAGCTTTGGCCACCAGCGTCAGGGTGGTGGAGGTGAACAGCTCGGCACCGAGCAGCACACAGAGAATAAGTCCGAGAGAGAAGCAGAGACCGCCAACCAGCTTGGCCATACCCCAGGACATAGAGCCGGAACCGGTCGTGACAGTAATGTAGAAGATAAACGCGATGGCGATGAAAGCGCCTGCGGTAATGGCCAGTGGAATGACCTTGTATGCCGGCTTGGTAGCCTTGGCATAGGTGATGTCTTCAGCCAGTGCAGCGATGGCTTCGGGCTTGAGACAATCGAATGGAGATTCAGCTTTCAATTATTTTCTACCTGAATGTTTTGCCTGTTGAAATCATAACAAAGGGCCAAATAGCCAAAATTGACATTGATCAAGTTTATCAGTGTGCGAATGTAATTTTACTACAAATATTTTAGTGCGATGGCTACGCCACTTTACACCAGGTATCAGCTGAAACAGAAATGTCACATTTTTAATGCAATGATTTTAAAGAATTTATTTTCAATCACGGAAATATAGTATTGGCAAGATATCTTTGCAGATCGACAGCAAATCCCCTGCCCTGCCATCAACCCCCTTAGGGGTATTTTTTGTTTTTTATTTCATCTTTGAATAACAATCCCGTGCCTTGCTGCACGATAAACAGAAGGGGCCACTCGGCCCCTTCCTTTACAGCAACGATTAGGCCCAGTGATGGGCTCGCTTGGCCTTCTGCAGCTTCTCGTAAGCTGCCAGCAGCTTCTGGTGCAGCGGGAACTGGGAGAGCGACAGGTCGGCCGCTTCCAGACCGTGGAAGCGTGCTTCGCCACTGGCGTTGGCCCATGCCTGTGCCAGCGTCTCTTCACCATACATGCGAGTGAAGACGGCGCGATACTGCTCCGGATCCCGCTCCTCGTCGAGGAACAACTCGACACAGGCACGCAGGGCACGGTAGTAGCTGGCTCGCTCGGCAGTAAACACCGACTGGTTGAACTCCATGGTCCAGTCGATGAGATCCAGCGCCGTATCCAGCTCACCGGCGGCCAGCGCCAGCATGGCTTTCAGCTCGCCAACGCGCAGGGTATGCAGCGCGGTACCCTTGGCGGCAGCGATGCCCAGCAGCTCGCGTACACGGGTACGCTCGTCGTGCCCCTCTTCATCCAGCTGGTCGAACAACGCCATGTACTGCTCGGCATCCCAATCAAGTGATGGCAGCGCCAGGATCACTTCGCGCAGGTTGGCGCCCATGTTGTTGTTGGCCAGCAGCAGATCTTCAGCCGGATAGATGTCGGACATGCCCGGCACCAGGATGCGGCAGGCGTAGACACCCAGATGCTCGTAGTCGGCGATATAGACCGGCTGCTCCAGCTCATGGAAGATGCCGATCAGGTGATCGAACTCCTCCTGCGAGGTGCCACGGAAGTCCCAGTCGGCAAACTCGAAGTCCGCATCCTGCTTGAACAGATCCCAGCTGATAAGGCCCGAGGAGTCGATGAAGTGAGTCTCGAGGTTATGGTGATCCGCTACCTGCTCGTTATCGAATGACGGCGGCACGAACACGTCGAGATCTTTGAGACCACGGCCCTGCAGCAGCTCGGTCACGGTGCGTTCGAAGGCCACTTCGAAGCGCGGGTGGGCGCCGAAGGAGGCAAAGCAGGTGCCGTTGCTCGGGTTGAGCAGCACAACACAGATGACCGGATAACGGCCACCGAGGGAGGCATCGAAGCTGTAAATGGGGAAGCCTTCCGCTTCGAGGGCGGCGATGGAGGCAGCAATTCCCGGATAACGGGCAATCACCTCGTCCGGGATCAGCGGCAAGCTGATGGCCTCGGCGATGATCTTGTTCTTCACGTGGCGCTCGAACACCTCGGAGAGCGCCTGGGTGCGCGCTTCGGTCTTGGTGTTGCCAGCGCTCATGCCGTTGGAGACATAGAGGTTGCCGATGATGTTCATCGGGATGTAGACGGTCTCGTGATCGGACTGGCGTTCGAACGGCAGCGCGACGATACCGCGCTCTTCGTTGTTTGACTGCAGATCCACCAGCATGTCGGCGGTCACTTCACCATCCGGGTTGTAAAACTTGCGGGTGAAGCTGTCGAGCAGACCGGCCGGGAACTGGTCACCCTCGATAGGGAACCACTTCTCGTTCGGGTAGTGAACGAAATCGCCGTTGGCGACCTGCTCGCCCAGATAGAAGTCAGCAAAGAAGTAGTTGGTGGAGAGACGCTCGAAATATTCGCCAAGGGCAGACGCGAGGGCCGCCTTCTTGCTGGCGCCCTTGCCGTTGGTAAAGCAGAGGGCGCACTCTTTGTCGCGAATATGCACCGACCAGACGTTCGGCACGGGGTTGAGCCAGGAGGCCTCTTCGATATCAAAGCCCAAGGCTTGCAGCTTGGTCTGGAAGCGTTCGATGGAGTCTTCCAGCGCCGCATCCTTGCCGGGAATAAAAGTGTGGTCAGTCATCACGATATCCTGATTTTTATTGGCTCATGTTCGGCCGCAGATAATAGCAGGGGTCGCCGACTTTGGCAGGACAAAAATCAGCAAACAGGGGGGTGAGTTGCACGGTGAGAAACAGGCTTATCCCCTTTACCCCGCCACAAACAGCGCGGGCCCGGGGATTACCCGGGCCCGCTGGTTACGCGACGCGGTAAACCATCAGAGCTGCTTGCCCTGGCTCGCAATCACCTGGCTGTACCAGTGGAAGCTCGCTTTCTTGATCCGGCGAAGGGAGCCCCCCTGCTCGTCACGCTCCACATAGACGAAGCCGTAGCGCTTCTGGTAGCCATTGAGCCAGCTCAGGATGTCGGTGAACGACCAGGCGCAGTAGCCGAGCAATTCCACCCCATCCTGCATCGCCTCCTGGCACGCCTTGACGTGGCTGCGCAGGTAATCGATGCGGTACGCATCGTTCACCTTGTCGCCCGCCTCCAGCTTGTCGAACTCGCCAAGGCCATTCTCGGTGATCATCAGCGGCAGACCATAGCGGGAAGAGAGGCGACGCAGGGCGATGCGCATCCCGGTCGGGTCGATGGCCCAGTCCCAGTTGCTGGTCTCAAGGTGCGGATTGGGCGCCGTCTTGTAGAGGCCGGGAATACCGCTGGACGGCGTAGTGCCCTTCTTGCCGGTGGTGTTGATCCGCTGCAGGGTCTGACCGCCCAAGGGGTTATCGGTGTAGGTCAGGGTGTAGTAGTAGTTGACGCCGATGTAGTCGGGCGTCCCCTCTCGCAGCAACTCCATATCGCCCGGCAGGATCTCCGGCGCCTCGCCGTTTTCTCGCAAGTAAGCGAGCGCCGCCTGCGGATAGCGGCCAAAGCAGTAGGCATCCAGCCACCAGAGGTTGTTGAACTCCTCGGCGTTCTCATAGGCCAGCATATCTTTCGGATCGCACGACGCCGGATAGGCAGGAGAGTAGGCAAAGCTCGGGCCGATGAGGCCATTTGGCACATGCTGGCGAAACGCCTTGATCACCCGGGCATTGGCCAGAAACGCGATGTGGTTGGCGGCAAAGAAGCGCTTGCGATCCTGCACAGCGGGCGGATGGGTGCCGAGCTGATAGGCGTTAGTCAGGTTGTAGTTCTGCTCGTTAAGCGACACCCAGTACTTCACCTTGCCGGCAAAGCGCTGATAGAGGGTCACGCAGTAGCGCTCGAAATCCTCGATAATGCGTCGGTCTTCCCAGCCGCCGTACTCATCTTGCAGCGCCTGCGGCAGATCCCAGTGATAAAGGGTCAGCACCGGCTCGATCTTGTGGGCCAAGAGGGTGTCGATCAGCTTCTCGTAGAAAGCCAGACCCGCCTCGTTCACCTCCCCCCGACCGGTAGGATAAATGCGCGGCCAGCTCACCGAGAAGCGGTAAGCCTTGAGCCCCATCTCGGCCATCAGCGCCACGTCCTCTTCCATACGGTGGTAGTGATCCACTGCCACATCGCCGTTGCTCCCCTCAAAGGTCTTGCCCGGCAGCTTGGTGAAGAGATCCCACACCGAGGGCCCCTTGCCATCGGCATTCCAGCCCCCCTCCACCTGATAGGCGGCGGAGGCGGCGCCCCACAGAAAATCGCTCGGGAAGTCGTTGAACTTGTGGTGATGCATCTGGTGTTGCTCCTTCTGCGCTGATGGTGTCAGCCATCTCTGATAACTCGGCGCCCCCGTGCTGGGGTACCCGAAATGAATTGGCATAAGCATCCATCACTTCTAAAATTCCGTCCAATGACAAATTTAAACATTCAACATTCCCAACAGGAATGAAAGGAGCCCTGATGGAGCTACGAGATCTGAAAGCCTTCGTCACTCTGGGGGAGGTGCTGCACTTCGGCCAAGCGGCGGTACGTCAGCACGTTACCCAGTCGGCCCTGAGCAAACAGATAAGGCGGCTGGAGGAGGAGCTGGGCGGCGAGCTGTTCGAGCGCAATGCCAGCACCACTCGCCTCACCGGACTGGGCAGGGCGCTTTATGAAGATGCCCGCGCAGTGGTCATCCAGAGCGAGCAGCTCTCCCGCACCGCCCGCGACGTGCTGGCGGGCAACGTTGGCACCCTGCGCATCGGCTTTGGCGTCGCTACCAAGATCCTGGTACCCGCCGCCATTGCCCGCTTTCGCGCCGAGCGGCCGCAAGTGACCATCGAGCTCAACGATCTCTCCACCCACCACCAGCTGCTGGCGCTCAGTGAAGGCAAGCTGGATCTCGGTTTTTGCCGCCTGCCCGCCCCCAAGGGGTGGCACGCCCTGCCGGTGGTCGAAGCCCACTTTGTCGCCGTACTGCCCGCCAGCTACCGCGATGTGAGGGAGTTGGCGGATCTGGTGGACAAGCCGCTGGCGATCCTGCGTCGTGACAAGGCGCCGTCCTTTTACGATCACCTGATGAACTATCTGGCCCAGAGCGGGCTGCGTTTTCGCGATATCCAGTACGTCAACGACTTCGCCGCCGGAGTCGCCACCGCGGCAGCCGAGATCGCCTGGACCCTGGTTCCCTCCTCCACCACCATAGAGCACCCGGATGTACTCACCCTCCCCTTGAGAGACGGGGAAGCCTGCTGGACCATTGGCCTTATCCGTCCGCCCCACAGCAAGGGGCCCTTGATCGATGCCTTCTGGGCAACCATCGCCGATATGGCGCCAAGATAGACACGCCCTTGGCAAACAGCAGATGGCGGCCGCGCATCAACGATAGCGTTCGACGATACGCGCCAACTCGCCGCTTTGTCGCAGCTGTTGCAGGGCACGGTTGAACTCGGTTATCCGGGTATTGAAGCGGGAGTGCTTGCCAATGCAGAGATTGAACGGGGTAGAGGCAAGCTGCAGCGGCACCTCGACCACCAACCCGGAGAGACCCAGCTGGTTAAGTTTGAAGCGTGCCACCAGTGGGTCGGTCACCATCAGATCCCCCCGACCCGCCGCCAGCATTTTGAAGACATTATCGACATTGATGGTGTGATGAACGGTGAAGCCCGCTAGGTTCTCCTTGCCCCAGCCGTTACCGAAATAGTCGAGAAAGGTAAGTGATTTGAAGTCGCTCAAGCGGCTGGCACGCTGAAACTCCGCCATGCGGGGATGGGCACGCTGGGTAAAAATGGTTAGCACAGTGGTAGTGACTGGCTCTTCCACAACCAGGGTATAGCTGCGCCGTTCCTGAGTAGCGATGGTGACAAAGCCATCGGCCTGCGCCATCCGCACCAGTTTTTGCGCCCGTTGCCACGGATAACCTTCATGGCGAACCCGCAGCCCCATCTGCGCGGCCACCCGATCCATCACGTCGATCATCAGCCCGCGCATCCTGCCCTGTTCGTCACGCCACGAATATGGGGCAAAGTCGTCAAAGTAGACCATCTTCACCTCGGCCGCTGGCGCCGCCCATGCACTCTGCCACATCAGCAATCCCCACAGGATTGCGCTCCCCAGACTGACTCTCATGGCCGCGACTCCATCCACTTCTGCCAACTCTGAGCCTAGTGCAAAGCGGGCTGCGGCAAGGTTCAGGATCCAGTGGAAAAAGTGGCCAACGAAAAAAGAGAGAGGAAGCAGTGGCTTCCCCTCTCTTGTTCGTTTGTCAGCACGCCACCTTACCGATGGCTGTCACGGCTTGCCGGTTACGCCAGCTCGGCCCGCAGCGCCTTGGTGGCATCAACCATCACCTTGAGGGCGGCTTCTGTCTCTTCCCAGCCGCGGGTCTTGAGGCCGCAATCCGGGTTGACCCAGAGCCGCTCGGCCGGGATCTGTTTGGCGGCCTTGCGCAGCAACCCCTCAATCCAGCTCTGGCTCGGCACGTTCGGCGAGTGGATGTCGTAGACGCCCGGGCCAATCTCGTTGGGGTAGTTGAAGCGTTCGAACGCTTCGAGCAGCTGCATCTGGCTGCGGCTGGTCTCGATGGTGATCACATCCGCATCCAACGCCGCCACCGCCTCGATGATGGGGTTGAAATCGCTGTAGCACATGTGGGTGTGGATCTGGGTGCTGTCCGCCACCGGGCTTGCGCTAAGACGGAAGGCCCGCACCGCCCAGTCGAGATAGGCCTGGTGATCCTGCTTGCGCAGGGGCAAACCTTCGCGGATCGCCGGTTCGTCGATCTGGATGATCTTGATGCCAGCGGCTTCCAAATCTGCCACCTCGTCACGAATGGCCAGCCCGATTTGCAGGGCAGATTGCTCGCGGCTCACATCTTCCCGCGGGAAGGACCAGCAGAGGATGGTCACAGGGCCGGTCAGCATCCCCTTCACCGGCTTGTCGGTCAGGCTCTGGGCAAATCGGGTCCATTCGAGCGTCATGGGGGTCGGGCGGTCAATATCGCGGGTGATCACCGGCGGCTTGACGCAGCGTGAGCCATAGCTCTGTACCCAGCCGAAGCGGGTGATGGCAAAGCCATCCAGCAGCTCACCGAAATACTCCACCATGTCGTTGCGCTCGGCCTCGCCGTGCACCAGCACATCCAGCCCGATGGCCTCCTGACGCGCGATGGCATCGCGGATCTCAGCCTTAATGCCCGCCTCGTAGGCGCGGTTATCGATGTGACCGGCGCGCCAATCCTGCCGCAATACCCGGATCTGCGAGGTCTGCGGGAAGGAGCCGATGGTGGTGGTGGGCAGCAGCGGCAGCTTGAGCTCCGAGCGCTGCAGCTCGGCCCTGACCGGATAGGGGCTGTGGCGATCAAAATCGCCGTTGGTGAGGCTGGCGAGCCGTGACTGCACCGCCTTCTTGTGGACGCGGCAGTCAGACTCCCGATCGACGATGGGCTGGCTGTAGGCGGTGATTTTGTCGAGCTCGGCCCCATCCAGATACTCTCTGAGCAGTCCCAACTCGAAGCATTTTTGCAGGGCAAAGGCGAACCAGCTGCGGGTCTGGGGATCCAGCTCCTGCTCCAGGGTCAAATCCACCGGGCTATGCAGCAATGAGCAGGATGAGGCCACCCAGAGCCGCTCGCCGAGTTTGGCTTTCAATGCTTTCAGGGTCGGCGCCAGCTTGGCCAGATTGGCACGCCAGACGTTGCGACCGTTGATGACCCCGGCGGATATGACCCACTGGGCGGGCAGATGCGGCACCAGTGTCTCCAGCTGTTCGGGGGCGGCCACCAGATCCAGATGCAGGCCATCCACCTTTAGGCTGGTGATGATGTCGCGCTGATGGGCCACCGAGCCGAAATAGGTGGTGAGCAGCAGCTTGCAGGGACCGCTCAGGCGCTCGTAGGCGTTGAGATAGGCCAGACGCCACTCGTCCGGCAAGTCCAGCGTCAGCGCAGGTTCGTCGATCTGCACCCACTCCACCCCTTGGGCGGCCAGTTTCGCCAGGATCTCCTGATAGACAATCAGCAGGCGATCGAGCAGTTCAAGGCGAGAGAAGCCGCTCTCTTTCTCCTTGCCGAGCCACAGGTAGGAGACCGGCCCCAGCAGCACCGCCTTGACCGGCAGCCCCAGCGCTTTGGCCTCTTCCACCTCGTCAAACAGCTGGCTCCAGCCCAGCTTGAAGCGCTGGTCACGGCTGAATTCCGGCACCAGATAGTGGTAGTTGGTGTTGAACCATTTGGTCATCTCGGCGGCGGCGGCAGATGGGCCGGTCGGCGCACGACCACGGGCCACCCGGAACAGGGTGTCGAGGTCGGTCTCGCCATGACGGTGACGGGCAGGCACCGCATCCACCAGCAGGCTGGTGCCGAGCACCTGATCGTACCAGGCGAAGTCGCCCACCGGCAGCAGATTGACCCCGGCGCCGTGCTGGGCCTGCCAGTGGCGTTCACGCAGCGTCTTGCCCACGGCAACGAGTTCGGCCTGCGTGGTCTCGCCACGCCAGTAGGATTCGAGGGCAAATTTCAGCTCGCGCTTGGCGCCGATACGGGGGAAGCCCAGGGTGTGTGCTCGTGTCATAGGTTCATTTCCTTATGCTCATTCATCTGATGGGAAACTGGATGATTTAGCCATCCAGATGTTTACACATCCAAAATGACAAGATAAGGTGACGCTGGCTATTGAATCCTCTTCAAGTGGCTCTCAAATAATCCTCAACTGACCGCCGGTAAGGTTCACCGCGAGGATACAGAGGCCGATTTTTACAGGTGCAAGAGGTGCCGCAGTCAAGAAGCGCAGCAGGCCACCGCCGACCGCAACCTCAGCGCCATACGCAATCTCACAAGGAGCCATCTTATGGCAGTGCCAAGCAATGCAGGGATAGAGATCAAACACTTGAAAACATTGACCGCGCTGGCCGAGCAGGGCTCGCTGGCCGGTGCGGCGCTGACCCTCAACCTCACCCAGTCCGCCCTCTCCCACCAGCTCAAAGAGCTGGAGACCCGCCTCAATCTGGAGCTCTACCTGCGCAAAAGCCGCCCGCTGGTACTGACCGCAGCCGGCAGCCAGCTGCTCGTCCTCGCCCGTCAGGTACTGCCCGCCCTGGCCCAGACCGAGAAGCAGTTGCATGCCCTGCAGAGCGGCGATGCGGGCAGGCTGCATCTGGCGCTCGATTGCCACAGCTGCATCCAGTGGCTGCTGCCGCTGTTGCCCGATTTTCGCCGCCAGTGGCCCGGGGTGGACCTGGAGGTGGAGTCAGTGCCGGGCTTTGATGCCATCAATGCCCTGCTAGGCGGCCAACTCGACCTGCTGCTCACCTCGGACGTGCAGGCCCGCGGCGATCTCCACTTCGAGCCGCTGTTTGCCTTCGATCTGACTCTGGTGATGGCGCCGGATCATCCCCTCTGCCACCAGAGCCACATCGAGCCAGGCGATCTGGGGCCGGAGGTGCTGCTGGTCTATCCGGTGGAGCGCAGCCGCATGGATATCTTCAGCCGCTTTTTACAGCCCGCCGGGGTGGAGCCCGCCCGCTGCAAGCCGGTGGACAACACCTCGGTGATGCTGCAGATGGCCGCCGCTGGCCTAGGGGTCGCTGCCCTGCCGCGCTGGGCCAGTGACGAGTTTGTCAGACAGGGAATGCTCTGCGCCCGCCCCCTCGGCAGCGGTATTCGTCGTCATATGTACGGCGCGGTGCGGGCCGCCGATCGGGATCAAGCCTGCCTGCAGAGCCTCTTTGCTCGCATCCGGGCTACCATGGCTTGATGATGGCTCAGAGCGTTCCGAAGTAGCTGCGCAGCGCTTCCACCACCCGCCGCACCTTCTCCGGGATCTCCCGCTGCGGCGTGATGGCGTGGATCTCCATCGGCGCCACCTGAAAACCGGGCAGCAGTTCGAGCAGACGCCCTTGCGCCAGATCCTCACCAATTTCTCCCTCCGGTTGCAGCGAGATACCCTGCGCCGCCAGCGCAAACTGGCGCAAGGGCAACACGTTATTGCAGAGCACCTTGGCCTTGAACCTCACCCTGTGCTCGCCCCCCTTCTCATCCTGCAGCAGCAAACCGTTGCCCAGCATGTCGCCACAGAGCCAGTCGTGAGTCGCCAGATCGTCGGGCGTGCGCGGCGCTCCCTTGCGCGCCAGATAGGCGGGGGCGGCGCAGAGCAGCATCCGGGTCTGCCCCAGTTTGCGGGCCACCAGGGTCGAGTCGGGCAAGGTGCCGACCCGCAATGCCACGTCGATCCGCTCGGCAATCAGATCCCGTTTCTCGTCGTCGGCGATGATCTGGATGGTGAGGCCGGGGTGGGCCTGCAGCAGCGGAGAGAGGGCCAGCGCCAGCGGCTGGCCCGCCATACCCACCGGGGCAGTGATCCGCACTTCCCCGAGCAGGGCGTCGCGCACCTCCGAGAGGCGCAGCTCGGTCTCGCTCAGGGTCTGCTGCAACGCCCGGCACCCTCGCCACACCACCTCTCCCGCCTCGGTCAGACTGAGGCGACGGGTGGAGCGATGGAGCAGGGGCAGCCCGAGCAGGCTTTCCAGCTGGCTGATATGCTGACTGACGGCGGAGGGGGTCATGCCAAGGGATTTGGCAGCCCCTGTCATGCTGCCCGCTTCCACCACGGCGGCGAAGATGGCGTAACGTCTGAGCTGTTCCATTATTAAATCCAGCTTATAAGTGAATGCATTTTTGAGGTGATTATTAAATCATAAATGGCGGCGTAGGATAGCCCCATTCCAACAGTGAAGGAGAGTTCCCCATGAAGATTGCCCTGATCGGTGCCAGCGGTTTTGTCGGTTCAGCCATCCTGAACGAGGCCGTCAGCCGCGGCCATCACGTCACCGCCATCGTCCGCGATGTCAGCAAGGTGGCCGCCCATCCGCAGGTCACCGCCGTGGCGGTGGATGCCCAAAACCCGCAGGCATTGGCCGAGGTGCTCCAGGGGCACGATCGGGTGATCAGCGCCTACAACCCGGGCTGGACCACACCGGATATCTACGACCAGTACCTCAAGGGCGCCAACGCGATCGTCGCAGCAGCCAAAGCGGCCAACAGCTGGTTGTTGGTAGTAGGTGGCGCCGGCAGTCTGGAGGTCGCCCCCGGCGTGCAACTGGTGGATACCCCTGAGTTTCCGGCCGAGTGGAAACAGGGGGCGCTGGCGGCCCGCGACGGTCTCACCGCCCTGCGTCGTGAAACCACCCTCGACTGGCGCTTTGTCTCTCCCCCTGTGTTCCTCGAACCGGGCGAGAAACGCGGCGGCTATCGGATTGGTGGCGATCAGGTGCTGTTCAGTGGCGAACAGCCTGCCGGGATCACTGCCGGTGATCTGGCCGATGGCGTGCTGAACGAGGTGGAAAAACCGGCTCACCAGCGCCAGCGCTTTACCCTGGGTTACTGAGAGCCTGCAGGCGGTTAAGGCCAGAATGCGCGGTCACTCGCCTGCGCACCCAGTCAGGTGAACACCCGCTCAAACAGCAGGGAGGCATCCGCCTCCCTGCTGTTTTGGTCATTTTTACCGCGGGCAGCTTGCCTCTGGTTATCACTCTCCCCCTCATCGTTGCCCCTTTACCCCGCAATGGCTGCGCAAAAACCCGTCAGCCCATCAGGCGCCGAATTCCATTTCGAATTTTGTATATAACTAAGAATAATTTGTTGTTTCCGTCTTATGACACCGAACAGTAGCATCCCCTTTATCCCAGATGGCGCCAGAGATAACGAAAGAGTGAGGAGGTGCACATGGAACATTCACCACTACCGATCATCGATCTGGCTGCCCTCAACGGGGCGCCCGAGGTGCGTCGCCCTATGCTGGCCAGGCTGGCCGCGGCCGCCCGCGATGTGGGCTTTTTCTATCTGGTCGGCCACGGCTTGAGCAAGGTTGAGATGCTAGAGACCCTGGCGCTGGCAGAGCGCTTCTTTGCCCTGCCGGAGCAGGAGAAGCTGGCGGTGCAGATGGTCAACAGCCCCCACTTTCGCGGCTATAACCGGGTCGGTGCCGAGCTCACCCGAGCGCGGCCGGACCTGCGCGAGCAGTTCGATATCATGAATGAGGCGCAGGCTCTGCCTGCAGCCCTGATCCGTGAACCCTGGCAGCGGCTGATCGGCCCCAACCAGTGGCCGACCGCCCTGCCAGAGATGAAAGCCCATCTGCTGGCGTGGCAGAATCGGCTGAGCGACATCACCCTCACCCTGCTGGCCGCTTTTGCCGAAGTGCTGGAGCAACCGGCCAACGTGTTTGACGACAGTATTCGCGGCGCCCTCTACCAACACATGAAGCTGATTCACTACCCGGGGCAAGAAGCGGGTGGCAGCAGTCAGGGGGTCGGCGCCCACAAGGATCCCGGCTACCTGACGCTGGTGATGCAGGACAATCATTCGGGGCTTGAGGTCGAGACGGCCGACGGCTGGATCTCCGCGCCGCCCCTGCCGGGAGCACTGGTGGTCAATATCGGCGAGCTGCTGGAACTGGCTTCCAACGGCTATCTCAAGGCGACCCTGCATCGGGTGGTGAGCCCGCCGCCCGGCGTATCGCGCCTCTCCTGCGCCTTCTTTATGGCGGCGCGGCTCGATGCCACCGTGCCACTGCTCAGCCTCTCCCCAGAGCTGGCAGCGCAGGCGCAAGGGCCGGAGAGTGACCCGACCAACCCGCTCTTCTATCAGGTAGGGGAGAACGTGCTGAAAGGGCGGCTGCGCTCCCACCCGGATGTGGCGGCGCGCCACTATGGGCCGGTGGAACCTGCTCACCTCCCGCGCACTGAAAGCGAAGCGATACCGGCCTGAGCAGCGCAAAGATGCGCATGCGGGTATATGCATAAGCCACAAGCCGCATGCACATACCCGCGCTGACAAAAACAACAAGCAACGAACAACAAAACAAGTCATGGCCAGAGCCTGGCCATCACGGAGCAACACGATGAAATTCAAGACCATGAGCGTACACAGCGGCCAGCGGATCGACCCACAGACCGGTGCCCTCACCACCCCGCTCTACCAAAGCAGCACCTTCAGCTACTTCAACGCCCAGGCGGGCAAGGAGCGCTTTGCAGGTCAGGCCCCCGGCTTTATCTACAGCCGCTTTGGCAACCCCACCACCGCCGAGCTGGAGCAGAAGCTGGCAGCCCTCGAAGGGGCCGACGAGGCGCTGGTGGTGGCGAGCGGCATGGCGGCGGTGAGCGCCATCATGTATGCCCTGGCCGACAGCGGCGATGAGGTGGCCTATATCGGCCCGCTCTACGGCGGCACCGATGCCTTCTTGAAGCAGACCTTCAGCCGCGCTGGCATCAAGGTCACCGCCTACGAGAGCGATCGGGATCTGCTGGCCAATATCCGCCCTGCCACCAAGGTGGTACTGTTCGAAACCCTGACCAACCCCACCCTCAAGGTGGTGGATCCGCGGCTGGTGGTGGAAGCGGCCCGCAAGGTGGGCGCCATTACGGTATGTGACAACACCTTCCTCACCCCCTACCTGCTGCGTCCGCTGGAACTCGGGGTCGATGTAGTGATGCACAGCGGCACCAAATATCTGGGCGGCCACGGCGACATCATCGCCGGAGTGGTAGCGGGATCTCACGCCCTGATGAAGTCGATCCGCACCGTGGCCCTCAAACATATCGGCTCCCCAATCGGCCCGCAGGAGGCCTACCTGCTGCAGCGCGGGGTCAAGACCCTGCCCCTGCGGATGGATGCCCACCTGCACAATGCGCAGAAAGTGGCCGAGTTTCTGGCCGCCCATCCGGCGGTGAAGAAGGTGATCTACCCGGGGCTTGCCAGCCATCCGGGCCACGATGCCCTAGGCGCCTTCGCCAGCGGCTTTGGCGGCATGGTGAGCATTGAGCTGGAAGGCGGGTTTGAGCGCTGCGCTACCCTGCTCGATAACCTGCAACTGTTCGTGCAGGCGGTGAGTCTGGGGGATCTCGAGAGTCTCGCTTGCCATCCGGCCAGTACCACCCACGCCGCCATGGACGAGGCGAGCCGCCTCGCCGCTGGGGTCAACGACGACCTCATCCGCTTCAGCGTCGGGGTGGAAGATGCAGACGATCTCATCGCCGATCTGGCCGCTGCGCTGGCGCAGATCTAACCGGACACGCTTTTTACTCCCCGACAAAACAGCGGCGAGTGATATGCCTCAAACACAACAACGGCCCATCAAGGGCCGTTGTTGTTTGTTGCGCTATGGAAAGACGGGAGTTACTCCTCCCACACCACCACCTGGGATGAGGGCCAGCGATCCCCGACCTGGGCGTACTTTTGCTCCAGCAGGTGACGCTTGATCTTCATGGTGGGAGTCAGCACACCGTTTTCGATATTCCAGGGAGTCTTCACTACCAGAATGCCGCGAATTTTGGCATGAGATTCCAGCTGATCGTTGACCCGTACCCGCGCCGCTTCCAGTCTGGCGTTGACCTCCTCCCGATTGCCCTTCATGGCGCTCTCGGCCAGTTGCACCAGCGCAATGGGCTGGGGCATGCCGTAGCCAATCACGCAGAGCTGTTCGATAATGGGCTCCTGCCCCAGCAGTCCCTCGATGGGCACCGGCGCCACATACTTGCCCTTGGCGGTCTTGAACACATCCTTCATCCGGCCGGTGATGGTGAGATAACCCTCCTTGTCCAGCTTGCCCATGTCGCCGGTGTGGAGCCACCCCTCGGCATCGATGGCCTCGGCGCTGTGCTCAGGATCCTTGTAGTAACCCAGCATCATCCCTTCGCAGCGGCAGAGGATCTCCCCCTCGTCAGAGATCTTGATGGTCACCCCGATCCCCGCCTTGCCGACGGTGCCGATCTTGTCGGCGCGGAATGGGTAGTTGATGGTGGAGTAGGCGTGGTTCTCGGTCATGCCCCAGGCTTCCGTCACCTTGAGGCCGATGCTCAGATACCACTCAAGCAGCGCAGGGGAGACAGGCGCGGAGCCGCAGCCGAGTACCCGGGCCTGATCCAGCCCCAGCCCCTTTTGCAGCTTGCGTTTGATGAGGCCGGAGATAAGCGGGATCTTGAGCAGCAACGCCAGTTTGTTCTGGGGCAGCTTCTCGTGGATCTTGATGCGGAACATGGCCCACAGCCGTGGCACCGAGATAAAGACGGTGGGACGGCAGCGTTTGACATCTTCGATAAAGGTGTCGAGGGATTCGGGAAAGGCGATGGTAGCGCCGCCATAGAGGCTGCCGCCGTAGATGTAGACCCGCTCGGTAATGTGGGCCAGCGGCAGGTAGGAGAAGCCCCTATCGGCCTGGCTCAGGCTCACCGTCTCAACCAGCTTCTCACACGACCAGGCGTAGCGCTCGACGCTCAGCATGGCACCTTTCGGCTTGCCGGTGCTGCCGGAGGTGTAGACCAGACTCAGCAGGGAGTCAGGGGCCTGCACCGGGCTGTCAGGGATCGGCTCATGCGCCTCCAGCAGATCGTCCCACTGGTGGCTGGCTGGCATGGTGTCATAGGGGAAGGCGATGCGCAGCAGATCGGCGGGTACGCCCGCCTCCTGACTCTTCCAGTCATCCAGCTTGCCGACGAAGATCGCCTTGGCCTCGCTATGGCGCAGCACATATTCGATGGTATCGACGTTGGCAGTCGGGTAGATGGGCACGCTCACATACTGCCCCATCTGCATCGCCAGATCGGCGATAAACCACTGGGCGCAGTTCTTGGAGAGCAGCGCCACCTTGTCACCGGCCACCAGACCGAGGTGACGCAAGGCCGTCACCATCCGCCGCGCTTCATCGGCCACTTCACCCCAGGTGAAATCGACATATTCGCGGTTGATGGTTTGACGCAGGTAGGTTCGATCAGGACACTGCCGCTCCCAGTGATAGAGCATCTCGAGCGGCAGTTTATTGGCAATGCGTGAGGAGGAGGCCATAGTTTAATCCCTGAAACAAAAGGCGAAACTTATTATTAACCTTTCACTAACTTCAGGGGAAGAATAAACTCAAACTTCAGTTTGAATTGTGTATCCGATCAAGCTTCTGCGTCTTGTTGCAAACGAATCCACATTGCCTGCACCAGTTTCTCATCCTCTTCCGAGAGCTCACCTTGCAAGATCGCCTCGTTGAGGCTGCGCAGCACATAGCTCTTGACGTCCCGCACCAGGGTCTTGCCTTCCAGCTCGGCCCGGGCAACGGCCAATGAGATATGACCTCGCAGGTAACCCCCCGCAAACAGCTCATCATCGGTCGCGGTGGCAACCATGCTGTCGATCAGTCCCAACAACTTGTGCTCAAAATCGTGAATCGTCATGTAACGCAGCCTCATTTGCGGCAAAAAATTCGGGGGTATGGAACCGCAATCCGGTTGATTGCAGCTCTCTGGCGCCAGGCCAGCAGCGTCCTTGGCGTCCTATTCCGGGTTGGCCACCGGGTAGATGACCTGATCCTTGTATCCCGTGGTTATTCGCAGATAACCGCGCAACGCCCGGTTTAATTGCGGATCATCGGTATCCACCAGCAGTGGCCTGCCCGCAAGGGCGGCAAGCTTGGCTTTGGTTGCCAGCACCTGGATATTCTCCAGCCCGACACACCGAATCACCTCAGGACTCAATTGCTGATTTCCGCGCCCGAACAGATGTCCCTGTCCGCCGATCAGGGTAATGATCAGTCGGCAGCGACGGCCGCGGATCCGGGTCAGGATCTCGGCGGCGCAGAGATCCTGCCCGATAAGTCGGCCATTTTCCACCAGATCCACACCGAGCAAAGTATTTTCCAGACCGAGCTCTGCCATACAGGCTGCCACCGTGCTGCCGGAGCCCATCAGATAGAGGGTATCGGGCTCCATCTGCTCCACCACACCGGCGGCGAGATCCGCCAGCACCAGCTCTTCGGACTCCTTGCCCCCCTGTTTTACCGCCTGTACATAACGCAGATCACCGGGCACCTTCAGCTGGCCGTAGTGGCGGGCCCGCACCTTGCCCGCGCGAAACGCCTCCTCGTCGATGTCGCGCACCTCGGCATCGATCAAGCTGAGCAGTTCCCCTGCGATCATCCGCGCCACCACCCGCCCGCTGGCAGCGGGCGTCACCCCGTAGACGCCGGAGTGGATCTTGCACCCCGCGGGAATGCCGAGCACATGGCAGGACTCCCCCACCGCGGCGCAGATATCCCGCGCCGTGCCATCGCCACCGGCAAACAGCAGCAGATCGACCCCGGCTTCGCGCATCAGCCCGGCAGCATGGCGGGTGTCATCGGCCGAGGTGCTCTCCCCGGCCGGTTGATAGATCACCCGACAGGGCAACCCCAGCTCGCGGGCCACCGCCTCCCCCATCTCTCCCGCTACCGTCAGCAGTTCAAACGGGACGCTCAGCTCGCACAGTGGCAACAAGGCTTGCCGCGCCCGCTCCTGCGCCTTGGGCACAGCGCCACGGGCCAGCGCCTCGGCAACCACGCCGTCACTCCCCTTGAGCCCCACTGCGCCGCCAATCCCGGCGACCGGATTAATGATGAACCCTAATCGAAACATGCCTGCCTCCCTTGCGATGGCCACCATTTTTATCTTTTCCCCCCTCTGGGACAAGCAGTGGCGCCCCTGCTAGAATGCGCTGCTTCAATTTTCCAACCAATTTTCAACCAAGGTTCAATCATGCTGGAATGGGTTCTTGATCCCTCTGCCTGGGTCGCACTCGCCACCCTTACCCTGCTCGAGATCGTGCTGGGCATCGACAACATCATCTTTATCTCCATCCTGGTCGGTCGCCTGCCGGAGGCGCAGCGTCAAAAAGCGCGCATTCTGGGTCTGGGGCTCGCCATGGGTACCCGGATCCTGCTGCTGCTCTCGCTGGCCTGGGTGATGCGCCTCACCGATCCGCTCTTCACCGTGCTGGGTGAAGCCATCTCCGGCCGCGATCTGATCCTACTGCTGGGGGGCCTGTTCCTCATCGGCAAGAGTGCCCACGAGATCCACGTCACCCTGGAAGGGGCGGCCGAGCCGGAAAGCGTCAGCAAAGCGGCCTCGGGCTTTATCAGCACCCTGATCCAGATCGCCATCCTCGATATCGTGTTCAGCCTCGACTCGGTGATCACCGCGGTCGGCATGGCCGATCACGTGCCGGTGATGGTGCTGGCCATCATGATCGCCGTCTTCATCATGATGTTTGCCGCCAAATCCATCGGTGATTTCGTCGATGCCCACCCCACCATCAAGATGCTGGCCCTCTCCTTCCTCACCCTGGTGGGTTTCGCCCTGATGGCCGAGGGGATGGACCTGCATATTCCGAAGGGCTACATCTACTTCGCCATGGCCTTCTCGCTGGTGGTGGAGATGATCAACATCCGCCTGCGCAAGCACAGCGAGGCCGACACAGGAAAGTAGTGTCGCCGGATCAAAAAGAGCGCCTCTCGGGGCGCTCTTTTGCTATGCACACGGCGTACTGCCGGGTAGAAATCACTGGTTGGCAATCACAATGGCAACCCGGCGGTTTTCTGCTCGTCCGGCGGCGCTCTTGTTGTCCGCCACCGGGGCCGTCTCACCACGGCCACGGATCTCAAGATTGGCGGGCTTCATCCCCACCGAGATCAGCACATCGGCCACCGATTGAGCCCGTTTCAGAGAGAGCTGCTGGTTATAGCTGCTCTCGCCGGTATTGTCGGTATGGCCGTCAACCCTCGCCTTGTCGAGCCCGACCCCAAGCAGGGCCTTGCCCAGTTTTTCCACTATCTGCCGGGTCTGCGGATTGAGTTCACCCACATTGTTGGCAAACAGCACCCGGTTGGCCAGATCCAGTGTCCAGCCCTCATCGGTCAGATAGAAACCTTGCTCCTTCAATACTGCCAGCTGTTCCGGGGTCAACCCCCTGGGGGTGCTCTGACAACCCGCCAGCAGAGAGAACAACAGGCCCAGCACGACAGCCTTGATGGAGAGGGATAGTTTCATTGTTATGACTCCTTTACACCTTGACTCACGCCGATTTGGCGGCCTCAACCTCCTCACGGCGTGTACGTTTTGCCAAATACATGGCTTTGTCTGCCAGCTCGCACAGCTCGCTGGCGCGGGTCCCGGGTTGATGGATGGCAAAACCGATGCTGATCCCTGCCACCAGTTGCTGTCCATCCCGCAATACCACAGGATCACTCATCGCCTGCTGAATGCGGTCGATCACCTCTTCCACATCCTGCCCCAGATGCACAGGTGTCAGCAGTATGGCGAACTCATCCCCCCCCAGCCGGCAAACCAGATCTCCGGGGCGCAGCTGATGCTCTACCCGCCGGGAGAGGGTCACCAGCACATCGTCACCGGCGTTGTGCCCCAGGGTGTCGTTAATCTGTTTGAAACGATCGCAATCGAGATAAAGCAGGGCGAACGGGGCCCCCCCCTCGCTTACCTCGCCAATGGCATGCTCGAGGCGAGCTTCGAATAACGCCCGGTTGGGCAACCCGGTCAACGCATCATGGGTCGCCTGGTGGAGCAGACTGGCGTTCTCCCGCGCCTGATGAGCCTGCCAGGCTTGCAGCTCATCCAGCAGGGCGTTGAAATCCTCTCCCAGTTCATTGAGCTCGACGATATCGGCCGGTGGCGCCCGCATCCCCAGAGTGCGTTGTCGACGCACCGAGTGGGCGACCTGTGCCAGTTGTCGCAGTGGCGAGGTGATCGCGACCTGCATCCGCCCGGCGACATAGAAGGCGCCCATCACACTCAACACCAGGCAAATCACCATCACCAGCAGCACCGAGAGCAAGAACAGCAACAGATACTCGCCATGACCGCGCAGCTCTATGGTGGCAATCTGATCACCTCCCCGCAGCATGGGATAGGTGACCGGCCCCGGTAACAGCAGGCGGGCAAGATAATCTTCGACTGTGGCTAGTGGATTGCTGACGGGACGAACCCATTTAGCGAGCTGTTGACCATTGGCCAGCACGATACTGGCTTCGGCCACCTCCTCATGGGCGACAATACCGCCAAGCGCCTCGCTCGCTGCCTCTTCATCGTGGAACACCACCGCCGCCTCGGCGCTGTAGCTGATTGCGCGGGCCACCAGCTCCAGATTGTGATCGGCGTAGAAGCGTACTACCAGCAAGGCAATCAGAGTAAAAAAGAGTCCCGCCACGCTGACGGCCGTGATGGCGGCCACCAGATGGGTTCGCCCCAAGCTCTGACGCAGGGTCGGAAGACGGGGATCCGCGCTGACCTGTCGCCTCATGGGACCCCCTTATCGGCACGGGCCAGCTTGAGCACAGCGGGATGTACTCGTACGCCGCTCAGGGCCAGGGCATCGAGGTTCACTTTAAACCGCACTCGCACACTCTGTGGCTCGGTCTGCAGACAGAACACCGAGCTGGTGGAACAGTCGTGGTTGTATTCGCTGATGCTGAGCACTGAATGACCCTGCAAGCGCGCAAACAACGCAATCCGGGTCGGCTCGTCGACGACGCCGAGATAGAGCACATCGCAATTATCACTGATGGCCGGATCACTCGCGTCGTAACGATTGACCTGCACGGCACGGCCATTGGCCTGACGATCGATGGTAAAGAGGGCTCCGGCATACTCCGTTGGCGCCGCCACACACAGGCGCAGCACCGCAGGCTCGGTGGGCCAGCGAGTGTAACTCAGGATATCGAGCACCAACTCTCTGACCGCCGTCGCCCGGCTCTCTGCGGCCGTTTCCGCCAGCGCGTGAGGCAACAGCAGACCAAACCCTAACAGCAAGGGCGCCAGGAGAGCGGCGAAACGGGGAGAAAAGAGTAACAGCATGATCGGGAAATGGCCGCCTTGACAACACCGCTGCAGTGGCATAGCGGTTCGGGTACATGTATCCAGATAGTAAGTTGGTGGACACTGGCCTGACAAGTCTCCCGAAGCCCTCCCGCCCGGAAGCCGTGTAAAGAAAACAGAGAGCCCGTCTGGTGACGGGCTCTCTGTTGGCTAGCATCCGGAACAACTTACTTCTTGCTGATGCCATATTCCCGCAGCTTGTTGGCGATGGCGGTATGCGACACGCCCAGGCGTTTGGCCAACTGACGGGTCGACGGGAAGGCGGGATAGAGCCGGGCCAGCAGCTGGCTCTCGAAGCGCTTCACCGCATCGTCGAGATTCCCCTCAAACCACTCGTCGATCAGCGGCATGGTATCGGCCGCCACCGGCAGGTCGATCTGCTCGGGCCCCAGCTCATCCCCTTCCAGCAGTGTCATGGCGCGGTAGAGACAGTTGCGCAGCTGACGCACGTTGCCCGGCCAGCGGTAGGCGGTCAGGTAGTCGGCCATGTTGCGGGTAAAGCGCGGACGGGGTCGCTGCAACTCGCTGGCAAAGCGGGAGACAAACTGCTGGGCCAGCACCATGATGTCTGCCTTGCGCTCGCGCAGGGGTGGCAGCGCCAGACTGAGCACGTTGAGGCGATAGTAGAGATCCTCGCGGAAGGTTCCTTCGTGCACCAGATCCAGCAACTGCTTCTGGGTGGTGCAGATGAAACGCACGTTGACCTTCACCTCCTGCTCGTCACCGACCCGGCGGAATACCCCATCCTGCAACACCCGCAAAAACTTGGTCTGCAGATGGGGAGACATGTCGCCGATCTCGTCTAGCATCAGGGTGCCGCCGCTCGCCAGCTCCAGCACGCCGCGCTTGCCCTCGGTGTTGTTGCCAAAGGCACCGGGGGCATAACCAAACAGCTCGCTCTCGGCCACGTTATCGGGCATGGCAGCGCAGTTGAGGGCCATAAAGGGGTGGCTGGAGCGCAGGCTGGCCCCGTGACAGGCACGGGCCAGCAGCTCCTTGCCGGTACCGGTCTCACCGACAATCAACAGCGGCGCGTCCTGCATCGCCAGTTTGCGCGCTTGCGACAGCACCTCTTTCATCTTGGGGCTCTCAGCCTGCAGATGCTCGAAGCCCCCCACTTCCACCGCATGAAGCGCGCTGAAGTGCAGGCCGACCCGACGGGCAGATTTGAGCACCACCACGGCCCCAGCCAGCGCCTGCTTGCCGCGGGCTTCTGCCACGAACAGCGGCATCAGATCTGCCAGATACTCTTCGCCATTGAAACTGAGCTTGCAGGTCTGTGGCTTGATCTCGCTCGCCTCCAGCCAGCGGGTGAAGGAGAAGCCCTTGACCAGCGAACCGAGCGCCACGCCGCGCACCTCCTCCACCGGCAAGCCGAGGGTGGTGAGGGCCGACTGGTTGGCCTGGGTCACCTTGCCCTTGCTGTCGAGGGAGAAGACCAGGTCCGGCAGCGCCTTGAGCAGCGCCTCGATCTCGTGATGCTCTCGCTCGGAAGGCATGTAGGGGATGGTCTTGACGTCGTAGACGCCGGGAATGCGGCGGATCTCCGGCATCAGGTGCTGAAAATCACTGAACTCCAGCTCGGGAAAGTTGAGATAGATGATGCCTGAGGTATCGATTTCGATGCCGCGCAGATCGATATTGTGCTCCACCAGGCGGTCGAGCAGTTCCCGGGTCAGGCCCAGGCGGTCTTCACAGCTGACTTCAAGACGCATTCGGGACACACTTCCTAGCTAACTCTATGAATGAGCGGATAATACAGTCTCGATCCCCCCAGTGCGAGCGCCAGCCCATAAAAATGCGGGCCCGCCCCGCTTTCGCAGGCAGGCCCGGGTCAACCGATGACGCTGGTGTGGGGTGCGATTACCGGAGCAACTGATCGGTGCGCGCCGCCATGATGAAGTCGTTGCGATGCAAGCCGCCGATCTTATGCATCCACCAGCTGACGGTCACCTCCCCCATTCGGTCAGAAATGCAGGAAGGGGGATACTCCGCCTCAACCTGTTCTCAGATTATCTGGGCAATTGGTCTGTACGCGCAGCCATGATGAAGTCGTTGCGATGCAAACCGCCGATCTTGTGGGTCCACCAGCTGACGGTCACCTTGCCCCACTCGGTCAGGATGGCCGGATGATGGAACTCTGCCTCCGCCAGCTCGCCCAGGCGGTTGGTAAACGCCAGCGCCTCCTTGAAGTTGCGAAACGTAAATTCCCGCCGCAGTTGCAGCGCCCCCCCCTCCACCAGCGGCTGCCAGTCGGGAATAAGCTGCATCAGCTCACGCAGCTCCTCATCGCTCACCTTGGGGGCATCGGCGCGACACGCTTCACACTGTTGGCTGGCCAGTTCGGACATGGGTTACTCCTGCTTGAATTAATGAAAAATTAATGAAAAATTAATGAAAATGAAATAGGGTTGTTTGCTTTTGGTCAGCTCGCCTGTTTGCCAGCGGGAACCTCAAAACGTGGCGGATAGAGGCCAAGACGACTGGCCTCGGCCAGAGCAGCCATGATCTCCTCCCCAGTCAGTTGGTAGAGATGCTCGAGACTCGGCAGCACAAAATAGGTGGGCTGCATGATGTCGATGCGATACGGGGTGCGCAGCACGGTCAACAGATCGAAAGGTTGCAGCAGCGGCTGGCCGGAGAGGGCATAGGCGGTCTCGCCGATGGAGGAGAGAATGCCGCCACCGTAGATACGCAGCCCGTCAGGCGTGGCCAGCAGGCCAAACTCCACGGTGAACCAGTAGAGCCGCGCCAGAAAAACCCGCTGCTCCTTGCTCGCCTGCTGCCCCAACTGACCGTATAGGTGGGTGAAGTGGGCAAAGGCCGGATTAGTCAGCATGGCGCAGTGGCCAAAGATCTCGTGAAAGATATCGGGCTCTTGCAGGTAGTCGAGCTCGTCCCGGCGCCGGATAAAGGTCGCTACCGGAAACTGGCGGTTGGCCAGCAGGGCGAAGAAGCGATCGAACGAGATAAGCGCAGGCACCGCCGCCACCGACCAGCCGGTCGCAGGCTGCAAGACGGCGTTGATCTCGGCCAGCTGGGGGATGCGCTCACGGGGCAGCCCCAGTCTGTCGAGACCGGCCAGATACTCGTCACACCCCTTGCCATCGAGAGCGGCGAACTGACGTTCGATCAGGACCTGCCAGGTACCATGCTCCTCGTTGCTGTAGTGGATCACCCCGTCAGCATCCGGCTGGTGGGCGGTGTAAAAGGTTGCCATAGCGGTTCCATCCTCTGGCGCCACATCAGGCGCCTTGCCGTTTCATCACGGTTTCACTGTAACGAAATGGCAACAAAAAAAGCAGCCGACCCATGAGCCGGCTGCCGGGAACAGTTGTAAATAAATTGTGACAACCCGCTAACCAGTCCCCACTACAGCTTGACCATGATATGGCGCGGCACCGTGTAATCCTCCAGCGCATAGAGGGAGAGATCCTTGCCGTAGCCCGACATCTTCATGCCGCCGTGGGGCATCTCGGAGGTGAGCATGAAGTGGGTGTTGATCCAGGTGCAGCCATATTGCAGGTGGCTGGCCACCTTGCTGGCGAGGCTCAGATCTTTGGTCCAGACCGACGAGGCGAGGCCATAGTCCGAGTCGTTGGCCCACTGCACCACCTGCTCGGCATCATTGAAACGGGTCACCGACACCACAGGGCCAAACACCTCGCGGCGCACGATCTCATCCTCCTGACGGGCCCCGACAATCAGGGTCGGCTCGAAGAAGAAGCCGTTGCCTGGGCGGATCTTGCCCCCCGCTGTCACCTCCACATGGCCGCTGCTCTGGGCCCGCTCGACAAAGCTGGCGACCCGGTTGCGCTGTCTGTCGGAGATGAGCGGCCCCATCTCCACCCCCTCCTCGTACTGGCTGCCCACCTTGATGGAGGCCACCGCCTCGGTCATGGCGGCGACGAACTTGTCGTAGATTTTGCCCTGGGCATAGATACGGCAGGCGGCGGTGCAATCTTGCCCTGCATTGTAGAAACCGAAGGTGCGAATACCCGCCACCACCGCCTCCAGATCCGCATCGTCGAAGATGATCACCGGCGCCTTGCCCCCTAGTTCAAGGTGGGTGCGCTTCATGGTACGGGCGGCGCTTTGCAGGATCTTCTGGCCGGTGGCGATATCGCCGGTGAGCGACACCATCCGCACCAGCGGGTGCTCCACCAGCGGCGCCCCCACACTCTCGCCCCGCCCGCAGATGACGTTGATGATGCCGCGCGGGAAGATCTCGCTGGCCAGCTCGGCAAGGCGCAGGGCGGTGAGCGGGGTCTGCTCGGAGGGTTTGAGCACCACCGTATTGCCCGCCGCCAGCACCGGCGCCATCTTCCAGGCCGCCATCATCAACGGGTAGTTCCAGGGGGCGATACTGCCTACCACCCCGACGGGATCGCGGCGGATCATGCTGGTGTGTCCCTCGATATACTCCCCCGCCAGCGGCCCTTGCAGGCAACGGGCCGCCCCGGCAAAGAAGCGGAAGCAGTCCACCACTGCGGGCAGCTCGTCATTGAGCACTGCCAAATAGGGTTTGCCGCAGTTGAGGGATTCGAGCGCTGCGAACTCCTCGGCGTGACGCTCGATGAGATCCGCAAGCCGCAGCAGCAGGTTGCTGCGGCTTGCCGGGGTGGTGCGGCTCCACTGGGCGAAGGCGCGCTGGGCACCGTTCACCGCCCGGTTCACCTGTTCGAACGAGGCTTCGGGCACGGCGGTGATCTGTTCGCCGTTGGCCGGGTTGAGAATGGGTTCGGCCTGCCCCTCGCCGGTCACAAACTGGCCATCAATCAAGAGTTGGGTAGAGAGTTTCATGGTTGCATCCTTGCGCACGCGTTGAGTCATCATTTGCCACTGCCAGCGACATCGTGGGTGTCGCGAGTGAGGTAGTAGGCAAGCAAAATAGGGATAGTGGTGAAGGCCACTATGATGAGGGCCACCACGTTGGTGACCGGCCTGTCTCGGGGGCGGATCAGCTCCTGATACATCCAGATGGGCAGGGTGGTCTGCTGGCCCGCAGTGAAGGTAGTGACGATCACTTCATCAAAGCTCAGGGCAAAGGCCAGCATGCCCCCCGCCAGCAGCGCCGTGGCCAGATTGGGCAGGATCACGTAGCGCAGGGTCTGAAAACCATCGGCCCCGAGATCCATCGACGCTTCGATCAGCGACTGGTTGGTGCGGCGAAAACGGGCCAGCGCATTGTTGTAAACCACCACCACACAGAAGGTGGCGTGGCCGATGACGATGGTCCAGAAGCTGAACGGGATCTCCATCAACCCGTAGGCCGAGCGCAGCGCAATGCCGGTGACAATGCCGGGCAGCGCGATGGGCAGCACCAGCAAGAGCGACACCACCTCCTGACCGAAGAAGCGGCTGCGGGCAATGGCCCCTGCCGCCAGAGTGCCGAGCACCATGGCCGCCAGCGTCGCCAGCCCCGCTACCTCCAGCGACAGCTGGATGGCACGCCATACATCGGGGCGATTGAGGGTCACCTCGAACCACTTGAGGGTGAGCCCGGGGGGCGGAAACTGGTAACTCTTGCTCTCGCTGGTGAAGGCGTAGAGGAAGATAAACAGAATGGGAAAGTGCAGGAACAAGAGCCCACCGATGGCGGCGTACTTGAGCAGGCCCGAAGGGCGCTCTCCCTGACTGCTCACTGAGCTAGCTGACATGACGGCCTCCTTGCTGCCGGTTCAAAGCGATAGGGTCAAAGCGCATCAAAAGCCCCCAGTCGTTTCGCGATCGCCAGATAGATGGCGATGATAAGGATCGGCACCAACGAGAAGGCGGCGGCGAAGGGCAAGTTGCCCGCAGTCCCCTGCTGCATATAGACCACCTGACCGATATACATGGTCGAGTTGCCAATGATGCCGGGGATGATGTAATCACCGAGGGTCAGCGAGAAGGTGAAGATGGAGCCCGCCACCACACCGGGCAACGCCAGCGGCAGGATCAGGTTGCGAAAAGTCTGGGCGGGTGTTGCCCCCAGATCACTGCTCGCCTCCAGGAGGGATCGCGGAATACGCTCCACCGCCGCCTGAATGGGCAGGATCATGAAGGGCAGCCAGACATAGACGAACACGATAAAGGTGCCGAGCCGCGAAAAAGAGAGCGACGGGCCACCTATCACCGGCAGGGAGAGGATGGCATCGAGCAGCCACTCCAGCCCCATGCTGTCCGCAAGCCAGCTCACTACCCCCTCCTTGGCCAAGATCAGCTTCCAGGCGTAGACCCGCACCAGATAGCTGGACCAGAGCGGCAGCATGATCCCCACATAGAACAGCGCCCGGGTCTTGCCACTGGTGTAGCGCGCCATGTAGTAGGCCACCGGAAAACCGAGCAGGGCGCAGGCCAGGGTCACCAGCAGCGACATGCCGACGGTGCGGCCGATCACATCCAGATTCTCCGGCCGTAGCAGGGCGACGAAGTTTTGCAGCCCCAGCTCGTGGCGCACCTGACCGCTGAACTCGTCCAGCCCGAACAGAGAGTTGGAGAGCAGCATCAGCAAGGAGCCGACATAGATGATGCCGAGCCACAGCAGCGGCGGCCCCAGCAGGATCGCCAGCAGCAGGCCGGGCCGACCATAGAGCAGGGTCGAGAGGCGCCGCAGCGGCCTGAAACGGGCAGGTTCGGGCTGATGGTTCATGGCAAGACTCGCACTGTGAGAGGCACTCATGGCTGCGCCCCCTGATGGGCGCCGCTCAGGCGATGGATGGCCTGCTCCGGCCAACTGAGGCTGACCCTGCTGCCACGCGCCAGACGGGCCTGCCCCTCATTGGGGTGGTTGACGATGATCTCGAGCTGCTCCCCGAGATCAACCCGATAACGGACGAAGGGGCCCAGATACTCCACCTCGCGGATCTCCCCCGACCAGCCCGGCGCGCCCGCCTCAGCGAGCCGGATCCGCTCCGGGCGCACCATCATCTGGCTGCCGTCGCCGCACAGCCGTCTGGCCTGCTCCCCTTCGAACAGATTGACGGTGCCAACGAAGCGGGCCACAAACGGCGTTGCCGGAGCGTCGTAGATAGTATCGGGCGCAGCGATCTGCTCGATCTTGCCCTGACTGAAGATGCAGATCCGGTCGCTCATGGAGAGCGCCTCCTGCTGATCGTGGGTGACGAAGATAAAGGTGATGCCCAGCTGGCGTTGCAGCGCCTTGAGCTCAAGCTGCATCTGCTCTCGCAGTTTGAGATCGAGGGCCCCCAGCGGCTCATCCAGCAGCAGGATGCGTGGCTGGTTGATAAGCGCCCGGGCGATGGCGATGCGCTGGCGCTGGCCGCCGGAGAGCTGGCTCGGGCGGCGCTTGCCGACCCCGGGCAGTCGCACCAGCTCCAGCATCTCGTCCACCTTGCGGTAACGCTCCGCCTTGGCGACCCCCTTGAGCATCAGGCCATAGCCGATGTTGTCGCGCACATCCATGTTGGGAAACAGGGCGTAGTCCTGAAACACGGTATTGAGGTTGCGATCATAGGGCGGCACGGTGGAGCAGGGTTCGCCAAACAGGCGGATCTCCCCGTCGCTCGGGTACTCGAAGCCCGCGATCATCCGCAGGCAAGTGGTCTTGCCGGAACCGCTCGGCCCCAGCAGGGTAAAGAATTCCCCGGAGGGGATCTGGAAAGAGATGTCGTCGACCGCCTTCACCTCGCCATAGTGGCGACTGACCCGGTCAAATTGTACGGCGTTCATGGGGCGTCCTTGTCTGTACTGGGATGGGCCGGACTCCTGTCCGGCCCGCTTGATTATCCGGTTTGAGCAACTGTGCAGAGGAAACGCTGCTCACCCCACCTCAGCGACCGCCCAGAATGGCGATATAGTCGGAAACCCAGCGGTAATAGGGCACGCAAGTTCCCTGGCTCTTGCACTGGGAGACCGGAGTGCGCCAGAAGCGAACCCGATCGAAGTTGTCGATACCGTTAGTTTTGCACCCGGTCGGGCCCAGCAGGGCATTGCCCTCGCAGGCGGCAGGTACCACAGGCACCGAGCCAAACCAGGCGGCGAGATCTCCCTGCAGCTTGTTGCTCAGGGAGTGCTCCAGCCACTTGTAAGCGCAGGTGAGGTTCTTGGCATCGCTGTGCACCATGCTGGTATCGGCCCAACCGGTCACTCCCTCTTTCGGCACAGTGGTGGCGATGGGCTGCTTGTCGGCGATCAGGGCGTTGGCCTGGAACGGCCAGGAGCCTGAGGCAACCACCCCTTCGTTCTTGAAGTCGTCGATTTGAACGAAAGCATCATGCCAGTAGCGTCCCACCAGCTGGCGCTGCTTGCGCAGCAGATCGAGGGAGGCCTTGTACTGCTCCTCGTTCAGCTCGTAAGGATCCTTGATGCCCAGCGCGGGCTGATGGGTCATCAGATAGAGGGCGGCATCGGCGATGTGGATCGGGCCGTCAAAGGCCTGCACCCGCCCCTTGTTAGACTTGCCATCCGCCAGGGTCTGTTCCTCGAATACCACGTTCCAGGAGTCCGGTGCCTTGGGGAATACCTTGGTGTTGTACATCAGGATATTTCCGCCCCACTGGTAGGGCACGCCGTAGTGCTTGCCATCCACAGTGTGCCAGGGGGCATTTTGCAGACGGGGATCAATCTTGCTGTAGCTCGGGATGAGCGCCAGATTGAGCGCCTGCACCTTGCCACCGGCAATCAGACGCAAGCTGGCATCGCCGGAGGCGGTCACCAGATCGAAGCCCCCCTCGTTCATCAAAGCTACCATCTCGTCCGAGGTGGCCGCCGTTTTGACGTTCACCTTGCAGCCGGTCTCTTTCTCGAATCCGGTCACCCAGTCGTAGTTCTTGTCGGTCTCACCACGTTCGACGTAGCCAGCCCAGGCCACAATATTGAGCTGGCCTTCACCCTTGCCGAGCTCGGTCGGGGCAGCCTGGGTCTGGCCTGCCAGCAGCGCCGGAACAAGAGCCAGCATCAGAGGGGTCAATTTCATCATGCACTCCTTGCATTGTGTTGACTTGCATCAGGTGAGGGAACGCCGCCGTGGGCGTTAACATCCTGTTAACCAGCAATGAGCTTAGGGGAGTGGCAATACGATGAATATTTCAATTTTTGGTGGCTCAGGTATCAGCTAAATCGATACCGAGTGCAGATGAATCTGATTTTTGGTGGCTACCCCGCAAAAGATGGCTAGCGAGGGAGCGCCTGACGGGCCCGCAACCGGCTCTGATCCCGCGCAATATCGATAAATTCCCGCGCCGTCCAATCCAGCCGAGAACCACGGCGCCACACCAGCCCGATATCGATGGCGGGAATGGGCTCCTTGATGGGGCGCGCCTCGACCCGCTCCTGCTCCAGCGACCAGGGGCGATAGGCAAAATCGGGCAGCAGGGCGACCCCGAGCTGGCTGGCGACCAGACTGCGCACTGCCTCCACCGACGCGGTGCGCAGCACGATGCGGGGGGAGATGCCGTAGCGGCGCAGGCCGCCACCGATGATCTGATCGAGCTGATCGGCGGTCAGCGAGATCATCGGCTCCTCCCCCAGCGCGGTGAGCGAGAGGGTCGACTCGGCGCAGAGCGGGTGATTGGCGGCCAGCCAGAGCCGCAGCGGCGAACGGGTCAGCAATTCGGTATCAAACGCCTCTTGCCGGATGGTGCGGTTGGTCATCAGGATCCCCACATCCACCTCGCCGTTGACGATCTGGTGCTCCAGAAAAGGCTGTTCATCCTCCTTCACCTCGATCTGTACCGCCGGAAAGGCGCGGCGAAAACGGCCGAGCGCCTCTGAGAGGTAGTAACCCGCCACCAAGGTGGTCACGCCGATGGTGAGTCGCCCCTGATCCTGCTGGGCTACTGCTTTGAGTGAGTGGCTCGCCTCGGTCATGGCGCCGAGAATACGGCGGGCGTGGAGCAAAAACTGGTGGCCCTGAGTGGTGAGGGTGACGCCGCGCGGATTGCGCTCGAATAGCGGGGCACCGAGCTCGGTCTCCAACTCGCGAATGGCGCTGGTGACCGCCGACTGGGAGATATGAAGCTCGGCTGCGGCACGACTCACTGAGAAGCTGTCGGCCACGGCCACAAAATAACGGATCTGGCGAAAGGTAAAGTTCATCGGTCATCCTTGCCGATTGGTACGATGAGTGTGATTGGTAAGATTGACTGCCAGCTTAACCGTAAACGGGCGCCTCGCCAAAACCGGGCACTGCTGCCAACTCAATGATCTGCCGATTAAAACCATGCCCCTGCGACTTGGCGAGCACGACAGGGGCATGGGTCATCGCAGCAAGGTGCAGACAGGGCTATCAGGATTTGTTGAGATACCCCGCCAACTGGCCGATCAGCCGCTTGCGCAGCTCTCCCAGTTTGGGTTTCTCGTCCGCACACCAGGGCAGCGGGCGACACGCCTCTATAGTACGCAGGCCAAGGCGAGCGGTGAGCAGCCCGGCCCCCACCCCTTGCGCCGCGCGGGCAGAGAGCTTGGCGGCAAACTCGGCGCCCAGCAAGTCCATCCCCACCTCGGTCACCAGTTCGGTGGCACCGGCATAGAGCATGTTGCGAAACACCTGACGAATAAGGCGAATGCGGCTCCAGTAGCCGAGCTCGATGGCGTAGACATCGGCGATATCCTCGATCATCCGCAGGTTACGCCACAACATCAGCATCATGTCGACGGTGGCGAGCGGGCTGAGCGCCACCAGCACGGCGGCCTCCCCCGACCATTTGGCCACCCGCGCCTGCGCCAGTTTGTCGCGCTCGCCGAGCACCAGCTGGCTATAGAGGGTCAGCACCTCCCGATCGCTGTGGCTCTCGTCGAGCTGGGCCAGCCAGGTTTGATACCCCTCGCGCCCCTTGTCGCCACTTTTGACCGCCAACCCTTCGCAAAAGGCCTGCCCCTGCCCGACTCCCTGATGGGCCAGCAGATCTTCGGCACGCGAGCGCACATCCTGACGCCGCTTGAGGGTGCGCAGTCGCAGCCACTCGCGCCCCACCACGCTGGCGGTACCCGCCGCCACCAGCGCCGAGGCCGCCAGCCAGGCGCTGCCCCAGAGCGGGGTGGTGAGAAATTGATCGTAAAGGAAAGCGCCATACTGGCCCAACGAGAGCAGACCGACCGCCCCCAGCCCCCACGCCAGTAGCCGATGACGGCGGCGCGGTTTGCTGACGAGGGCGCTCTCCACCTCGGTGAACTCGTCCAGCTCATCGAGACGCTCGAAGCTCGCCTCCTCCAGCCGCTGAGCCGGTGCGGGCGGTCGCTCGTCACTGGCCACCGTCAAGGCTGGCTCAAGGATCACCTTGCCCTGCAGCGGTGGCCGCTCTTTTATCTGATCGTTCATCGCATTGTTCTCCTGTGCGCAGCCTTCGGCTCAGGTGCCAAGACCGCACACCGTTATTCGAGGTGATCCCCGAGCAGAAACTCCAGCGCCGCATCGAGCCGGATATGGGGCAGCGCCTGATGGGGGCTCATGGGCATGGGGCGAAACGCCTGAAAATCAAAACCCTGACTGTTCCACCACTGTGCGGGGGGAGTATGAGGCGGCACCTCTCCGGGGAACAGCAGCAGCGGCTCACCGCTCAGACTGGTGCCGCGGATTGCGGGGAACTCGCGGCCATTGGCCACCCCCTTGCCCACTTCGGTCGCCTTGATGGCGGCAAGCGCCAGACACTCGGTGGTGATCCCCTCAAAACGGGCCTGACCGCGACCGCTGCGTACCAGATGCTGGAGCAGGGAGACCATGGGCCCATGCTGTTCGGGGGTAACGTGATCGGCCTTGCTCGCCACAAACAGCAGCTTGTCGATACGGGGCGAGAAGAGCCGCCGCCACCAGTTGCTTTTGCCGTAGGCAAAGCTCTCCATGATGCGGGCGATGGCCTGCTGCATGTCGCCAAAGCTGGCCGCCCCGGCGTTAAGCGGCTGCAGGCAATCCACCAGCACGATCTGGCGATCAAAGCCGGCAAAGTGCTGCTCATAAAAACCCTGCACCAGATGCTGTTTGTACTGCTCGAAGCGCTGCTTGAGAGTAGCGTAAAGAGTGCCATCGGCGGGCTCGCCGACAGGCATCTCCCACACCCAGGGTACATATTGCAGCATGGGGGCACCGGCATACTCCCCCGGCAACACGAAGCGACCGGGTTGAATAAGATGCAATCCCAGCTCCTGTTTGCAGGCATGCAGATAGGCGGTGTAGCGCTCGGCCAGCTCAGCCACCGGCCGCTCTTCGAAGCGCTGATCGGCCTGCCACCCGGGTGTCAGCCAGCTGGCGGCAAGTGCCTGCAGCTCTGGTCGACGAAGTTGCTCGCGCACCTGTTCGCTCCACTGCTCGTAGCTCATCTCAAGGAGCGGCAAGTCGAGCAGCCACTCCCCGGGGTAGTCCACCAGATCCACGTAGAGGGTGGAGATCTCCCCCAGATGCTTGCGCAGGGGATGACGGGTGCGATAACGGATTTCGAGGCGCACTTCGGCCACGCCGCGAGTGGGCTCGGGCCAGGCTGGTGGATCGCCAAACAGGGAGTCGAGGCCACGCTCGTAAGCAAAGGTAGGAATGTGGGCATTGAGCTGCGGCACCCGGCGGGCACCGAGGATGCGCCCCTGACGCAGGGCATCCCACAGGGGCAAACGGCCATCTATGGCCGCGTGTTCCAGCTGGTTGACCAGCGCCGTGATAAAGGCGGTTTTGCCGCTGCGAGAGAGGCCGGTCACCGCCAGCCGGATATGGCGATCCCGCACCCGGTTCACCACGTCGTTCGCCTTGTGTTGCAGGCGAGTCAACTTCTGTTCCAGTTTATTGAGTATCAAGGCTTGACCCGTTCTCCCTTGGTGGTTGCATCTGGATAGTTGGTGTCGATGGTGGCGCATCACGGGAGGCGCCGCCATCGACATTGAGTGCTTGAGCAAGAACTACAGCTTGCGAAATTCCCGCTGCAGGGTGAACTCCCTGGAGGTCACCAGCTTCTCGATCCGCTGAACTCTGGGCTCCAGCGCGTCAAGTTCCTGCGCGATGCGGCCCAGCGCCTGATGAGGGGTGATCCCCGCCTGCCAGCTGCGCGCTTTCATCCGCACCTCAGCAAAGTCGGCATCCTCTTGCGAATAGAGGGTGACCGGCTTTTTGTCGAGCAAGAACCAGGCGGCGATATAGGCGGTGAAGGTAATGAAACCGGCGAAGATAAGGCCACTGATGGCGAGCAGCCGCACGATCCAGGTCTCCACCCCGAAATACTCAGCCAAACCGGCACAGATCCCGGCTATCTTGCCACGCTGGGGATCGCGATAGAGGTTACGCCCTTCACGACTGACACTGCTCATACCTTGTTCCTCCAACCGGGTACTTCTGCATCCAGAATTGATTCCAGCGCGCCCACTCGCTCCTGCATCTTCTCGGTGCGAGCCAGCAGCCCTTGCAGCTGTTCCCGCTCGCTATCGGCAAGACCGGCGCCAATGCGCCCCTTGGCACGATAGTGCAGCACCAGCCAGATGGGGGCTACCACCACCATGAAGACCACCATGGGAACCATCAATACGCCCAGCAGATCTTCCATCTGTTACTCCCCCTGTTTGCCTTCGCTTTTGCTGTCGCCCTGGCCCAGCTTCTGGCGCATGGCTTCCAGCTCACGACTTATCTGATCGTCCACTTCCAGCTCGGCAAACTGCTGCGCCAGCGCCTTGTCGGACTGTCCCAGATCGGCGCGCGCTTCCATTTCGTCGATGCGACGCTCCATCCGCTCAAACTTGCTCACCACCGCCTGGCTCTCGCCACGGGCTACCTGGCTCTGCACATTGAGACGGCTGCTGGCCGCTTCGGCGCGAATGGCCATCGCCTTTTGACGGGCGCGGGCATCTTCCAGCTTGGCTTCCAGCTGGCGGATCTCTTCACCCAGCTTCTCGATGCCGCTATCGACCGCCTGCTGCTCGCGGTAGAGGGTCTCTGACAACTCGGTCTGTTTCTTCTTCTCGATAAGGGCGGCGCGGGCCAGATCTTCACGCCCCTTGGTCAGGGCCAGCTCGGCCTTGGCTTGCCACTCGTCGACCCGCTCCTGATGACGGGCGACCTGACGACCAATCTCTTTCTGGCTGGCGAGGAAGCGGGCCAGATTGGAACGCTCTTTGACCAGCTCGTCCTCCATCTCCTGGATGATCAGGCGCACCATCTTCTGGGGATCTTCTGCCTTGTCGAGCAGGGCCGTCAGGTTGGAATTGATGATGTCGGCCAGACGGGAAAAAATACTCATGATTGCACTCCTGTTATTGGCATGGCGTTGTTTCTCCATTGACAATGGCAACTTGTGTGCCAATCTGGAACAAAATTTAACTTGTTGATTTATATGGGGCAGAATAGCCGGATTGCAAGATGCCTCGCGCAAGTGATGATTAAAATCACCAACTTTTGGTAAGATTGACCAGCTTTAACAACTGACAGGGATCACTATGACCACGGCCACGGAAAGCCTGCTGGGGGAATCCAACGCATTTCTCGAGATCATTGAGCAGGCCTCACGGCTCGCCCCGCTGCGCAAACCCGTGCTGATCATCGGTGAGCGGGGGACGGGCAAGGAGCTGATCGCCCACCGCCTACATTATCTCTCGGCGCGCTGGGATCAAAGCTTTGTCACCATCAACTGCGCCACCCTGAGTGAGAGCCTGCTGGAGACCGAGCTGTTCGGTCACGAAGCGGGGTCGTTTACTGGCGCCGCCAAGCGCCATCAGGGCCGCTTCGAGCGGGCCGATGGCGGCACCCTGTTCCTCGACGAGCTGGCCACCACCAGCGCCCGGGTGCAGGAGAAGTTGCTGCGGGTCATCGAGTATGGCGAGTTCGAGCGGGTGGGCGGGGCCAAGCCCCTCAAGGTGGATGTGCGGCTGGTCTGCGCCACCAACGAGGATCTCCCTGCGCTGGCCGACAAGGGGCAGTTTCGCCACGATCTGCTCGACCGGCTCGCGTTTGATGTGATCACCCTCCCCCCCTTGCGGGAGCGGCGGGAAGATATCCTGATGCTGGCGGAACACTTCGCCCACAGCATGACGCGGGAGCTGGGCTATCCGCTGTTTGCCGGTTTCTCGCGCAAGGCAACCCAGCTACTGCTGGATTACCACTGGCCGGGCAACGTGCGGGAGCTGAAGAACGTGGTGGAGCGAAGTATCTATCGTCAGGGCAATCCCCAGTTGCCGCTCTCGACCCTGGTGCTCAACCCGTTTGATTCCCCCTGGCGACCACAGGTCACGCAACCAGCTCAAGAGGCCCGAAGCGAGGTACAATCTGCATCCCCCCTCGCCTTGCCGCTCGATCTCAAGCAGGCGGTGGCGGAGTACGAGATTAATTTACTCAAGCAAGCGATGCAGCAATCCCAGTATAATCAGCGCAAAGCCGCTCAACTGCTGGCCTTAAGCTATCACCAGTTCCGTGGCATGCTACGCAAATATCAGCTGCTGGATGGCGATAACGATGCAGAACAAGAGTGAAGGAGCGCGGTTGATGCCGACTCCAGCAACACGCCAGCCTTCGCGCTGGCACATTTGTATCAAAACGTGCGTACAAAACCCCTATAAGAACATGGTTCAACAATGAGAATGCTCACACCCTTGCTGCTGGGTCTGCTGGTGCTGGTCACCGGCTGCCAGAAGCAACCCGAGGCCTCCAAAACCGGGCTTATCTATTGCGCTGAGGGCTCCCCCCTCTCCTTCAATCCCCATGTTTCCAACTCAGGGGTGACGCTGGATGCCAGTGCCCGTCCGCTCTACGACCGCTTGCTGGAAGTTAACCCCAACACCCTGGCGCTGGAGCCGGCGCTTGCCACCAACTGGCAGATCAGTGAGGATGGCCTCACCTACACCCTGACCCTGCGCGAAGGGGTAAGCTTTCACCATACCGCCTGGTTCACACCTAGCCGTCCCTTCAATGCCGACGACGTGGTCTTCACCTATGCCCGCCAGCTTGACGAGCAGCACCCCTATCATCTGGTTTCCGGCGGCGACTACCCCTACTTCTTCAGTCTGGGGCAGGATCAGCTGATCAAGAAGGTCTACAAAAAAGGGCCACACACCGTCGTCTTTGAGTTGAATCAGCCCAACGCCTCTTTCCTTGCTACCCTGGCGAGCGACTATGCAGTGATCCTCTCGGCCGAATATGCCGACCAGTTGCTCAACGCAGGCACACCGACCCTGCTGGATAGCCGCCCCATCGGTACCGGCCCGTTCAGCTTCAAGGAGTATCGTCACAACGAGTTCATTCGCTATCAGCGCCATCCCGCTTACTGGAACGGGCCAGCAAAAATTGAACAACTGGTTTACGACATCACCCCCAAATCCGCCAAACGGCTGGCCAAGCTGCTGACCGGCGAGTGCGACGTGATGAGCACGCCGGCTGCCAGCCAGCTCTCGGTGATCAAAGAGCACCCCGACTTGAGCCTCTCGGTCCAGTCAGGAATGAATGTCGCGTTTTTAGCCCTCAATACCCGTAAACCACCGTTCAACAACGTCAAGGTTCGCCAGGCCATTGCCAGCGCCATCAATGTCGACAACCTGCTACAGGCGGTCTATTTCGATACCGGCCTGCCAGCCAACAGTCTGCTGCCCCCCCTCTCCTGGGGCTACAACCCCAGCCTGCCCGAGCGCAAGCCCGACCTGAAACGGGCACGCCAACTGCTCAAGGAGGCCGGGCTCGAACAGGGACTGGAAATGCAGGTACTGGTGCAACCGGACGCCCGCCCCTACAACCCGGATGCGGTCAAGACAGCCCAACTGATCCGCAGTGACCTGGCCAAGGTGGGGATCAAACTCAAGATTGTGCAGCAAGAGTGGCCCGTCATTGAGAGACGCCTGCTCAATGGGCAATACGACAGTCTGCTCTCCGGCTGGATCGCCGACAATGCCGACCCGGACAACTTCTTTCGCCAGTTGCTGAGCTGCTCTGCGGTGGAGCGGGGCAACAACTACAGCCGCTGGTGCAGTCCGGCCTTCGACCAGCTGCTGGATGATGCGGTCACCACACCCCAGCTCTCGTTCCGGCTGCGCAACTACTATTACGCGCAAACCCTGCTCAATGAACAGTTGCCGCTCATTCCGCTGGCCCATGCCCTGCGTACCCAGGTCACTCGCAGCGATATCGAGGGGCTGACACTGATGCCCTTTGGCGGCACCTCCTTCAATCAGGCCTACAGGGAGTAAGCATGCTTCTATACATCTTGCGCCGCATCAACCTGCTGCTCATCACCCTGCTGGCGCTGACGCTGGTCGCCTATCTGCTGGAGTATCGGTTGCTCGGTCACGAACTGAGTTTCTGGCGCGGTTATCCCGACTTTCTGCGCCGTATTTTTGCTGGCGACCTGGGGATCTCCAGCGTCTCCGGGCTGCCGGTGCTGGACGAGATCCGCCACTATTTTCCCGCCACCCTGATCCTCTGCCTGGCGGCATTTGCCATCTCGCTGCTGGTGGGCATTCCCCTCGGCACTCTGGCGGCCCTGTCACAAGGCAAGACGCTGGATCTCTCCATCATGACCGCAGGTCTTATCGGCTATGCGGTACCGGTATTCTGGTTGGCACTGCTGGTGGTAATGCTCTTTTCGCTGGATCTTGGGTGGCTACCGTCATCAGGACAGATCAGCCTGCTCTACGATGTACCACACATTACCGGTATTGCCCTGATCGATGTATTGTTGAGCCACGAGCCCTGGCGACAAGCAGCACTACATGATGCCCTGCGCCACCTTATTCTCCCGTCACTGGTGCTGGCGGTGGTGCCCACCACCGAGGTGATCCGTCATGTGCGCAGCTCCCTCATCGACGTGATGAAGCAGAACTACATCAAGGCGGCGGCGAGCCGGGGCCTGTCCAAGGCGCAGATCGTCTGGCGCCATGGTCTGAAGAACGCCCTGCCGCCGGTACTCCCGCTGCTGGGCTTGCAACTGGGCAGCGTGCTCACCTCCGCCATGATCACCGAGGTGGTGTTCGAGTGGCACGGGATCGGCCGCTGGCTCATCAGCAGCATCGCCCTGCAGGATTACGCCGCCATTCGTGGTGCGACTCTGGTGGTGGCCAGTTTCGTTATTCTGATCAGCGTCAGCACAGAGTTGCTGACCACCCTTATCTATCCGGCACGGCGCAAAGAGCTCTATGCCAAACAGGATTGAACGCGCTCATGGCGTGACCAGGAGCCAGGTACCCTCCCTATGCAAGATAAATCGAACATTTACCCCGAACTCAAGATCCTTTCGCCCCTTGAGCAGACGTGGGCATCCTATCGCCGTAACCCGCTGGCGATGGCGGGCCTCTGGTGTTTTTTACTGTTGCTGCTTGTCACTCTGGTGGGGCCACTGGTCGTTCCCTACGGCATTGATGAACAACACACCGACAAGCTGCTGCTGGCCCCATCCTGGGCGGCAACCGGCAATATCGACTACTTCCTGGGCACCGATGATTTGGGGCGCGACATGCTCTCCCGGCTGGTGGTAGGAGCACGTCTCACCTTCGGCTGTGCCCTGGTCGTGGTGGCGATCGCCATGGTGGTCGGCTCTGCCATTGGTATCCTCGGTGGCATGAGCAAGGGGCTCAAATCGAGTGTGCTGCACCATCTGCTCGATACTCTGCTCTCCATCCCCTCCCTGTTAATGGCCATCATCATGGTTGCCATTCTGGGTCCGGGCCTTGGCAACACCCTGATCGCCATTACCCTGGCATTGATCCCCCCCTTTATACGGGCCACTTACAACGCGGTGCATGCCGAGATGCAGAAGGAGTACATCATTGCCAGTCGGCTCGATGGCTCGCCCCCCTTCAGGATCATGCGTCTGGCTATTTTGCCCAATATCGTCGAAACCCTGGTGGCCCAGACTACTCGCACCTTGTCGGCAGCCATCCTCGATATCTCGGCAGTCGGTTTTCTCGGCCTCGGCGCCCAGTCTCCCCAACCGGAGTGGGGCACCATGCTGGCTGATTCGAGCGATCTCATCTATCTCGCCCCCTGGACCGTCACTTTGCCGGGCATGGCTATCCTGTTCAGCGTGCTGGTCACCAACCTGGTTGGCGAAGGCATCCGCGAAGCGCTCAAAGAGGGGAATGACTGATGCAATGCTCTGTGCCCAAGATAGACATGCTCACCCTTGTCCCCCACTCATTCCTGTACGGCGTGCAGGTCAACCCATCGCTGGTTGGTGAAGGCATTCGTGAAGCACTCAAAGAGGGGAATGACTGATGCCTCTGCTCGACATACGCAACCTCACCATCGAGATCGACACCCCGCAGGGCAAGGTCAAGGCGGTGGACAAGGTGAGCCTGACCCTGACCGAGGGGGAGATCCGCGGTCTGGTGGGTGAATCCGGCTCCGGAAAAAGTCTGATCGCCAAGGTGATCGTCGGCATCGAGAAAGACAACTGGACGGTTCGTGCCGACCGGATGCGTTTCAACGACATGGATCTGCTGACCATGGCCCCCAAGGAGCGCCGTCGCATCATGGGCCGCGAGATCGCCATGATCTTCCAGGACCCCATCAGCTGTCTCGACCCCTCCGAAGAGATCGGCACCCAGCTGGAAGAGGCGATCCCGACCGATTCGTTCGAGGGACAATTCTGGCAGCGCTTCCAGTGGCGCAAGAAGAAGGCCATCGCCCTGCTGCACCGGGTAGGCGTCAAGGATCACCGCAAGGTGATGCGCGCCTATCCCCACGAGCTGTCGGATGGCATGTGCCAGAAGGTGATGATCGCCATGGCCATTGCCAACCAGCCGCGTCTGCTGGTAGCCGACGAGCCTACCAGCGCCATGGAGTCCACCACCCACTCCCAGATCCTGCGACTGCTGGACAAGATGAACAAGCTGGGCAATACCACCATCCTGATCATCAGTAACGATATCGCCGCCATCGCCAACCTGACCGATACCATCAACGTGATGTACTGCGGCCAGATGGTGGAAGTGGGCACCCGGGAGCAGATCCTCGAGACCCCGCATCACCCCTATACCGATGCCCTGCTCAAATCGATCCCCGACTTTGACAAGCTGGTGCGCCACAAGTCGCGCCTCGAGACCCTGCCCGGCGTCATCCCGCCGCTGCAACACCTGCCCATCGGCTGCCGTCTGGGGCCGCGCTGCCCCTACGCCCAGAAGCAGTGCGTGCAGACTCCGTTGATGAACAAGATCAAGGGCCATCAGTTCAGCTGCCACTTCCCGCTGAACATGGAGGAGCCAAAAAAATGATGACCGTTAATGCCCCCATGAAGGAGCCCCGCTTGTGATCGAGCCGTCCCTGTTGCAGGTCAGAGGCCTTAGCAAAACCTACCAGAACCGCACCGGTCTATTCCGTCGTCAGGCGGTGGAGGCGATCAAGCCCCTCTCGTTCGATCTCGAAGTGGGTCAGACCCTCGCCATCGTCGGCGAAGCTGGCTCCGGCAAGAGTACCCTCGCCCGCATTCTGGCCGGGATGATCGAACCCACCAGCGGCGACATCGCCATCGACGGCCAGCTGATGGTGCATGGCGATTACCAGACTCGCTGCAAACTGCTGCGGATGATTTTTCAAGATCCCAACACCTCGCTGAACCGCAAGATCCGGGTCGGCCAGATCCTGGAGACACCGCTGCGCCTCAACACCGAGATGACTGAAGAGGAGCGCCGCGAGAAGGTGGTGCAGACCCTGCGTATGGTGGGGATGCTGCCGGATCACGCCCTCTTCTACCCGCAGATGCTCTCCTCCGGTCAGCAGCAGCGGGTGGCGTTGGCGCGCGCGCTGATCCTCAACCCCAAGATAGTGGTGGCCGATGAGGCGCTCTCCACCCTGGATATCTCGGTACGCTCCCAGATCATCAATCTGCTGCTGGAGATGCAGGAGACCATGGGACTGAGTTATGTGCTGGTAGCCAACGATTTGGGTATCGTCAGCCATATCAGCGACGAGGTGCTGGTAATGCACGAAGGTCGGGTGGTGGAGCGCGGCAAGACTCTCAAGGTGTTTGCCGATCCCCAACATGAGGTGACTCGCCGTCTCATCCAGAACTACAACAACGAATACCGCAAATAGAGAGACTCTGGCCGCCTCCCTTGCCACTGTGTTTCGCCGAGCTCACTCGGCGGGATCAAAAAAGCCCACTGCATGCAGTGGGCTTTCTGTTACCGGCGTTGCTGCTTAGGCTTGCAGCAGCAGACGGTTGATGCGGGAGACGAAGCTCGCCGGATCGTTCAGCCCGCCCTGCTCGGCCAGCTGGGCCTGTTCGTGCAGCAGGGTGACCCACTCACCGAACAGCGCCTCGTCTTCAATGGTATCGAGCTTCTTCACCAGCGCATGGTCAGGGTTGAGCTCCAGAATGTACTTCTGCTCCGGTACCGGCTGGCCGGCCGCGCGCATCAGCTTGATCATCTGGGTGCTCATACCGTAGGCGTCGGTGACGATGCAAGAGGGGGAGTCAGTCAGACGGTGGGTGACACGCACCTCTTTCACTGCATCGCCCAGGCTCTTCTTGACCCGCTCAACCAGACCGGCGTTGGCCTTCTCGGCCTCTTCCTGTGCCTGCTTGGAGGCTTCGTCTTCCAGATCGCCGAGATCCAGCTCGCCACGGGTGACGGAGATAAGTTGCTTGCCATCGAACTCGGTCAGGTGGCTCATCAGCCACTCGTCCACGCGCTCCCACATCAGCAGCACTTCGACACCCTTCTTGCGGAAGATCTCGAGGTGCGGGCTGTTCTTGGCGGCGGCATAGGAGTCAGCAGTGATGTAGTAGATCTTCTGCTGACCTTCCTTCATGCGGCCAACGTAATCTTCCAGCGACACGGTCTGGGCTTCACCCTCGCCAGCGGTACTGGCAAAGCGCAGGAGCTTGGCGATCTCTTCGCGGTTGGCGTAATCCTCGGCCGGGCCCTCTTTGAGCACGTTACCGAACTCTTTCCAGAATTTGGCGTACTTCTCGGCATCGTCTTTCGCCAGCTTGGAGAGCATGGTCAGCACGCGCTTGGAGCAAGCCTTGCGCAGGGAGGCAGTCACCTTGTTATCCTGCAGGATCTCGCGGCTGACGTTGAGCGGCAGATCGTTGGAGTCCAGCACCCCTTTGACGAAGCGCAGGTAGGTCGGCATAAACTGCTCGGCGTCATCCATGATGAAGACGCGCTGCACATAGAGCTTCAGACCGTGCTTCTGATCGCGGTTGTAGAGGTCGAACGGTGCGCGGGCCGGTACGTAGAGCAGGCTGGTGTACTCTTGCGCCCCTTCCACCCGGTTGTGACCCCAGAGCAGCGGATCTTCAAAGTCGTGGGCGACGTGCTTGTAGAACTCCTGATACTCCTCGTCCTTGATATCTTTCGGGTTACGAGTCCACAGTGCAGTCGCGCGGTTGACCTGCTCCCACTCGCCCGGGGTGCCGACGATGGTCTCACCATTCTCTTCGCGATCCGGGGTACCCTCTTTGAACATCTCGACCGGTACACTGATGTGATCGGAATATTTGCCCACCACGGAGCGCAGACGCCAGTCATCGAGGAACTCGTCCTCTTCGGCGCGCAGGTGCAGGATGACGTCGGTACCGCGACCCTCTTTGGTCACATCAGCGACGGTGAAGGAGCCTTCCCCTTCCGACTCCCACTGCACACCCTGCTCCGGAGCAGTACCGGCGGCGCGGGACACCACGGTCACCTTGTCGGCCACGATAAAGGCAGAGTAGAAACCGACCCCGAACTGACCGATCAGCTGGGAATCCTTGCCCTGATCGCCGGAGAGGTTCTTGAAGAATTCGGCGGTGCCGGACTTGGCGATGGTACCCAGATGCTCAATCACCTGATCACGGGTCATACCGATCCCGTTATCGGAGATGGTCAGGGTACGCTTCTCTTTGTCCACCACCAGGCGCACACGCAACTGGCCGTCGTTTTCGAACAAAGAGGCATCGGAAAGCGCCTTGAAGCGCAGCTTGTCCGCCGCATCGGATGCGTTGGAGATCAGCTCGCGCAGGAATACTTCTTTGTTGGAGTAGAGGCTGTGAGCCATCAGGCTCAGCAGTTGTTTGACTTCAGTTTGAAAGCCGTGGGTTTCGGCATGAACACTTTGGGTCATGGACCAATCCTCAGAAACATCGGGTTGAACATACGCCCAACCTAGATGGGGACAGCGATCCAAATATCAAGGGGGCGAATGTGCAATCCTGCTCATTCGCCCCCTGTTGGCGTGTAACCGCCGATTTTATGTTCAGTTTTTCGCGACTTGTCACCACCCGCCCCTTACTTGAGGCGCTGGCGTCCCATCAGGGAGTGGGAGAGCGTGGTGCCATCCACCAGCTCCAGCTCACCCCCTACCGGCACGCCATGGGCGATGCGACTCACCTCCACCCCGGCCGCACGGGCCATATCGGCGATATACCAGGCGGTGGCATCCCCCTCGATGGTGGGATTGGTGGCGAGGATCAGCTCGCTGATGTGCTCTTCCTTCAGGCGGCGCTCCAGAATATCGAGCCCCAGCTCCTCCGGGCCTATGCCGTCCAGCGGCGACAGATGGCCCATCAGCACGAAGTAGCGACCGGAAAACTGGCCGGTCTGCTCGATGGCGGCCACGTCCGCCGGACTCTCCACCACGCAGAGCAGACCGTTCTCTTCCCGCTTGGGATTGGCGCAAATATCGCAGCGATCGTTCTCGGTAAAGGTGCGGCAGTGGCTGCAGTGGCCAATCTCGGTCAGGGCGCGAGAGAGCAGCTGGGCCAACCGCAAGCCGCCGCTGCGCTCACGCTCGAGCAGGGTAAAGGCCATCCGCTGGGCAGACTTGGGCCCCACCCCCGGCAATACCTGCAGGGCTTTCATCATCTCATCGAGCAGGGGACTGAACTTCATAACACTCCTTACACAGGCCTGGCCCTCGCCACCACCTGGGCCACGACGGGTCAGCAAAACAGGATAACGCCATTGGCGCAGGACTATACCCGAGCCGGCCCATGACTGCCATTTGCTTTGCTGGCCAGCGCAAAAACGCGGCTCTTATACTTGCTCAAAGACAATCAGGTGGTGTCATAAAAGATCGCCCCTCTCATCAGGACAAGGAGGTTAAATGGAGACACAACATATAAAGCCTCTGGTCCGCCGAAACGGGCTGACCCTGATCTGGGCCGGGGGGCTCATCACCAGCCTGATGCTATTACTGCTCTGGTTGCTTGTGGAAGGCCCGGTGCTCCCGGCCTATATATTGCTACTGAGTGGCATGATGATGACCTTGATAGGCTGGCTCAAGCTCAATGAACCCCCGATCAGCCTCTCCCTATGCCAGCAATCCCTCCACTATCACCACAAATATGGCGGCTGGGCACTGAAGTGGCACAACATCCAGCGTATCGATCAACCCAGAATCCATGTTGGTTGGGATCTCCAGCCCCTGCCCTATATCGGTTTCAAGATAAAACAGTATGACGAGTTTCTGACCCTGATCACTCCCAGACTGGCCGTGCATCTGTTGACAGAGCAGCGCCCTGTGTTGCTGCATGCCTTGCATAATGAGAAGCCCCATGAGCAGCCTGTGCATACCAATGATCCCTTACAGGGCATCGACTGGCTGGAGGAGAGTCACTTTTGCTCCCCGCAAGGGCTGCACTACGATGGCGCATTGGCCATGCTGGCCCACCGGATGATTCGCATGCGCCACTTGCTCGGTTATGACCTGTTGATCCCGGTAGGCAGCCTGGATCGGGAACCGGACGATTTCCTCAAACTGCTGCGCCAATACCGGCAGGAGGCGAACGTATCTCCACTACCTTCATCAGAGCCACATGCTCAATAACCCCCATGCCAAGTGGTTGTCGCTACGTCCCAGGCACTGAACGGTGAGCTATCCAACGCGGTTGTAACACCCATTAGACGATTGCAGAGAGTGCCGATGAGAACTACCTATTCCCATAACACTAAACACTCATACTCATACCCTGAAGTAACACCCCTTCACCATGGGGTGTGGTGTTTATTTGAACAGTGAACTGCCATGGGTAATGGCGGTTAAACAGGCTCATTTTTCGACGTTGGATGCCAAAACGGTCAAGCGCTCTTGGCAACACGTTTTTATTTGTAATGGCTAACCAAAATCTAATTACCATACAAGTAACCCGAATTGCCGACGCACCTCCTACAGCGAATCATCACTTTTACTTAAGCCTTATTTTTTATACACTTAAATACATGTCGGGAGATTATTGGATGGCTTTACCCTCAGATCACGAAGGATATCGAGCCGAGTAAAACCAATCAGGAAGCAGAACACGTGTCCTCGAGAAGCAAACAAACCGTCAAGCTTGATGATGTCGCGGCCCTGGCCAAAGTGTCCCCCTCGACAGTCTCACTTTATGTACGTCATCCAGACAAGGTAAAAGCCAATACCGGCCATAAAATTCAGCGTGCCATTGATGAATTGGGTTATGTGCACAACAAAATTGCCAGTCAGTTTACTGCCGGGCGAAGCTCGGCAATGGCAATTATCGTTCCTTCCATTTCCAATATTACCTTTAGTACCTTTGTCCAACAGATTGAACATATCGTGAGTGATGCAGGTTTTCAGCTCTATATCGCATCTCATGATCACTCCATGGAAAAAGAGGAGCAGCAGATCCGCTCCATTTTACAATGGTCTCCTGCTGCCATAACCCTCACTGGCGCTAAGCACAGTGATACTACGATTCGTATGCTGGAGCACAGTGCGGTGCCTGTGGTTCAAGCATGGCAAATCGGTGAAGCCAGTCCGTTTGTCGCGCAGGTCGGTATCGATCATTTTCAGGTGGGTTACGATGCCGCATCTTACCTGATACGCTCCGGTTGCCATAAAATTGCCTATTTCACGACCCGTTTTAACGATGACGTGCGTGCGCAGAGCCGCTACAGCGGCTTTTGCCAGGCACTTGAGACGGCGGGTATGGATCCCTTGTTGGTCGAAATCCCTTACAGCGACAATATTTATCCCGCCGCGCGCGAGCTACTCATCAAGACACTGCTCAAAGAGCGCAAACTCGACGGCATTTTTGCATCAAACGATACCATTGGTACGGCATTGCTGATGGAGGCGATTGCACGCAATATCCCGGTACCAGAGCAACTCTCTATCATCGGGTTTGGCGACTTTCCAGGCAGCGGTTATCTGGCACCCGTGACCTTGTCCAGTATCAATATCAATATCCACTCTGTTGCCAGCCAGGCTGCATCCATGATGTTGCGGATGGCTCGCGAGCCCGATTATAAAGGCGAGATCATTGATGCCGGATTTGACTTGATCCCCAGACAGAGTACCCGGTTTGTTTTGTGACCAAGCCAATACAGTCACACCATGAACCATCACAAAACCATGGCCTTGATAAATAGCCCATGAAGATAAATGCCCCCCATGTATCTACCAAAACACTATCCGTTGCGTCAGATATTTTTAAGCAGGACACCAGTCACTGCCTGCGCTACAAGGTTTTGGTTAAGTAATATCGTTGATGAAACACCGGGCACTTTTCCAACGTCATGACGACTGAATACCCCCGCGCTTGGTAAAAAGGCTTTGCTTGAAAGCTAAAAGTATCGAGCTGTGAAAAACAGCAGCCGCGCTCGCGGGCAGCCTGCTCCATCGCCGCCAATAACCGGCCTCCTACACCGCGCCCCCGCAGGCTACTGGCCACCCACAGATACTCGATATAGAGCCAGTTACCGTAGGTATGGCCGCTGCATCCTCCGGCACGACGCATCTGATCATCCTGATAGAATATGGCAAGTGGGCGACGTATCTGTTCACCGACAAACTCACGATTGGTTTTGATCAGGTTGTCTCGTAAAAAATCTATGTCGTCCTGGCTGGGGTTTTGCACAACGTCAAGAGTGTCAATCATGCTGCTCTGCTCCTCTGTTGAAACATAATGGCCGTGAACATTGTCACGGCCATGGGTTATCCGGGTCGCATCCTCTATAGCGAACGCCGGTGCGATTTACGCCAGATCCTTTAGCTCGGCAAACAGCGAAGTCCAAGGACTTTTGGCACGATAGAACACCGGGGGCTGGCCAATCGGTGCAGGCAGAGTGACCCGCTGGCCCCCTGTAAAGCGCTGGCCGCTCCAGACATGCGTCCACTGCTCACCTGCAGGCAGGTAAGTTGTCCACTCACGCACATCCCCTTGGTGAACCGGTGCCACCAGCAACTCTGACCCATAGAGGTATTGATCCTGTATGACGTAGGTCTCGGGATCATGTTCAAAATGCAGCATCATGGCACGTTGAACCGGATACCCTTTCTCGGCCGCTTCATCCACCAGGCTACGCAAGTAAGGAGTCAGGTGGCAATAAACTCGGGTCATCCGGGCAAAATGCGCCAACGTGCTGCCATCCTGGTCAAACTGGAAATTCTCATCAGGGCGGTTACCTTCGTGGGTACGCATGACTGGGGTAAAGGCAGCCATTTCAACCCAGCGGTCAAACAGCTCCTTGGTTCGACGGTTGCCAAACAGTGAGGTGTAGCCACCGATATCCGAGTGGTGATACGCGTTCCCCAACATACCGGAGGAGAGCGCCCCCGAGATCACCGTGACCAGACCGTCGTGACGGCTGAAATCGACACATTGATCGCCTGCCCACAGTAGCGGGCAGTATTGCTGCACCCCGGTGTAACCGGCTCGCATAAAGAACAGGGCATCACCGGTTTGGCCGTTCATCGCGATCGCTTCAGCGTTGCACTGGGCCCACAGAGTCGGCCAGGCATTGTGCATCAGCTTGGCATCGACACCGTTGTGCAGGTAGATATTATCGGTCGGCAGGTACTCGCCAAAGTCAGCCATCCACCCCTTGATCCCCATATCCAGCATGTTTTTACGCAGCACGGTATCACGGAACCAGGCCATGGCATCTGGATTGGTAAAGTCGATACAGCCGCAATAGAATTCGCCAAAGTCGACCAGCGCAACCTGACCATCCTTGTCCAGCGCCATATAGCCGAGCTCTTTGGCGATCGGAAACAGCTTGCCATCTTCACACAGGTAGGGGTTGACGTAGGCCATGAACTCGATGCCCTGGTCATTGAGCGCCTTGATCCTGGCGGGCAGATTGGGGTAGCGATCCTGATGGTGCTGCCAATCCCAGTCCCAGAACAGGCGCTTGCCAAACGAGGTGACCCGCAAGCCGCACCAGTCTTCACTCCACAGACCCGAAACCTTGATACCATGGTCAAGGGCGTTTTCCAGACGACTGAAGGTATTGACCTCTCCCCCCTTCAGACCAAGGATCGCCCCCTTGTAAACCCACTCAGGCAACCGGGGCTGGCGGCCAAACCGGGCGGACAGTTTTTCGATAATGCCCAGATAGCTCTCTGCGGTGCGCAACTCGATGGCCTGCGGGATCGCCCACACTTGCAGCTCATGAAACCCTTCGTGACGAAAATCGAAATCGGCATAAGCGGTGGTGTCGATATGGCAGCTGTATTTGCGAGAGGAGACAAACGTGGGTTGCGGATAGTTGGTGTGGTAGTAATCCCCACCGGCTTTGCCCATCACATCGGCTTTCCATTTGATCTCGCTGTGGGGATGGCGACCAACACCGGGCTCTGACGTCCACAACGGAAAGTGACGACCACGCAAATCGAAATAGGACATCTGCTCGCCACAACCCCAGACATGCTCTTTACGTTCGGCCGGCAATCTGACCCAAAAGCGGTTATATGCCTCGTCCAGTATGGTCGGATAAAGCATCACATCATCGCCATCACACACCACTGCCACCTGTAGCAAAGCAGGAGTAAAGGCATTCGGGGCAAAAACAAACAGGTTGTTGTCAACCTGTTCGATATGAGCCAATGCAACGCGAGACTCGATGTAGTCTTCGATGTCAAAGTTGCCGCGATAAATTTCCATTTTTTCCCGGCCCTTGCCTATATAAAACGCCGGGGCATCCGCTTGATGAGAAAATAACAACTGCTGCTGGTGCTGAATCGTTAACGCCTGTGACGAAAATTCGAGTTGCATTGCATAAGCTCCTGTTTAGTCGGGCCATCCCCGCTTGCTCGCAAACACAATAATAGCGCTACGATTTCATTTCAATCGCGTAAAACCCAAACAGCGATCTCGATCACCAATCAACACCCGCCACATGAAAACGTTTGGCCCGTTTGCAAACACCATTTGTAAGAGAATCCTTAACCACCAGCGCAATCTCTCGATCTGGATCCCACTTTTCAACAATCACCCTTGCGCCAACAATCGCATCGCTACGATTATTGGGCTGCCGGATGGATTCCACACTATGGAGAATAAAATGGTTGTTCAGGCGCATATCGAAAGCAGACTGCCTTTTAGGGAAAAACTTGCCTATGGCGTCGGCGATTTTGGTTACAACTTTGTATTGAATATCACCACCCTCTACCTGCTTAAATTTCTGACCGATGTAGCAGGTATCAATGCGGCGTGGGCAGGCGTCATCTTTTTGGTGGCGAAAGTGTTCACCGGCTTCACCGACCTGGGCACCGGCATTTTCCTCGACACCCGCAAGAGCTTCGGACCTCGCGGCAAGTTTCGTCCGATGCTGCTCTGGACCATAGTGCCGCTGTTTGTCTGCAACATGTTGCTGTTTTGCAATTTTGAGCTCGACAGCGAGACCAAGACCACCCTGTTCATCGTCTGCTTTATGGCCTTTGGCCTGTTCTTTAGCTTGGGCAATGCCAGCTATGGCGCCATGGTGCCCTCTATGACCAAAAATGTTCAGGATCGCGCAGAGCTGGCAGCATGGCGTCAGGGCGGAGCCAACACTGGCTTGTTGCTGGCCACCGTCGGTTTCATGCCCATCGCCATGTTGTTTGAATCCCAGGAGACCGGCTACATGGTGGCAGCCCTGGCCTACACCTCGGTCGGCTTGGCGGCGGTACTCTTTTGCTACCTCAACGTCAAAGAACACCACACCATCATAGGTAATGACCCTGACCAGATCGTCGAGAAGCCCACTATCAAGGAGGGGCTCAAGGCGGTACTCAAGAACAACCAGTTGCTGGTGCTGGCAGTAGCCAACCTGCTGACCCTCTCCGCATTCAACGTCAAACTCACCGTGCAGGTCTTCTACGCCCAGTACATTCTGGGTGATGTCTCCATGGTCTCTTACATGAGCTTTGTCAGCATGGGGTGCATCTACCTCGGGGTGTTGTCTGTGCCTGCGCTGGTACGCCGCTTCGGCAAAAAACCTGTCTATCTGGCCGGATTGTGCCTGTGGATCTCCGGCGACATTGCCAACTACCTGTTCGGTGGCACCGTCATGAGTTACGTGCTGTTCACCTCGCTGGCGTTCTTTGGCACCTCTTTCGTCAACAGCCTTAACTGGGCATTTGTCTCAGATACCGTTGAGTACGGTGAGTGGAAAACCGGTACCCGTACCGAAGGCTTGGTCTACTGCGGCATGACCTTCTTTAGAAAGTGTTCGCAAGCTATCGCAGGGTTCGTCCCCGGGTTCGCTCTGGCACTGGTTGGCTATATGCCCAATGTGGAGCAAACCGATGCCGCCAAAGCCGGGATCACCGGACTGATTTTCATCTACCCGGCAAGCCTGGCCATCGTAACGGCACTGGTGGTGGCCCTCTTCTACACCCTCAACGAGCAGCGCTATCAAGAGATCATCGCCAGCCTTGGTGCCCGCCGTGTGGCGACCACCCAAAGCTGACTCTCATGCAACTGGCAGCGGCGTGCTGGCCACGCTGTTGCTCTCTTCAAGGATGTGATCCCATGACATATCGCAATGTGGCAAGTGACCGTCTGGCATGGCAGGAAAAGATGGCCTACGGAGTGGGTGATCTCGGCTATAACTTCCTGCTCAACTGCACAACTCTCTATTTGCTGATCTTCCTGACCGATGTGGCAGCCATTCCGGCAGCATGGGCCGGAGCAATCTTTCTGGTTTCGAAGTTCTTTACCGCCTGCACCGATCTGGTGACCGGCAGCGTGCTGGATAATCGTTCCGAGCTCGGCCCCAGAGGTAAATTTCGCCCCTTCCTGCTCTGGACCATAGTGCCACTGGCTCTTATCAACACCGCCCTGTTTACCAGCGTTGAGCTCCCGGTCATCGCTAAAACAGTGCTGTTTACCCTGCTGTTCATGATGTTTGGTGCCTTTTACAGTTTTGGCAATGCCTCCTATGGCGCCATGGTCCCGGCCCTCACCAAGCGACTCCAGGACCGAGCCGAGCTCGCCGCCTGGCGCCAGGGGGGAGCCAATACCGGATTACTGCTCTGCTCGGTAGGGTTCATGCCGCTGGTATTGCTGTTTGACAAGCCACAGGTCGGCTATAGCGTTGCGGTACTGATTTATTCGGTCATGGGGGCTGCAGCAGTACTCTTTTGCTACAGCAGAGTTCGTGAACGCCATGTGCTGCCATCGGTTGTCAACGAATCGGGGTTTTCGGCAGTACAAACCAACGCACGGGCCGTGCTGGCAAACCGTCCGCTGGGCATCCTGGCGCTGGCCAATCTGCTGACGCTGGCAGCGTTCAACACCAAGCTGATTGTTCAGGTTTTTTACGCCCAATATGTGATTGGCGACGTATCGATGATCGCCTACATGAGCTTCATCAGCATAGGGTGTATCTACCTGGGGGTATTGCTGGTTCCCTTTGCCGTGCACCGTTTTGGCAAACTACCTGTCTATCTGGCCGGTATTGGCGTGTGGATATGCGGTGACCTGCTCAACTACCTCTACAGCGAGAGCGCTCTCGATTACATCCTCTTTACCTCCCTAGCCCTGTGGGGATCCGCTTTCGTCAACAGTCTCAACTGGGCGTTCATCTCTGACACCGTCGAGTATGGGGAATGGAAAACCGGCATCCGCACCGAGGGGCTGGTCTACTGCAGTCTGACCTTCTGCCGCAAATGCTCGGCCGCGCTTGCGGGCCTCATTCCCGGGCTGGTGCTGGCATGGTCAGGCTATGTTCCCAACGCGACGCAAAGCACCGAGACCCAAAGCAGCATCGCTAATCTGATGTTTCTCTACCCGATCTGCGCCCTGATTTGCGCTGCAGCCTTGATGTTGCTGTTCTACCCGCTCACTGATGCCCGCTATCAACAGATCGTCCGGGAGCTGGCACAACGCCATGCCCTTGCTTCTCCCCGGAGACCCCATCACCGGATACATGAGCAATCTACTCCATCGCCTGACAGCCATCTTCTTCGCGCAGGTCAGAATGGGGGAATTTAACATGCTGTTTTTATTGAATTAATCCTTAATCAAATCAGACAAAGAGAGCGGTATTCCTATGTCATTCAACAGTGAAAACCTGGCCAAGCTCGATATCTCGGCGCTGCGTAGCCAACGCTGGTATGCCCCCGACACCATCCGTGCCTTCGCCCACCGTCAACGCAGTCAGCAAAGTGGCTTGAACCGCGACGAATTCATGGGCAAGCCCGTGATCGGGATCATCAATACCTGGAGTGAAATGAGCCCCTGCCATAGCCACCTGCGTGAGCGCGCCGAGGCCGTCAAACGAGCTGTCTGGGCCGCGGGGGGCTACCCCGTTGAATTGCCCGCGCTGTCGGTCGGGGAAGTATTGGTCAAGCCGACCACCATGCTCTATCGCAACTTTCTGGCGATGGAGGCAGAAGAGCTGCTGCGCCAGCATCCGATCGATGGGGCCGTGCTGCTCGGCGGTTGCGACAAATCCACGCCAGCCCTGCTGATGGGTGCCATTTCGATGGACTTGCCGGTGATCTTCTGCCCCGCCGGCCCCATGTCGAGCGGCAAATGGCGCGGCCATGTCACCGGTGCCGGTACCCATACCAAGAAGTTCTGGGACCAATTGCGCTTGGGGGCCATTACCCAGCATGACTGGATCGAGCTGGAGGGGGCGATGACTCGCTCCATCGGCACCTGCAATACCATGGGCACGGCATCCACCATGACCTCCATCGCCGATGCCATGGGCTTTATGTTGCCGGGGGCCAGCTCCATCCCCGCCGCTGACTCGCGACACGTCCAGATGGCAGCCCAATGCGGCCAAATCATCGTCGACATGGTGTGGCATGATCACAAACCTTCCCGCTGGCTGACCCGAGCCAACTTCCTCAATGGCGTAGTGGCCTACATGGCGCTCGGCGGCTCCACCAATGCCGCGATCCACATGATTGCGATGGCCAACCGGGCAGGCATCAACCTCACTCTGGAAGACATGGAGTCGGTAGCACGGGAAGTCCCTGTGCTGGCCAATCTGTTTCCCTCTGGTGATCAGTTGATGGAGGAGTTCTTCTTCGCCGGCGGTCTGATGGCCCAGCTGAAAAAGGTGGAGTCATTCCTCCACCTCGATGCGATCGGGGTCACCAATCGTCCCGTTGCACAGTGGATTGCCAACGCGACATGTTATGACGACAACGTGATCCGCTCGCTCGATAACCCTGTGGTACCGCTCTCCCGTGGATGTGCATTGACAGTATTGCGCGGCAATCTGTGTCCCAACGGGGCTGTGATGAAATCATCTGCCGCCAAACCCGAACTGCGTCACCACAAGGGCCCCGCCATCGTCTTTGACAGCCATCAAGAGCTCTCGGATCACATCGATGACCCAGCCCTTGAGGTAACCAAGGAGTCAGTGATTATCCTGCGCAATGCCGGCCCGGTCGGCGCGCCGGGCATGCCGGAGTGGGGCAACCTGCCAATCCCGAAAAAGCTGCTGCAACAAGGCGTCACCGACATGGTGCGGATCAGCGATGCCCGCATGTCCGGTACTCACTATGGCACCTGCATCCTGCACGTTGCCCCTGAAGCGGCAATTGGTGGCCCACTGGCACTGGTACGTACCGGTGACCTCATCGAGCTCGATATCGCCAATGGCCGTCTCAACATGCTGGTCAGTGATGAAGAGCTGGCCGAGCGCCGCCGCACGCTCAAACCGGTACACAAAGTTTATGAACGCTCTTATGCCGCACTCTATCAACAACATGTGACCCAGGCCGATCAGGGCTGTGACTTCGATTTCCTCCAGGCTGGCAGCAAAGTGCCCGAGCCCCCGATTTTTTAAAGGAGCAAACAATGAATCCGTTCAAACTTGCGATTACTCAAGGTCCACGCCCACTGGGCACCTGGATGATGACTGGCAGCGATACGGTGGCGGAAGCCATGGCGACTGTCGGTTTCGATTTTTTGGTGCTGGACCAGGAACATGTACCGGTCGATAGCCTGGATGCGATCCGCATCGATCGCGCCATTCGTGCCAGCAACCCGGCCACCACCCCACTCTACCGCCTGGCCTGGAACGACACAGTGTTGATCAAACGGGCGCTGGATGGCGGTGCAACATCGCTGATGGTGCCGTTTGTCAACAGTGCAGCAGAAGCCCGCAAAGCGGTAGAGGCGGCCTACTACCCTCCCCTAGGCAAACGCGGCTTTGCCGCGGTGCATCGTGCGTCCGGTTACGGTGCCGACCCCGAATTCGTGCGTAAAGCCCGGGAAGAGCTCTGCCTGATCCTGCAAATTGAGACCCCTGACGCCATTGATGCCATGGAAGAGATGGCCATTGAAGGAGTGACCGGCTTCTTTATCGGCCCCGGCGACATGAGCGCAGCCATGGGCCATATTGGCAATCCCTCTCACCCCGAGGTGCAAGCCAAGATCCGCGAAGGGCTGGAGAAGTGCCAGCGATTGGGATTGCCTTGCGGGATCGTCGGTGGCAACCCCGAGCTGGTGAACAAATATCAAGAGATGGGTTTTAGCTTCGTGGCGCTCGGCTCCGACATGAGTTACCTGCTGGCTCGCGCCCGTGAACAGCTCGCCGCGATCCGGGGGGAACGTCTGAGCATATCCGGTGGCGAGGTTTACTGATGAAGAGGCTTCACCGCCAAAGCGGCCCGCTTGATCTGGAGCTCATCCCCGAGCTCGGTGGCGCTATCGGCAAACTGACCTGGCATGGCAGGGAGATCTTGCGCTCTCTGCCCGATGGTCAGAACGTCACGGTCAACCAGGGGGGCTGTTTTCCCCTGGTACCTTACTCCAACCGTATCGCTCATGGACGGTTTCACTTCGCCGGATGTGATTACGCCCTGCTGCGTAACTTTGGCGATCATCCCCACTCAATTCATGGCAACGGCTGGCAGCAGCCATGGCAAGAAGGGGATGCAGATGATGACTCTGTCGTGCTGACCCTGCACCATGACGCACAGGGAGCATCCGCGGCGCAATGGCCCTGGCCTTATCGGGCAACTCAGCGCTTTACCCTGCAAGATAATGCGCTGCATATCGTACTCACTTACCACAATCTGGCCGATCACGCTGTCCCGGCTGGGCTGGGCTTTCACCCCTATTTTCCCCGTGCGGCGCACGCCGAGATCCAGTTCGACGCAGGCGGTGTGGTACTCAACGACCACAAGTCCCTGCCCACTGGTCTCGCGCCACTACCGGCCCAATGGAACTATCGCACCTGGCGCAAACCTGAACCCGCCAGTGTCGATAACTGCTTCCATCACTGGAGTGGCTGTGCACGGGTGCGCTGGCCAGATGAGAAGCTGATGGTGACCCTGAGCTCACCCGATGCGCCTCACGCCATCCTGTTTCTGCCGCCCGCCGATCGTGACTTCATCGCCATCGAGCCGGTTTCTCATATCAACGATGCCATCAACAACGGTGGCTTTGGTGATCCTGCGCTGGCCATGGCCACTGTGCCAGCCAATGGGCAGTTGCAGATCGCCATGCTGCTTGAGGTTTCTCACTATGCCTAATCCTGCTCTGCTACTGGCCGACTACCGCGGCCATCTGCCCGAGTGCCCGACCTGGAGCACTGCTGAACAGGCGCTCTACTGGACCGATATTCTCGAGCGTTGCCTGCACCGCTATCACCCCGAAAGCGGCGTCATGACGACAATCCCCTTCCCCGAAGAAGTGGGTTGTTTTGCCCTGCGCGAACAGGGTGGCTTTATCGCAGCGATGCGCACCGGGATCTATCTGTGCGATCAGCACGGCCAGATCGAGCGAAAAGTCGCCGATAACCCCAATAACCCAGCGCTGGCCCGTTTTAATGATGGCGGTACCGATCAGGCGGGTCGTTTCTATGCAGGCACTTACTGGAGCCCACGAGATTACAACGGCGCCCTGCTATGCCGGGTTGATGCCGAGCTGCAGATGTCGGTGATCCAGTGCGACATTCTGGGAGCCAATGGCTTGGCATTCAGCCCGGACATGCGCTGGATGTACACCACTGATACCCCCAACCGCCGCCTTTATCGCACTCCGCTGGCCCGCGACGGTTCACTCGGTCAACGGCAACTGCTGCGCGAGTTTGCAGCCCGCGCCGGCGAAGGGCGCCCGGATGGGGCTGCAATCGATGTCGAAGGATGCTACTGGAGCGCCCTGTTTGATGGCCATCGTATCGCCCGCTTCTCTGCAGAGGGGGTATTGCTGGCCGAATATCCCTTGCCGGTACGTTGCCCCACCATGGTCTGTTTTGGTGGTGAGGACATGAAGACCCTCTTCATCACCACCACTCGCGAAAATATGGACGCCGCCGAACTGGCAGCACGTCCGCTCTCAGGTGCGCTGTTCAGCATGCGTGTTGACATCGCCGGTCTTGCTAAACCCACATTTAAGGAAAACAACGGATGAAAACTATCGGCTTTATCGGTCTTGGTCTGATGGGTGAAGCGATGTCAAAGAACATCGTCAAAAAATTTGATGGCAATGTGTTGGTATTCGATATCAATCAGGAGGCTGTCGCCCGGGTGGTCGATGCAGGCGCCATCGCCTCCCCTTCCATTGCCAGGTTGACAGCCGATGCGGATGTGATCATCTCCATGGTACCGCGCTCCGAACACGTCAAAGCGGTCTATACCGAACTGCTGCCACACCTTGGCCCCGGCAAGATCACCATCGACATGTCCACCATTGACCCGGCCGTGTCAATCGCCTTATCCCGCCAGGTAGCAGAAACCGGTGCCGTGATGCTCGATGCGCCCGTGGTCAAATCGGTCCCTGCCGCCGTGGCTGCCGAGCTCGGGATCTACATAGGTGGCGACCTGTCCGCCTACAAAAAGGTCAAGCCGTTGCTGGCCATGATGGGCAGCAACCAGATCCACATGGGGGGTAATGGCCGTGGTTTGATCATGAAGGTGCTGCACAACACCTTGGTCGCCCAAATTCAGAACAGTGTCAACGAAATGCTGGCCACCGCCGATCATTTCGGCATCGATAAAGAGAGCTTCAACACCGCAGTCTCTTACGGTGGCGGCAGCAACTTCTATCTGACCAGCAAGATAGGTGCCCTGATCGCCGAGAACTACGACACAGTCTTCTCGCTGGAGAACATGGCCAAAGATATCGGCATCATGAAGAACCTCATGGGCGAAGAGGCGCTGACCCTGCCCGGAGTCGAGTTGGTGAATAACATTTACCAGCAAGGCCTGAATAACGGTTTGGGCCGTGAGGATTTCTGTGCCACTTACAAGTTGGTAAAGCAAAACATTCAATAGCTGGCTGATAAAAACCATCGCATGAGGTAATTAATTTACCTCATGCCAATCGCTGCACGATTTAATATCAACTTACCATTGGCGAGTCAATCACTATGCGTATCCACCCCAAAATATGCTTAATCCCTCTTATATGCTGCAACGCAGCTTTCGCGGGCGGTTATTTTGAAAGCCGTGAGGCATTTAACTTTGCTACCGACCAACATGAGTTATTGTTGCGACTCGGCTATAACTGGGACTCTGGTGCCGGGATTATGGCCAGCAATGCGTATAACACCGAGAAACTAGACAAGCTAAAGCACAGTTATAACGAAATTGAGGGATGGTATCCGCTATTAAATTTAACCACCAAACTCTCGGTCAATGCCGGTGGTTTGGTTAACTCCTCTAGCTCTGGCTCTGGTGGCTCTGCGTATCTGGATGGAAAGTACAACTTTACCGATAACTTTTCCGTTATTGCACGATACCGTTACAATCATCAAAATTATCTAACTACGGATCTTGATGGTCATGGCGATAATAACGACACCAATGAATATGCACTGTATATTGTCAATAAAATAACGCCAGCCTTGACCCATACTTTTGAATCGCACTATTTTTCTCGTGTTAACAATTTCAATAGTGCTAATGGGAAAGATCATCACTGGGAGCTAACCAGTCAAACCCGTTATCGAATCAATCCACAATGGATGCCTTATCTGGAATTACAGTGGTACGATAGAAATATTGCCTATGATGCAGAAGCATACCGGATCCGCATTGGTGTTAAATACTTTTTCTAATGTTTCCAGATGAATTCAATCTATGACTCACGGAGAGCAGTTATGAACTATTCCCAGCAAGTACAATATCACTCTATTGCCGGCAAGGTCGCCGTTATCACAGGTGGCGCCAGTGGCATTGGCGAAGAGTTGGTGCGCGCCTTTGTCAGCCAGGGTGCCAAAGTCGCCTTCCTCGATTTTGATAAATCAGCAGGTGAAACACTCGCGCATGAGCTTGACTGCCTGTTTCTGTTTTGCGATGTCACCGACCTGACTCTGCTCAAAGCGTGTTTTACGACCGTTGAACAACAGCTGGGCAGTGTCGATATCCTGATCAACAACGCGGGCAGCGATGATCACCACAAAATTGAGGATCTGACCGAGGAGTATTTCGAAAACCGCATCAATATCAATCTGCGTCACCAGTTGTTTGCGATCCAAGCCGTGCTGCCAGGCATGGAGCAAAAAGGGAGCGGCAGCATCATCAATATGGGATCCATCAACTGGATGAGGGGTCGCCCCGGGAGAGTCTGCTACTCCCTGTCAAAAGCCGCTATCCATGGTTTTACCCGTACCCTGGCGCAGGAGTTGGGCGCAAGAGGCATTCGGGTTAACAGCCTTGTACCAGGCGCAATCCGTACCCCAAAACAGGATGCGATGTGGGCGCAACTCGACCCTGCCGCGGTGAACCAGTTTGTCGAACTGCAAGCACTCAAATTCCGTCTCGATGGCTCACATTGTGCTCGCATGGCCCTCTTCCTCGGTTCTGACGAGTCTAATGGCTGTACTGGCCAGGATTTCATTGTTGATGCAGGTCTTACTTTGAACTAAGGCTTTTCCCAAGGTAATAATGTTTGTCGATGATATCGCAGGGCGTCCAATGATGACGTTGAGACAATATCGGCTGGCGCTGCACGTGTAGAGATACTATTCACCTGACTATGGTCCAACAAGGGGGGTGGTCATACGGCTTCTAACCGGATAATAAAACGGTACGCCTATCGTATTATCCGGAGCCAACGTATGACCACCAACGAGAATGTAGTACGTCGTAAACGCCGTCTGCTAGAGCTCGCCAAAGAGCTCAATAATGTCAGCAAAGTCTGCAAGCTCATCGGCTACAGCCGCCAGCAGTTCAACGAAATCCGCCGACTTATGTGCTGTGTAGTGGTCGACTAAATCCGGACACTATTTTAGGTAGGCGCCCGGAGTGAGTGGCTTGGCCGGCTGCGACTATCGGCAACAGTAGTAACAAGAGAATCCAGCGCGTACAAGTCATCATTGCACAGGGTCAGTATCCGTCTTGGGTTGCGCGGCACGATAGGCATCCATGATGGGAGCCCAAGCCATACCACTGGGAATAGGATATTGCTTGTAAGCATTACCGTATGCTTTGTCAAAATCGTCGAACCACTCTTTGTATACTTTGGTGACAGGATTTTCCCTGTCTTGCGAGGTTTGAATTTCGTTAGCAATCCCCCTGGCCAGCAAGATATCAGGCTTCACTTTGGCGTTGGTTAAAAATGCTTCCACATAACCGCCGGTGGCCATACCTAAGCCAATGTTATCTCGACGTTCTTCACGCCACTCATCTCTCACCTTGATGCGATAAGGTTGTGCAATCATGCTTTCCAGCTCTGCTGGCAATGCCAGGTTAATGCGATAGCGTTTTTTGTCGTGAAATGAAATCCACTCCAGTTCCACCCGATCTGGAATTGGTCGTGTGGTGTGGCTCCCTTTTGAAATACTCCAGCGATAGTCTTTTTCTTTTAACCCTTCAGCCCCAAAAAATCCGGCAGAACCATTCGTCGAAGCATCAACCAATTTACCCTGGCGATAAAAGAGTACCTCGGTCACCCATAGTTCATCTGAGTTGGAACCAACCATATGCCACCACTCCAAATTTTTGGGTGGGGTAGACACGGCCTGACAAGCAGTGACTAGCGGCAACAACACCAGTAAGAGTATCCAGCGCATGGAGGTCATCATTGGACCGGGTCAGTATCTGTTTTGGGCTGTGCGGCGCGGTAGGCGTCCATGATCGGGGCCCAAGCCATACCACTGGGAACTGGGTACTGTTGATAGGCTTGGTTGTACTTTGCATCAAAGTCTGCCCAACGATTCTCATATTGGCTGGAAAGGGGAAAACGTTGATCATAGGGATCATCCGTCACCTCTTTTGCAATCCCTCGGGCTAGCAAGATATCGGGGGTGACACGAGGGTCTCTCAAAAACGCCTCGACATAGCCCCCGGTTGCCATGCCCAACCCAATATTATCTCGGCGCTCTTCGCGCCACTCCTTGCCTACTTTGACCCGGTAACGCTGCGCTATCATCCTTTCCAACTGCGCGGCGGGTAAGTCAAGGCTGATGCGATAGCGTTTCTTGTCGTGGTACGACACCCATTCCACCTCAACCCGATCAGGGGCGGGGTGAATATCACGGCGGCCTTTGCCAATGCGCCAGCGATAATCTTTGGCCTTAAGAGCTTTAGGACCGACAAAACCGGCAGAACCATTGGTCGAGGCATCCACCAACTCGCCTTGACGATAAAAGAGTACCTCCGTCACCCATAATTCATCAGCGTTCGAACCCACCATATGGTGCCAGTCCAGTTGTTTGGGGCCTGTGGGGGCGGCCTGGCAGGCGGTGACGAACGGTAGCAGCAGTAAGAGTATCCAGCGCATGGAGGTCATCATTGGACCGGGTCAGTATCTGTCTTGGGTTGGGCGGCGCGGTAAGCGTCCATGATCGGGGCCCAGTCCATGCCATTGGGAACTGGGTATTGCTTGAATAGCTCACCATATTTCTTGTCAAAATCATCCATTCCATATTGGCGTGCTACCGGTACTTTCTTGTCATACCAATCATCAGTCACAACTTCGGCAATACCGCGAGCAAGCAGAATATCTGGCTTAACATTTAGTCTATCTCCCTTGAGCAACACCTCAAAATAGCCGCCTGGCGCTAGGCCAAAATAGAGCCAGCTACGGCGGTCATAACGCCCCTCAACAGAGTAGACTTGGCACATCTGCTGCTCCAGATTGGCAGGCAAGTCCACCTTTATGCGGTAGCGCTTGCGATCATGGAAGGAAACCATCTCAATCACCGCTTTATCGGGGATGGGAACACCGTCGGTAGGCAGACCACTACCGCCCGCCCAATAGTAACGTTGCGCCTTGATTCGATCGGCAAGTAGACCTCCAGCTCCGCCACCAGCCAAACGGTCGGCATAAACTTGCTTCCCTCCAAGATAGAACTCTGTCTTGGTGTTCTTAGTAAGATCTATATTGCTGCCTGTACCATAATCCCAAGCAAATTTAGGCAGAGATTGGGGTGCCGCACAGGCCATCAATGACAGACAGAACCCCAACAATGCGACGATATATTTCATCTCTGTGTTGGTACTTCCTGCTCTAGATGGAAGAGACTCATGCTCTCGAGCGCCTTCATATTGTCAATATATCGGCGGCGCATGTCTTGGCGAAGCGCTTCAATCTCCTCTGGCGTGAGCTGCCGCGGGAGGACATCTGGTGATGTTGGTTTGGTACCCTTAGCCGGCACTTTCAACCTCCATGGTATTACCTTACTGGGTCAGTATCTGTCTTGGGTTGAGTTGCGCGGTAGGCATCCATGATGGGAGCCCAAGCCATTCCGCTAGGAACTGGATATTGCTTGTAGGCATTACCGTATGCTTTGTCAAAATCGTCAAACCACTCTTTGTATACTTTGGTGACAGGATTTTCCTTGTCTTGCGAGGTTTGAATTTCCTTAGCAATCCCCCGAGCCAGCAAGATATCAGGCTTCACTTTAGCGTTGGTTAAAAATGCTTCCACATAACCGCCGGTGGCCATACCTAAGCCAATGTTATCTCGGCGTACTTCACGCCACTCATCCCTCACCTTGATTCGATAAGGTTGCGCAATCATGCTTTCCAACTCTGCTGGCAAGGCCAGGCTAATGCGATAGCGCTTTTTATCGTGGAATGAAATCCACTCCACTTCTACCCGATCGGGGGCGGGGTGAATATCTCTGCGACCCTTGCCTATGCTCCAGCGGTATTCTTTCTCTTTTAACGAGTTAGTGCTAACTGAGCGTAGAGCCCCATTGGTTGAGGCATCAACCAACTTGCCTTGACGATAAAAGAGCACCTCAGTCACCCATAATTCATCAGCATTGGTGCCCACCATATGGCGCCAGTTCAGTTGTTTTGGACCGGAGGGGGCTGCTTGGCAGGCTGCGACTAATGGCAACAGCAGCAGTAAGAGTATCCAGCGCATTAATAACCTCCCTTATCATTGCCCGTCAGCTTACGGATTTCTTTGTCACCAACTCTGTTGGGTTTGTTGACCAGTCCAGTGTCAGCGCTGTAGTGCAAATAACTTAGCCGCAACTTTTGGTACACATCGTCAGGTAAGCTGCGAGCCAGGTTGATCACCTCTCCGCGCCGTTTGGCCACATCAACCCATAGCTCATCGAGTTTGGCCAAGTTCACTGTGGGATACGAAAGTGCGCTATCCAAACGGTAAGCATTATCACCTTGTGATACCCACTTGTTCAAAGGCACTCCAGCATCACGCGCCGCTTCTACCATCATGTGCAGCGGTATGCGTGAATATTCCCCCTCCACCACCCGGTGCAGAACCACATCGACGCAGATATTTCTATGGCCCCCTGATTGACTGCCCGTGATCGGCCCAAGAGCCCTGGGACGCACATTCAGATAACCAAGCTGAGTGGCATCACTATGGCTAGCCAGAGACACAACGCCTTTGGCCCAGCCTTGTCCAGCCCGCATTTTGGCGTAAGTACTGGCATCGCGATATGCTTGGGCATCGATGGGATGAACATGTGGCATCGCATCGGTATTGAAGGTCGCGATCACGCAGTTTTCAGTGATCAGCGGTGATGCGTAGTTGGGATCACGCAAACTCCAGCGGCTGTAATAGCCGCCACCGATATCGGAGTGGGCGCCGGGAATAATCACTTCGGTAAAATTCTCCGCGAGTGTGGTGCCTGCTGCATCGTCGGTGATACGGGTCAAGTCAAAGTGATAGCGCCACTCATCGGCAGCAACGATATGCACCACCCGCTCGGCACAGTCAGGGGCCAGCGTCACATTACGTTTACCCCACAGATAGGAACTGACCACGGTATCAAACAACCCGACAAACTGGATTCGCACATCATCGCGACTGGCCCAGTCAAAGCCCGCCTTCAAGGGAATATCGGGGTCAGCAGCCATGGCCTCCACCAGTGGGTGGTCCCCTTTCTTATCGATACGGTTTACAAACTGGCGAGCGGCAGAGGCGCCCCGGCTAAAGCCAAACACATCGAACTCGACCTTATGAATGCACTCAATGGTGGGCAGTATGTTCTCCAGTTGTTCTTTTATTTCTGCAACAATCTGGGTACGACAAGCCTCTTCGACTCGGGAGGCGCTGGAGGTCTGGCCCTTATCTGCCCCTAAGCCTGCGGTGGCGTCATCCTCACCTTTGGTCGTGCCGATGCCTTCGATGTACACCGCGACACTTAACTCAGGAGCTTTGTCATTACGTAGATATAGGTCACTGGCCTTGCCAATATTGGTGATGTCGTTTTTCTCGCTGTTATTGAGGCCATCAGGTAACGCCCCTTCAAAACACTGCTCCAGCAATACCTGCTGCTCTTCTGGGCTGCATTGAGCCAATGCTGTCTCCAATGCACTTTTCCCTTCCCTGTGCTTGAAGGTGTTGTTGGCGGTGCCATCAAAGAACACGCCGATACGCAGGGTGGTGAGCTGATAGCCTTTCACCTCAATCACGTAGGAGTGCTTGGTGATAAAGCGCGGTGGTTGGGCCCCGGCTTTGTGCGCTTCCGGTAGCGGCTGTTCTGGGTCGCTGAGGCAGAGGTCGCCGGTGGTCACTTTGACATGCTCGCGCTTCACGTCACAGTGCCCCCAAAATTTCTCGGTGTAGGCGGGAACCTGGCTGGTTTCGCCCTCTTTCAGGGCTTCACGAGATTGAGCGGCTTTGAGCCAAGGCTGGGTCTCGAACTTGACCGTCACCGGCCCCACCGCAAAGCCTTCAACCAGGGTTGGGCCATCTTTCAGAGTCACGGTTTTGCTGGTGCCAGTGGCATCGGTCAAGGTGGCCTTTTGCCCCTTGAACGAGCGGTTCTGTTCGTCGCGAACGTCTATCTCAATCCAGCAGTTGTACTTTTCACAGGGTATGCAGTGGGCACTGATAGCCATTACACAGCTCCTATCAAGTCAGGGTGTTTGTTCAGCCAGTTATTCACCTGAGCCATTTCGTCATCGGTCAGCATCAACGGCGCTCTGATGGCATCCAGCGCCATGCTTGCCTGTAGCGTGAGTGCACCTGCCACCACGCCATCAAGGACGTCACCTGCCAGCCCAGCTTGGTTGGCCTGCTTGAGGACGGTGGTAATGGCGGCTTCCGGATTGGGATGACGCGTCATCATATCCTCCATGCGCTGCCAGAAGTGGCGAGAGAGGATGTAGGCGTGACGGCTTTCGTCATACAGCGGTGTCAGATGGTGAGGCTGAATCCGAAACCAGGGGGCTTCGCGGGGAGTGAATTCAGCATCAGGCGTGCTTAGCCAGGCAGTGTCGTTGGCCCACAGGCTTGAGCAGGGCCCCAGTACATCATCGAGTTCCTGCTGGCTCATGGTAGCCAGCATCTTGGGAAAGACCCGATTATCGGCATAGCGCAGCCACATCACCTCACCTTCAAAGGCCACCTCTATCAGGCTTTGCCAGTGCTGCAGGACGACATCAATAGCGGCATCGCTCGCGACATATACGCCGCCCAGTTGCGGGTGAGCTGCGATAAACTCGGGAGCAGGATTGGGCAGTAACCAGGGGCCTTGTTCGGCTTGGTCCGCGAAGGCCGTACCGGCAAACAAGGGGATGGCATTGGCACCACCTTGGTTGCAGTAGTCCGCCACGGCGGTGGTATCGAGCGCGGCATCAACGATGGCAAACAGTTGGCCGGGGTGTTGGCTACGCCACTCTTGAAAGGTCATGCCTTACCTCCCTGGGCAAAGGGGCAGGGCTTCACCAACGGGGCCATGGATTCCATGCTCTTTTGAATCGCGCTCGCAGGGATAGTCGCTGGAGGCGCGGGTGGTACCTTGACCGCCCCCGGCAAGCCGGGCATTTGACCAGCCCAACCGGAGCCCGAGCCGGGACTGCCGCCAGAATTCATCTTGATAGTGGGACCGACCAGGGTGACGCCACTGGGGTCAACCTTCACAAAGCTGCCGCCGACTTTGAGGGTCAGCTCGGAGCCTGCTTCCAGCACAATCTTGTTACCGGCCTTGATGTGGATCTCTTGCCCAGCCTCAACCAGCAGCGACTGGGCCAGCTTCTGGTGCAGGGAAGCATCGACCGTCAGCGAATAGTCCGCCTTGATGTGGTCGCGCTTCTCACCCTCCACCGTCAGGTGGTCGTTGGCCTTGATACGGGTGACCCGCTCGTTGTCGATATCCCGATGCTCGTCGTGCTTGATATGCCACGCCGCATCGTTCTCTATCAGCACATTCAGGTCTTTCTGACCGTGGATGTAAATCTCTTCCTGCCCCGCCTGGTCTTCAAAGCGCAGCTCGTTAAAGCCCTCGCCCTTGTGGGTTTCGGTGCGCAGCACGGTGCGAGTCTTGTTGGCAGGTAGCTCATACGGCGGCCGGTTGGTGGCGTGGTAGGTGCGACCGGTCACGATAGGCTGGTCGGGGTCTCCTTCCAGAAACGAGACAATCACCTCGTGGCCGATACGCGGGATGGCCATCATGCCGTACTGACCGCCGGCCCAGCCCTGACTCACTCGCACCCAGCAGGAGCTCTGGTCGTTGGAGCTGCCATATCTGTCCCACGGGAATTGCAGCTTGACCCGGCCATGTTCGTCGCAGTAAATCTCTTCCCCTTCCGGGCCCACCACCATGGCGATTTGCGGGCCATCCACCATCGGCTTATGGGGTGCCTCGGGGCTGCCGATACGGGCGCGCCAGGTGGTGCTCGCTTTCACTACGCCAAATTCGTTGTGGTAGACGGTCGGGCCACTGCCGCCCTCTTCTTCCAGAGCTTGTGGTTGCTCACCGGTGTGACGGATATGAACGATTTGCCAGTCGGTGTTGAGGCTGCCGTTCGGATGTTCGGTGAGTGAGAAGTGTTGACCAGGTAGCAATGCGGCGCTGTTGGACTTGCCACTGCCCGCCACCGCGTCATTGCGCAGGGCATCGAGCCGATGCTGGACAAACGCCTTGCCGCTCGGGTCCTGCTTGTAGCGGCCCGGGTAGTCGAAGTGCTGGTAGGTATCGCGCTGATGCTCAAGCTCAGCGCCCTGCTTTTTATGGGAGAGGCCATAGGCCGGGGTCTTGAAGCTGTAGTCTTTCAGCTCCACATCCGAGGGGCGCACCGATTCGCGGTAGTGGAACTGGCGCACATAGGGGCCTTGTTCCAGCGAACGGTTGCCGAGGTTGAAGAAAAGCTCGGGGCCGGCAGTCAGTGCTGCCGCGTCATCGGCAAACACAATGCGGTGCTTGCCTGCTTCAAACTCGTGGAAGTAGAACAGCCCCTCTTCGGCAGCAAGGCGATTCACGAAATCGAGGTCGGTCTCCCGATACTGCACGCAGTATTCGCGCTGGGCGTGCTCGTTTTTCAGGGCAAAGGCGTAGTCGGTGATGCCGTGTTCTTGCAGCAAAATGGAGAGGATTTCGTCAGGTTTCTGTGCCTGGAAGATGCGGGAGTTCTGGCGCAATCCCAATCGCCACAGAGCAGGTTTGACTTGCAGCTGATAGCGGGTACGGCGAAAGCCGCTGTCCCCTTGGGCAAACTCGCTCACAACCCCGCAGACCCGGCGTTGCAACTCGCCGTTGTACCACACCATCAGCTCGCATGGCTGGTCCAGCACGGCGCCAAAGTCGATGTCCGGTTGCTGGCTGGCGACCTCAAGGTGGAGGTTAAAGGGACGGTTCAAGCCCTCATCCAGCTTGAAGCTTGCGACCGCAAAGGTGCTGTCAGCCAGTGCGCCAACCTTGACGGTAAATTGTAATCCTGTGCTCTGTGCCATGACCTTGTTCCTTATCCTGCCTGTCCGCTGCCCGAACCCATCACCACACCACCACAATCCACTGCCGTGCCGGTGACAGCGATGGGTTTGCCGTTCACCAACACCGAGCCAACTCCTCCGGCAATGCTGCTCGGGTGGGGTGGATTGTTGGGCTTGTCGTGGGGTGCCAGCGGGTCGGCCTGACAGGCTACCTGTTTTCCATCGAGGAACACATCAGGGCTGGCGGCTATCACCGGGGTCGGCGGAAAGCCATCGTGGTCGGTGCCGATGTCACCGAGCAGTGCAATGGAGGGACACATAATTCAAACCTCTTGTGTGCTTTGCCATCACTCAGCACCGAACGTCAGAACAGGGGGATGGCAAAACATAAAAGCCCCAGCCTGCGGGATTAATCAGGCTGGGGATACATCAACGTGCTACGGATACGGACCACGTGGACAGCACTTCCAGAAAACTAAAACAAAGAAAGGAAAACGAGTTATTACGCCTCGATAGGTGCACGCCAATCATCAGCACCAGAGGTACCGGCAACGGTGTGTTCCCAATCAATCTTGCGGTAAGCCATAGAGACCTGGATAAGCTGGGTGAAGTCAGACTTCGCCGGGTCCTGGCAGTGGGGCATCTGGCAGTCGATGTCAACGATGGTGGCATCGGTCAGCACGGTAGAGAAGAAGTGCTCCTGCTTGCCCTCAACGGAGGTGCGGTACCACTTCAGGGTCACTTTTGGCAGCATCTCGCCGGAAGCCAGCGCGTTGTACATCAGCGGCACAGCTTTGTTCAGCGCAACGGTGAACTTGAACGGCTTATGGACACGCTGACCGGCAGGTTGACCGGATTGCGGGTCGGTCGGGACGGTCACAACGTGCTGGAACTCTTGTACCAGCATCTCGTCTTCGTGGCCTTGTACGAAGATGTTGCCGACGGAATCGGAAGTGAAGGCACCGGCGGTGATATTGCCCTGGGTTTTACCTTCGATGCTGATATAACATGGAGTTGGCATATGTATGCTCCTAAATAAGTTGGTTAAACGAGATAGCACTCGACCAACCTTTAGCAGCGACCATGCCATTATTTTTATTCATTTATTATCAATAGGTTACAGCCAAAACAATCAAACACCAAGGTTCACTCACGCAAAAAGTTGCGCAAATCAAAATTATTGGTGGCTAATGATTGCAAATGAAGTGGATAAAACCAGGTGCTGCGCAATATTTTGCACAAAAAAGAGATTATCACTATCACAACGCACGTTGGCATCAATACCAATCGCAAACGGGTACATCGCAACAAGAATCTGATTACTCAAGTAATAGATTGCATGAGAGATGATGAGCAGAGGACGTATCAAAAATCGCATATAAAGAAAAGCCCTGATGTTTCCATCAGGGCTTTGCAATGTGGCGGTGAGGGAGGGATTCGAACCCTCGATACGTTGCCGTATACACACTTTCCAGGCGTGCTCCTTCAGCCACTCGGACACCTCACCAAATTTTTGCTCACTGCTTTGTGTGCTTGAGCTGCACATTCGCTGGCGGACCATGCCGCGGCGACGGGGCGTAATGTAAGGGATACGATGGCTTTTGGTCAATGCAATTTTTTACTTTTTGCGTTCATTTGCTCAACATCCGAACAAAATGACCAAAAATATGCCGTTTCGTATCCCTTTCAATCAATTTACTGCCGCTTCGTGCAAATGTTCACCTTTGAGCGCCTCTTCCAGTGAACCGTAGAATTCCAGCGTGCCGGGTTGCGGTCGCACCTTGGCGCGAGCCAGGGTCTTGAGCGGTTGGAACTGCAACTCGGCCACCCGCAACTCGACACCGGCTTTGGCCATCTGCTTGCCAAAGTGGAGGAAGGCAGACAGACCGCCCGCATCGAGGATGGAAACCGCCTCCATCTGCAACACCAGCACCTTGTGCCCTTTCACTTGCGCTTCCAGCTCGGCAAAGACCCGTTCGGCCGCGGCGAAGAAGAGCGGGCCGTTGATCTTGTAGAGCAAGCCATTGTCCGGCACCTCATGGGCATAGCGCTTGTGCTCGGCCAAATCGTGCAGTTTGGTCATCTTGGCGATTTCGCGCATAAAGAGCAGGGAGGCCAGAATCACCCCGAAGGTGATGGCGATAACCATGTCGAAAATGACGGTGAGTGACAGGCAGACCAGCAGCACCAGCACATCGGATTTGGGGGCACGACGGATCAACTCCACCACCTTGTGCGCTTCACTCATATTCCAGGCCACGATGAGCAGCAAGGCAGCCATGGCCGAGAGCGGCAACCAGGAGAGCCAGGGGGCCAGCACCAGAATGGCGGCCAGCACCACCAGCGCATGCACGATCCCCGAGATGGGGGACGTAGCGCCGGCACGCACGTTGGCGGCAGAGCGGGCGATGGCGGCGGTAGCGGTAATGCCGCCAAAGAAGGGGGCGAAGATATTGCCAAGCCCCTGCCCCACCAGCTCGGCGTTGGAGCTGTGTTTGCGACCGGTCATCCCATCGAGCACCACGGCGCAGAGCAGCGACTCGATCGCCCCCAGCATCGCCATGGAGAAGGCGGCAGGCAGCAGCCGCTCAATAGCCGCCAGGTTCCATTCGACCGGCAAGCCATCCGGCCCGGGCAAGGCCCAAGGCATCACCAGAGTTGGTGCGATGGGCGGGATCCCCATCCCTTGAGTGCCATCGGCCAGGGTATAGCTGAACTTGCTGCCGATGGTGGCCACATCCACCCCGAAGTAATGGAGGCCAAAACCCAGACCTACCCCGACCAGCACCGCGGGCAAGTGGCCGGGCACAGGAAGACGCAAGCGCGGCCAGAGCAGCAGCACGGCCAGCGTTGCGACCCCCACCAGGGTATCGCCCCACTGCCAGCTTGGCAGGGCGGCGGCCAGCGCCTCGACCTTGCCCAGATAGGTTTCCGGCATCTCGGGCACGCTCAGGCCGAAGAAGTCCTTGATCTGCAAGGTGGCGATCACGATGGCGATACCACCGGTAAAGCCCAGCGTCACTGACGGGGGAATGTACTCGATAAGGCGGCCAAGACGGGCCATCCCCATCGCCACCAGAAAGAGGCCGGAGATGAGCGTCGCCATCAACAGACCACCGACCCCGAACTGCTGGGCGACCGGATAGAGGATCACCACAAAGGCAGCGGTCGGGCCGGAGATGGAGTAACGGGAGCCACCGGTCACGGCGATCACGATACCGGCGATGATGGCGGTATAGAGACCGTGTTGCGGCGGTACACCGCTGGCGATGGCCAGCGCCATGGCGAGCGGGATGGCGATGATGCCCACCGTCACACCGGCGATAAGATCACGGCCGAAGCGGGCCATGCTATAGGGTTCATCAATACAGGACTGGCGTAAGGCTATGGCGAGCTTCACGCTATTTAAAGAGGCTTGCTTGTGCATGTATATCGTAATACCAGAAGAGGGAGATAAAGGCCGGAGAGATCCGGCGCCCGATCATCATCAAGGGCCGGCAGAGCTGTCGACGCGGCGATGGTATCCTGCGTAACCTTACTCCAGACGGGCCATTTTTTCGATGGGCAGGATCAATGAAAAGCACTCTGCCCCATGATTTGGCCCATTTACCGCCAAATCGCCGATCTTGACTCCAGCTCTCCCCCTTTTAGCCACAAAGATTACCATTTGAGCCTCGCCTGGTTACCAGCACGTTCGCGACATCATGCTGGCATCATCAGGTTGATGCGAACCGAGCCAATAACCCCTGGGCCGGTTGGGGGCGGTGATGGCAAGGGACTGATTGTGCTGAAAATAAACCGCAAAGCGCAACTTTTGGGCAAACAGTCCGAAAATCCGGTTTTCGGTAAATTCGCGGGTTGACACCCGTCGCCCTGGTCATTAATATTCGCCCCGTCTTGACGAGACAGGCAATTCCTCCTTAGTTCAGTCGGTAGAACGGCGGACTGTTAATCCGTATGTCACTGGTTCAAGTCCAGTAGGAGGAGCCACTTTTCCCTCGTAGTTCAGTCGGTAGAACGGCGGACTGTTAATCCGTATGTCACAGGTTCAAGTCCTGTCGAGGGAGCCAAATTCTAAAGCCCAGCCTTTTGGCTGGGCTTTTTCGTATCTGCTGTTGTTTGCCTCAAACGTATCTCGCTTTCCCATCATCCTTGGCTGCTCGCAATCCAGATTCCCTGTTTTCGCTCAGTCTCAACCCGACTCGATGATGACTCTGATTCCTACCCGGCCAGCTCAGTTGACTACATGCTTACGAGCAGGCTGTTTCCCAGAAAGTCGGGCATGACAAAACAGGGTGAATTACTTATTGGCGGGTGACCCGGATCTGCAGGGTCTGGCGCTCGCTCTGGCTGCCTCGCGCTCCCTGTAGCTGGGTACCGAGGCGGCTCCCTTGATCTGCCGAGCTGGTCGAGAGCTCCCCCACCGTCAGCCACTGGCCAGGGGCTCCACTGACCTCGGTGGCACTCTGCCCACGATTGATGGTGCCCTGATCCAGCCTCGCCTGTTCGCTGCTGAGCGCAATCTGCACCCGATCGCCAATCAAGGTGGCCGTAGCATAGAGGCCATTCACCAGCGGCATCATCCCCACCACGGCGCCCCCGTTCCACTGATAGAAGGTCACCGGCTGATAGGAGCCCATCTGCAGCAGCACGGGACGACCCGACAGCCCGCGCACCTGCCAACTGTCGTTCTGGCTGCGCTGATACTGCTGGGCATTGCCATCGAGCAGCCACTGCCGCTTGGCCTCGTCGCGACTGATTGAGCCCCCCAGTTGCTGACCGCTGGCAGCCCCATCCACCCGCCACTCGATAAGCAGGCTTTGCGGCGGCTGGTTGATCTGCGCCAACGTGGCTTCGGCCTCCTGCAGCTGGGCTGGCGTTCCGCTCAGCACCAGCTGGTTACCCATGGCGCTTACCCCAAGCTGGGGATAGATCTCCTTGAGGGTCTGCACCGCCGCCTGCGCCTCGAAGACCGGGATCACTTTCACCTCGGCCCACAGCGATGGGCTCCAGAGCCCCATCATGCAGCCAAGCCACAGCAGCGCCCTGCGGCCAACCTTGCCCATCCGAACCATTACGCTCTCCTCGTTCTCTGTTCTCTTCTCTCTGCTTAAGGCGTAGACCCATGCCCGCAGCAAACAGCTCAGCCCTATTCCACTCACTCGTCGATGATGAACCCGGCGGTTGCCAAAAAACAATCGGGAATGCAGCAACTCCGTGATTTCCCACGGTATGAGGCTCTCATTCCACGCCCGTTATCGCGTAAGATAGCGCCATCATAGTTGCCCAAGCGGAATCCATCATGTTGAAACAGTTGTTGTTACTCCCCCTCGCCCTGCTGCTGGGAGCCTGCTCCTTGACCCAGTACAACGTCAGCGAGGCCGAAATCAACCAGTACCTCAAAGATCAGGTCTCTTTTGAAAAACAGCTGGGGATCCCCGGTATCATGTCGAGCAAGATCCGTCTGGATGAGATGCAGAGCCGTATCGGCCGCAAACAAGCAGATCGCATCGAGCTGGACGCCGCTGGCGACCTGCAGGTGAGCAGCCCCCTTGGCAGCCAGCAGATGAAGATCCGCTTTGCCCTGAGCGCCCGCCCGGACTATGTGGCCGATCAAGGCGCCATCTATCTGCGCGACCTTGAGCTGGTCTCGGTCAAGACCGAGCCGGCCGATATCGGGGCTGCCCTCACCCCGCTGCTGCCCACCTTCAATCAGTCCCTTTCCCTGTTCCTGTCGCAGACCCCGGTCTATCGCCTCGACAGCAGCCACAAGAACGAAGCGAGGATCAAGGAGAAGGTCGAAGCCCTCAAGGTGGAGCCGGGCCGTCTGGTCATCCCGTTCAAGCTGCTCTGATCGCCGCCACACTGGCACTTTCATCGCAATAAACAGATAACCGTCCTCTTCGACAGCGCACATCCGGTTTAACGTGCAGCCGAATGGGACGGTTTTTTACTTCTCAAGTCCCCGTCAACACAGCATAATGCAGACCATTCTCATTTAGATTCGTTATGAGAAGCGTCAATAATAAAACCAATGGTGAGAAGGGACATGAGAAAAACCGTACTGGTTCAGGCGATCGCCTGCGCATTGATCAGCGGCGCCGCAAACGCTGCCGTCAAAGTCGAAGACAAGACATTCAATACCGCCGCCAACATGCTGGCCTATACCGAATTCGAGCTCTCCGGTGAGCCGCTGGCCGAAGCGCTGGGGCTGGATCTGGATGTGCTGGATGCCAACCGTGCCGATGAGCCGACCCCGTTCGACTTCGCTGCCGGCATCGAATCCTACGAATACTCCGAAGAGGCGATGTACGCCCTCAACTACCAATCCGGCATGGGCCCACATCTGGTGAACGGGCCGCAAAACCTGGCCCGTGGTGGCACCATGGCCTCTCTGGGGCAACGGGTGCTGGCCATGGCCGATGCGGTCGGCTTCCCGGCCGATGAAGTGCCGCAAGGCATGTATCCCCTCTCCCTGCCCTACGCCTCAGCCAATCCAGAGTTTGCCCAGGCCGTCAACGCCACTCCGGTCAATGGCGATCAGATCACCATCAAGACCGCCAAAGGGACCGAGAAGACCATCAAGACCCAGGTGCCCGCCTACTTCCGTGACTACAGCACCCTGCGCTGGAGCGGCAGTGACAACCTGCTGGTACCCGCAGCCGTGGGCGGCATCCTGCTCAAAGAGGTGATGTGGTCGCAAGACTTCCTCGGCGGCATGCACGTGGCCGAGACCGATGAAGAGGTAGAAGCCGCCTCCGCCACCATGGATCAGGATGGTAAGCACAAGCTGGGCGTCTCTGCCGCCGATGGCTTCAATGGCATGATGCTGACCGAGCAGTCCATCGACAAGCTGGCCATCATGCAGAACCAGCTCGGCTTCGATGGCAAGCAACTGGGCGCCAAGATCACCCCGCAGTACGATCCGGCCAAGGGCGTGATTTACTTCCCCCATCAGGTGAAAGTGACCGAAACCAGCAACAACGATGCCGGTGCCATCGGCAAGCTGGAGGTGGTAGATGGCTCCGCCCAGCTGCGCGATGCCTGGATGATGCTGTGGCCGCTCTCCGAGTTCTATGCCTTCAGCGATCAGCGCAGCGCCAACACCAACCAGAACCCGGCCTTCCACGCCGTGTTTGACGGCGCGCCGTTTGCCGCAGCACCGGCTGCCAACAAGGCCAATGACCTGGGCAAAGCGGTCGCGGGCAGCGATGCCTTCTCGCTGGCGATCAATCTCTCAAACCTCACCTTCAAGAACCTGGCGGCCCTGCACTTTGATGCCAAGGCTGGCACCCTGGTCGACAGCTGGCAGGCAGGCAAACAGGGCAAGCATGTCACTACCTTTGACGCCGCTTACGCACTGGTCGCCCTGCAGATCTTCCAGCGCGCTCAGGACGCGCTGCCGGTCGGTTACGCCGCCGGTGACAATGGCGAGCTGAACCTCAAGACCAAGCAGGGTCAAGAGGCGCTCGAGCTTATCCGCAAACAGGCCGATTTCATCCTTGCCAACCTCAAGGGCAAAAATGGGCTGGTGCATGATGGCATCACGCTAGGTGGCAAACTCGATGCCGGCCACTCCATCGATGCGCAGTTCGCCGCCATCCGTGGTCTGACTGCCGCCTTCCTCGCTACCTCGGATGCCAAGTACCGCACTGCCGCCCGCGAGCTGTTCATCGCTGCCGACAAGGCCTACTTCAATGCCAAAGCGGGCACCTGGCTGGTGGGTAAACAGGGTGAATACACCCCCTGGACCCAGGCTGCCATCTCCGGCGCCCTGCGCTCTGCCATGCTGAACCTGCGCAACGAAGGGGCCGAGAAGGCGCCCGAGCTGGAGCTGGCCAAGCTGACCGGTCAGTACGTCAGCTGGTTCCGTGGCACCGTCAACGGTGGCATGCAGATGGCCGAGTGGATCGGTGACTCCGGCGAGAACATCATCGAAGGTGCCGGCAGCGACACCGATGAAGATGGCGTACCGCAAGTGACCGCTGCCGGTGGCAAGCACGGCACCGCCATGGTGATGGCTGCTAAAGCAGTGGTTAGCGAGTAATCCTCGCCATTCACCAGCATGAAAAAGGGAGCCAAATTGGCTCCCTTTGCATTACAGCGTCTGACACAGTTTCAAGGGCCTTCCTCAAACCAGCTTGTCCAGCATCTCCTTGGTCACCAGCACAATCCCCTGCTCGGAGCGGTAGAAGCGGCGGCTATCCTCATCGGCATTCTCGCCCACCACCAGCCCATCGGGCAGCACACATCCCTTGTCCACCACCACCCGGCGCAGACGACAACCGGCGCCAATCTCGACCCCGGGGAAGATGATGGCCTGATCCAGGGTGCAGAAGGAGTGCACCCGCACATTGGTAAAGAGCACCGAGTTGAGCACGAACGACCCGCTGACGATGGTCCCGCCCGAGAACATGGAGTTGATGGTCATGCCATGCTGACCGTTGCGGTCCTGCACAAACTTGGCCGGTGGCGTCAGGGTCTGGCTGGTCCAGATGGGCCAGTTCTGATCGTAGATATCGAGCTCGGGCAGCACGGAGGCGAGATCCATGTTCGCTTCCCAGAAAGAGTCCAGCGTACCCACGTCACGCCAGTAGGGCTTTTGCCCCTCGCGCGCCCCGACACAGGACATGTTGAAGGGGTGAGCAAATGCCATCCCCTCCTCCACGATGCGGGGGATCACATCCATCCCGAAGTCGTGTTTGGAGTCCTGATTGTGAATATCCTCCTCCAGCAGTTGGTAGAGGTACTCCGCCTCGAAGATATAGATCCCCATGGAGGCCAGCGAGCGATCTTCGCAACCCGGCATGGCGGGCGGATTGGCCGGTTTTTCGACGAAGGCGCGGATCTTGCGCTGCTCGTCGATATCCATGATCCCGAAGGCGGATGCCTCGGCCCGCGGCACCTCGATACAAGCCACAGTCACCTTGGCGCCAAGGCGCACATGGTCGAGCAGCATGGCTGCGTAATCCATCTTGTAGATGTGATCCCCCGCCAGCACCACCAGGTATTTGGGGCCGTAGTCACGGATGATATCGACGTTCTGATAGATAGCATCGGCGGTGCCGCGATACCAGTGCACCTCGTCCACCCGTTGCTGGGCAGGGAGCAGGTCGATGAATTCGTTCATCTGGTAACGCAGGAAGGACCAGCCCGATTGCAGGTGACGCAGCAGGCTGTGAGATTTGTATTGGGTGACTACACCAACGCGGCGGATCCCCGAGTTGATACAGTTGGAGAGCACAAAATCAATGATCCGGAATTTGCCACCGAAATGGACGGCAGGCTTGGCGCGGTTGTCAGTCAACTGCTTCAGGCGACTACCACGTCCACCCGCCAGCACCAGTGCCATACTCTGGTTCAATAATTGTCGTGCTTTGGCACTATTTTCGGGCTCTAACAACATGATTTACCTCTGCCTTGTTTGATCTATTTTCAACTCATCTTCGCCTGTTTCGGCACCTGTGAAAGTGGTTTCACTCACATTTAACCGATCTCAATTGACCCTTTTCACCGAGTTGCGAGGAATAGCATGCTTTGCTCCGCCAGCTTGGTTAAAATTCCCCCACAAAGCAGCCACTTCAAGGATGACAAGATGGTTCACAAGCTCGGACGTACCCTCTTTCTGATCGCCACCATAGTGACCATACCCCTGCTGCTCCTGCAAGCAGTTTGGTTAGCCCTGCAGAGCACACCGCTCACTTTGGCCATTATTCTGGCCACCACACTGCTTGGCATGATCCTGCTGTTGATGCTGGCCATCCGCACCATGGATGGCATGCTCCAGCATCAGGAGCTCACCTGGGTCAAGGCGATCAGAGGGCGGGATCCCTCACAACTCGATGAGCCCGCCTCCCAGGAGGTGCTGCAACAGCTGCTAGAGCAGTTCGAAAGCGCCGAGCAGAGCGCCCATCGCCAGCTGACCGAGCTCAGCAACCTGGCCACCACCGACGAGCTGACCCAGCTTCTCAACCGCCACGCATTTCGCCGCGACATGACCGAGTTGCTGCAGCGGGATCAGGACACCCAGACCGCAACCCTGGTGCTGATCCGTGCCACCGAGCTTGGCAAGATCAACGCCCAGCGCGGCTTCCAGTCTGGTGATGCCTACATCAAGGACATGGCGGCCCTCATCAAGCGGGTGGTAAGCCGCTTCCCGGGCAATCAGGTCTACCGCATTTCGGGGGCCGATTTCGCCGTGCTGGTGCAACCGGTGGCCAATATTCCTCCCCATCTGCTGGGGCAGGATTTGAAGGTGGCCTTCGATCACTATCAGGATCAGCACGAGCTGGAGAGCACCGGTTACTCGGGGCTGACCAAGCTCAGCAGCGGCCAGAAGATCGAAGCCGTGCTGGCCAGAGCGGATCTGGCGCTGGCTCGCGCCCAGACCGAAACCATCAACGGCTGGGCCATCCAGCAGGATGACAGCGCCTCCGATCTGCAGGGGCAACACCACTGGCGCGACGTGCTGACCGACGTGCTGGCACAGGAGCGGCTCAGCTTCACTTATCAGCCGATCCTGCCCCTGCACCGCAGCATGCTGGCCTACAACGAGATCTACACCCGTTTCAGCGGCAGCGATGGTACTGCCCTGCCCACCGACACCCTGTTTGCCATGGCCCAGCGGCTCGATATGGTGATGCGGCTGGAGCAGTTGGTCATTACCCATATCATGCGTCAATACCGGGCTTTTGGCGCCAACCAGAGTCGCTGGGGAGTCAACCTCTCCCCCAACCTGTTGCAAAACAGCACCTTCCTGATCTGGCTTGACCGCCAACTGCTTAAAGATCCCAATACCAGCGCCAATCTGGTGTTCGAGCTGGATGAAGAGCATCTGGAACGCAACCTGACCGGGGCCAAGCGGGTGTTCGAGCTGCTCAGGCGCAACGGCAGCCGCTCGGCGATCGCCAATTTCGGCAAGGGGATCGGCTCCTTTACCCTGTTTCGCGAGCTCAAGCCCGACTACATCAAGCTCGATCCTGCCCTTATTACCGGGCTGGAGCAGGATCAGACCAACCAGCAGTTCGTGCGGATGATCGTTGATGTATCACATCGGATGGGATGTCAGGTGATTGCAGAAGGGGTAGAACAGCTTGGCCAGAAACAGCTGCTGCAGGGGATGTACGTGGATGGCTTGCAGGGTTATCTGATCGCCCGGCCGCAACCGCTGCGACCGGATATCAGCCAGCTGGGGCTCTTTACTGAGGATGCTTCAGCTTCAACAGGGTCAGAATGATGTCATTGAGCTGGCGGTAACGCTCCAGCTCCTTCTGATCGTAACGGGTCGCCAGTGTAGTGGGATTGTGGCGGTTTTTGAGGTAACGGTTGATCTGCAATCGGTTGAACCCCGCCACCTGATAAACCTGGCCAAGCAGGCTATTGAGCTCATCGTGCTCCAGACCGGCTCTGGCCAGATAGTCCCCATCGGCGGGACTCTCGGTATGATGGGTCCATTTACCAATGCGGCCACTCTCTTGCAGATAGCTGAGCCACTGTTCGATATAGAGCGGTTTGCACCCCGCCAACAGGTTGAAAAAGCCCACCGCATCGCAACGACAACCGCTCAGGAGTACGACCGCCAGCTGATCGTCATCGCACTGGAAGGTCACTGGTCCGGCTTGCGCCCAATCCAGCGCCTGCACCCGAATGCTGGCCTTCTCACCCGCAGCTCCCGTTACGTCGAATACAAACATGGCGCTCCTCCCTTGGCAAAAGGTTGATGATGGACCATCCCCCTGACAGGTGCAAAGGCAAATCGGCTTTTAACTCATCAATCGGGCCATTCGACCATAAAAAAGACCGGCACCCTCACGGATGCCGGCCTTTGTCCCGATGGCCTGTGCGTTCAGGCCATCAATGGAGGCGCTTTCAGGCGTCCAGTTCAACCAGTGCCTTGGCCAACTCGATGGGTTCGAGCTCCTGGCCTTCCAGGTCGGCGTTCCAGTTCGGGCCAACCAGTACATCATCTTCATCCAGATCGTTGATCCAGATATCGAGAAACTCTTCCAGATCGATCACTTCCGGCTCGTAATCGGCCCACTCGTCAACACAGTGCAGACGAGCGTCCTCTTCGGCAGACCAGAGCGGCATCACGTCGGCATCTTCAAATTCGGCTGAGCGGCAGACGACCCAGTCTTCCCCATAGCGCAGACCCCACACCTGACCCGACTCGCGGACTTGTTCGATAAACAGTTGGAAATTGGCGTCAAGGTTGTCGTTAAGCATGCTCATGGGATTCTCTCTTTCTTTCGGGTGCTGCGGTATTGTCGGGCGACAATACGATGGCCAAATGGTGTCGCAAAAGTGACATGGACTCAAGCATATTGGGGTTATTCCGGGAAAAAAGCCGAGATAACTCATATTTGCCTGCAAAAACGCCTCCCGATGGAGGCGTCTTGCAGATTCAGGAGATCAACGCTCCCAGTAAACCTCTTCCAGGCTGTCCTCTTTCTCCGGCAAACCGCGGGAGAGACGGGGACTGCTCTGGGCCAACACCTCGTAGCTGACGCGGTTGGCGTATTTGCACACCTGGGCCAGTGAGGAGTAAGTCAGGAACTCGGAGATGTGCTTGGCGGAGTTGGGCACATTCATCCGGTGATAGGAGTTGGCCACCATGTCGTGCAGCACGGCGGAAAGGGCGCCATCCCCTGCCCCGTTGGTGTTCTTGATCTTCTCCGGGCCACCCATATACGGGGAGATGTGGGAGTAGATACGGGCCGGTTTGCGGCACTTGGCACGGGCCATCGGGCGGCTGAACTCATACATGTTGAACTCGGGGATAACGCCCGGCAGCAGGGTATGAGTGGTCTCGCGCTTGTAGTCCTCGTCGGTGTAGCTCGCCATGTAGAGGCCGATGGGGCCAGCAGTACAGAGCACCATGTCGGCCCAGTCGAGCGCCTTGTCGGCCGCACCGAGCGGATCAGCGATACCGGTCAGGGCTTCACCTTCGTCTTCGTTCATCGCCAGCACGGTCACGTTCTCGGCAATGAAGTCGCGCCACCACTGGGGGTTTTCGTCGATGACGAAACGGGTGCCCAGGGTCAGCACCACGGGAATACCGGCCTCACGGGCATAACGCACCGCAGTCATGGCCGCCTCTTTCATCGGATCACCATCGTCACCGCGTACCAGATAGGCGGTGATCACCAGTGCAGACGCCCCTTTGATCACATCCTCCGGAATGTGCTGCACATCCAGCTGGTTCATCTTGCCGGCGTTGATGCCGAAGCTGCGCTCGCCGCACTCGGTGATGAAGGTGAAGCAACGGCCGATGGGGCCATCAACCGGCTGCAGATAGTCCAGATTGACGCGGGAAGAGGTGTTGCACAGATAACGGTAGGCGTAGCAACCGATGCGAATGTCCTGACTCATCACACCCAGCAGGATGGAGTGGGAGTCGGCCAGTACCGAGTAGTTATGTACCGTGTTGCCGATGGTGCCACCGGCAAACTCGCTCACCACCATGTTGTTGGCCTTGAGCTCGTCATAAATGCGTTCTGCCACGTCGTCATTGATGACGACGGAGTGCCCCTTGCTCAGACCATAACGGGTCAGAAAGTCTTCATCCACATGGGCTTCAATATCAACCAGGGTCTGATCAATCCCGACCACGTAGGCTTTGCCCAGCTCGGTTAACAGGGGATTTTGCGGAACCAGGGGATCGCGTCTGTCGACAGGGAAGTAGTGTTTGGACTTGCGCTGACCGGGAAATTTCATGGCAATGTTCTGTGCTCTGGGGGAAAGAGGGGCGGGATTTTAACACAATCCGCCGCCCCGAAAAGTCGCCCTGTTTAAATAATGGAGTCAGTATAGACAAGGCCCGCAAGGAAAAACGTTTGCCTTTTCACCATAAAAAACCACCCCGTCCGGGGTGGTTCAGTAGCATAAAAAAGCGCCTGTTTTCAGGCGGCCGCCATGCCCTGCAACAGAGCCAGCACCGAGAAGAGGCCGAGGGCGATCCAGAACAGCAAGGTGCCCAGAAAACGGGGCACATTGGGGGCTTTGGGGATCTGGATGCCGATGGCATGCAGGATGCGGCCAACCAGTAGCATGGCGCCACCCACATGCAGCCAAAGCGCACCGGCACCGGATAGCTCGCACAGCGCCATCAGCAGCAGGGTCAGCGGCACATACTCGGCAAAATTGCCGTGGGCCCGGATCGCCGCCAGCAGCTCGGGGGCTTCCCCCTGCCCTATCATCACCCCGAACTGGGCGCGGCGTTTGACAACCCAGAAGGAGAGCCCCAGAAACAGCAGTCCAAGCAGGCCTGCGTAGATCAGCGTGATATGTACCATGACTCGACTCCTTGTTTGACTGACTGCCGGTCACTCATGCCAATTCGCGGCAGATGAGCGAGACCATCATCCTGATGTGGGCCTGATCGCTGTTGAGGGCCGGAATATATTCAAACCGCTCGCCACCGGCCTCCATGAAGATCTCCCGATTCTGTACCTGAATTTCCTCAAGGGTTTCGAGGCAGTCGGCGGCAAAGGCAGGGCAAATCACATCGAGTCGCTTGACCCCGGCGGCCGGCAGGCCAGCAATGGTCACGTCTGTGTAGGGCTTGAGCCACTCCTCCTTGCCAAAGCGGGACTGGAAGCTGGCCGTCCACTGCCCGGCCTCCAGCCCGAGCGCCTCGGCCAGCAAGCTGGCGGTATGGCGACACTGGTGACCATAGGGGTCCCCTTCGTTCTCGTAGCGCTCGGGAATACCGTGGAACGACATCAGCAGGTGATCACCCTGACCGTGCTGCTCCCAGTGACGGCGCACGCTCATGGCCAGCGCCTGAATGTATTCGGGATGGGCGTGATAATCACGAATAAGCCGCACCACCGGCAGATTGCGTTCTCTCTTCATTGCCTTGCCCCAGGCATCGAAGACCGAGGCAGTGGTACTGACCGAATATTGCGGATAGAGCGGCAACAGGATCACCCGGTTGACCCCTTTGGCCTTGAGCGCCTGCCAGCCATCATTCACTGACGGGGAACCATAGGTCATCGCCAGCTCCACCGGCACCTCGACCCCCTCCCGCTTGAGCTCCTGCTCCAGCGCGGCGCGCTGCTGCTTGCTTATCACCATCAGCGGCGAGCCCTGCTCGGTCCACACCTGCTGATAGAGCTTGGCCACTTTGGGCGAGCGCGTCGGCAAGATGATGAAGTGGAGCAGCGGGCACCAGAGGTAGCGGGGCAGGTCCACCACACGGGGATCGTGCAGGAACTGGCTGAGGAACGCTTTGACGGCAGCGGTGGTCGGTGCGGCTGGGGTACCCAGATTGACCAGCAATATTCCGGTTTTCGTGGTCACGTTGGCTTCCTGTCTATCTGTCATTATGCAAAAAGGGCCCGACAGGGCCCTTCTCTTTATTTATCTGATGGCACGGGAAACAGTGCCGGCAGCAAAGATCAGCCCAGAATGGTGGCAAGCTGCTTGCTGACCAGATCAACCGGCTGGGTGCCGTCGATCTTGACGTAACGGGTGTGGCCCGCTTCCGCCTCTTTGCCGTAGAAACCGATCAGCGGCGCGGTCTGCTGATGATATACATCCAGACGCTTGCGTACTGTGGTCTCTTCGTCGTCGGCGCGGATCACCAGATCTTCACCGGTCACGTCATCCTTGCCTTCCACTTTCGGCGGGTTGAACACCACGTGGTAGGTACGGCCGGAGCCGGAGTGAACGCGACGGCCGCTCATGCGCTTGACGATCTCTTCGTCCGGCACATCGAACTCCAGCACGAAATCAACCACAACACCGGCGTCCTTCATGGCTTGCGCCTGGGGAATGGTGCGCGGGAAACCGTCCAACAGGAAGCCTTTGGCGCAGTCCGGCTGAGCGATGCGCTCTTTGACCAGACCGATGATAATGTCGTCAGAGACCAGCTGACCTGCGTCCATCACAGCTTTGGCTTTCAGACCGAGCTCGGTGCCCGCTTTGATCGCCGCACGCAGCATGTCGCCGGTGGAGATCTGGGGAATACCGTGTTTTTCCATGATGAACTGAGCCTGGGTACCTTTGCCGGCGCCCGGAGCCCCCAACAGAACAATGCGCATACACGCTCCTATTGATTGGTTATTCAAATCTTGCGAAGGCAAAAAAGTACACGGTTTCGCCCGTTTCTACAAGGGTGAGCCACCTGAATGAGCACTTTATCACCACAATAACCGGCTGTTCGAACAGGATTTCATCGCAAGGGGAAGACGCAAAAATAGCCAGGGATTCAGCATAGAGCGCCAAAAGCAGGAAGGAGGTACGACAGAAAAAAAGATCCCGGCTCAGGGCCGGGAATTGCGCTCAAAAGTAACTACTTGTCGCTCGTAGTAGGAACAGGGCAATAGTAGTTTGCCCCCTGTGCGTCAACAACTGTCAGATGTGACAGGCAGGCCGCTATGGAACCGGAACTGCGGATCCGGTGAGCAGATTAGCTCGGCTTCGAGCTTGCCAAAGAAGGCCACCCGCTCGCTGATATCCTCCCCTGCATACTGTTCGGCCAGGCTCAGATAATCCTGATAGTGGCGCGCCTCGGAGCGCAGCAAAGAGACGTAGAAACGACTCAGCTCTTCGTCCAGATGGGGCGCCAGCTTGGCAAAGCGCTCGCACGAGCGGGCCTCGATGTAGGCGCCGATGATCATCTTGTCGACTATGGTGGCCGGTTCATGGGTGCGCACATGCTGCATCAACTGGCGGGCATAGCGAGAGGCCGTCACCGGCCCGTATTCGATGCCGCGGGCCTGCATGATCTCCAGCACCTGCTCGAAGTGATGCAGCTCCTCCTGAATGAGCCGCACCATGGGAAACAGCAGTGGATTGCGTTCCAGCTCGGCAAAGACGGTGCGATCAGACTCCCCCATGCTGCGTTTGCCCAGGATCTCGGCCTTCTCCGGAATGGCATCCAGCTCGCGATAAAACTCCAGCTTGGGCAGCAGATGGCGCTTGCCCTTGGGCAGGCAGTAGCGGCGCACCAGACTGTGGGCAGTGAGTGCAGCCTTGGTCTCGCAGTTGGCGTGATCGATGAGCAGGGTCGGTAAACGAGCCGGATCCCGCGCCATCTCTACCCACTCATCCGGGGTCTCGCACTGCAAAAACTGGCGCACTGGGGCTAGCAGATCATCCATCTGAACTCTCGTCTCTTAAAAGCGTATAGATCATATATGTTGCCGCCTATGCTAGCGGATCCCGCTGGCCATGCCCATATCCGGCAAGATAAACGGATATTTTTCAAACAGATACCCCCTACCCCTTCTGCCGGTGCGAGGTAGAAACGACAATGGGGGCCACTGGCCCCCATCTCGCTATCCCATCCGGCAAAACCGCAAACGTTTAACTTCCTTCGTTAAAAATTTCCAGATTGCTGGTGCCTTCCTGCCATTCACGCACCGCTTTGGTGTCATCGTTGCGCAGGGCGTTGAGGTGATCCAGATAGGACTGGTCCACATCGGAGGTGACGTAGTGGCCATTGAACACCGAGGTCTCGAAGTGACGCAGATCCGGGTTGATCTCCCGCACGGCGGCTTCCAGATCTTCCAGATCCTGGAAAATCAGACCGTCAGCGCCAATCAGCTTGCACACCTCTTCCACTTCGCGACCGTGGGCGATCAGCTCGTTGGCGGTGGGCATGTCGATGCCATAGACGTTGGGGAAACGAATTTCCGGCGCCGCCGAGGCGAAGTAGACCTTGGCTGCCCCCGCTTCACGGGCCATCTGGATGATCTGCTCGGACGTGGTACCACGCACGATGGAATCATCCACCAGCAACACCTTCTTGCCCTTGAATTCGGAGCTGATGGCGTTGAGTTTGCGGCGCACCGACTTCTTGCGCTGGGTCTGGCCCGGCATGATGAAGGTACGGCCGATATAGCGGTTCTTCACGAAGCCCTGACGGTATGGCAGATCCAGGGTGTGAGCGATCTCCAGCGCCACGTCACAGGAGGTCTCGGGGATGGGGATAACCACATCGACGTCGAGATCTTCCCACTCGCGGGCAATCTTCTGACCCAGCTTGCGACCCATGTTGAGGCGGGCGGCGTAGACCGAGACCTTGTCGATGCACGAATCGGGACGGGCGAAGTAGACGTATTCGAAGATGCAGGAGCTCATCTGCGGGTTCTCCGCACACTGCTCGGAGAAGAGCTGGCCCTGCTCGGTGATGTAGATGGCTTCACCCGGCGCAATATCCCTCACCGTCTCGAAACCGATGGCGTCGAGCGCCACGCTCTCTGAGGCGAGCATGTACTCCACCTGCCCCTGCTCGTCCTGACGACGACCGAGGATCAGCGGGCGAATGCCGTTGGGATCACGAAAGCCGATGAGACCATGACCAATCACCAGCGAGACCACCGCATAAGCGCCGCGGATCTGCTGATGGGTTCTGCGCACCGCGGCGAAGATATCTTCGGGGCGCAGGGCCATCTTGTCACAGCGATCCAGCTCGTGAGCCAGCACGTTCAGCAACACTTCCGAATCGGAAGTGGTGTTGATGTGGCGACGGGCGACCTTGAACTGCTGCTCCTTGAGCTCCTTGGCGTTGGTGAGGTTGCCGTTATGGGCCAGCACCATGCCGTAGGGCGAGTTCACATAAAAAGGTTGGGCTTCAGCGGCACTTGAGCTACCTGCGGTGGGATATCTGACATGACCTATGCCGATGTTCCCTTGCAAACGCTGCATGTGGCGCACTTCAAACACGTCCTTCACCAGGCCATTGGCCTTGCGTTGCCGGAAGTTTCCACTATCAATGGTCACGATCCCGGCGGCATCCTGTCCCCTGTGCTGCAACACCGTCAAGGCGTCGTAGAGGGCCTGATTGACGGGGGTGGTGCCAACTATACCGACAATACCACACATGTCTTTGCTACCTCGAAGTCACTATACCTGTTTAAGAAAACTGGATGAGTTCAGCATGAACCCGAAAAACCACTGGATCACCGGCTTGAACTCCGGCACCAGCTTGGATGCCGCCCACCAGTCGCTCTGGGAGAGGCTGGTGAAGGTATCCATGAAAAAAAGCAGGGCACTGACGATCAGTACCCCGCGAATTGCGCCGAAGCAGACTCCAAGCACCCGATCGGTACCGGAGAGCCCCGTCTTGTCCACCAGCAGACCCACCACGTAGTTCACCACGCTGCCCAGGATCAGGGTTGCCACGAACAGGGCCGCGATGGCCAGACCGTTGCGCACCAGCGCATCGGAGAAAGAGGTAAAATAGGCGGCGAGATCAGGATAGAAGTGGCTGGCAATAAAGAAGGCAACGAACCAGGTGACGAGAGACATGGCCTCTTTGACGAAGCCGCGCACCAGGCTGATGAGTGCAGAAAAACCGACGATGCCGATGATGGCGTAATCAATCCAGACCATAGAAAAAGATGTCCTGCGAAATTGCGGCGCAGTCTAACAAAAACGATTGCGCAATGCTTGATAAAATTGTGTTACATGTTCAAAGAGGCGCCGGAAACGCAGATTTATTCACGATAAAAACGGTTGAGCGGCGCCAGAATGCACAACGCCATGGCATGGCCATGGCGTTGTCGTCTGCAACGAGCGCTTACCCGATGTGGGTCAGGCCGCCCATGTAGGATTGCAGCGCAGCCGGGATGGCGATACGGCCATCTGCCTGCTGGTAGTTCTCGATCACGGCGACCAGAGTACGGCCTACAGCCAGACCGGAGCCATTCAGGGTGTGAATGAGCTGCGGCTTGCCATCGACACGCACGCGAGCCTGCATGCGGCGCGCCTGGAAGTCGGTGCAGTTGGAGACGGAAGAGATCTCGCGGTAAGTGTTCTGGGCCGGCAGCCACACTTCCAGATCGTAAGTCTTGGCCGCGCAGAAGCCCATGTCACCGGTAGAGAGCGCCATCACGCGATATGGCAGCTCCAGCAGTTGCAGCACCTTCTCGGCGTGACCCACCATCTCTTCAAGCGCTTCCCAGGATTTCTCCGGGTGAACCAGCTGCACCATTTCGACCTTGTCGAACTGGTGCATACGGATGAGGCCACGGGTATCGCGACCGTAAGAGCCCGCTTCGGAACGGAAGCAGGGGCTGTGAGCGGTCATCTTGATCGGCAGCTCCTGCTCGTCGAAGATCTCGTCGCGCGCCATGTTGGTAAGCGGTACTTCGGAAGTCGGGATCAGGGAGAACTTGCGCACCTTGCCCTCTTCTTCCCCTTCGCCGTCAATACCGGTATTGAACAGATCCTGGGAAAACTTCGGCAGCTGGCCGGTACCGTACAGGCTGTCCGGGTTGACCAGATAAGGTACGTAGCACTCGGTGTAACCGTGTTGCAGGGTGTGCAGATCCAGCATGAACTGGGCCAGGGCGCGGTGCAGACGGGCAATCTGGCCCTTCATCACCACGAAACGGGAACCGGAGAGCTTGACGCCGTTCTTGAAATCGACGCCCTTGGCCGCTTCACCCAGATCGATGTGATCGCGTACCGGGAAGTCGAAGTGACGCGGGGTACCCCAGCGACGCACTTCCACGTTGTCGTTTTCGTCACGACCAACAGGGGTAGTTTCGCTCGGCAGGTTGGGGATGGCATCGGCAATGGTTTTCAGCTGGGCCAGCAGGGCATCCAGCTCAACCTTGCTGGTCTCCAGCTCGTAGTTGATCTTGGTCACTTCAGCCTTGAGCGGGGCAACATCTTCACCGCGACGGGCAGCCTCACCGATGGACTTGGAGCGGGCGTTGCGCTCGGCCTGCAGCTCCTGGGTACGGGACTGCAGATCCTTGCGCTTCTCTTCCAGAGCATTGACAGCCGCTACGTCCAGAACGTAGCCACGTGTCGCCAGACGAGCGGCAGCTTCATCGATGTCGCTGCGCAGATATTTGGGATCCAGCATGGGTTACCTACTTTTTTAATAAGGGATCTGGGCCTGAGTCATCATGACGGGCTAAAAAACAGATCCGGAAGTTAACATCGGTTGGCCCCCGTCGCCTTGAGAGTCAGGCCTTCGAAATCAAGAAGATGGTATCAGGCCGAAACCAACGGGGTCAGAGGGGCAGTGTAGCAGACCGCCCCCCTGCCCGAACAGGGACTATTTGGGTCGTTTTTGCCGACTTGTGGGGTCAAACACCCCAATTATTCCGGTACCTGACCAATTTTCATTCTGCTGACAAACAAGCGGGGCTATCGGCCCCGTTTTTGCGGGCTCTGTCGATCCAGCTCGTGGAGATAATCGAGCTTCTGGCCGATCTGCTTTTCAAGGCCACGATCGGTAGGCTGATAGTACTGCTTGCCGGCAAGCTCGGGCGGGAAATACTCCTCGCCTGCGGCGTAAGCGCCCGGTTCGTCGTGGGCGTAACGATACTCGGCGCCATAGCCCAGATCACTCATCAGCCGGGTCGGCGCATTGCGCAGGTGTACCGGCACCTCGAAGTCAGGGAGGTTTTTGGCATCATTGAGCGCTGCCTTCCAGGCGGTGTAAACCGCGTTGCTCTTGGGCGCACAGGCGAGATAGACGATCGCCTGGGCGATAGCCCGCTCCCCTTCCGCTGGCCCGATGCGGTGGAAACAATCCCAGGCAGATAGCGCCACCTGCATGGCCCGCGGATCGGCATTGCCCACATCTTCCGAGGCAATCGCCAGCAAGCGGCGTGCAATGTAGAGCGGATCGCAACCGGCACTCACCATGCGGGCATACCAGTAGAGTGCCGCATCCGGCGCCGAGCCGCGAATGGACTTGTGTACCGCCGAGATGAGGTCGTAGAAGTGATCCCCCCCCTTGTCGAAGCGGGCCACGTGCTCCCCCACCACGGCAGCGAGCAGGGCACTGTCGATCACCCGCATCCCACTGCTGTCGGTTTCGGCCATGTCGGCCAACAGCTCCAGATAGTTTAGGGATTTACGCCCGTCCCCATCCACTGCCTTGGCCAACGCCTCTTTGACGCCGGGGGCGAAGGTGAGTGCCGAATCATTGAGACCACGGGGATCGGTCATCGCCTGATCGAGCATGGCGAGGATATCCTCCTCCTCCAGTCGCTTGAGCAGATAGACCCGAGCTCGTGAGAGCAGTGCGTTGTTGAGTTCGAACGAGGGGTTTTCGGTGGTGGCACCGATAAAGGTGATGGTGCCATCTTCGATGTGAGGCAGGAACACATCCTGCTGGCTCTTGTTGAAGCGGTGCACCTCATCCACGAAGAGGATAGTGCGCACTCCGCGCCAGCTGTTCTCTTTGGCCTTGTCGATGGCCGCGCGGATCTCCTTGATGCCGGAGGTGACCGCCGAGAGCCGCTCCACTTCCGCCTGGCAGTAGTGAGCCATCAGCTCCGCCAGCGTGGTCTTGCCGGTACCGGGTGGTCCCCACAGGATCATCGAGTGACAGTGACCGGCCAGGATCGCTTTGCGCAGGGGCTTGTCAGGCCCCAGGATATGCAGCTGACCGATATACTGGTCGAGGTTTTGCGGCCGCATCCGGGCCGCCAACGGACGAAAGTCCGACGAGAAATCCAGCGAGAGATTGCTCATCAGCGCTGATCATCCAGCTCGACCCCCTTCGGGATCTTGAAGACAAATTCGTTACCCTTGAGCACCGGCTTGCGGTTGAAGCTATTGAGGGTAAATTCGGTCCACTGCCCCTGCGCCTCTTTTACATCAAAACGACTGATATTGTTGTCGCGATCGAAGGTGACGCGGAAGGAGGCTATAAGCTCGCTCGGATCCCTGCTGGTGACGGTGTAGACATCCCCCTGCTGGGTCACGTCGTAGCGCTTCCACAGCTTTTCGTCATTGCCAGTGATCAGCACGAAGGGGGTATTGAGCACCGCATCCTTCAATTTAAGGGCTGTCACCTGCTCGACGAAGGGGTCATATACCCAGACATCCTTGCCATCAGCCACGATAAGGTTCTCGTCAGGCGAGGTGGTATGCCAGTTGAAATGGTTGGGGCGCTGCACCAGCAGATCGCCGCTGGCGCGCTGCAACTCCTTGCCCTTGCTGTCGTAGACAGTCTGGGAAAACTTGGCAGAGAAGAGGCTGACACTAGCCAGCTTCTGCTTGAGATCGCTGGCCGCATCGGCCCACACCTGGCTGCTGGCTATCAGCAGCACGGTACCCATCAACAGTTGTTTTTTCATCACGCTCTTCATAAAGACGCTCTCGATAAAAGGCCACGCCCGCGGAGGACATGGCCAGGGATAGAATGAAACGGTGAGTCTTAGTCCCGCACTGGCGGCGGTGCCAACACGTCGCGTTGACCATTGCCACCCGGGGCGCTGACGATGCCCTGATTCTCCATTTGCTCGATAAGACGAGCCGCCCGGTTGTAACCAATCTTGAACTTGCGCTGCACGCTGGAGGTAGAACCACGACGGGACTCCACCACGAAGGCGACCGCTTCGTCGAACAGGGGATCGAGCTCTTCATCGTCACTACCGCCATATTCGCCGCTGCCGCCGTCACCACCAGATTCGCCGGAGAGGATCTCCTCGATGTAGTTCGGCTCGCCACGCAGTTTCCAGTCCGCCACCACCTTGTGTACCTCGTGGTCATCGACGAACGCACCGTGTACCCGGGTCGGGTTGGAGGTACCGGCCGGCATGTAGAGCATGTCGCCCATGCCGAGCAGAGATTCAGCACCGCCCTGATCGATGATGGTGCGCGAGTCGATCTTGCTCGATACCTGGAACGAGATCCGGGTCGGAATGTTGGCCTTGATAAGACCGGTAATGACATCCACCGACGGACGCTGGGTCGCCAGAATGAGGTGAATACCGGCGGCCCGCGCCTTCTGGGCGATACGGGCGATCAGCTCTTCCACCTTCTTGCCGACGATCATCATCATGTCGGCAAATTCATCCACCACCACCACGATGTGGGGCAGTTTCTCCAGCTCCGGTGGCATCTGATCCATGGAGTCACCCGGTCGCCACAACGGATCCAGCAGGGGTTCCCCCTCCTCGATGGCGGCCAATACCTTGTCGTTGTAGCCCTTGAGGTTGCGCACCCCGACTGCCGACATCAGCTTGTAACGGCGTTCCATCTCGCCCACACACCAGCGCAGGGCGTTGGCGGCGTCCTTCATGTCGGTCACCACCTCGGTCAGCAGATGGGGGATCCCTTCGTAAACCGAGAGTTCCAGCATCTTGGGGTCGATCATGATGAAGCGCAGGTCGTCCGGCGTCGACTTGTAGAGCATCGAGATGATCATGGTGTTGACCCCTACCGACTTACCGGACCCCGTAGTACCGGCCACCAGCAGGTGCGGCATCTTGGCGAGGTTCACCACCACCGGCTCACCGGCGATGTCCTGACCCAGGCCCATAGTGAGCGGGTTGCGGCTATCGCGGAACGCATCGCAGTCGAGGGTTTCGCGCAAGTAAACGGTCTGGCGCACCCGGTTGGGCAGCTCAATGCCGACATAGGTCTTGCCCGGGATCACCTCGACCACCCGCACGCTGCTGGCCGACAGAGAGCGGGCCAGATCGCGCGAGAGATTGGTGATCTTGCTCGCCTTCATGCCCGGCGCCAGATCAAGCTCGAAACGGGTGATGACAGGGCCCGGATAGACACCGACCACCTTGGCCTGCACGTTGTAGTCGGCAAGTTTGGCTTCCACCAGACGGCCCATACGCTCCAGCTCATCCTTGCTCATCATCTGGGTCTTGGCCGGTGGACGGTCGAGCAGCTCGATACTCGGCAACGGCGGCAGCGTAGATTGCGGACGACGCTTGGGCTTGGTCGGTGCGACTGCAACAGGTGCGGCGACCTCGTCGTCCCCTTCGGCCCACGGCAGATCCAGATCGTCATCATCATCGTCATCGGCCACAGCCAATACCGGCTGACGACGCCCATTGGCAGTCGACACCGCACGTTTCGGTTTGGCAGCCGGAGCTGGCTCATCATCTTCATCATCAAACTTGGGATCGAACTCGAAGGTATCGTCGTCGAGTTCGGGCAGCCACTCTTCGGCGGCAGCCTTCTGGTTCTTGGCCTTGGGCTTGCGAGTCCAGCTGGTGTGCGGCTCATCTTCCTCGTCATCAAACGCGATGGCCCCTACCCCGCCTTCCAGCAAGGGATCCGGCCCCTCGTTGCGGGGTTGACGCCAGCCACCGGTGAGCCAGCGGCCTAGGGTGGTCGGGAAGTGGTAAACAGCGCTGACCGAACCGGTACAGGCCGCGCCGATCTGCTCCACGATGGTGAGCCAGGACCAGCCGGTAAACAGGGTGATACCGGTTGCCACGAAGCAGAGCAGCATCAGGTTGGCCCCGACGCCGCCAAACAGCGGCACCACTGCAGAAGCGATCACATCCCCCACCAGACCTCCGGCGGAGAAGTTCTGCATATCGTTGAAGTTCATGCTGGCAATGGCCGACATGCCGAGCACGGTCAGGATAAAGCCAATGATCCGTACCCCCAGGGTGAGGTAATCCACATCAAGCAGGCGGCTCGGGCGCCAGAAGAGGCTCCAGCCCAGCAGAACCACCAGTGGTGGAACCAGATAGGAGAAGGCACCAAAGGTAAACATAGTGATATCGGCGAGCCAGGCCCCGGCACTACCGGCGAGGTTCTTGACCTCCCCTTGCCAGGAGGTCTGGGACCAGCCGGGATCGGCGGGATGATAGGACAACAGGGCGAGCAGAAGATAAGCAGCCATCAGGGTGATGGCGATCAAGACGGCTTCGAAGATCCGTTGTATACCTGATAAAGGAGTAAACAGCTTTTTATCGGCCAAACTCCGGCTCCTTTCTGAAAACATATAACGCAGGAAAATAGGGGGCCCAGTATCCCTGAAAAGCCCATCGATTGTCAGCCTGTGTCTGCTGGGGCGGGGCCAAATTTGCACTCTTCTTTACAAGAAGAAACGAGCGGACTGGCCGCTCGTTTCTGACAGTCATGGTGTCTCGTATGGAAAAGATACCACGGCATAATCTGCGTTATCGGGTACTGATCACCAGACGGCTGCTCTGCTTGACCTCTTCCATCACCACGTAGGTGCGGGTGTCATTCACCCCAGGCAGACGCAACAGGGTCTCCCCCAGCAAGCGACGATAAGCTGACATGTCGCTTACCCGGGTCTTGAGCAGATAGTCAAAATCACCCGAGACCAGATGGCACTCCTGGATCTCTTCGAGCACCTGAACAGCCTTGTTGAACTGTTCAAACACATCGGGAGCACCGCGGTTGAGGGTAATTTCTACAAAAACCAGCAGCGACGCATCCAGATAATGAGGGTTCAGAATCGCAGCATATCCTTCGATATACCCTTGTCGCTCGAGGCGACGAACCCGTTCCAGACACGGTGTGGGACTCAGGCCAACTCGTTTGGACAACTCAACATTCGAGATCCTGCCATCCTTTTGCAGTTCATTGAGAATGTTGCGGTCAATCCTGTCCAAATCCTTTAGCCGACTCTTAGCTTCCATCATTTAATTCCATCCTTTGGCTATTTTTTGGTAAGAATCACCATTCATTTTATAATTATGGTCACAAATCCTGTCAATACCTGAATATACTAGGCGCAAATGTTGGTTAACATTTTGGCAACATAAACCACCAATCGATAGACGAGGGATAGCATGATTATCGGTGTACCTAAAGAGATAAAAAACCATGAGTATCGCGTAGGCATGGTTCCGGCCAGTGTACGTGAACTGACAGCACGAAACCATACTGTTTTCGTCCAAAGCGGTGCCGGAAACGGCATTGGCTTTAGCGATGCAGATTATACCGCTGCCGGAGCCGAAATTTTGGCCTCTGCAGCAGAGGTTTTCGCCAAAGCCGAGATGATCGTCAAGGTCAAGGAGCCTCAGCCTGTCGAATGTGCCATGTTGCGTCCGGGTCAAACCCTGTTCACCTATCTGCATCTGGCGCCAGATTTGCCCCAGACCGAAGCCCTGCTGAAAAGCGGTGCCATCTGCATCGCCTATGAGACCGTCACCGACGGCCGTGGTGGCCTCCCCCTGCTGGCTCCCATGTCAGAAGTGGCCGGACGCATGTCTATTCAGGCGGGTGCCCAGGCGCTTGAAAAATCGCGTGGCGGGAGTGGGGTGTTGCTCGGCGGGGTACCCGGTGTCGAACCGGCCAAGGTGGTGATCATCGGCGGTGGCGTAGTAGGCTCTAATGCAGCGCGCATGGCCATCGGTATGCGCGCAGATGTGACCATCCTCGACAACAACGTCGATACCCTGCGTCGCCTTGATAACGAGTTTCAGGGGGCCGCCAAGGTGGTCTACTCCAATAGCGAAACACTGGAACGCCATCTGCTAGCGGCCGATCTGGTCATCGGTGGCGTGCTGGTACCGGGTGCCACTGCGCCAAAACTTGTCAGCCGTGACCACATTGCGCGCATGAAGCCGGGTTCTGCCATCGTCGATGTGGCCATCGATCAGGGTGGCTGTGTGGAAACCTCCCACGCCACCACCCATGAAGATCCGACATTTATCGTCGATGAGGTAGTGCACTACTGCGTTGCCAACATGCCGGGGGCCGTTGCCCGCACCTCGACCGTGGCGCTCAACAATGCCACCCTCCCCTTTATCATCAAGCTGGCCCAGCAAGGATATCGCCAGGCACTGCTGAGCGATCCCCACCTGTTGCACGGGCTCAACGTGATGGAGGGCAAGCTCACCTGCAAAGAAGTGGCCGTGGCACATGACCTTGCCTACACGGATCCCCTGACCCTGCTGAACTGATCTGCGCTGGCCTGCGCCAACTGAAGATGAGTGAAAATCCGCCCGCGATGGGCGGTTTTTTTATCCCTTTATTTTGCATGTCACCCCTTGTGAACACGATTAGTGCAATCGACTCACCAGCCTTTGACCCCGGATCACGAATTACCTACAATCGCGCAAACTCATCACATCCCGGAAATGACATCATGAGCCAAGTCACTCACAGCAAATTGCTGATCTTAGGGTCAGGCCCGGCCGGTTACACCGCGGCCGTCTACGCCGCCCGCGCCAACCTCAATCCCCTGCTCATCACCGGCATGCAGCAAGGGGGTCAGCTGACCACCACTACCGAAGTGGAGAACTGGCCGGGTGATCCGGAAGGTCTGACCGGCCCAGCGCTGATGGAACGCATGAAAGCCCATGCAGAGAAGTTCGATACCCGCATCCTGTTTGATCATATCAACAGTGTCGAACTGACACAGCGCCCGTTCCGCCTCAAGGGCGACAACGGCGAATACACCTGCGATGCCCTGATCATCGCGACCGGCGCCTCCGCCAAGTATCTGGGCCTGCCCTCCGAAGAGGCCTTCAAGGGTCGCGGCGTCTCCGCCTGTGCCACCTGTGACGGTTTCTTCTACCGCAATCAGGAAGTGGCCGTGATCGGCGGCGGCAACACCGCCGTGGAAGAAGCCTTGTATCTGGCCAACATCGCCAAAAAGGTGCACCTCATCCACCGCCGCGACGAGTTTCGTGCAGAGAAGATCCTGATCAAGCGTCTGCACGACAAGGTCGAAAGCGGCAACATCGTGCTGCACACCCACCAGACTCTGGACGAAGTGCTGGGCGATCAGATGGGGGTCACTGGTGTGCGCCTGCGCAACACCCAGGACAACAGCACCAGCGAGCTACCGCTGATGGGCGTCTTCATTGCCATCGGCCATCAGCCCAATACCCAGATCTTCGATGGCCAGCTGGAGATGCAAAACGGCTATCTGAAGGTACGTGGCGGTCTCGACGGTTTTGCCACCCAGACCAGTATTGAAGGTGTCTTCGCTGCCGGCGACGTGGCCGACCACAACTACCGTCAGGCGATCACCTCGGCCGGTACCGGCTGCATGGCAGCCCTCGATGCCGAACGCTACCTCGACGCGCAATAAACAAGCGCAGTTGTGATATAAGGCATACCAGTCGGTATGCCTTTTTTCATTTAAGGAGTCTAATGAAACAGAAGATATTGATTGTCGAAGATAGCCTGACCATTCGGCGTATGCTGACTCAGGCCATTGCCCAGCAAACTGGCCTCGAGATTGACGCCTTCGATACCCTTGAAGGCGCCCGTCACTGTCAGGGCGAGGAGTATGTGGTCGCGCTGGTGGACTTGACCTTGCCGGATGCGCCCCGTGGAGAAGCGGTCAACGAGCTGCTGGCTCGCGGATTGCCGGTTGTGATCCTCACTGCCGACATCAGTGAGGATAAACGTGCCGCCTGGCTGGAAACCGGCGTGCTGGACTATGTGATGAAGGATTCACGCCACTCGCTGCAATATGCTGTTAGTCTGGTGCACCGTCTCTATCTCAACCAGTCCATCGAAGTGCTGGTGGTCGATGATTCACGCACCTCCCGTCACCGCACCATGGCTCAGTTGCGCAAACAGCTGTTGCAGGTGCATGAGGCAAGTCATGCCAGTGAAGCGATGGCGATACTGGAGCAACACCCGGGCATCCGGCTGGCACTGGTCGACTACTACATGCCGGATATTGATGGCATCAGTCTGGTGCGCATGCTGAGAGAGCGTTACAGCAAGCAGCAGCTGGCGATTATCGGGATCTCGGTCTCGGACAAACGCGGTCTCTCTGCTCGCTACCTCAAGCAGGGCGCCAACGACTTTCTCAACCAGCCTTTCGAGCCGGAAGAGCTGCAGTGTCGGGTCAGCCACAATCTGGAGGCGCTCGAGCAGTTCAACAGCATTCAGGAGTCAGCCAATCGTGACTATCTGACCGGTCTTTACAACCGTCGCTACTGGTTCAATGAAGGGCAAAAATGGTTTGAAGAACATCAGCATCAGCAGACGCCTCTCGCACTCTGTGTGCTCGATGTGGATCACTTCAAGCAGGTCAACGATCACTGGGGCCATGCCATCGGCGATCAGCTGCTCTGCCATCTGACCCGCCAGCTGACCCAGTTCTTCCCCGATGCCATGATCGCACGGTTTGGCGGAGAGGAATTTGCCATGATGGTACCCCACTGTACCGTCCCCGTGTTGATCAAGCGTCTTGAAGGGCTGCGTCAGCAGCTGCGCCAGCAACCCTTGTCACCGGAAACCCCGCTCTTCGTTCGCGCCAGTTACGGCGTGATCAGCGTCGGGCGGATATCCATGGACGAGGCGCTGAGCGTAGCGGATCGGCTGCTCTATCAGGCAAAGAACACCGGTCGCGACAAGATAGTCTCTCAAGAGACAGCTATCTGAATCCTCAGGGCATCAGTCCCGTGTATTACCGCCCGACAGACTTTCCAGCAAGAGAGTCTGCGGGTTTCTTTCCTGCCACAATCCCCCATCATCATGACTATCGAAAGTCAGTAAGTCTTGTCGACCCGCACCCCATCATCGAAATAGAGAATGCGCACCTTGTCCCCATTGGCAAAGACCATGGCGGGATCATAATCCTGGATCACGTTGATAAGGGCATTTTGCTCGTTGCGAATAAGCAGCTCCACCAGCTTGTTCTCCACTACCGTGTCGCCTGACTGATACTGCTGCGCCGCAGCGGCCCCGGCAAGCGCCCCGACGGCGGTGGCTATTTCACGGCCATGGCCGCCACCAAACTGGTTGCCAAGCAAACCGCCCAATACTGCCCCGCCCAGGGTTTTCCAGCCGGAATGCTCCGACTCCAGGATCTGGCGCTGGGTAATATTGCGCACCGTTTCGACCTGGCCAAACACCACCTGATTGACCGGGCGAGCAGTGTTGCGCTGGTAAACCTCGGCCCCGGCGGGCACAGTGACAAAGCAGAGCAAGCTGGATACTATCAGGATAATGGCCTTCATCTACGAACCTCGTTGCCTTATATGTCTCGCTATCTCACTCAACTGGATGATGAGCGCTGCTGGTTTCCCGACCCCTCGCATGCCCTGGAAGAGCCCAACGGGCTGCTGGCGATCGGCGGGGATCTCTCCCCTGCCAGATTGCTGGCAGCTTACCACAAGGGGATCTTCCCGTGGAACGAACCCCACCAGCCGACCCTGTGGTGGTCACCTGACCCGCGCGGTGTAATCCGCCCCGATCAGCTGCATGTGGGGCGCACCTTGCAGAAGATTATCCGCCGTATCCCATTCGATATTTCCGTCAATCGCGCCTTTAATGAAGTCATTACCGCCTGCGCCGCCCCTCGTCGCACTGCCGATGGCACCTGGATCAGCCAACCCATGATCGAGGCCTACCAGCAGTTGCACCGGCTGGGTCATGCTCACTCTATCGAGATCTGGCAGGAGGGAGAGCTGCAAGCGGGACTATATGGCCTCTCTATCGGCCGACTGTTTTGCGGTGAATCCATGTTCAGCCGCATCGATAACGGCGCCAAACTGGCCATGGTTGCGCTCTGTCGCCACTTTGCCCGGCACGGAGGTGCTCTTGTCGATTGCCAGATGCAGAATCCGTTTCTGGCCACGCTGGGCATTGAGGAGTGGCCAAGAGCGCGCTTTCTGGCCGAACTGGCGCAACTGAGCCGCCAATCGCTATTGGATTCATGCTGGCAAGAGGGAGAGATCCGCTTATGACCGAAGAAGTGATCCTCAAGGTTGGGCTAACCCCCAAGCATCCCTGCAGTTATCTGGATCATGAGCAGGAGCAGTTACTGGTTCTGATGGATCACAACCTGCTCAATGCCCACGGTTACGAACGCCTGCTGACCGCCGGATTTCGCCGCAGTGGCAACGACATTTATCGTCCCCACTGCCCCGCCTGTCATGCCTGTCAATCCCTGCGCATTCACAGCGAACACTTCAAACCTAGCCGGGGACAAAAACGCATCAGCCAGCTCAATAGGGATATCGACATCGTCCTGAGCTACGATGACAAGCCCGAATATTATGCGTTGTATGAACGCTATATTCGCGAGCGTCATCAGGATGGCAGCATGTATCCCCCCAACCGCAGCCAGTATCGGGGGTTTCTCCATTGTGACTGGATGCCGCCGCTCTATCTGGAGATGCGCAAAGAGGGTCGACTTATCGGGGTGGCCACCACAGACCTGCTACCCCACTCACTCAGCGCCATGTATACCTTTTTTGACCCCGATTATGCCGACCGCTCTCTGGGGACCTTTGCCATATTGAGCCAACTTGATCTGGCCAGGCGTACCGGACGAAGCTGGCTCTATCTCGGCTATCTGGTAGAGGCGTGTCGCAAGATGAATTACAAGCGCAATTACCTCCCTCACGAGGTTCTCATCCATGGAGAATGGAAAAATATCGATAGCAAGCCCGAGTAAACTTTACACATAGCCTTAAATCCGGCATGATCCAGCGGTTTTTTGTTGTGGCTTATCAAGAGGATTCAATGGCTAAAGAAGACAGTATTGAGATGCAGGGCACTATTCTCGAAACCCTGCCCAATACCATGTTCCGTGTGGAACTGGAGAATGGTCACGTGGTTATCGCTCATATTTCAGGCAAGATGCGCAAAAACTACATTCGTATCCTGACTGGAGACAAAGTAACGGTAGCACTGACGCCCTACGATCTCTCCAAGGGACGTATTGTTTTCCGCTCTCGCTAAGCCAGGAATTCAGCAAAAAACCCCAACCTTTCGGTTGGGGTTTTTTGTCGTTTTCTGATCGCTGACGCTTAGTGGGAAACAGCTTCAACATTGACCTGAAAATCAAAGCTGAGGCTGTCATTTACCAACTCAACCTTCACAATTCCCCCGTCAACCAGTGAACCGAACAGGATCTCGTTGGCCAGGGGTTTCTTGAGGTGCTCCTGGATCACCCGACCCATCGGTCTGGCGCCCATGGCTCTGTCATATCCCTTCTCTGCCAACCAGTGGCGAGCACGCTCGGACACCTCGAGAGAGACCCCTTTAGCATCCAGTTGAACCTGCAACTCGACAATGAACTTGTCGACAACCTGATGGATAACCGTCATATCGAGATGGTTGAACCAGATGGTGTGATCAAGCCTGTTACGAAACTCCGGGCTGAAGGTCTTGTTGATCACCGCCATGGCATCGTGGCTCAAATCCTGTTGCTGGAAGCCAATCGATTTACGCTGGGTCTCCTGCACACCGGCGTTGGTGGTCATCACCAAGATGACGTTACGGAAATCCGCCTTACGCCCGTTGTTATCGGTCAAGGTACCGTTGTCCATCACCTGCAACAGCAGGTTGAACACATCCGGATGTGCCTTCTCAATCTCGTCGAGCAACACCACCGAATGAGGATGCTTGATCACCGAATCAGTCAGCAAACCGCCCTGTTCAAAGCCAACATAACCGGGAGGTGCCCCGATCAGGCGAGAAACGGTGTGGCGTTCCATGTACTCGGACATATCAAAGCGCAACACCTCGACTCCCAACGCCTTGCCGAGCTGTTGAGTAACCTCGGTCTTGCCCACCCCGGTCGGGCCGGCGAAGAGGAAACAACCTACCGGGCGACGCTCGTTACCTAAACCTGAGCGCGAGAGGCGAATAGCATCCGTCAGCACCTCAATGGCCTTGTCCTGACCAAAGACCACCATCTTGAGGTTGCGCTCCAGATTCTTAAGCACCTCTTTATCGGAGGAGGAGACCGATTTTTCCGGAATGCGGGCGATCTTGGCGACGATGGCTTCAATCTCCTGAACGTTGATCACTTTCTTGCGCTTGCTCGCCGGCAACAACCGCTGGCCAGCCCCCGCCTCATCGATCACGTCGATTGCCTTGTCCGGCAAGTGACGATCGTTGATGTACTTGGCGGACAGCTCTGCCGCAGCGCGAATCGCCTTGGCGGTATAACGCACTCCATGGTGAGCCTCATAGCGGCTCTTGAGGCCCATCAAGATACGGGTAGTGTCATCCACGGTCGGCTCGGTGATATCGATCTTCTGGAAACGACGAGCCAAAGCGCGGTCTTTTTCGAAGATCTGGGCATATTCCTGATAGGTAGTGGAGCCGACACAACGGAGCAAACCATTGGAGAGCAGCGGTTTGATAAGATTTGCGGCATCCAGCTGGCCACCTGACGCAGCACCTGCACCGATGATAGTGTGGATCTCGTCGATAAAGAGGATCGCCCCTTCCTGACGCTCAATCTGCTTGAGCAATACCTTGAGGCGCTTCTCGAAATCGCCGCGGTATTTGGTTCCTGCCAGCAGAGAGCCCATATCCAGCGAGTAGATGGTGCTACCGGCAATCACCTCAGGCACATCGCCTTTGACGATACGGTAAGCAAGACCTTCCGCAATGGCAGTCTTGCCAACACCCGCCTCACCCACCAGCAGCGGATTGTTCTTGCGGCGGCGGCATAGTACCTGGATGGTACGATTGAGCTCCTGGTCACGACCGATCAGCGGATCGATACGCCCTTCCAGCACCAGCTGGTTCAGGTTGGTGGCAAAGCTCTCGATCTGTGCCGCTGAAACATCATCGTCAGATTCCGGATTGTTATTGCTGACATCCGGTTTGCTGTCCTTGCGCACCCCGTGGGAGAGGAAGTTCACCACATCGAGGCGACTGATCTCGGCTTTTTTCAGGAAGTAAGCGGCCTGAGACTCCTGCTCGCTGAAGATGGCGACCAGTACGTTGGCACCACTGACTTCGGTATTGCCGGAGGATTGCACATGGAAGACGGCACGTTGCAGTACGCGCTGGAAGCCCAGGGTCGGCTGGGTTTCCCGATCTTCGTCATCGCGCGGAATAAGCGGGGTTGTTTGAGTGATGAATGCGCGGATCTCCTTGCGCATCTGCTCGACATCGGCACCACAGGAGCTCAGCGCCTCATGGGCTGAGCTGTTATCCAGAAGGGCTAACAACAGGTGCTCGACAGTCATGAATTCGTGGCGCTCGTCACGAGCCAGTTTGAAAGCCTCGTTCAGCGTCTTTTCCAGATCTTTATTCAACATAGGCACCTCCCCTAGTACAGCTACAATGTGGTGTCACACTCGCCATCAAGTCATCAGATTCAAGCCTTTTCCATAGTGCATAGCAGTGGATGTTCGTTGTTACGTGCATAGGTGTTGACCTGGACAACCTTGGTTTCGGCGATCTCTGCGGTAAACATGCCGCAGACACCCTTACCACTATAATGCACACTCAGCATGACCTGAGTCGCCTTGTCCAAATCCATACCAAAGAACTTTTGCAGCACCTCCACCACAAACTCCATCGGGGTATAGTCATCGTTGTTCAGCACAACTTTATACATGGGTGGCGGCTGCAGCTTTGTTTTCTCTGCTTCTGCAATCTCTTCATTAGCAAAGAGTTCTTTCTGCTTGCTCATAATCGCGCTTTGGTACCTCTAGATTACTACCGTCTCACACAAGCTTGTCAATAGACTTGTTAACCAGATCACATCAGTTGTTAACAACTCCTTGACTCGCTCAAAAGTTAGACTAGATTGGTTACTTGCTAATCTGTGCCCGTCTGCTATGGGCTCATGTCCCTAGTTATAATGGGCTGGCGCAGGTTACTCAACGACTTCTGGGTAATCAATAAAAGGATGTAGAAGTATGGCAACCGGCACAGTTAAGTGGTTTAACAACGCAAAAGGATTTGGGTTTATCTGTCCGGAAGGGGGTGGTGAAGATATCTTTGCTCACTACTCCACCATTCAAATGGAGGGCTACAAGACCCTGAAAGCGGGTCAGGCTGTCCACTTTGAACTGCAACAGGGGCCGAAAGGAAATCACGCCTCCGTCATTGTGCCGAACGAAGCACAAAATATATAAACGAAAACCCGTTGGATAAATAAAAAACCGGTTCCTCTCTGAGCAACCGGTTTTTTATTTTCATTTATGTGACTCGCCTGGCATTAGCCACGCACGCACCATTGTCACGCTTTAGTCATGGTACTCATTACAGGCTATCAGAGTATTTTCCATCAGACTGGCCACCGTCATGGGGCCAACACCACCGGGAACCGGGGTGATGAATGAAGCATGACTGCGCGCCGTTTCAAACTCCACGTCCCCGGCCAGCGAACCATCCGCCAGACGGTTTATACCCACATCGATAACCAGCGCCCCCGGCTTGATCCACTCTCCGGGAATAAAATTGGGTTTGCCGACCGCCACTACCAGCAAATCTGCACGGCGAACCTGATCCTCCAGATCCCGGGTAAAACGGTGACAGGTCGTGGTCGTGCAGCCGGCCAACAGCAATTCGAGGGTCATGGGACGCCCGACGATATTGGAAGCACCGACCACAACGGCGTGCAAACCATGGGTTTTAACACCCGTAGTCTCAATCAGCGTCATGATCCCTTTCGGGGTGCAGGGACGCAGCGCCGGAATACGTTGGGCCAGACGGCCGACGTTATACGGGTGGAATCCATCTACATCCTTGTCAGGCTGGATCCGCTCCAACACCTGAGTGGTATCAAAGTGATCCGGCAACGGCAGCTGAACCAGAATGCCATCTACGTGGCTATCCGCATTCAACTGGTCGATCAGCGCCAGCAGCTCTTCCTGACTGGCAGTTGCACTCAGATCATAGGAGCGGGAGAGAAAACCCACCTCCTCGCACGCCCGACGTTTGCTGCCGACATAAACCTGAGAGGCGGGATCCGCCCCCACCAGAATGACTGCCAGCCCTGGAGCCCGTTTCCCTGCCGCCAACCGCTGTTGGACTTGCGCCGCGACCTGGCTGCGAATCGTTTGCGCAACCTGTTTTCCATCTATGATTTTGGCAGACATCGTTCTCCACTCACCATGTGTTCAACTGCCGCGCATTGTCGCATTTTTTTAGCCGGGATGTTAGCGGCAGACGCACGCCATACCTGTAGCGGGCAATAAGTAGGCACTTGAATTTACTGGGGGAAAAAGTCGTTGACGCTGGCCCTTACGCTTGGCTATGATGCCCGCCCGTTGCCCAGTACGACTCATGTCGATATGCTGGTCAGGAATTTTCGGTGATTAGCGCAGTCCGGTAGCGCATCTGGTTTGGGACCAGAGGGTCAAAGGTTCGAATCCTTTATCACCGACCATGTTCATCGACTTGTCGTCAAGACGCGTTGATACAGAGCGCCCTTAGCTCAGTCGGATAGAGCAACGGCCTTCTAAGCCGTGGGTCGCAGGTTCTTATAAGGTACAGATTTGTAGTGCATACGTAGAGTCACTGCAAAAGAGATTCTGAGGGTATAGCTCAATCGGATAGAGCAACGGCCTTCTAAGCCGTAGGTTTCGGGTTCGAGCCCCGATATCCTCTCCATTTTCCATGCTTTTCAGTAAGTTAGAAGAAAGCCGCTACATTTCAATGTCGCGGCTTTTTTTTTATTCTCAACAAGTAGTTGCGCACTCGTATGCACTAGTATAGGGTGAATTCTGTACAGGGATTCAGTGCATATGGAGACAAGCTTGGACAGGATTGCATTTCATCTCTCAACTGGTCAAAAATCGTTCGCCTTCTACAGCGATGGAAAGCCCATTGAAGCGTTGAATTGTTATGTCAACGATCTAGCTAGAAGTGCCCCCAAGAGCACAACTGTCAACGTTGCCTCAGACTTAAAAACCTTTTTTGTGTACCTAGAGGCTTTAAGTGACCTAAGCACAATCTCCAGTCTGGAGAGCACGCTCACCGGAACATCACTACTCACTCAAATCATCAAGCAGTTTCCGCTTTACCTGGCTCGCGGCACAGAAAACAACAAAGACTCACTGGCCTACTTTGCTGCCGCTACAACAAAGAGGCGTCCTACTCAAAACAACACAAACGAAAGGATTATCTCTTCAGTTCGTGGCTTTCTCCGCGCATCAGCAACACAACACATAGAAATGCAGGCAGCGGAAGATATGGGGCTGATCAATATTAATTTGGCTCCAGAAGCAATGTTTAAAGACGCATTGCTTAGCAAAGCAGTCACTCCGTATGAAAGAAAACAGCTATTTAAAAAATCCATGTTTGCTGGGGTAATATGCAATGGCCCTCGTTTAGCTGAAGGCAGCCTTCTGAAGTACAAGAAAGTATTTCATTACGCAGCAAAAGGAAGTGGTAGAGAAAAGTGGCTTCCTCCTGAGGATACCCTCCCCTTGCTCAATGCAGCTAAAACCCTTCGTGATCGCTGTTTGTGGTCACTGATGCTTGGTACTGGTCTTAGAAGTATTGAAGCCTTTGCTCTCTTGCTAAGAGACATCAACGTAGAAGAGAAAAAGATTAGTTGTGTCAATCCAATAACACGCCCCTTAGAATATGGTAATACATTTGAGAGGATTTCTGGAGAGGCACTTTCATCAGCAGCATACAAGGGACGTGATACCGAAGAAACGTTTTTTATTGAACCTTTTCGTACGATATTTTTTGAGACTCTTCCACGTTATCTTCGTGAGGAACGAGCCCCCCTGCACTGTGGGCATCAGCTATTATTCGTTGTACTTAAAAAACCCTACGAAGGGCGCCCTTTGGTTCTTTCAGACCATAATACTAGGTTATATCCCTTCAGAGCTGCTCTTGAGAGAGTTTACAAAGTACGAGGGACTCCAATGCCAAAAAATTTCGGTCTTCATTCAACACGGCATTTTTTTGGCATGTACAGTCTCAATTATCTTCCTATCCAGTTAGAAAATGGAAATATTAAACATGGGCTGAATGAGCACACTGTCCAAAGATTAATGGGACATTCATCTATCGAATCAACTCTAGTTTATGCTGTGCCGGACATAGAGAAGGTCAGGACTCAAGCTGAGGATGCAATGAGATTACTCACATCCAACATTGTAAATTCCACGGATATGAAAATGCTAGCCGAGTCCTTTGGCGCTAATTTTTAGGTGTGTTAATTATGTTAGATGATAAGAATCTCAGAGACATTGGGCAGTCAATCTCAGAAGACCTTCATGCCTTCTCATATCTTAAGGGTGTAGCACGTAACTACGACCCCAGAAAATGGTTCGCCTATCAATTAAGCTTGGTTCCAATTGAGTGGAATGAATCACTTGTTACAAAAATCCTTGAAACAATCTCGGATGCAAGAGCGTGGCAGGATAATTTTGATAGTATCTTTCCATCCATAATGCATTTGGCTGTTGATAGTAAAGCCAAGGGAACCGTTCGCTTCATTTTTTTTGCTCTGCTGGCTAATGCTGCGCAGTCCGGATGCAAACTTCCCGCTGAAATCCGTTGGGGAGACGCAAAGATTCATAATGAGCTATTAGGAAATGGGACATGGCTTCACTATTTTCCTAGAATTGCTATAGACTTAATTGCTGAATCACAACGCCCTGATAAAAAATCAGAACTGAGACCATTTATTAAAAATGAAGTTCTAAAAGGGACAAATTTCAATCATAAAACGTTGACATCAACTGTCAGTTTTATTGCCCGTTATATGCTCTGCAATGGTATTACCTCATATAAACAAATGACACCTGAGTCGTTTTCTCAGTTTATGATTGAGAGTACTATTGCCATGCCATCAAGCGCAATAGCATGGCGCCAGGTCTGCTATGCATTAGAAGTTGGCAGAGTTCTTCCACATGAGTGGTGTAATGATGTTGAGTTACTTTTTACAAGACGACCTGTAGAATCTCGAATAGCCAAGCTGAATGACCAGAATCTTTTCTCCACTAGAGATGCCCAACACAAAAATGTTGAATACAAAGAGGTATGTCGCAGTGAGGAAATAAAGTTATTAGGCGAAGTCTGCCATAACTCGACCGTCCAACGTGTACTAATCCCTATTGTAAACAAAGGCATTGTTGAATTTGGAGATATTACTATAAATAAAAGCACCACTGAATATGCTCCAAACAACATCGAGGATGGTCTATGGAAACGAGCTCAACTAGCATTCTGTAATGTCGCTCATATTGAGAAAAACACATCAAAAGATCGAGCAAGAGCACTACAATATCTGAATTCGTATTTATATTCTTATTTACCAAAATTTTTTGAAAAAAATGAAAACTGTTTATTTGAATATCCTAACACCCCGAGTAAGTTTATAGGTTCTGTGTTTTTTCTCGTGGATCCCGTTATAGACTATCAATATAAAAAAACCGCTGAAGCCAGCGGAAAAGATGTTATATATCCTGTTTCACTTTTCGATTTCATTGACGCTTTAGTACAAGATAATAGCAGGGATGATGATACGGATTTTAATGAGCGAAACACGATAAGAGAAGCTCTTGCAACATTAAGGCGATTTTTTCAAACAATAATTGACGAATATCATGAAATCGATGGATATAATCTAAAGTCTAATCCTATCCGTTCATTTCGAAACGTAGGATATAAAGCCAGAAGCAAAAGCAGCAAAGATATATTTCATTTGGGATATTGGGTTATATTTCGTATTTTTTTGAAGGAGCTAGCAAAAACGCTTTTGATTATTTCCGCTAAAAGAGCACGTAAACATCTAGAAAATGATGAGTCAGAATACGTTGATGTTTTGAAGTTAGAATTAAATAAAATCCATAAAATTCCATATTTTGAACATTTACAGAACACTATAGACAGTGACTCAAACTCTATATTCATACCAGCGACTATTACGCTAGGTGGTATGGAGTTTGATATTGGAACCATTGAATACCCAAGCAATAGTAAAGGCATAACGAAAAAAATTAAAATGGGTAAATCGCTTACTATGGTTCCGTTAGCTAACTATCACCATGTTATGATCTTGGTTATAGCTGCTTATGCAGGCCAACGAGCCTCTAACGCTGCATACCTATGTGCTGATACATTTGATTCTGACTATACACCTCCCATCAATGGAATGATCAGTGAAAGACTAGTGCCACTCCGCATTCGAACCGATAAGGTCAAACCAACAGGCCTTGATAGTATGATATCGGAAGAAATTATGGTCATGTTGCGTTTTGCCAGAACACTTAGACAGCTTTACTCAGAGGAGGCATATACACAACCGATCCCATATCAGGATAATGAGCAGTCCAAGAACGGAAAATTCCGCCCTCTGCTACAGTCAACATCAAAAAACTCAGATTATCATTTTTCTATATCTCCCTATATTAAAATGTTTGAGGATTGGCTAACAAAAACTGGAATACCATTTGTCAGCAAACTCAGTTACGCACCAATAAATGCAACGATTAGAAGCCTAGATCACGCAAAAAAACATGGTTCAATAATCAATGCACCTTCTTATTTAATAAAATATAGTAATGAGTCAGAACCACATCCGTTCACACCAATCGTCCAGAAAACCGCAATAACTATACATAGTCTGCGAACACAACTTGTAACCGTAATTCATGCCGCAACTGGAGATAGTGAGGCGGTAAGGATGTTTACAGGACAGAGTGATGGCACCATTAATTTTTATACCAAACTTGACATTGAAACAGATAAGGTTCTGGCTCCAATTCGAGAAAAATACAGAATAGCATCTGTAACTGAGTCAGTTGTTCGTGAAGAAGATCTCATTAATGCGGTTACTCGACTCGATGGTAATGCATCACCATTTTTTGCAGGCTCTGAGGTGGGGCTGAATGCACTCAAAGAGTCCGGTGGCCGTGGTTTGGCTCTCAACTACACTCACATTTGTCCGCATGACAACCAGTGCCCAGAAGAAGTAATTAACACACATGGTAGAATGAACTGTCATGAATGTTCACGAGCATGTATTACCGAGCATCACAAAGTGGCAATTTCGGCTGTAATAAGACGCAATCTAGATGAGATAAATGATGCTTCTGCAATGCTAAAGAATTCAACTAATCAAGCAGAACAAGATACGCTAAGAATACAGTTAACAAATAGTTTATATAAAGCATCGTGTTGGTTTGTTAGATTACGGCATATAGAGGACAATCCAGGCTCATTCATGATATTAGGAGCTAAAAATATCGAACAATTTAGGATAATCCCCAGTGACGATATATCCAATAAACTATTTGCACGACTACAGGAGACCAATGGAGCACCCTCAATGCAGAGTAATTATTTACAACGCATGGCCTCCATGATCGCAGGTAAAATTCAGGTAATGGCTATGCGAGAGACATTACCTAGTTTTGATAATATGCAGAATTATGACCCTGTGAGGTTTGTAGTACAAAACTTGACCTTATTAGCTGAGTTAAAAAATACGACGCCAGAAAAGCTCCTAGATTTGTGTATGGAACAGAAAACCTTAGATATAAACCTGCTAGAGGAACTCAAAATTGTTTGAGCGAATGAAATATAGTCCAATGCTAATAGAGAAAGAGCGAAAGGTTCAGACTCGAAAAGATCGCATTGAGAAAATATTGAGAAGCCTCGATTGCGATCTCTACCCCACCCTAACCGCCCTCACAGAGGCAATAGCTAGAAGATATAACGAGATTTACTCAACTCAGGATATCTCATCAGAGATCCACCCTAGAAGAGATTTATTAAGTGGCTCCACATTAAGACGAAAAAACAGTCCTTACCGAACGCTAGTCGCATCATTTTATAAAACGGAGGAGCGAATAAAAATCCAACTACGCTCTAAGGAGGCACAACTCGCCGAGGAAAACTTAATCTTACGCAGCGAGTTAGCAGCAATGCGCAGTGAATCCCAAAATCTAAAAGCTGCTCTAGAAAATGCTCATCAAGAAATAGAGCGACAACGATTAAATAGCATAACCTCACGCACGGCATCGGGAGTAACACCAAAATATTCTGATGCTGAGATCATGGCTTATAAAGCCATTCTGTTATTGTTTGAAGCAGGCCGCTCATCCTCCGGTTTCGAGATAAAAAATGACTCAATCACCCAAATTTCTCTCCGTGGAGATATCACTGTAGTGGATGAATCAAGATGTCCTTTGTTTTTTAGCTGGTATAGAGGAAAATCAAGATGAAGCCATATATTTAATACAGCTCCCATGTAATAACAATATCACGTTACCCATAAGCAAGGTGATTTAATTACCACGTTAAAATAAATCACCTTCATCATCAACTAAGTGATCACCACTTTCTAGATAGGTCATCAAAATGGCTATCTATTCTAGCCTTGTTCATTAACTCTTTTTTCTCCTGCTCATTCAAACTAACCAAGTTATGAGAAAACTCATTAAAAAACAGCACAGGCTTAAATAAATATTGTGTTGAGTCAAGAAATTCATGATTCACTCGCATCGAGAGATACTCAAGTTTATCAATGAACCTATTGTAAACCCAGCCACTTCTATGGCCTTTATTCCTGGCAGCCTCTGCAAGAACCTCTATCTCTCGCGTCAAGAATGAGTTAACCAGCTCAGCCTGGGCAGGAGCATTTGCACACAATGTTTTAAATGAATTAACCCACCACCGTTTAAATGGAATAGAGGAAAATGCACAACTACCGCCAAGCCAGGGTGACCGATACCCAATATCTAATCTACGAGTCGCCTCGTTTGAAGACAAAGGGAAAAATTTTTCAATACTATCGAGCCGTGAGCTGAGCCTGAAGCCAGCTGTCCCCTCTGCTTCGTATACCTCACCAGTGTTGTAGCTGCCGATATGGTGGTATAGAACCGTACCAAAGGGGGCACTGCGTTGGTCTTCTACTAACTGGTATAAAGCAAAAGACCTACAATCTCCCAGATCCCACCCAACCTTTAAATCTTCACACAGGCTAGCATTGGTAGAAAACGTACTATTGAATTCATTTATGATTTCGGAATACGTATCCATATGTCCCCCTACCTTAACTCACGTAATTAGTTATCATAAGCCTGCCTTGACCTTGATGGTAACCTTGCACTGGTCATCCTTAATCCCATAACCAGTACATCCCCAAAAGTCACCATACTGACCATTACGGATTTTCATTGGTCGTCCGCACTCAGGGCATATTTTAATTTTGCAACCACAAAGAGAATTATTGCAAACACTCTCATTCCTTGTATCAATTGATGGTGAGTGGCATTTTTCACACACTCTAGCCTTTCCTACAGGACAGCCAAAACCTGTGCTACAAGCATAGAAATCACTATACGGCCCCTTAACCAACCTTAGATAGCCATCTGTACAGTATGGGCACTTGAACCTTTTTTTTGATTCCTCACTGAATGCTTTTGAAACAACATTTATCTTGTATTTTGGCGAGAGTAACTCCGTCACAAAATCGGATGGTGCTGTAGGATTGGCAATAATATATACTTTCTTCCTTGCTCGGGTAATGCCCACATACAGGAGACGCCTTTCCTCAGAATGAGGATATGGGTCTAGAGATGGCAGCAGGGATTCAACTATAAGGTTGTCTTTATTTTCATTAGGGAATCCCATCTTTCCTTGAAAGAAGCCGATTAAAATTACATAGTCTGCCTCTAACCCCTTAGATTTATGGAAACTCCAGAAGTTAACATTACGCAAAGTATTAGTCTGTTTTAATGCACTCTTAGCCTCATTTAAAAGATAGTTATAACGAGCAATAACGGCGATGCTTCCAGTCGCATCATTTTCTCTAATCTTTTGAACAACCTCAGCGACTCTTTTATTCAAACCTCCTTTTTCTGGGGATTTGTCATCAAGCAGATAAATCTGTGAATCCTCAACCACAGTATGCGTTTCTATATACTTTTTATACTGTTCAGGATTTTCCATAATGAACTGACCAGCAGTATCAGCAATACTATTGTTATAGCGGAAGGTCTTTTGTAGCTTAGTAAGCGTGTAGCTACCAACGATTTCACCAAAGCGAGTTGTTAGCTCTAACTTTCCACCATTAAATCTATAAATTGACTGCCAATCATCACCAACGACAGTTAGTGATGGCTGTGGCCCATTTTTAATGATGGTCTGAATGAACTCCATTCGAGCTGTTGATATATCCTGGAACTCATCAACCAGTATGTATCGCCATTCAGGAATATATTTGCCAGCATTCACCTCCTGAATCGCTCTGATTATCATGTCATCAAAGTCAATTGCATTCTGTTCTCTGAGCTCACTGATATATGCATGATGAAGCAAATCCAAGATTTCTGAGAGCTTCTTGGAATGATGCACTCCAGTAGCATCGAACCTACTCTGTATGGACTCTTTCGTGAGGCGTTCAACTCGAATGGATTGGAGGGCTTTTGTCAAAAGTTCACCCCAGCCTGTGATATGACCCATATCACGCAGCTTGCTGAACAATTCATCAGGAGATAATGGATTAAGAATGACACCATTATCAAACAGCTTTTTCTTGAGGTTTTCCAGTAAGACACCTTCTATCCATTCATAATGGAATGTCTCAATTAAAACAGTTTCACATTCATTATGCAGCATTCTTTTATTATTAATGGACTGATTATAAGAAACACGATCTATATCTGGCCTGGTTCTTCCATGACGGTCTATACCGAAATGCTCAATATAAAGTTCAGGTTCTATGATTTTAAAGTCTGGGCGATAGTCAAAACCAATATCAATGCGCCGTTTGGTCACATATGGAGACTCATACTTATACTCAACACCATTCTCATAAAGGAAATTTGCTATAAGGAGTTCCTGGTAACCCTTAACGAGATCACTGTTGAGGGTTCTGAATTCGTTGTCCCTGATATACGCTTCATATTCTGATTTTGACTTAAAATCAAAAGGGTTAACGGGTTCTGGGAACATGTTTATAAAGTCATAAATCCTATCGATATCTGATGATAAATACTCTTCAAGCCATGAGGTGACCCATAGTTTTAGCTTTACGTCATCCTCAGTAAAAATAGATATGTTGGTATCAACGTTTGAATTACGTAGAATCATCCTGCCTAACGCATGGAAAGTAGCAATCTCTGGAGTCGATTCTAGCTCAATATTAGACTTTTTAGCTTTATCTGCGAGGCGTTCACGTAGTTCGTTTGCAGCGGCATTGTTATATGCAAGAACCAAGATCTCCGATGGCTTCGCTAATCCTCGGTCTATCAAATCGAGGGTCTTAGCAACCATTACAGATGTTTTTCCAGTACCAGCTGCTGCAAGCACCATATTCCTATCATTGGAGCGTAATACGCCCAAACGCTGCTCATTAGTTAATGGATTTGATTCTACTACATCAAAGAACTCTTTTCTTTTTATAAGTTGATACTCTTCGTGCTGTTCGCGTATGTAGTCAATATTAAGAGGATGATATGATATTAGATTTTTTACCTTCTCTATTAGTTCAGGATTTAAATATATTTCCCATTGTTCGCTCTGGGCCTCATAGTCGCGGCTCAATGACATACATATCTGAGCAAGATTACTCACCCAGGAATCTCTTGGGTACTCATCAAAAGCAAGACTATAAAACTCGGTAACTTTCTGCTCTATTGTTGTTGTAATATGCTTTGCTATTAAATAGTTTAGCGACTCAACGAAGCTATCTGAATCAGTACATCTAATAAATTTGTGTTTTTTAGTCTTACCTCCAATTTTATAGGTAAGTATCCCGCCTAGAAATTTTCGTTCAAAAGTTGCAAAACTTCTGAAGTCGGATGCAGAGTCATTTTCTAAAATAGTATCTTTTTTTGAGGATACTAAATTATCTCCCTGCACAACAATAGTATCTGAGCCAAGGATTTTCCCAATAAAATTAAATGATAGCTTGGCTATGGAATCATTCATTAACAACTCTCTAATTAATGCGTGATGTGACTGATTTCCTAGCCCACAAGTTGTGGAGCCAAATGAGTGATATCGTAACAGATTACAGGAGTAGTTTGGTCACAAACCTATGAGTAGAGAAAACTAGATGAGAGGGCGATCACACGGAGCTGCATCTAAGTTGTGGTTTGGGCTTGTGAAGCCAACTGGCTGCACACCAGGCGTTGTTTGACCTCAAGAGCATGTGACATTGCGTACAAGCCCCATGGGACTGGCAACAATGTAGCACTCCATGCGGCCACGTTGGCGACAAGCGGGAAAGCAGCTGGCTAGAGTCATGGTTGTATACAAGTTGATAGGGTTTGGTATGCCTGTTCTCAAGCCAGTGAATAAAGGGGGCAACGGATTGGGTAAGGGTGATCTGACTTCGATTTTGATAAACAACGTTGAGTTGTATTCGGTTCTTACTAGTGGTTTGATATGTGTATCAATTAGCTCATGTATTCTAAACTCATCTTCATTATGGAGCACACAAATGGCATCACCGTCAATAGAGGTTTTCCCCGTAGGTAACGGAGATATGACCTTAATCACCACTAAAAATAACAAAAAGATTTTGATTGACTGCTATCGAAGAGCAGGTAAAGAGTACGATTACCTAGAAGATCGTCTGAGAGAGCGCCTGAACACTGACGAAGATGGCCGCCTCTATGTGGACGTGTTTGTTCTTACCCACCCTGATGCAGACCACATAACCGGATTTGACACCATGTTCCATACTGGTGTTCCAGATGGCTGGAGTGATAAGTCCAATAAAATTTTCATCAACGAAATTTGGTCATCACCTCGTGTATTCCGCCGAGCGACAGCAAAAGGGGCAGATGGCAACAACCCTCTTTGTGATGATGCCCGAGTATTCAATACAGAAGCTAAGCGTCGAGTTCAACTCTATCGGGATAGCAAGCACATTGGCGATGCTGGCAATCGTATTATCATCCTTTCTTCAGATGAAGATGGCAAAACAGATGATATCCAGCCCATTGTTGCCGATCTTTATACATTGTTCGGTGATATGTCCGGTATAGATGACAACTCTCTTAATGCTTTCTTGCTTGCTCCTGCCGATAAACAGGAGGTTGCCGAAGACGAAGAAGAGCTTACAAAGAACAATTCCAGCGCAATCATCCGCTTTGACTTGACTAATACTATCTACAATGACGAACTTGCTTGCAATATCACCCACACGCACTCAGTTCTCATCGGCGGCGATGCAGAAGTTAAGTGCTGGGAAGTTCTTCATGACAAGCTGAAGGCTACGGGTCAACTTGATGAGCTTGCCTATGATGTTCTTCTGGCTCCACACCACTGCTCTTGGCGCTCACTCTCTAATGACAGCGAATCGCAATGCGAAGATCCTCAACTGAATGAGTCCGCCCATGCTGCCTTGAGCTTCGCAAACCCAAGCGCATTAATTCTATGTAGCAGCCAAGAATTTGGTGAAAAGACACCTCCATCACAACGTGCTAGGGATGAATACGAAAAAATTCTCAAGGACAAAAAAGGAGGCGAGTTTTTGGCCGTAGTGGAGCAAGGTGAGGATGCTGATGGCAATCCGAATTCACTCATGATCACTTTCACTGAAGGCAAGCCAAAGAAAACAAAAAAAACACAAAAGCGTGACTTCTCGACGGTTGCTAACCCCGCAGCGGTTTCTAAGAGCGGAAAAAGTACGTATGCCTAATGTTCAGCTGACCTCAATTGAGGTACTAAGCGAGTACCTTTCTGACAGGTATTCGGCTGAGCGACTATCTGAAGGAGAGTTGCGGGGCTTGGGGATTACCTCAAGCCCCTATGCAGCCAGTTGGCGTATCCAAACTGACATCAGGCACCCAGACTGTGGTAATGAGATTCAATTGATTGTTGCGGCTATACCTACTTTTCCCTTCCGTGTTCCGCACATCTATACTCACCCCATACTGGAAGTCTTAAAGTACCCTCATGTTGAAGAGGAAGGTAGGCTTTGTGTATGGGGGGATGAGGTTTCCTTTGACCCGCAAGACATTGCTTATGTTGAACACCTAATCAACGACAGTCACTCTTTGGTAGAAAAAACAATCTCAGGTGAACTCGATGAGGACTTCTACACTGGTTTGTTAAGTTACTGGGCTCGTTCTTATACCCCCTCACCAAAGGAACAGAAGGCTACCAGTTTATGTAACGTCAAGATCCTTACATCTCGACAGATTCATGTAGCTTATGACAGCACCAAAGGAGTCATATTTGCTGACACCAAAGATGAGCTCAATGCTTGGCTGAAAAATATTGGCCTCAAGCCGAGCCACAAACACTGTTCTACCACACTCCTTATTAATCTGACTGAAGCTTGGCGGCCATCGGAATATCCAACGACACTTGGTAATATTTTGTCGATACTGGAAGCCCAATGTGTCAATCACGACCAAGCGTTAGCTGCAATCGCATGTATCTTGGGTTCTAGTCTCAATAATCATGCATTCTTAGTACAAACCAATACAGTCAACGGTGCAATTATTACTGCGATGAGGTGCGTGGGTGGCATTAGTACAAGAGGTCATGCCGGACAAGAAAATCTGCCCAAAGCAAAAGCTGGAAATGGTTTTAGAGATAACCGTATCCCTTTACAATACCTAAAAGCTAGATGTTCGCAAATTGCTATCCGTGGAATAGACGTAGAACGCAGAGACCCATCATGGGTTCTAGGTAGAGACTCGAACCCATGCCTCCCAATAACCAGTGGAACTACTATTGGTATTATCGGGCTTGGCTCTGTAGGTTCAAGTCTTATCCCTCTACTTATTAAAGCTGGGTTCAGTCAGTTTGTTTTATGTGATGGTGACTCACTTGAAGCTGCAAATGTCGGCAGACACCTTCTTGGCATGAACTACATAGGCACCAATAAGGCGGAAGCTTGCAAAAGTTATATTCAGAAGAACTACCCATGGGTAAATGTTTTGTATGCAGGGTGTCGTAAATGGTTTGACGACGAGAAAGCTATAGAAGCACTTACAACAAAATGTGATTTGGTCATAAGTGCAACAGCAGAATGGGCATCAGATAAAGCCATACAGGAAATGATAGAAAATGACAGACTATTATGTAGTGTTGTCTTCTGTTTTACCGAAGCACATGCTGTAGCTACCCATTGCTATGTAAATATGGCCGGTAGCTTTAGCTATGGGTCTCTATTTGATAACACAGGGAAACTCCAAGAAAGCTGCGCCAAGTTTGACCATCAAACCACAAAGAAAACACATTTTTGTGGTGGCGTATTCCAGCCATACGGCGGTGTAGAACTTAGCTTCGGGCATAGCATGATAGCTGAAACTGTCACTGAGCTTGCTTGTGAAGGCATTTATAAAGATTGCTATCGTGTATGGGTAGGGAGCCGAAAGCTTCTGCAATCAGTAGATGGCACATGGAATCCAGGTTGGGAAGAAAAGTATGGAGAGATTGGCGATGGCTCTAGAATCCTCAGCGTTATCTAGTCAGGCTGCGTCTGTTGAGTTCACATCCCTCTCTTTACATGGGCTATCAGTGAATTTTTCGGAAAACGCGATCAACCAATTATACCAGCACAAACAAACTGGTACAAAAGATGAAGCAGGTGGTTTTCTGTTTGGAGAAATCGATTCCGGTGTGGTGACGGTCTTATCTGTATCCTCCCCCAGCAGCGCTGACAAGAGGTCTCGCTTTGGCTTTTCATGGAATAAGCGAGAAGCCAACAAAACAATACAGGAGAGATTCAAAATGGGATTACACTACCTCGGTGATTGGCATACTCACCCTTGTTGTAATCCAACCCCTTCTTGGGATGACACCCAATCGATCCGAAGTACCTTTCTAGAATCTGAACATCAGCTTAATTATTTCATCATGCTGATTCTTGGAACTGCGGGGATCGAACAAAGTTATGTCGCTTTAACCGACGGTAAAAAGGAATATCGATTTAATGCAAAATGAAATTATACAAGAGCAGCTAAACACCAGAAAAGAGCTGCCCATACAACCGAAAGCCTACACAAAAAGAGATTTTTTCTGTGCTATCGCTGTTGGCATCTATCTTCTTTTGCTACTAATGCCTTCCATTGGGTACTGGTACATGGTCACAACTAATGCCCCCCCTCCTTGGGTTGTGTCGATTAAGCAAGTTATCGAGTGCGTGTTGGTAGCAGTTAGTGGGGGCGTACTGTATTGCTTGCGGGCGGTGTATTTGAATTATAGTGTCAGAAAGCAATGGGATGAGGTCTGGGTTGTTTGGTATTTATTCCGACCATTTGCTTCAGGCCTGATGGGTTTCGCCACTTATTTGATTATCTCTGCTGGTCTTGTAGCTGTAGGTTCGCCTTCAGCTGAGCATCCAGAGAAATTACTATATGTCCTATCATTTTTTGCAGGTCTGAATGTAGATGGATTTTTGAAAAAATTTGAGGGACAGGTGTCCAGTTCAGTAAAGGTTAAGGAAAGCAGACAAACACAAGGTTCGTAACCTTCAGCCAAACGTTGCTTGATCTTAAACCTCTTGCCGCCCACCACCCAGGGTGCGGTAAAGCTCTATCGTTCACGGCAAGTAATGACGATTGCAGCTGATGTCGCTATCGCTGCAACCTTCCTTTCTCCCGTCCCCTACGCAACTCGAAGCTCAAGACCAAGCGTATGACCCAATGAACCCTGTTGTTCGGCATACCAGAGAATATATGTGGTATTTATGATGTCTATGAAACATTTATTCTTTCCGACATGATATGTGCATCGTCACTTAGGAGCGCATTCATATGGGAAGAACATCGTTTGTCATCAATCCTGAAAGGCTGAAGGGTCTGCGCGTTGAATCAGGCCTGACCCAAGAAGTGTTGATGAGTAAGGCTTACAAGATTTTGGGACGCTCTCCAGAGGCCGCTCCAAAAACCCTCATTGGTCATTACCAACGAGTAGAAAAGAACGGACATACCAGCAAGGCTTTGGCAATTGCTCTAGCTCAAGTGCTTGAAACAACCGTAGAGGTATTACAAGGAAAAGATACTCCTGAGTCTTATCACTATATAGATAAATTAGTCAAACAACTAAAAGCACAGCTGGAACTCGGCAATAACCTAGCGCTTAACACTGAGTTCTCTGAGTGGCAAAGACAATATAATAGTGAATGTCCCGATATAGACGAAGACATCCATGGTTATGCAAAAGATCTTGGCATCAAAATAGAACTGGCTCAATTGATTGGACAACCTGACGAGTTAATAAAACTTCGAGATATTACAGGTTGGAGTAGCGAGCAAATTCTAAATCCTGCTAATGTACATGGTCACTGGTTTATCCGTAAGACTGTAATGGACTCAATAAGTACAAGTTTGGAGTATGGCCTTAGTGAGATTATGTGGGAGGTACAAGATGTCATCAAGAAGGTGAGTCATTACTATACAGAGGATATGCATATCAGCATTAAGCATGCATATCCCTGGATACATGTAGATCTTATCCACCCCAGAATGAGTGACTTCCATAAAACCACTTTCATTTTTTCAAGGACGTTACCTAAGCCTGATGGATTAAAATGGGTGTCACCTAGTGAAGCAGATAAATGGATGTTGTCTGAGCTAGACCGAATAGCATTTGATGAAGCAAATTTTGTAACCTTAAATGATGATTTTAATTATCCATCAGACATAACAAATTTAAGACTGAAAATCATTGAGATAACTGATCATGCTAAGAGCAGGATTGCATATTCCGAAGGTTGGTTTACTGACCAAGAAGATTCGGTATTTAACAGGTTTATAGTTAGTGGTAGATCTCATGCCTGGATAGTTAATAAGCTTACTAGTGGTCTAGCAGAGGGATTGCGTACTCATCTTCATCAACTACCTGAGGTCTCATGGAAGGTCAGTGCGAATAATGGAAGAATTAATTTAACCTGTGACACGTGGAGGTTATCTGCGGAAAAACGTAGAAAACTTGGCTTTTACAATCTAAGTTACACTATTTCGTTAGTTGAACTAATGCCTGATGGTAGCTATCGAGCTGCACCGTGGTCTAAAAAAGGCATAGAAGATGCAGCTAATGATATAACAAGACAATTACAGTGGGTATGGGCATCAGAAGATTTTGCTTCTGATGATGAGCAGATAATCCTTCACTTTCAGGAAATAACCAAGTTTGGAGAAACAGTTATAGATTTAACTAACTCATCCTCGCTGGAGGAATCATGAAATATTCAGCTTCTAAAGAAATAAATGATATTGTGCGGGAATATATCAGACGAAACTGGAGATACAAACGAGGTAAAAAACATGGCCTGCTATATCCACCAAACTGTGGTTTATTTATCGTAGTACCTGGCTCCCCTAGTGATAGCCTTGCTGGGTTCATTTTTAGTCAAGAGATAAGGAGACTAGAAAGGCGTGTACAGATCTAGTTATCACCTGACACCGGTCTTAAACCGGTGTCTTGTTTACGCTACTTTCGTGCGCCCTTCCTTTGGCATCAATTTCAGACCCTTTCATCGTATTGCACCTATCTCCCCTCCCTGATTACCAGCCAGCTCCAGCACATCCTCCAATGAGCTCACCTGGGAGGGACTAATCGCTACCCCTTTGCAACCAAGCAACCTGTCGAGCCAGCTATTGATTATTGCATAGTTCTGATGGCTGGAGTCACTTCAACCATAAATGCTTGTAAGCCCCATGCAACTAATCATGCATTAAATATGAATTATTTGCATAAAATTTATCCGCTATAAAAAATCAAGTTCGTAGGGGAAAACGTCAAGAATGCTTCAAATCGCCAAACAATTAACCAAACTCAAACGAGAATAACCATATTAATCAATTTTGATTTATATGACTACAGATAGTAAGCTATTGACACCAATGCGTGATTGCAGTGACATTGCCATAAAACTGTAACAAAAAAATATTTCTTAACATGAACAATGAATATTCTATTGCCGTCCACAGGTGGCTGCCATCACTTGGCCGAGAAGGATGGTTGATTATGTGTCGCGATCTGCTACCTAATTGCAACTCAATATGCTAACGGCTTACTGCAAGCCATCACCACCTCCAAATAACAATCATGTGGTAGTTACTAACTCACTACCGAAAATAATGTGATATATATTATGTCTTACAGAAAGGAATTCTACGAATTATTATCCCAATCTGGGCTCCCTCTAGACCAACATACTAAACCGTTCACGCTATTATTCGTGTATCCTGGTGTAGGCGTTGGTAAGCTATTTGATGATCTTGCTGGTTGTACCAAACAGTTGTGTCTGCTTGCTGATACACAACAGCGGGCACACGGCCTAGGTATCCAGATCGCAGCACTATCGTCCATTGATACATCAACAAATGCTCTCACGAATACGTACTTCCCGATTGGTGTGATTAACCAAGATAACATTCCTAAAGACTTGAAAGTGATCAAGAATGGGCGTTCATTCTTCACACGAGCAGCTTATCTTAAACACCCTACAGGCGAGGTTGAACGTTGGTTAGAACCTGATGGTATTCGCATGGTCGATACTGGCTTTCACAGAGTCGAACAAGCATATCTACGCTATGTTCATCAAGTAACTCATGACGAACTACCTATAGCTCAACTGAAAGATAAATCAGTGACGATACTGCCGAATGGAGCTGACTCAAGGGGTGTACTTCACCTTGCACTGCATCAAGATTACATTCTGAAGCGTCAGTCAATACCCAGCCCTGAGTGCGAAATATCCTATATGAGCACAATGAACGACATTGCATTTCCATTGTCTCCTCATATTCATTCCCATAGTTCAATTGGTCATGAATACTGGGTTGTAATGAAAAGCGCTTAAAACCTGAAACGTCTGGCCAGCCCTCTGAACTTGCTGATGACACAGGTTGTACAAATCTAGTTATCACCTGACACCGACCTATAATCGGTGTCTTATTTACGCCACTTTCGTGCGCACTGCCATTGGAATCAATCTCAAGCCTTCTCCAACATGCTGTAACGGCCTGCTCTTCCACCTTCCTTCCATGTTGTCAGCCAACTCCTACGCATCCTCTAAAGCCCAATGAGCTCGCCTGGGGAGTGGTCATATCTCTAAATCCAATTGGAACTTGATGAAGTTCAAAGTAATTAACTGTAACCATATGATTTTTCATAAAAATGTTGTAGTTACTCATGTAGTGAAAGCATCTAAATGAACTAAATGAACTAAATAAAATGATGCGTTCTATTACATAATTCATTTATGGGTTGGATAGATATGGCAAGAATCCTGATGACTCGTGCTCTTGATGACAACGGCCATATCGTTGATGTCAAATACGTTGTTAGTGGAAAAGCATGCAATTGCACATGCATTGGTTGTCAGGGCGCTGTCTGGGCTATGAAAGGGCAAGTTAAAGCCCATTATTTTGCTCATGAGCCTAACTCAATCGAGCAGAATTCCTGTACCTGGAAGCCAGAAACCGAAATACACATCTTGGCTAAAGAGGTTTTAGCAACGGATAGGCAGTTGATACTGCCGATTGGAACTATAAACCCAATCCATAAAAACATAGTTTTTGATGAGATGGTATGTGAGGTCTATGAGGGCAGAGTTATACCTGATGTTATTGGGTTCATCGAGGGAGAGAAGGTTCTCATCGAAATTGCAGTTACGCACTTTTGTGATCGAGGGAAAGTTAAAGAATTAAAGAGGGTGAATGCAACCTGCATTGAACTTGACCTGAGTGGATTTCGTGTTAAAGGAGAGATAATATCAAAAGAAGAGATAAGAGATTATCTAAAAAAATGCTCCAAAAAATGGGTGTCTGTAGCCCCTGTAGGCAACTTCTCCGAAATGATTTACTCCCATAATAGACAACAATTATTATCTTTACAGCATCAGTATTCATCTTTGAGTTCAAAGCACCAGACAGAGGTTAAAAAACTTAATGCAGAATTCGAAGCGATAAAAAATACGCGCGAATCAGAACTAAGCGATATGCAAAGAGTGATTCAACAGTCTCGGCATGCAGAAGGCAAGGCTAACGCAATTTTAAAAAGATGGGAGAGAGTATTAAAAGAAAAAGAGTCGTCCATTTTAGAGGCACAGGAAAAGATAATCCTATTGGAAGACCAATACAGAAGCTTTGAAATGGAATTGAAAGACCGTCTCTATCATATACAAGATGAAGTTGATCAAAAGCAAGACTTACTACGCGACCTTCTTAATTTAGATGAACTTAAGGCAGAGTTTTATTCACAGGTTGATGATATAAATAGAACAATTAAAGCTAAAGAGGCTCAGCTTGATGCTGGTGAAGTCGAAATACGTAGGCGTTCAGCCTCCTTAGACCTAATACAGAAGAATTTAAATGATAGCATCATCTCGCTGCAAGAACGAGAAGAGGCTCTAACAGAAAAATCAAAAGACTTGGCAAGCATCATTGATATTAAAGCAAGAGAGCTGGCTAAAGTAATGTTTGAGCAGTTGTTGAAAGAAAAATCAAATGAGATAAAAGCACTAGAGGAAAAAGAAAGGAAAGCAAAAAAAGATATTGATGATTTAAGGCGAAAATATAGTTCATATATCAAAATTCCATGATTTTCAAATACTGATTGTGTAGGTGTGGTTCTCACCTGAAAACCATTTTTTATCTAACCATTGACTGACAGCACTTGATCTCAAGAGCACGCCACATAGCGTACAAGCTCTATGGGCTCTATGGGCTCTATGGGACAGCAACAATCAAGCCCCATGCTGCCGTGTATGGCGACAAGCGGGAGAGTTCGGCGTATCAACGTTCAGCACGATCCTTGAAGATACAGCAAACTAGGAATTTCTGCGTTAGTAGGTTTACAAAAGCACATACGCATGCCAATCTTTTCTTGTGAAGATGTTAGTGTTGCTGACTAATCGCCGCACTATGGTTATTTATCAAAATAATAGAGAGGTGAAATAGTCATGAAAAGGATTCTTCTAATACTCATATCTTTTATTATATCTGTCGATGTAACTGCAAAAGAGACCATACATTGGGCTCAGTATGACATTCCTCCACTTTATATAAAAGATGGCAGCTATTCAGGTAGAGGTGTGGTTGATGTTACTGACGCAATGATAAGAGCTGAATTACCTCAGTATAACCATGTAATAATATGGGCGAATATTGCCAGAATTCAACGGATGATGCAGCAAGGGAAAAAAGTTGTCTGTGGCAACATGCTAAAAACGCCTGAAAGAGAGAAGTATCAAACATTTTCTACTTTTCATAAAACACTATCAACTGCACCACATGTAATCATACCATCCAGTGAGCTTAACACTTATAAGCAGTATATAATTGATGGAGACGGTGTTGATTTGCTTCGGTTGATTCAATCGAAGGATAAACTTGGCTATTTCATAGCATCTCGTTCTTATGGAAGTAAATTTGACCTCGCAATTAAAGATAAAACAAATAAGAGAGTTAACTACTCGCTCAATGCTCCGATGGGTAATGTCCTGGATATGCTATTAAAAGATGTAAATGGTTTTACCATTGCATACCCAGAGGAAATTATCTATTACACAGAACGTAAGTTTGGGTATGGCTCATCAACAGTATCTGATTTAAATAAAAAGGCTTATCTAGGGAAGTTCAAAGTTCTTCCGATAGCTGGACAGCCAAAAGAAATATCAACTTATGTTGCCGCACCGAAAACCGAGTGGGGTGATAAAGTCATATCTGATATCAATGAAGCACTATCAAAACTAAAATCAAATCCAGCATATATTAACGAGAACTATATGTGGCGTAACTTACCTAACCATGATATGCGTTAGGTATATAGTGATTCTATCCATTGAATACATATACCCTAACGCTATCTAAGTTCATATACCAACTATCGCAACCTAACCTGGATACACCTTATTTCATCAATGTTGATTATTTATGCTTTTGTGAGATAAGACATCAACTCTAATGTGAAAGACTCGGCAGAATATCCAATAGATAACGGCGTTGTTCTAATGGTGTGTTGCTTGTCCAAAAATCGAAAACAATATGAGCAAACAATGGCATTAAGAGAAGTAAAACACACAACATTGTAAGCAGATTTTTTGCTGAAACCATTTTATTCGCAGTACCAAAATGAATCGCATTAGCTTGTTTTGGGCATGCAGAGATACAAGTTAAACAGTTTGTACACTCAATATTTCTGACTGATATAAGTTCATGAACCTGTATCCTTGATGGACATGCTCTACTGCATTTATCACAATCGTATCCCTTGCTTCGTAAACAGCTGCTGGAAGACCTGCGAATACGTAATGGTGTCAGAAGCCCCAACAAGGAAAGCCATCCACCATAAGGGCATAGGTATCTACAGAAACCTTGCTTGAAAAGCATCGTGACACTTAATACCCAGACAACAAAAATACCTGATATGAAGTTCAAGTTGAAAAAGAAGGCTCCCATTTTCATGTCAGCAGCTTGGTGAAACTGACTCATCAAGTACCCTGGCAGTGCGACATTTGGAACAGCAAGAATAACTATGAACATCAGAAATGATAGAACTAGAAATTTCTGAGACTTGAGCAGTAGGTCTAACCATTTTGGCGGAGCCCACTCACCTGGTAGCAGCAAATTTCGAAAATGATGCAGCCATTCACCGACAACCCCAAGAGGGCAAAACCATGAGCAGAAGGCACGACCTAAAATGAGTCCAGATAAGGAAATAACCATGACTGTGATTGTTGCAGCTGGGTGGTGGTAATCAGTAATGCCCAAACTCAACAACGCTCGCAAGCCAAGACCGCCCGCTATAGGTAGAAAGCCATCTACGATATCAGGTCTAGACAGCCAAGGTAGGTCACCCTGGTGGAGTTGAAAAATATAAACGCCATACTGTATTGTTACAAATCCCCACGATATAACTAAGAAATATCTAACTAAACTACGAAGTTGTTGATCACTTGAATCATAAAATGCGGATATTAATTTATATCTATAAAGCATGCCAATAGCGACAGCAAACACGATTAAACTACTTAGTGGTGGCTTAGCTGCTACCGTCAACCATACAGCAGCGGTTAGCATCAGGAACAGCTGCCAAGACCAGCCTGAACGCTCATGCCACTGGAACAACAACAGATACACCAAGCCACTCAGCATGGTTATGGTTTCAATCCCACTCATCTAGCCAACTCCCATCGCAAAAACAGCCAATCATAAACAACATTACAGTTATTCATTTTGATCTGGATGGGCAGTTGGCCTAGTTTGTGGCGATGATAAGATTGTAATTTATTCTCTTGTCTTAATGAGTGGGGTGTCTGAGCTTACGTTTTCAGCCCAAAAATGGATATTGAATCTAGCATCTTCAGACAGTTCAACCCTGTGCCAATACTGAGGTGGGCTGGTTGCAAACTCTCCGGCTCGGATTACAAGCGTAATTTCAGGTATCTCCGCTGTTTCATCAGCAAAACCGTAATATGTTACCGTCCCCTCCATTACACATAACTGACCGAATACGCCAGCAGCTGTATTGTGATGGGTTAATAGAGCCTGTGGTACGTTTTCATTTGTAAAGAATGGGGTTGAACGGCGAACAACCCAATGAGCTGGTATACTATGCAGTAGCGACATGTTTTATCCTTAATAATCTATGAAATTAAGTAAGGCTGAGCATATGCTCAGCCAGCAATTATTCATCTAGAAAGAAGGCGTAGAAGTGGGAATGCAGCTCCCATTTGGTCTCCACCTACGACAAAGCCGCACATTTCACCATCCTCGCTGCGAGCTTCTGCGACCATTCCATTTTTATTCCACTTAAACTGCCATGAAAGGTCTGTACCTTTTGTTCTACCAGCTAACTGCAAAGGATATTGAAGTGTTTTTACCTTCACTAGCATTGGAGGAAGCGTTAGTGGTGTTGGCTTACCAATCAGAGTTTTAGATAATGCATTGGCACCGAGAACAATTGGCTGCAAAAAGGGGCGTAATTCACCTTTCCACTCAACGCAATCACCAAGCGCATAAATGTGCTCACTCGATGTTCTCAGGTATTCATCCACTACAATTCCACGCCTTACAGCCAGTCCCGCATTCATCGCTAAGGATAGATTCGGTTGTAGACCTATAGCTGAAATGACAAGATCCTGTTCACTGAAACTGCTGTCAGTGAGCTCTATCGTAAAGGATTCGTTGGCATCTCCTCTTTGTATCGACTTGATACCTCGACCAAGTTTTAGGTCAACCCCCTGCTCCCGTAAGGCTTGCAGTAACGGTTGACTCAATGCAGCTGGCATTAATGTACTTAGGGGGCTGTCCGCCAGATCTACAAGCGTCACAATTCGGTCTTGGCCCACCATATCCATAGCCAACTCACAGCCGATCAAACCTGCTCCGAGTACCATAATGCGTTTTGCATTCTTAATTAATTGTTCGGCATTGGCATAATCATTTTGGCTATTGAGGGTTACCATTTTATCCGAGTTGGGAACGGGAGGCAGTATAGAACTGGCCCCAGTTGCCAGCACTAGCTGGCCATAAGAAAAATCGCCATTATTTGTGTGTACCATTTTGTTATTCGGACTAATGCTATGCACAATCGTATTAGGTGACAGAATGATACGTTGCTGTTCAGCAAATTGAGCCCCCGTCAACTTTGTCATTGCGCTGGCGGTGTAACCACGACTGACCACATGACTCAAGTCCGGTTTGTTATATTCATTGCCATTATCAGCGGTAATAAGACGGATCGGTCTTTCACCATCTAATTTACGCAAGCTTTTTACCAACTGCTGAGCGGCAAAGCCGCTACCGATGATGACTATATCCTGGCTGGAACCAGCATAATGCTCATTTAATGCGCTCATACACATGCCTCCACTGCGCATGGTTCGAATACCTCCTTGCCGATGCCGCAACCAGGGCAAAGGAAACTCTCCGGTACAAGGCTCCAGGGAGTGCCAACCGCAACCAATTGATCCGGTTCACCTAAGGCGGGGTCATAAACCCACTGGCAGACTGTGCAAAGCATTGCTTGCTCATCGTCTACTCCGGCTACAACTGACTGGGTGGTCTCCTCTACAGGGGAGATATCAACAGTGAATGGCACTTGATGGGCTGCTTTTTCTGGGCGAGGCACCTCAATAGGATGTAACGCCCATTGACGAGCGAGCTGGCGTCCATGCTCTCGGCACTCTGCCAGTGCAGAACCATCTGGTCGCCATTTGGCTTTCAGAGAAATGCTGATATCAAAGCCTGCATCCATCAATCGGGTCTGGATACGATCTACTGCACCACCAGTCCAGCCGTAACTGCCGAATGCAGAAGCACGCTTGTTTCTAAAGCGCAGGCCAGTTATCTCCTCCAGCATGCCTGCCACCTTAGGCATCATGACGTTGTTCATTGTGGATGAGCCCACGAGTATTCCCTTGGAGCGGAACACTTGTGTCAGGATCTCGTTCTTATCGTGGCGGGCTACGTTGTAGATCTTGACTGCGACCCCAGGGTCAACTTCGTGAATACCCTGTGCGATGGCATCGGCCATCATACGGGTGTTGTTTGACATCGAGTCATAGAACAGGGTGATACGATCTTCTTGGTAGTGGTCTGCCCACTCCAGATACTTGAGAATAATTTGGGTCGGATCCTCACGCCAGACAATACCGTGGGAGGTTGCCACCATGCTTACTGGCAGGTTGAATCCAAGCACCTCTTTGATTTTAGCTGTCACAAGTGGGCTGAATGGGGTGAGGATATTTGCGTAGTACCGTTGGCACTGCTCCATCAATTCGGTTTGATCTACTTCGTCATTGAACAGATGCTCATCACAATAGTGTTGACCGAAGGCATCGTTAGAAAACAACACTGCGTCCTCAGTCATGTAGGTCATCATGCTGTCGGGCCAGTGCAGCATAGGTGTTTCAATGAACACCAGCTGCTTGCCATTACCGATGTCGAGACTGTCGCCTGTTTTGACTGGATGGAAGTTCCATTCAGGATGATGATGGTGTCCCGTGATTGAGTCGATAGCGTTGTGAGTGCAGTAAATCGGAGTGCCTGGGATACGAGCCATCAATTCGGTCAGTGCCCCTGCGTGATCTTCCTCAGCATGGTTGATCACCACATAATCGATAAGGTTAAGGTCGATCTCTGCTGCAAGGTTTTGAACGAACTCTCGGCTGAACTTATGATCGACTGTATCAATCAGCACGTTCTTCCCTTCACGGATGAGATAGCTGTTGTAGCTCGTCCCCTTGTTTGTCTTGTACTCAGTACCATGAAAATCTCGAACTTCCCAGTCCCGTTGGCCGACCCAGTGAATGTTGTTTTTGACATGAATGGTCATCTGGCAATTCCTCAGTATGTAATAGTTGGTATTTCTTGATATCAACTATTGCAGCTAACATGCCAACCCATAACTTATTGTTTTTATGAGATTTAATTTATTGATTTGTTAAAATGACATAGCGTTGATATTGTTTAAATGACAGCATTAATGTCATTTGGACACTAACGATGATTTCGACAGACAGTTTGGCTCGTATTGCTATAGACATACAGCTGGGGATTTCACATCAAGACAGATTCCACCGCCTTATCCAGAGTATTCGCAGCCTACTGAACTCAGATGCGTCAGCCTTGCTACGGTACGAAGGAGGCCAGTTCATCCCGCTCGCCATCGATGGCTTAATGCAGGACGTATTAGGACGCCGTTTCGCCATCAAGGAGCACCCACGCATGGAGGCAATTGCTCGTGCTGGTGACGTAGTACGCTTTCCGGCAGATAGTAACTTGCCAGACCCCTATGATGGCTTGATCCCTGATCATGCAGAATTTAAGGTGCATGCTTGTGTTGGTTTACCTTTGTTCTCCGATCAAGTCTTGATTGGTGCATTGACCATCGATGGAATGAATCCTGCCCAGTTTGATGACATTAGCGATGAAGAGTTGCGTTTAGTTGGTGCGCTAGCGGCAGCGGCGTTAAGTAACTCATTACTACTAGAGCGTTTAGCTCGCCAGAGCAGTGAGCCATTAATACCTTCAACACCAACAGGTGCAGATAGGTTCGAGATAATCGGGCATTCTCAGGCGATGCAGCAGCTAAAGCATGAGGTAGATATAGTTGCTAATACTGATTTAAACGTCCTGATTTTGGGCGAAACGGGTGTAGGTAAGGAGTTAATAGCAAAAGCTGTACATCTTGGCTCGCCACGTGCAGATCGCAAATTGGTATATCTCAATTGCGCAGCTCTACCGGAATCCGTAGCAGAGAGTGAACTATTTGGACATGTGAAGGGAGCGTTTACAGGCGCTATTCATAACCGTGCGGGTAAATTTGAACTAGCGGATAAGGGCACATTGTTCCTGGATGAAATTGGTGAATTATCCTTATCATTGCAGGCAAAATTGCTACGTGTCATTCAATATGGAGACTTGCAGCGGATTGGTGATGACACTCCACTAAAAGTCAATGTACGTGTGCTTGCTGCAACGAATCGAGACTTGAAGAAAGCGGTCATCGATGGCGAGTTTCGAGCAGACCTCTATCATCGCCTGAGTGTTTTCCCTATACATGTACCAGCCTTGAGAGACAGAGAGGATGATATCTCCTTGCTGGCTGGTTACTTTTGCGAGTGCTGTCGAGTGAGTATGGGGTTAGAGCAACTGCGGATCCAACCTCAAGCACTGCATCTTTTGAAGGGCTATGACTGGCCTGGTAATGTGCGCGAACTGGAGCATGCCATTCATCGTGGTGCCGTATTGGCTAGAGCAGAGCAACGAAGTCCGGTTCTGACGCTTGCAACCCATCATTTCAGTATAGCTATACCACCAATGCCTCAATCTGGCATAAGTCCTACCGAAAATATGGATGACTTCGCTAGTAACCAAATGGGTTTGAGAGCATCAACTGATGCATTTCAGTCTGCGTTAATTAAAAAGGTACTAGCAGATCATAATGATAATTGGGCTGCAACAGCACGAGCCTTAGACATTGATTGTGGTAACTTACATCGTCTAGCCAAACGACTGGGGTTAAAATGATAAAGATACATAGCTATGGGCCATTATAGAGTTGCATCCTGCATATTGGTTAACGTGTTGATTTATAGTGTTTTTTATGCACGTATGGTGTAATGTGACGCTAGCATGGTATTGAGAATGTAGTTATGGATAACAAAGTTTCAATCGAAGAAATGCAAGCATTAAAAGTATTGCTTGTAGATGACCACGCTATATTGCGGGCAGGAGTCAAAGCTACACTCTCAACAGATCACCTTATGAAGGTAATTGCAGAGGCTGGCAATGGTAAAGAAGGATTAGATCTGGCAGTAGAATATGAACCAGATTTAATATTGCTTGACCTTCAAATGCCAGTGCTTAATGGATTAGAAACGCTGAAGAGAATCAGAGCAAAGAAAATAAAAAGCAAGGTCGTTATCTTCACCGAGTCAGATTTGGAAATTGATGTTGTAGAAGCGTTTAGGTTCGGAGCAAATGGATATCTTTTAAAAGATATTGAACCGCTTGATTTAATCAGCTACATTAAGAGTATATGTGCAGATGCATCAGTTGAAAGCCCTCAGCCAAAAAATAAACTCATGTTAAGTTTATCATCAGAAATAAATGTTGGCATTATCGAATCATTAAGCCATAGGGAAATTGATGTAGTAAAGCTTCTTGCTGAGGGCCACTCGAATAAAGTTATATCCAAACTTTTATTCATATCACCAGGGACTGTAAAAATACATGTGAAAAATATTTTAAGAAAACTTAATCTAAAATCAAGAGTCGCCGTCACTATATGGGCGCACAACAGAACTATTAAGTAGATTTAATAATCTGAATGAGCACAGATAAAAAAGTTCATGTTGCTCTTATCATTGTAACTCATTAATCTCCTGCTGAGAACACATAATTAATTTACCCATGGCTAGCATCTAATTTATCCATCTTGCTTGCAACGATACATTTCGTCATCTGCTAATCGAAGTAACATGTTTAGATCTGGTGGAGTCGTGGGATTATAGCTCACTATACCTACTGAGCAAGATAGGGTGTAGGCTTTACCGCTGTGTAAGTTGAATTCATCAAATGAGATATTTATCCTACTACGCATATATTGTAAATACTCATTGTTTGTCTCAGGAACTAAAACTACATATTCATCACCACCTAATCTTGCACAAATATCAGAGTTTCTAAAAACCATATTTATTAGTCTGGCAGCTTGGCACAATGCATCATCTCCCACATCATGACCAAAGCGATCGTTTATCGATTTAAAATTATTCAAATCGATAAACAATAATGAAAGACTTCTCTTTGTTCTAAATGCATGCTGCAAATATTTCTCAGCTAAAAGAATAAACCCTCGTCTATTAGTGATCCCAGTAAGTTCATCTATTGTAGCCATTTGTACAGCACGTAACTCGCTCTCAACTGTAGATGCTAAGTCAGTAAATAAAAGTCTCTCTTTGTCACCAAAAACCCTTGGCTTCCGATCTATAATGCACAAGGAACCAATGTGCAGTCCATTCGTTATGACTAATGAGTGTCCAGCATAGAAGCGAATATATGGCTCCCCAATAACCATCGGATTCTCAGCATATAGGGGATCTTGAGTTGTATCCTCTATAACAAGCATGCTCTTTGTGAGAAACCCTTTTTTACAAAAGGAGATATTCGGAAGTGGTTCATGCATGTTTAGACCATAACAAGGTTTAGCCCATCCATGCTCATTATCTTCAAAGGATATTAGGGCAATAGGCACGTCAAAAATATTACGAGCCATCCTTGTTATACGAATGAAACGTTCCTCTGTAGGGGAATCAAGTGCTTGAAGACGGCGTAACGCATCTAGGCGTAGAAAGTCGGGATCTGAGGTTTCATGAAGAGGTTGCATCCTTGCTTCCTTTTTTCATATCGGTTTTAAACGCAAATAGTATGGCATTCTTTGAGATGCAACAGAATGGAATGTAGCATTACATATGACGGATTTTAGTTGTAGTGTGATCGTTAACACATTAGCTTCTCGCATGGGATTCAACTCGACAGGAGACCAAGCCAGCATCACATCATGAGCGGCCTCAATGGAAGCCTTGCGGCTAAGGGGAGACCATGGAGGATGATATTACAATGCGCGGCAAAAAATATTTCTAGTTAATCATGGTAGCAATATTTATCTTTCAACTGTTCAATCTTATTTTCCACTTTCATCATGTTTAGCGTAGAGGCTAATCTTTGTGCTAGCGTAAAATGCCTATTATTAAGATAGGCATAGCCTTCTAATTTATCTACAACGCCAGCCGAATGTACTTTTTCGTATTCTGGTGAGCTTTCAAGTAGGTCTTTTTTGTTTTTATCAAATACAAGGGTTTGCTCAATAAATATATCTGTACGCCCTTTTATCAGTTTTTTCAATCCCTGTTCTGTCGTATTCACATCAGTAAGTAAAGATGGTTTAATCAACTTTGAGAGAACCTCTCCTGCGCGCTTAGAACCTCTTCTAAACTCAATCTTTAAACCATCTTTGTTTAAGTCATCCCAAGAATTAAATTCTAACTTTTTATCATATACATATGCCTCGATAGTCACATAAAAATGTGACTCGTTCACTCTAATCATATTTTTTGTTTGTTGCTGATATTCTAATGGTCGATGTATCTCTCCATCGACACTTCCATTCTCAGCCAGAATTGGGGCTCGTCCACCAGGAACGCCACGATAAATTAGTTTATATCCTAGTCTGGAGAATGCCTCGCTGTAAATATTATGAAGCCAACATCCATACCTTGATTTGAAGGTGTCATCTGAACTCACCAAAACTATAGTGTTTTCAACAGCACTTACACCTAGCGAGAATATAATGAAAAAAATATAAAATATGTTTTTTATAAGGTTTTGTGAAAACATATAGATCTCACATTGACATATCATACGCTCAATATAGCTCAAAATTAAACTTTCTTCATTTTTAAATGAAAAATATATGATGACTACTGGATTGCTTTGTAATATTTACATATTTAACTTTAAAGATTACTCGCACGCCCTGTATCTAGAGTTACAACGCCGAACGACATAGAATGAATCGATGCCTATTATGAACGCTGCCCTTTGCATACATACATCTCCTCATCTGCTTGCCGGAGTAGTTGATCTAAATCAGGTGGAATACTAGCATCGTAAATAACAATTCCTAAGGAGCATGACAACTGGTATGGCTTACCACTATGACTATTGAAGTCATCTATTGCATGATTCAGCCGCTCTTTAATTCTCTGACAATGTTCACTACCAGTGCCAGGTAAAAGGACAACGAATTCATCCCCACCAAGGCGAGCGAATATATCAGCATCGCGGAATACTCGGCATAACAACTCGGCCATATGTCGCAACGCGTCATCGCCAATGTCATGACCAAACTTATCGTTAATTAGTTTGAAGTGATTTAGATCTAAAAAAAGTAAGGCCGCTGGGTGTTTTACACGAAATGCATATTTCAAACTTTTTTCGGCGAGCAGCATGAATCCTCTACGGTTAGTTATCCCCGTCAATTCATCTATGGTTGCTCTCTGAACGGCTTGTAACTCACTCTCAACCATGGATGCCAAATCAGCTAACAGCGCTTGGTCTCGTGGGCTAAAACCCCTGGGTTTAGAGTCTATGATGCACAATGTACCCAGCTTCAAACCGTTCCCAACTTCTAGTGGATGGCCTGCATAGAAGCGAATGTGTGGTTCCCCCGTGACTAAGGGGTTGTCAGAAAATCGTGGATCTTGGGCCGCGTCTTCAACTACAAACAGTTCTTCACCGAGAATTGCATGACCACAAAAAGAAATGTCTCGCGGTGTCTCCAATACCGGCAACCCACAACATGACTTGAACCACTGTCTGTTTTCATCCACCAATGAAACCAATGCGATGGGCACATCAAACATGTTGCGAGCCATCCTGGTAATCCGGTCAAAACGCTCCTCTGCGGGGCTATCAAGTATCGCTAAACGGCGCAATGCGTCTAAGCGAAGCGGTTCGTTATCCGGTACTACAGGGCTTTGCATCAACATCTCCTTGTTGTGTGGGCACTGTACGCTGCCAACATATACTGTGCATCTGTAGATCTGATGTACTGACAGTATATTACAGTAGGTAGACCTATGATTTCGAGCCATCTCATCTTTGATGACAGGAGCAGTGTTTGCACTCTTGGTAGCGTGGTTGTCGCTCGCTCGACAAACAAGAGCTCGCCTAGAATCCCCCTAGTTTTATTCGACCATCCTAGCAAAAAGCCATTCCGCAGTTAACTTGTTTGTCATTAATGAACTAACCTCATATCATCAAGTCTCCCAGTTTTTGCATCTGGATGTTTCACGATGGTCAGAGTCATTTTTCAAGCCAAGGTACATACCTCCGTTGACTCAGGCGGGTGGGTCGAAGTCCCACATTTATGCTTGCAACACTGCGTTATAGAGGACTTTAAGGCTCACCCTCGCTGGAGAAGATCCATCTCATCTTTAGAGCTGGATGAGATTCTCGAACAGCACACCACTAGGTTGTTTGGGGAGGCCAGGCGATTAGATCTGAACACTGTGCCTGAAGGTGTCTCTGTAGATGTGTTCGGGGCTTTGGCTATTGTTACTATAAATTTGATGCAGTGTGACACATACCATTGAAAATATAATATATTCAGACACTTATGACTTTAAAGCTCAGGCCATCGTCTTCATCGTAGACAAACCTTAACGTTCAGATTGTATGAACGGTAGTAAGTAGTTATCGAGCAAGTCGTCCTGAGGGGGCTCGTTCAGGTTCGAGGAGGGTGATCACAATGATGGGCTCATTTAAAGCTTTCTGGTATGGTTAGCCCATCAGATTTTTTCAGACAGGATGTCTGTGTAATGAGTGATAAAACCCAGTGGAAAACATGGTCATTGATTTCCCGCATGCGTCTTGGGTTAGTTCTGCTTTTCGTCCCCATATTAATTCTCGGGGCCATTTATTACTATCATATGACCGTCACTCTGCAACGTGATTTACAGCAACAGTTAGTATCCAAGAATGATCAACTTCATAATGTTTTGATTAAGCCATATCTTGATACCCTCACAACACAGTTTGAGCTTATCTATCGCAAGGTTGATTATAAAGACTTTATAAATAATAAGATCACGCATCAATCTGAATACTTACACGACTGGCGGCGTTATCAGGAAACTGCTGGGCTACAATACATCTATGTTGGCACAGAGCATCGACAATTGCTTGTTCATCCTGAATGGCAACCAGACTCAAATTTTAACCCACGCATAAGGCCATGGTATCAACTTGCCGTTAAAAATAAAGGCAAGATGGTTTGGACTGAACCATATTATGACTACATTTACGGAACGCTATCCCTCTCATTAGCTAAAACAATTGAAGACCCGACAGGGAAGTTAGTTGGTGTCTTTTCAATTGATACATTACTTCAACCTATATCAAAGTGGCTTAATTATAAGCAAGATGCTGGGTATCAGATGTTGGTGAATGGGGCTGGTAAGATGCTAGTTCATCCTGATAAAGAACTAATGTTTACTCCCATGAAAGATATGACCTGGCTTTCAAAGTTCACAAAAGAAAAAGGCGTATTCCATGATAAAGAATCTGGGATGTTTGTGGCATATAACAAAGTCGATGGTCAAGACTGGATCTTGGTTAGTGTTGTTCCAGAATCTACATTACAAGGTGTCATTGAGAGTGTGTCGCTTAATGTTCAAGGTGTCATCGCGCTAACATGCATCCTTTATTTGTTACTCGCATTGTCATGGTCTCGTTATTTTCAACGCATGCTCAATGAGCTATACAATGTTATAAGGTCAAGTCGTAACAATTCATTAAAATCACCTAAGAATAGAATGGTTGAGTTATCACATGTGTATGACGAAGTGGCAAAATCGACACATGAATTATCAGAAGCTCGCTTACAGGCTAATGTTGACCAACTGACAGGTTTATACAACCGTAGATTTTTTGACATAAAGCTTTCTCAGCTATTAAAAAAGCAAGAGCCATTTTATTTAGCACTGTTAGATTTAGATGACTTTAAAAAAGTGAACGATACGTTCGGACACCAAACTGGTGACTCTGTATTAAAAAGAGTAGCGAAACTTGGAAATTCAATTTTTTATGAGCATGGCTGGTTCTGTCGATATGGTGGAGAAGAATTAGCTGTATTGTTTGAAGTGGGCTCTGGGAACTTAGCGATATCTTTACTGGAGGCATTAAGGCATGGTGTTGAGCATCTGGACTGGCGTGAAGATGCTCTTCGAGTAACACTCAGTGGTGGGGTTGCTGTTAGTAAAAAAGATATTAGTGCAAAAGAGCTTATAAATGCAGCTGACATTCAGGTTTACAACGCTAAACGCGATGGTAAGAATCGAATTTACGAGTGCATATCAATAACTACTGTTCATGACACCATGTAGCGTGAATCCCATATGATTGATATATATGCAAGAAATAAATTGAAGTTTTACTATTCAGTGCCTTAGGCACTAATTTAACCAGTTATTGTAAGGGTATCTCCTTCGATAGAATTCGTTATTAGATTGTTATGACCTTCAATTATGAGTGTTTATTGATGAAATAATAGCCGTGGGTGTACAAAACTGGTTTATCTTCGCTGCGTAGCAGCGGAATAATGGTGAGCTGCTTAAATTTAATTGAAGCTCTCATAATTAGTAAATGGACAGTTTTCCGAATTTTTCAAGTGGGGTAAATGAAATAAATTTCAAAAAATGATGAGATTGGTTGTTTTTGAAGCATTCTGTGGGGATTCGCCTATCAGAACCCTCGATTTAGTTGCACACCCCATGCTGAATCCGTCCCACCAAATTCACAACAGCCTGAACCCCCATCGGTGTATTCAGCAATGTGGCTGGAGCCACGCCACCGAGGCCCCAGGCTGGTCTGTTTATCCATGACAACGCCTTGGCAGTATCGTTCTTGTTGAGGGATAGTGCCGCATTGAGGGCCTGTACAACGCCGTATACCCTGGCACCCTGAGAGATTGATAGGGGAGCCCCAATCCTCAGCTTGCGAGCAACAGTGTGGCGGCTAATGCCTGCTAAGCGGCATATCAAACCTATGTCTGCACTCATCAATTCAGCCAGTCGATGAATGATGCCAGGAGCAACGCCAGCCACGATCCATAGATGTGCTCCTAGTGGGTCACGAGGAATACCAAGACCTTCTAGGAGACGGTTCGGAGTAACTGCGTCACTACTAGGATGATAGGTTGCATAGGGCATCATGTAGCACTCCTCATTGTACAAACACGACCTCTCATGAGCTATCCTACCCCAAACTGTCGTTTTGAGTGGAAAATTAACAACCAAATGCCCCTGCATTGAGGAGGGCTGATGACCGAGTTGGTCTGTACTGAACCAGGTTTAGGCATTGAGCTGGGGACTACTTTTCAGGTTCTATCGGAGAACGGCTCTGAATGGGAAATCCTGTTGGGTAATGAATACCGAAGGGTCAACAAACGCAGCGGGCGCGTTACAGGTTGGAAAACACCTCCAAAATTTGAGTGCAAAGACATCCAAAAATAACAAATGAGAGTTCAATGCTGGTTATGCCAGTAATAATGTTGACTAGCGGCTTCACCTTTCATAGAATCAAGGCACAGGGAGATTCGCTACCCTAAGTGCGAAGTTGAAACAAGGGAGAGTCGCTACCCTGAGTGCGAAGTTGAAAAAATGCTGAAACCCTGCCTCGTTGCGGGGTTTTTTGCTTTCTGGAGACATGGATGTGTAGTGGCCTAGTCATCCAAGACTTCCTCTTAAGTTAAGAGGGGCGAAGTGTCTGGATCCTCAAGGGGCAAATCTAAAATTTCTTATCATCGACTCATTCTGTGAGCCAATGATATTGTCCTATCGGCTCATTTCGTGAGCCGAACAAGATCCTTCATCGGCTCATCTGGTGAGGTGGTCTCAACGCTCACTACCACTTGGATTTAATTTTTAGCTACATATTTTCATAGCAGATTGGAGCTAGGCCAATAAGTAGATCCAAACGCAATTTAGCTCAGGATTTTTAAATGATGCTTTTTCGAATCATCTTGGTGCCAAAAACAGTGGAGCTGATGCTGGGATTGAGAGATAATTTTCCTGATATAAAAATGTGATACATGAGGATAAAAATGAACGATTTTTTGAAAATACTGATGAATATTCGTAGTCTGCGAGCTGCATTGCGCGAGCTCTCTTTCGAGCAGCTGGTCGAAATCAGAGAAAAATTCGAAGAGATTTTTGCTGAGCGTGAGCAGCAAGAGAGCAAATTGAGAGAAGAGTCCGCTGAACGCCTGCAAAAACTGGCTGAGTTTACCGAGCTGCTGAAACAAGCGGGCATAGATCCGAGTGAGCTTGTTGGTACTGCAACCACTGCAAAAGCAGAGGGTACAGTAAAGAGCAAGCGCGCTCCTCGTCCTGCAAAATACAAATACACCGAAGACGGTCAGGAGAAAACCTGGACTGGCCAAGGTCGCATGCCCAAGACCATCGCAGAAGCAGTGGCTAATGGTCGTGCATTGGAAGAGTTTTTGATCTAGTGCTGAGAGCCCATGCCAGCTCGGCGTGGGCCTTTAATTCTATCTGTAGTAGGAGCACCGTATGGGGAGGACATTGGAGGATATGATTTCATCCGAATCACCCGAGGTTGTCCAGAGAGCAAAGGCGCTGGCCGAAGAGCAACTGGTACGTCTCAGTGTGACCAAACTGCTTTCAAATCTCGGGCCTGGTGATGTTCCTGCAATAGATCCCGATGTTCTCGATAGTTTGTTATCACTCAAAAGATTAGTTGAGAGCCATGACTGTCGGTTAAGTCTATTCGTTCATATGCCTGACGGCACACATCATGGCGTCAACATTTAACTAAATAGCGTAATTTGTACACCAATCGCAGCTCTCATCTACCAGATGAAATTAACGCCCCATGGCGATGCTTTTTCAAACTCCCTCGGTGTGCAAGCGGATCTGATAGCGTGTATTGCGTCCGCCACCAGGTAATTTCTCAATGCACCCCCTACCCACCAATTCGGCCAGATGGCGTGTAGCCGTCGCCTTGCTGACTCCGGTGACTTTTTGATATTGGCTGGCGTTGATGCCATTTTCAAAACCTTGTTGGCCGCCATCCAATAAACGGTTAATAACCTTGGTTTGCTCTGGACTCAGACCATCATGACAGTGCTGCAACCAGAAATGTTTTTTGGCAAGAGAACGCTCAATAACCTGTAATGCCAGCTCTATGGCGTAATCCAGTGTGTCGAGGAACCAACAGATCCAGGAGGTAATATCTAGCGAGCCCCTCTGCGCTGACTCAAGCGCTCGATAGTAGTCACCCCGCAGCTCTAGAATCGCAACTGACATGGCATACAGCCGGATGCTGTGGCTGTCAGCCTGTGACAACGCGAGATCGGTCAATGCCCGCGTGAGCCGCCCATTACCATCATCAACGGGATGCAGGGTCACGAACCAGAGATGGCAAATCGCCGCACGAAGCAGTGGATCCATCGTGGGGTCATGCTGAGTCTGGTTAAACCAGGGGATGAACTCGGCCAGTTGATCGTCCAGAGTTGCTCTGGGCGGTGCCTCAAAATGCACGGTGGGGCGATCTACACGTCCAGAGACAACCAGCATCGGCGCATCTCCTCGCAACTGCCCTACATGCAGCCGCTTCACCGACCATTCGTTGACGGGGAACAACCAACGATGCCATTGATAAAGCCTCTCAATCGTCAACCGTTGTTCATGGTTGTCGATGGCATCCAGCATCATGGCCGCGAGCCCCTCTGAGCGCTCTGATACTGGATATGACTGAGTTTGTGGCCCACCTAACCGCCGAGCAAGGGAGGAACGCACAGATTGGGCATTGAGGCGTTCGCCTTCGATAGCGGATGAGGAGATGATGTTAGCCAGTAACGTATCTAACGCTTGGTCGGAGTTCCCCAACCTGGAATGACGACCGATTAGAATTCCCTGCCTGCGTTGAACGTGCCGTAATCTGGGCAATATCTCGCTATCCTGCCAACGAAAATGGGGCCAATCTGCTTGTTGCCAAATCCACAATGGTTCCATTATTTCCTCATCCAACATGCTAGGGTCTCAATAATGAGCCGACCCAGCCCATCATTCGGCTCAATGTTTGAGCTGAATATAACACATGCAGCAGAACAGAAGAGCTGGTAATGAGGATGGAGATCTAGGTTGAAAATCTCAGACCGGAGCTAATGAAAAACTGGATGTATTGCTGCTGTGTGGAGCTACAGCAACCAGTTGATAGACAAGGCGGGAGCTCGTTTTCGTTTCGAATGGTTCTTGTGAGCTTGCAGCTTGCGCTGCATGAAGCCACGCACACGCAGATGCCGTCTGGTCTGCTCATTCATATGCCTGACGTTACTCACTAATATTGGGATGCCAGTCTAAGCCACCAGAAGAGAAGGATCGAACCACCGAGTAGATTGCCTGCCAGGTATTTCCAAGAGCGGTCTGACAAGAACAAAATCGCCCCCAGTATCGTTATCAGGCCCCAGAGATAGGGCATGAGCAGTACATATAGGCCAGTCAGTGAGTATTCATCGTTAAACCAGTCATAGACAGGCTGAATGAACAGGATCGATGCATTCAAGAGGTGATAGAGCATGAACAACACGAACACCCATGTTCTCTCTGTCTTTATGGCTGTGCTCACTTTAGTTCCCTTTGGAACGGATGGCTGAGTTCAATGACGGTCAAAAAAGGTGTTTAGGCAGATGCTAAAGCTGGCAATGATGCTAATCGCCATCACTGTGAATAATTATGGGAAAATATAGTTTTATCTGGGTGAAGAGATAATTAATTGGCAAATATATCTATGGCAACAAGTCGCGAATGTCACACCCCATTACCCTGGCAAGACGATAAGCCTTTTCCAGGGTGATATTAACCTCACCACGCTCAATTCGTCCTACGTAGCTTCTATCAAGTTCGGCCGCATATGCGAGTGCATCTTGCGATACACCCAATTGAAGCCGTCTATTACGTACAGCATCACCAAATTTTTTTGCTAGATCTTGCATGTCTCGCCTCTCACTGGCGAGCACTATCTCTGGTTGTCTGGCTAACGACCACGGATTATAATCCGCAATCAAGTTTAGATCCCCACTAAATGTTTTCGTTCGAGACCAAGGATTACTTATGAGCTCCCAGACTGTGTGGTTACCTACCGCACTCTATACCGCACTCATTCGATTGCAGATGGATGATTTCACTACAACGGAGTGCTTGAACGCAGTCTTTGGTGAATCAGAGTACAATCAGGCCCATAAGAGGCGATATGGCCTCGTTTATCGTAATCTGATGAGGTTGGTTGACGCGGGTTTCCTGGAACGGAGAAATGTTGATGATGTCCGATCGTATCCAAGTTTCGTTAAAACCCCTCTATTTCATGATGTGAACTTTCAAGAGGAACTAATTGGCCCTGCGACTCAGGGAGAGCTGGAAGTTCAGGAAGTTCAGGAAGTTCAGGAGGCTCAGGAGGCTCAGGAGGCTCAGGAGTATAAAAAGGAATCGAACGATGCTCTCTTAGATGAGTTAAACGCGAAAGCGAGCCTCTACCGCATTGAAATTCAGGAGTGCCAAGCAGCAATTGCTGAATACAATATGCTGCAAACAGATTTTCCCGCGCTAGAAATTACTATTGATAATGCACTTCGGAATACCAGTCAGAAATACCGAGACTTAAGGGGACGGCTGGCAGCTGTGGAGAAGGTGATGAGGGCTTTGGGGAGCACCGAGTCGGCTCGCTAATATCATCCCTTCTATATATAAGCCGATCTTGACTACATGACCCTAGGTGTCTGTGATTTTAGGTCATGTAGTTTACCTCACCGCTGCTCGTTCATATACCTAGCGGTACACATAATAGTGTCAATATATGATGTACAGAACACCATCCTCTCGCTATACATCAGTTAAATAGCTTTCATCCATTTCGGGATGGACTTCAAATTTCTCTGTGGAAAAATAAAGGCGGTAAAATTCTTTCGGGAGATTATCCAGTCGTTCAAGTGAACTATTTACTCTAGAGCATTGGTCTAAATTTAAATAAAAACGATGTTTATCTAACCAATTTCTAGGATCATGGAAATTTTCGATAGTTGCATTTTCTAACCTAGCTACATGCTGCTCAATCATGTTACGACTTACCAATGGCCTGAGCATAGGGATGATATCAACAGTCCGGTCATCAGACACGACAATAGCTAGTCTTCGATGACTTCCTTTATGAACATAGCGTACTCCAGAGTTGTAGCGAGAGCCTCTTGATGGAGTACACTGTTCGGTCGCCTCGCCATCAAGAATGATCCCGATAGCATGACAGAAGCCCGCAGGATCTAGAATTATGGTTCCATCGATGCCACTGACGCTTCGGAGTAATTCTTCAGAAAGAAGAGTGGGCTCAATACATGTACCTTGCTTGCTAAGGCGACGAGCTTCACTAGCCGCATCTTTGGCAACAACAATCATACTTCCGTGTTCTTGGCGAACTTGAGCCATCATCAAATGCCACAGATTTAATCCATTTTCATGTGATGTTTCTGGAAAGAGTCGAGCATAATTTGCCAGGAACGCAGCCTTATCAAAAGGTTCTTGAGGTAATTTAGGTTCAGCATAATGACTACGAAGTAATGCTTGATTGCCACAACGCAACTCCCAGTGATAATGGTCGATAAAGACGACTAAAAATGCATCTTGGTTACTGGAATCATGCCATTCCTTAAGTCTCCCCAGTCCATAGATGCGCTGGCTGTCCGCAATAATACCAATACCTGTAGTCGCCATCTGTAAAACTTTCCTAACCCACCTTGGTTCATGAAGCGTTACAGGCTCAGCAAACTTAACCATAAATTCGACTACATCATTCTTGGGGTCAACAAGGATAAGATGCCCAATTCCCTTCGAGCCTTCATACATTAAGGAAGAAACAAGATTCAACGTAGCAAACAGATCGTCATACATGTACTGCCGTTCGATTGATAACCCTGGGGTGTGCATGAAATTTTTCGCAGCAATACGGACGATCTCTTCTGCCTCTCTCATACCACGATGTGAAAAACGTCCAGGTTCAGGCTTGTTTAACCCCTCCGTTGCCTCATGCAGAACAGCCGCCATAGCTGAATGGATGAGACTACGATATCCATTTTCATTATTGCCTTTTTTGAGTGGCTTATGATCTAAGTGGGGATACTGTAAGAACAGGCTATTTGGGATCTGTATAACAGGAGTTACATAGTGGTCATCGATGCGCCTAGCTGCTCCGCAGAACGAAGTTACATGATGTTCTTCATCAAATTTTTTTAATGCCAGCTCGACCGATGTCCGCACTGAATCTTGGCGCATCCACTCCGGCTTGTCACGCATACTTGGAGCATCACCAAAACACAAACTCTGCATGTCATGGTTGTTATAAGTAAATTCAATAGAATCAATTAGGCCATCAAATAATGACAGCTGCCATTTTCCATCTTCTGGCTCGATGCACACTGGGTTCCGGTTATCGCTATTTGGGCTTCGAGCACCAACTAAAATTACTTCCGCTTCTGAAGGAGCCCCCAGTCTTTTAAGCACATCGCGAGCTAACCTCTGAATTTGAATCCGATAGTGGCTTTGATATCCCCACATGAAAAGGTTGATGTAGTGTCCATCCATTGCTAACCCACCGTTATTGATCACTTTCAGTTCTCAGCGAATGCTCGCTAACCAAGCCCAAGTGCCATAAGTGCAGTCGAACTGTCCCTGCATTAGCGGAAGCCTGTCTCAACGCCTAGTCATTGAAGCTATGGCGCTTACTGCACCATACATGAACATTACGTTATCACACACCCCCGCTTGAGGGTGACAGCAATAAAAATGATAAAAATCAAATAGTTGATTAGCTGTTGTTAAGCTCCCCAATCAGTTCGAAAAACAACCTTACTGATACATCAATCGTTTTCCTTGATCGCCTCAATCGGATCGGATATGTTTGTGCTGTTTAAACATACAGCACCACATATAGTGTTAAGATCATAAACAAAGCACAGGATATAGTCATGGCAACTAACCGTAAAACGACCTCCGATAAAGTCGCAACACTTGCTGGGCAGGTGCTCAACGATACAACCTCCTCTGCCACTGCTCGCTCCCTTGCGGCTTCCGCGCTGTCTCAGGCTAGGGCTGGGAAGCAAACTGGGGCTGAAATGGAGACGTTTGCCTCCATGGTGCTACAAAGCAGCAAGTACAGCGAAACGTCAAAGACCCTGGCTGCCAGCATCTTGGCACAAGCCAATAAAGAGCGATGAATAGCAGGATTATGTTATTACGCATGAAAGGATTGGCATATGCATGATTACGCTGTTTTTGGTCATAGTAGAGCGACAATAGGTCGATATCTCGGAACTGCATCAGTTATTCTTACTGGTTTGATATCAAGCGTTATTCTATGGTTGCACCAAGTAGATGGTTTCAGTTTTATGGCTGGAGCAACAGTTTCAACTGCTGTTGTATATTTTGCCTTACATTGGATTTTTAATAACTATGTATGGAAAGTGCCACTATTTAAAATTCCAGATTTAAATGGTGTTTGGTCTGTCAGAGGTGAAACACTCTCCGAAGATGACGGTGTTATAAAGTATAACTGGGAAGCTGAAATTGATATTGAGCAGCGTTGGGAAAAGATTTCTATAAACTTAAAAACCAAAAAAAGCTCCAGCGAAAGCTATACGGCAACTCTTGCCAAAAAATCAGGAACCCGTGGTGGCTGGGTTCTTCATTATAGTTATAGTAATTCTCCTGATGCATCTCAGTTTCATGAGTTGAACTCACATAGAGGTTACTGTGAAGTTATCTTTGATAAGGAGCTAACTTCTGGTGAAGCTGCATATTTTAATAGTAATGGAAGAAGAACTTTCGGAAAAATGTACCTGACACGAGGTGATAAATGATCAACTTTAGTGACCGTTTGAAAAAATTGAAGGAAAGGCGTCAGGGTACGGCTCAGCGCTATGCACTTGATCAAGGTTATACTGCATTATCTGCTGCATATGATTATCGTCCACAAGAAAGTTATGAAAAGGTCAAAGACAGTGATGCTATCAAGTATGTAATTGGTGCGATGGCACCAGTGAGCGCTAAATCAACACAAGTTTCAATAGATGAAGGGGAACGTGTAGCTAATACATTGGTTGGCATGCTCGAAAAAGACCGGATTAATACTGAATTCAAGCTTCAAGGTTCTGTAGCTTTAGATATTCATATTGAAGGACACTCTGATGTCGATATGTTGATTCTTAAAAATGATGTAATCCTCGTCCAACTACCAGTTCTTCCATCAACTAACTATACTGATGCGCCTGACAAAAGGCCCATGCTCGATCAAGTAAAAGAAATTCGCTTAGCATCAGAAGTTAAACTGACAAGCAGATACTATCAAGCAACAGTAGACTGCTCGAATAAGAAATCCATATCAATGAGTGGAGGTAGCCTGGCTCGAAAGATTGATATTGTGCCAAGCTGTTGGCATGACTCTCATGATTATCAGCGCTCAGGCAAACAGCATGACCGATGCGTCAGAATATACGATAAAGAAAAACATGAGTTCATAGAAAACAAACCTTTCCTTCACATTAAGAAAGTTGATGATAAGGACTCTATTCATGGAGGAAACCTTAAGAAAGTCGTTCGGTTAATGAAGAATATTGTGGCCGATATGCCAGATTATAAAAAGAAAGTAGCCAAGAAGCTTACAAGCTTTGACTTAACTAGCATTGCGTATCACATGGATGCTCAACTGACATGTCCTGAATATTTCCCCCTGCTACTTCTTCACAGGCTTGATCTCTGGCTGCAAAAGTTAAAGGATGATAAAGCTCTAAGAGATTCACTAAAATCTCCAGATGAGGTTCAGTCTATTTTCAATAATGTTGAAAAAGATGATGCTCTTGAGATTCTTAGCAAGGAAGTTTCTGACTTGGCAGCCTCTGTTTATCGAGATCTGTACCCATATGATAGAGAGAAAGATATAAACAAATTAGTCTACAAATCTATTTATATTTAAGAAAACAATTAATTTCCCGAAAAATATTACCGCCTTTAACCATGGCCCCAATGGGGCCAATGAGTAACATCGTAGGCTCTTACTATTATTTCTCAGGTTGTCTGACCCAATGATAAGGACTATAATCCTCACCCTGATTTTGATTCCTACTAATTGTTGTCTTTCGAGACTGAGGGTTACCTATGGGCTCCCAAACTGTGTGGCTTCCAACCATACTCTACACTGCACTAATTCGGTTACAGCTGAACGATTTCACTGCACAGGAGTGCGTAATCGCGGTATTTGGTGACAAGTTCAAGCGCCCATCAAAACATAAATACTATGGACTCATATACCGCCATCTGAACAAGTTGGTCGGTATGGGTCTTTTGAATAGGCGCAGTGTGGGCAATAAATGGTTTCGCCCAAATTACGTCAAAACACCACTTTTTGATAAGGTAACTTTTCAGGAAGATCTACCAAGCTCAGAGGTTCCGGTAACTCCGGTCGAGCAAAAGGCCGTCGTGGAAGTGAGAAATGAAGGGATCAAGGTGCTGGAGGCTAGGGCACGCTCTTATCGATTTGAGCTCCAGGAATACCAGGCTACGTTCGCCGAATATTGCGAGCTACGAACAGATTTCCCCGCGCTAGAGACGACCATTGATAATGTGCTTAGGCACACCAGTCAGGAATTTCAGTCCTTACGAGGACGGTTGGCTGCCGTGGAGGAGGTGTTGAGGACGTTGGGGAGTTCCACATCGGCCCGCTAATGTCATCCCTTCTATATATAAGTCGCATACAACTACATGACCCCAGATGTCCGGCATTTGCAGGTCATGTAGTTTCGCTGTGTTGGTGCGTGACTTCTATCATTGGGCGCGATGCCAGCTGATTTGGCATAATCAGTGTTCCTGAAAAATAGCTCATAGCCCTACATACACACTCATACGCACTGATTGAGCGATCCACATATGCACTTAAGTGCGTAAATAGTTTATCGCAACATTGACATTCATGACTGAATGTTTTACTCTTCGCTTCTGTTGGTTAGGTCATGCATTAACAATAGTAATGTATTGATTTTAAACAAATTTAGCTTTTTTATTGCGTAGTGCATAAGTGGTTAGTGGCTTCTTGTTGGAGGTTCACGCTAACTTTCGATCTTTTATGTGTACCATATAAGAGTTCGAATCCTGCAGGGCGCGCCATTGATGCTCCCCTTTCCTTCTGGATTGGCGAGTGTTGATGAAAATTTCAGTGGTGGCTGTAGCTCAGTTGGTAGAGTCCCGGATTGTGATTCCGGTTGTCGTGGGTTCGAGCCCCATCAGCCACCCCATTATTCCGTCGTTTGGCACAACGTTGCCAATACGGCAAGATACAAGCCTTATGGCTTGTCAAGAAACCGGCCTAGGCCGGTTTTTTTGTTTCTGCAGCGCCATTTTCTACGCTTATATCCCCGCATGTCTCATCGCACTGCGCCCTGAGTGGCTGAGATGCTAATGGCCCAGAGCATCATCATTGCTCCGCCACCCCGGCTATCGCTCTTATCATCGCAATCCCCATAAACCCCTCCAACGTTCTTTTTCTGTATTTCCCAAGCGCCATTGATATGCTGATCGCTCTTCTTCTCTCCTGCTTTCCGTTGGAGCTTTTCTATGCAACGCATTCTTTTTGTCGAAGATGATCCCGAGATTGGCCAGCTCATCAGCAGTTGGCTCGGTCGCCACGATATGGAAGTGATCCTCGAGCCCAGAGGGGACATGGCGCTGGCCCGGGTCGAGGCCGAACAGCCCGATCTGGTGCTGCTCGATATCATGTTGCCGGGGCAGGATGGCATGTCCCTCTGTCGGGATCTGCGGCCGCGCTTCGACGGCCCCATCGTAATGCTCACCTCGCTGGATAGCGACATGAACCAGATCCTGAGTCTGGAGCTGGGCGCCAACGACTACATCCTTAAAACCACCCCGCCCCCCGTGCTACTGGCCAGACTGAGGGTGCAGTTTCGCCAGCACCAGCAAGCATCAACCCAACCGGCAGCCACCAGCAGCATTCCCCAGCAACTGCAATTTGGTCTGCTGCGGGTGGATGGCCCGGGGCGAGATGTGCGGCTCGATGGCGAGAGCGTTGCCCTATCGACCGCCGACTTTGATCTGCTGTGGGAGCTCGCCTGCCACGCGGGCCAAATCTTGAGTCGGGAAGCCCTCTTTCGCAGCTTGCGCGGCCGGGAGTACGACGGTCAGGATCGCAGCATGGATGTGGCCATCTCCCGCCTGCGCCGCAAACTGGGTGATAACCCCGACAACCCGACCCGGATCAAGACGGTGCGCCAGAAAGGCTACCTCTTCGTCCCCCACGCCTGGGAATAACCCTCTTTCGGGAACACCGCCATGCGCCGTCTCTTTATCCAATTCTATCTGTTGCTGATCGGCTGCTTCACCCTGGCCATCCTGCTGGTTGGTGTGGTCTATCAGGTGACCGCCGAACGGGCGGGTGATCGCTATCTCGAACGCATGATGCAGGGTTCTCTTGGCCTGTTGACCGGCGAGTTGGCAAGAACCCCGCCAGAGCGCTGGCCCGATCGGCTGGCCGAGCAGAGCAGTCAGTTTACCCTCCCCCTCAAGATCGGCGAGCTGGTGCGCCAGCCCCTGACCAGCGAGGATCAGGCCTTTTTGGCCGCTGGCAATATTGTCATCGTCGAGGAGGATGACACCTTCCTGCAACGCATCCCCGATACCGATCGGGTGCTGATTGTCGGCCCTGTACCCTACCTCTCCTACCTGCACGAGCTGCACTGGGTCGATGTGGGCCTGCTGCTGGTGATCGGCCTATCCCTCGGCCTGCCCATTCTTCTCTGGTTGCGTCCCCACTGGCAGGGTTTGCAGCAGTTGGAGCAGACCGCTCGTCGCGTAGGCGATGGGGATCTCTCCTGCCGAACCAATCTGCCACCGGGCAGCAGTCTGGCCCGGGTGGGACGCACCTTCGATCAAATGGCGACCCAATTGCAGGCCATGATTGCCAGCCGCAAACAACTGACCGATGCCATCGCCCACGAGTTGCGCACTCCGCTGGTCCGGTTGCGCTATCGGCTTGCCATGCTCGATCCTGCCCCTGCCGAGCAGGAGCAGCAGGCGCTGGAGCGAGATCTGGGAGCGCTGGACGCTCTGATCGAAGAGATGCTCACCTACGCCAAGCTGGATAGACCCGAGCTGCCGCTGCAGCAGGACGAGCTGGAGCTCAGTCACTGGGCACAAGCGCATCTCGGCGACTGGCAAGCGCTGGCCCCCGAGAAGAGGCTCACCCTCGATCTGCCGCCACGCCACATGCCCTGGTGCGGCGATCAGCGTCTGCTGACGCGCGCGGTGGAGAACCTCATCGGCAATGCCCTGCGCTACGCCGAGAGCGAGGTTACCCTCTCCATCTCGCGGCTGCAGGAGAACTATTTGCTGGAGGTGAGCGACGATGGGCCGGGGATCGATCCGGCGCTGGCGCCCCAGGTCTTCGAGCCGTTCGTGCGCCTTGATCAGAGCCGGGATCGTCGCACCGGCGGCTCCGGGTTGGGGCTGGCCATCGTGCGCAGCATTGCCCGTCATCACGGGGGGGATGTGGCGTTGCTGGCCAGTGACCACGGCGCCCGCTTCTGCCTCACCCTGCCTGTACATTTGGATACAAACCGTCACCAACCGCTCACTGAAGGGCCGCTGCAACCGTCATAGGATGACTGTCATGGAGAACGCTCCATAACATCAACCCGAATAAGGAAATTGAACATGAAAAAGATCATTCCTCTGACCCTGGCTGCCGTCTTCGCCCTCACTTCCGGTTTCACCATGGCGGCCACCCCGACCAAGACAGCCACACCGCAGGCGACCCAGACCAAGGTGGTGAAAAAACACCATAAAGCCACTCACGCCAAGACCCCTGCCGTCAAAGTCACGCCGAAAACCAAGTGATCCAACCGGTCACTGGATAACACAGAGGGAGGCTGACGCCTCCCTTTCCATCTCTTCCCGAAATTTTCCTGACGAGCGCCTCCCTCGTCCAAACCGGATCCACGACCCGGCTCCCCCTTTGCGGGAAACGGTCAATGACCACAGGAACATGGCATGTGGCGTCATCTGCTTAAATGGCTAGGCCCCTTGTGCAGCTTGTTGCTGCTCGGCACCGCACTGACCGTGCTGTATCACCTGACTCAGGCATGGCACTGGCACGATATTCGTGTGGCTATCTGGTCCCAACCCCTGCCGCGACTGGCGGGCGCCCTGTTGCTGACCCTGCTCAGTTATGGTTGTCTCTGTAGCTATGACATGCTGGCGCTCCATGCGCTGGGCAAGCGCCTTCCCTGGCAACAGGTCAGCATCACCTCCTTTATCGCCTACACCTTCTCCAACACCCTGGGATTTGCCCTGCTGACCGGTACCTCGGTACGCTATCGCCTCTACTCCGCACTGGGGCTCGCCACCGGAGAAGTGGCCCGCGTGGTGCTGTTCTGCTCCATCACTTTTTTCCTCGGCCTGCTGGCGTGGGGAGGTGGCTCCCTACTGACCTGCGATGTATCACAGCTGCTGCCTGACTGGCCGCAGTGGGCAGATACCCTGCTCAGGCTGGCGGGCATGATGGCTCTGCTGTTGGTGGCCTGCTACCTCTGCTGGCCCACACACCGTCTCTCCTGGCGCGAACACACCCTGACCCTGCCCGGTTTCAAAGTTCGTCTGTCGCAGCTGCTGGTCGCGCTGGCTGACTGGATGGCCGCCGCCGCCGTACTGTTTGTGCTGCTGCCCGCATATAGCGTCCCCTACCCTGTGCTGCTCAGTGCCTTCGTGCTGGCCAGCTTCCTCGGAGTACTGGCCCACGTGCCGGGCGGGATCGGCGTGTTCGAAGCGAGCATGAGCCTGCTGCTGGCTAACTACCTGCCAACCGACAAGCTGCTCGCCTCGCTGCTGCTCTACCGCTGCATCTATTATCTGCTTCCCTTTCTCTGTGCCCTGCTGCTCTTTACCAGCCAGGAGATGTTGCAACAAAAAGCGCGCTGGCAGCGGCTACAGGGGCTGATGAGCGCAGTGCGCGAATTTCTTCCCGCCCTTATCAGCATGGGCACCTTCGCCGCCGGCAGCCTGCTGCTCTGCTCGGGGATGATCCCGACCATGCGCAGCCACATCGAAGTGTGGCTGCAGGTGTTGCCGCTCCACCTACTGGAGCTCTCCCACGTGCTCGGCAGCGTGAGCGGTATCCTCCTGATCCTGCTGGCGCGCAGCCTCTATCGCCGTCACGACGCCGCGTTTCGCATCACCCAGCTGCTGCTGGCTCTGGGTATCGCCTTCTCCCTGCTCAAGGGGGGGGACTGGGAGTCAGCCCTGCTGCTTGGCAGTTTCCTGCTCATCATGACCCCCTGCCGCACCCTCTTCTATCGCAAGGGGTCGCTGCTCTATCCCCAGTACACCCCAGGCTGGCTCATTTCGGTCGGCGCCGTGCTGCTGGGGGCGCTGTGGCTGCTGCTCTTCTCCTATCGTCAGGTGGAGTATGACCACGCCCTCTGGTTCCACTTCTCGCCCCACGGTGGGGCGGCCCGCGGCCTGCGCGCCATGGGGAGCGTGGTGGCCGTGCTGGCCGTTGCCGGGGTTGCCCAGCTGCTTGCGCCGCTGCGCATGGTCGGCGAAAAGCCGGACAAGGAGACGCTGGCGCGCGCTCACGAGCTGGTGGTGCGCGAAGGGGGGATCCACGGCTATCTGGCCCAGTTGCAGGACAAGTCCCTGCTGTTCCACCCCGCCGGTGACGCCTTCCTGATGTATGGCATCGAGGGCAACAGCTGGATTGTGATGGGGGATCCGGTCGGTCGCCCCGAGCAGATCGAAGAGCTGCTCTGGCAATTTCGCGAGCGATGCGATGAACACGACGCCAATCCGGTCTTTTATCAGGTCTCGGCCCGCTATCTGCCGCTCTATCTGGAGCTGGGGCTGATCCCCTTCAAGCTTGGTGAAGAGGCGATGGTCGATCTGGCTACCTTCGATCTGGCGGGCAGCCGCCTGCGCGGCCTGCGCCAGAGCCACGCCAAGGGCAAACGGGAAGGACTGACCTTCGAGGTAGTCGAGGCAGGTGCCATGGCCCCCCTGCTGCCCAGATTGCAGACCGTCTCAGATACCTGGCTGCAGAGCAAGATGGGCAAGGAGAAGGGCTTCTCGGTCGGCCGCTTCGAGCCTGACTACCTGACCTTGAGCCCGGCTGCGCTGGTATGGCACGAGGGGCAGATTGTCGGCTTTGCCAACCTCTGGGTGAGCGATAACAAGGAGATGCTCTCCATCGATCTGATGCGCTACAGCCTGGATACCGGCACCGCCCCCATCATGGATTTTCTCTTTGTCGAGCTGCTGCTGTGGGGTAAGGCGCAGGGGTACGCCAGCTTCAATCTGGGGATGGCCCCCATGTCCGGCTTCAACGATCACCCGCTCAACAGCTACTGGGCCCGCCTTGGCAATACCCTGTTTGTGCGTGGCAGCCGTTTTTACAACTTTCAGGGGCTCAGACGCTACAAGGAGAAATTTTCGCCCCGCTGGGAACCCCGCTACCTGCTCTGCAGCAGCAAGCTGGTACTGCCCAGAACCCTGACTCACCTGATCACCCTGATTAGCCGCGGCCCGCTAGGGCTGATCAAGAAATAGGAGGATGGCCAATGAGAGCCCTGATATTGCTGTTACTCAGTCTCGTACTGCCCATCTCCTCATTTGCGGCGCACGCCGCCCCGGTCAAGGATGACCTGAGCCTGATTGAGCTGCCGGTCAAGCAGCCATCCGACGCCCCCATGGTGATCTTTCTCAGCGGCGATGGTGGCTGGGCAGCGCTCGACAAGGGGTTGAGCGCCCAGTTTCAGCTGCACGGCATGCCGGTCGTGGGCTGGAGCTCCCTCACCTACTACTGGAAGAAGAAAACCCCGGAGCAGGTGACCGCCGATCTGGAGCGGATCCTTGATGATTACCAAACTCGCTGGCAGCGCCCCCGCTGGCTGCTGGTCGGCTTCTCGTTTGGTGCCGAGATTGTCCCATTCGTCATCAACCGGTTGCCGGAGCACTATCGTCAAGGGCTGGTCGGGGCCGTGATGCTCTCCCCCTCCACCAGCTCGGATTTCGAGATCCACGTCAGCGACATGCTGACCCACAAGACACGTAGCTACCCGACCGAGCCGCAGGTGAAGACCATCCGCGATCTGCCGATGCTCTGCCTGCAAGGCGCCGATGACGATGACGGCGACCGCCTCTGCCCCCGTCTCAACCAACCCAACGTCACCAGCGTCACCCTGCCGGGAGGACACCATTTTGACGATAACTACCCCCAGCTCTATCAGGCCATCACCAAGCATCTGAACCTGCTCCCGGATCCGCTGACTGTGGAGCATTAATCGGTATCACCACGGAATGCCTTTTAAGTACCGAGCAGGGCAAATCAGCGAGCAATGAAAAGGGCCTCTCTTGCGAGAGGCCCTTTTACTGAATTGGGCGGAAACTTTAAAAGGATCGACCAATGGGTTGGCCGTGGCGTCAAAGTCACCGAGGCTTTTCACCACGATTGCCCAAGAGGTTCAGCCAGATGCTGGGCTATCAACAATGAGGATTTGCATTCCTATGCCAGCAACCACGCGGGGATTGCGCCAGAAAGCAAAAAGCCCTGATGTTTCCATCAGGGCTTTGCAATGTGGCGGTGAGGGAGGGATTCGAACCCTCGATACGTTGCCGTATACACACTTTCCAGGCGTGCTCCTTCAGCCACTCGGACACCTCACCAAATTTTGGTCTGTGGTTTAACGTGTTCAGCCAACACGGTGTTCTCTGCGCCGTTGCGCTGGAACGGGGCGTAATTTAGGGGAAAGCCCCGCCCGCGTCAACGGCTTTTTTCACCTGGCGAACCGTTCGAACACTTAATGCACAGATTCCGGCGCAACCTGGATTTCTGGCAGGTTGAGGAAGCCGGAACGTTCGCATTCGGCAACCAGTTCGTGGGTGGCAGCGATGGTGCTTTGCACGAACAGCAGGAACTGCTCGACGCTGAGTCCGGCCTTGGTAAAGACGGTATGGCCGACCACCAGCCGCGGCAGGTTGTCATCGATGATATCGAGGAACACCTTGAGGGAGGGGTACTGCATATTGAGTCGTCCCAGTTCGGCTACCAGTGGTAACAGGGCCGAGGGGCGAACTTCCAGCTCGGAGGAGAACAGCAGACCTTCCTCTTCCACGAAGATCCGGCTCTCCTGAATACCATCGACCGACTGCAAAGAGACAATGTGGATACCGTGACACTGGTCGCAGACATAGTGCTCGATACGAGCCTGTTGCAACCAACGCATTATCATTTCGGAGCTGGGGATATTCATCATTTCCACGACAAGATTGGGATCAAGGGGCGCAGTCTAAACCAATTTGCCAGCAACAAAAAGCGCGCCAACCCGATAACCATGCGGCTCGCTTCTTTTTGGCAAGCGCTATGCATATACTCAGCCAAATCCACGATGACGCTTGCCCCACAGGGGGCCCCATGACCATCCAAGAAAAGTATCGCCTTCATCTGAAATCACTCTCGGATGAGCTGCTCACCCTGCAAAAACCCATCCGGATTCTGGATGCCATCAAGTGGCCACGCCATCTGCAAGAGCGCTTTCTGGCAAGCAGTGGCAGAGAGCAGCCCGCTATCGACAGGCACTTCTATGATGCCCTCCCCCTTGGCTTCGAGCCGCGTAACAAGTATCTGGAACTCAAGGAGCTGCGGGACAGGATCCGCAGAAAATTGGGGCCACAGGACGATCTTGGCCGGATCCTGCAAGAGACGGTCGATCAGTACATGGTGGTGATCGAGATGCTGCGCCAGCGAGGCCAACCCGATTTTCAGCGTTACAGCCAGCTGCTTTATGGCTCTGCCAGCGATCACCTGCGCGGGGATCGCAAGACCCTCAAGGAGCTGGGCTCCCGCCTGTGCGATATCTTCTCCCTACCCGGAGCGCGCCATCTGGTGCGCCCCTACCCCAAGGAGTTCGAAGGAGAAGCGGCAGTTGCCAAACTGCAGGGCAAGCTGTCGAGCTACTTCAGTGACGGCACGGTGCAGGTGAAGCTGAGCGATGGGATTGTCTCCGACGCCGCAGCCGGTGGCGACTACATCAAGCTCAACTCCCACGCCCGTTTCTCCGAACTGGACTTGCAGGTGCTGGAGGTGCACGAGGGCTGGGTTCATGTCGGCACCACCCTCAACGGTCGCCAGCAGCCCTATGCCACCTGGCTGAGCGCAGGTTCACCGCGGATCACAGCGTGCCAGGAGGGGCTGGCGGTATTGATTGAGACACTCACCTTCAGCTCCTTTCCGGATCGGGCCAAGCGCATCTCGGATCGGGTGATGGCCATCGACATGGCCGAGCGGGGCGCCGATTTTATCGAGGTGTTTCAGCACTTCGTACAGCAAGGCACCAGCGAGCACGACGCCTACAAGATCACCCAGCGGGTCTTTCGGGGCGGCATGGTGGGCGGCGGCGCCTGCTTTACCAAGGATCTCTCCTACGTGCGTGGCTATGTGGAGACGGTCAATTTTATCCGCAGCGCCGTGCTGGAAGGCGTGCCCGAGATCCTGCCGATGCTGTTTGTCGGCAAGGTGACGCTTGATGATATTCCGGTACTCTATCAACACTATCTGGAGGGGCTGATTGCCGCCCCCCGCTATTTGCCGCCGATGTTTCGCGATCTCACCGGCCTCTATGTCTGGTTCGGTTTTGCCTCCGGCATGTCGCTGGTGGATATCGGCCGGGTACAGCACCATTTTCGCCAGCTATTTCAACGCCTGCCGGTGGCCGACCCCATCATTGCGCCGGTGGATATCGAGATAGACTGAACCACAGCGATACAAGTTGGGGAAAATAAAAAGGGCGCCAGATGGACGCCCTTCTCGACGATTCAAATATCGCAGCCGAATTACTTGTAGGCCCGACCTTCCAGATAGTGTTTGCGGCACAGTGACACATAGCGATCGTTGCCACCGATCTCCACCTGCTCGCCATCACGCATCACCTGACCCGCCTCGTTGACCCGGGAGTTCATGTGAGCCTTGTTGCCGCACCAGCAGATGCTCTTCAGCTCTTCAAACTTGTCGGCCAGACAGAGCAGATGGTATGAGCCCGGGAACAGCTCGCCGCGAAAATCGGTCTTGAGGCCATAGGCCATCACCGGAATATCCTGCTCATCAACGATGCGGGCCAGCTGGTAGACCTGCTCACGGGTCAGGAACTGGGCCTCGTCCACGATAAAGACATCGATATGTTTCTTCGCATGACGCTCTTTCACCATTTCAAACAGATCACAGCTGTCGCTGAACACGTCCACCTTCAGTTCAAGACCTACCCGGGCACTGATCACCCCGACCCCGAAACGGTCATCGATGGCTGGCGTCATCGCCAGAGGATGCATGCCCCGCTCCAGATAGTTGAAGTGCGCCTGAATGAGCTGGGTGGATTTGCCTGAATTCATGGTGGCAAATTTGTAGTGCAGTGAAGCCATGATACTGTTCCGAAACTGAATTTATGGGGCGCATGCTAACCAAAGCCCCTGACAAAACCAAGGGGCCCGCGGGCCCCTTGCTCTATAAATGTTACGCGGTGGCCAGCGCTGGCCGCGCTTTGGCCTTTTTCAGGTGATAGCTGGTAAAGAGCACAAACCAGAGGGCACTGACACTGAAACCGGCCAGGCTGGAGTGCATCAAGCCCATCGCCAGGTAACCGATGGCCGCACCGAAGGCAATGGCCAGTGCATAAGGCAGCTGGGTCATCACGTGATCGATGTGATGGCAACCGGCACCGGTGGCAGAGAGGATGCTGGTGCTGGAGATGGGCGAGCTATGATCCCCGAACACCGAGCCAGCCAGTACCGCGGCCAGCATCGGCAACATCAGGCTGATGTCGCTGGCGGCAGCCATGTCGCCGGCCAGTGGCAGCATGATGCCGAAGGTTCCCCAGCTGGTGCCGGTGGCAAACGCCATAGCACAGGAGAGGATAAAGACCACGGCAGGCAGCACTTCGATCGGCAGGTTGCCGTTAGCCAGCGAAGCCAGGTACTTGCCAGTCTCCACATCACGCACCACGGCACCTATGGTCCAGGCGAACAGCAGGATGTTGATGGCCGGCAGCATGGCCATGACGCCTTGTGGCGCGGCCTTGATCCAGTTCTTGGCACCCAGCTTCAGACGCATCGCCAGACCGATGGAGACCACCAGACTGCACAGGGCACCGTAGACCAGCGAAGAGCCGACGTTGGTGTTTTCGAACGAGCCGAGCACGCTGAACGGCAGCCCTTTCTCGCTCAGCACCGCAGCACCGGAATCAATCATGAAATAGATGGTGGCTGCAGTCAGAGTCAGGATCGGCAATACCATGTCGATCATGCCGCCGTTGCTCTCTTCCGGGCTCTCCATATCCAGACCGATGGGGCGGCCCTTGGACTCATCCCACAGCTTGCCTTCCAGCGCCCACGCTTCGTGTTGACGCATCGGGCCGATATCGAGCTGACAGGCGATCACCACCAGCACCATGATCAGGGTGAAGACGGCGTAAAGGTTCATCGGGATCATCTCGACAAACGCCGCGATGGGGCTCTGTTCGGTCAGACCGTGTGCCGCCATGATGCCGCCAACCAGCGCGATGATATAGGCGCCCCAGGAGGAGATGGGCATCAGCACGCAGACCGGCGCCGCGGTAGAGTCAAGCAGATAGGCCAGTTTGGCACGGGAAATCTGGAAGCGGTCGGTGACCGGACGGCAGATGGCCCCCACCGACAGGCTGTGGAAGAAGTCATCGATAAAGAAGGCAAACACCATCATACCGGTCAGCGCTTTGGCGCCCTTGCGGGTCTTGGCACGACGCTCGGCCCACTCGGCAAAGGCACGGGTCGCCCCGGAGACGCTCATCAGGCTGATGAGGCCGCCCAGCAGCAGCATGAACAGGATCATGTTGACGTTGTCACGATTGAGCGCACCATCGACCCAGAAGATCTTGAGCACGGTATTCAACATGTAATGCAGGGATTCGAGGGGCGAAAACTGATTGAGCAGCAAACTGCCGGTGACGATGCCCACACCAAGGGACAGCAGCACGCGGCGGGTCAGGATCGCCAACGCGACAGCCAACAGGGGGGGAAGAACGGACCAACCGGAGTCGGCGAAATGACTAATGTCCATGATCTCTTTGCACCTAAAGATTACAGGTGGAGATCTACCGAGAGGATCTAAAGAAACAAAACCTATAGGGAGGTCATACTCCTCAGCCCCTTCAGGTAGCGCTCCATAGTGGATGACTATGGCAGTCCTGCACCTATTAGATGCAGAACCAGCAGCCCGGTATGATGGCCTGGCCACTTCGGCGCTGACTCCTTTCCTTGTGCATCACAGGCATCACCCTCCGCACAAATACTCATAGGCAGCGCGCCTCTACTTAAAGGTATTCGCCGCACATTTTATCGAGATGGCAGCTTATAGCAAGTTTTTTGATTAAATAATCATAATAAACAAATTAAGGTCGGAAAATGGTAGTCAAATGATGCAGAAACGCCAGCTTTGACGCTATTTTCACCTACTGCGGCTTCATTGGCATCCAATCTCCAAGCCTATTGCTGGCCATATTAAATCTCTGTATTGATGTTCCCCACAGATATTATATTTAACCCGGCTTGACTTATTTAAATCACCAAGCAAGAATCAGCTGGAACATAATATTTTTCTCTGACTCGACGTGGTAACTCCTATGAATGAATTTTTAAAGGTACTGCTTAATATCCGCAGTCTGCGTGCCACCTGCCGCGAACTTTCTCTGGAACAACTGGAAGAGGCGCTGGATAAACTCTCCACTATCGTAGCTGAGCGCCAGCAAGACGAAGCTGCCGCCCGTCAAGCTCGCGAAGAACATCAGCGAAAAATCAACGAATATAGCGAAATGCTGAAAGCTGCCGGCATAGACCCAGCCGAGCTGGTCAATGCCGTTGCAACAACATCTGGCAAGACCGAAAAAACAAAGCGAGCACCACGGCCAGCCAAATACCGCTATCAGGATAATGGCGTAGAGAAAACATGGACGGGCCAAGGCCGTATGCCTTCGGCTATTGCCAGCGCAGTGGCAGCAGGCAAATCACTGGAAGACTTTGCTATCTGATCTCAATCTCGTTGCTAATAAAAAACCTCGCCAAGGCGAGGTTTTTTATTAGCGCTTAAATGTGAAATGTCAGATAGCCGATTACGGGCGATCTGCTGCCTTGACCCACAGCACTTCACGCCCCCCTGCCATGCAGATGAGATAGCGGGCAACGGTAAAGAACCAGTCACTCATCCGGTTCAGATAGGGCAGCACCTCGGGATTGACCCGCTCTTCCCGGCTCAATGTCAGCAGCAAGCGCTCGCAATGACGCACCAGAGTACGCACCACATGTGCTTGCGCCGCGGCACGGGAACCACCGGGCAATATAAATTGGCGCAGCGGCGGCAATGGCTCACTATAACGATCTATCTGCTGTTCAAGGCGAGTGGTCCAGGCGGCATTAACTTGCCAAATCGATTCATTCTGGGCGTCGCTGGAGAATGCCAACTCCCCCCCCAGATCAAACAACTCCTGTTGCAACAGCTGTAAATCAGCCAATAAACCGATCTCTTGCGACGGCACATCACAAATCAGCAAGCCAATATGGGAGTTGAGCTCATCGATATAACCGTAGGTCTCGACCCGCAAATGATCCTTTGGCAACTGGATACCATCGGCCAGCCGGGTCATGCCCTTATCACCCTGCCTCGTATATATTCTCATACCGACATCCTGTTAATAATGGGAATAATCATGGACTCAAGTCCATTGAGTTTGATTTCATAAGCCAACGCCAGCGTCTGGCCCAATTTACCCGCCGGAAAACCGCTGCGCGCCATCCACACCAGATAGGGCTCTGGAATATCGATGATACGCCGCCCCTGATATTTACCGTAAGGCATCTTGTTGGTCAGGGTCAGCAGTACCTGTTCGTCGGATAGCCAATCCATATTAATCGATATCCAGATATTTATGAGTCTGGATAGAGAGCCGCCAGTTACGCGCGATACAGGTATCCATCGCCAATTGGGTGGCCCGTGGTTTCTGGCTGATCGGCTGCAAGGCAATGACCACGTCCGGGCGCAGGGTAGCGGTCGCGAGCAGCACATCCAGCTCTTCAATATGGTGCTCGGTGGCCACCGGATGCTTGATCTCGTTGGCCCGCTCCAGCGCCGAGACCAGCACAGGCAGCCCCCCTTTCATACCGATCTTGGGGGAGACTGTTACCCAGGTCTGCTCATGAGTCTTGATCTCGCTGGTGCCACTGGTTTCAATCTGCACCTGATAACCCGCCGCCAGCAGGGCTGACGAGAGTTCGTGCAGATCGTAGAGGCAGGGCTCGCCACCGGTGATCACCACATGGCGCGCCTGATAACCCAGCTCACTAAAGCTGGCGATGATCTGCGCGGTGCTGAGTTGGCTCCAGCAATCGGATTCGTTGGAGCGATCCAGCACCGCCGCCTTACCCACTTCTCGAGCCGGATCAACAACCCAGGTATGACGGGTATCGCACCAGGGGCAGCCCACCGGGCAACCCTGCAGGCGAACAAAGATGGCGGGCAGGCCGGTAAAGATGCCCTCCCCCTGGATGGTCTGGAAAATCTCGTTGATTGGGTAGTGCATCTCGATCACGGCTTGTTGCAAAAGTCGCGGATTATACCCCAAGCCACAGCAAGACGCAGGCTCACTCTGCGCTTTTCTCACCCAGCCCGGTTTTCTCAAACAGTCTGGCCATGATGCCCGCCTTGTCGGCCAGATAGTTGTTCAGGCCGCGACGGCGCAGTTCACACGCAGGACACGTGCCGCAACCGTCACCGGCAATGCCGTTGTAGCAGGTCAGGGTCTGCTGGCGCACCGTGTCGAGGTGACCATAGTGATCCGCCAGTGCCCAGGTTTCGGCCTTGTCGAGCCACATCAAGGGAGTTTCAAAACGGATGCAGCGATCCAGCCCCAGCGACACCGCCTGATTGAGGGCCTTGACGAACTCGTCACGGCAATCGGGATAGCCGGAGAAGTCGGTCTCGCAGACACCGGTGATCACCGCTTCGGCACCCACCTGATAGGCATAGATGGAGGCAAGCGTCAGGAACAGGATATTGCGGCCCGGCACGAAGGTGTTGGGCAGCCCGTTATCCTGCAGCGCGCAGCTGACAGGAATGTCGTCACGGGTCAGGGCAGAGACCGCCAGCTCATTGAGCAGCGTTACATCCATCACCTTGTGGGCGGCAATCCCCAGTGCACTGCCCAGACGACGCGCGATGTCGATCTCTTCCCGATGGCGCTGGCCATAGTCGAAGGTGATGGCGTGCACTTCATCATACCGGGCTAATGCCTGCACCAGACAAGTAGTGCTGTCCTGACCGCCGCTGAAAACCACGACTGCTTTTTTCATCTTGATAACTCCTTGAATTGTCACGCGCGGCGGCCTTCGGCAAAGTCCTGCCACTGGGTATTCAACCGATTGAACAGGGTCAGCAAGGGCGCATAGCGCTCCAGCCTCCCCTCCCATCGGGACAAGAGGTGATAGCCCGCCTCTATGGTAGAGAGGGCATCGGGAAAGGGTTTCTTGCGAATGGCATATTGACCGGCAATGGCACCAATGCCGATGCGGGGCAAGCGGGCCAGTGTCGGGTTGCTCTGCAACATGCGATAGGCTTTACGCCAGGTGCCGTCAAGCAAGATAAAGGCGATGGACGTTTTGCCAGAGGGTTCACTCTCCAGCTGTTGGCGAAGATCGGTCAGCGAAATGGCATCCTCATCCGGCCAGAGTAGATAGCAGCGACGGGAAGGATCTGCAAGCAACCCATCGAGCCACTCATCGCGGGAAAAGTCCTCCCCCACATGGATCTCGCACTGTTGCAAAGAGGCTGCCAGCAGCGCTGCAGTCCCCTTGGGATGTGCCACCTCGTTGGGGTGCTGCAAGATATAGAGGGGCGTGTGATTGTCAACCGGCACAATATAATCGCACAGGCAGGCTTTGAGGGCTCGGGTGCAACGTGTACAGTATCGACTGTTCTTGTCGTTGGACTGTTTCATGTTGTCAGACAAATCTGGATTGCTCTGGGTTATCACGCTCTCTCTCACCAGCTTGCTACTCTTCTTTACCGTACCCAATCTTCAGTTCTCCTTCGATCGGCCCTTGATCGCCGGGGGCGAAGGGTGGCGGATCATAACAGGCAATCTGGCTCATACCAATCTGTGGCACCTGCTGCTCAATCTGGGGGGCCTCGCCATCCTCTATAGCCTGTTTCGCGACTATCTGGGTGGGGCTCGCCTGCCGCTGCTGATGTTGCTGCTCTGGTTGGCAGTGGGCTTGGGGATCTGGTGGTGGTGCCCGCAGACCCAGTGGTACATGGGACTATCCGGCTCGCTGCATGGCCTGTTTGTCTGGGGGGCAATGCAGGATATCCGCCACGGGCGCCGCACATCGGGCTGGCTGATGCTGGCAGGGATGGGGCTCAAGCTGGCGATGGACTTCTATAATGCAGGAGAGAGTCCGATCTCCACTCTGATCAATGCCAGGGTACACATCGGCTCTCATCTTATCGGGGCAGGTGCAGGCCTGTTGCTCGGCCTGCACCGTGTATCACTGAGTGAGCCTGTTACGCACCAACCAGCTCGGCATTGATGCTGGCCAGCATGGCGGCCGGATCGGCAGCCTGCGTAATGGGGCGACCGATAACCAGATAATCGGACCCCGCCTCGACCGCCGCTTTCGGTGTCATCACCCGGCGCTGATCCCCAGCCGCTGAACCGGTCGGGCGAATACCCGGGGTCACCAGCTTGAAATCTTCGCCCAGCAAGGCTTTCAACTCATAGGCCTCGTTGGCAGAGCAGACAACCCCATCCAAGCCGGATGCCTTGGTCAAGGTAGCCAGCCGGATCACCTGCTCGGCAGGGCTCACATCCAACCCGAGGGGAATCATGTCGGACTGCTCCATGCTGGTCAGCACGGTCACGCCGATAAGCAGGGGGGCCTTGTCGCCATAAGGCAGTAGCGCCTCTTTGGCGGCACGCATCATCCGCTCACCACCACTGGCATGCACGTTGACCATCCAGACACCGAGCTCGGCACTGGCTGCCACTGCTTTGGCAACGGTATTGGGAATATCGTGAAATTTCAGATCCAGAAAGACATCGAATCCCTTGGCCACCAGCTGGCGTACAAACTGCGGGCCAAACAGGGTAAACATCTCCTTGCCTACCTTGAGACGGCACTGGGCCGGAGAGATACGTTCAACGAACGCTAAGGCATCTGCCTCGTGCTGATAATCCAGCGCTACCAGTACTTTGGGATCTTGCATCTCACATCCTATTGCTTGTTATTCACCGTCCAGACCACGGATCGGCTTGATGGAACCCCACTGGCGACAAGACGGGCACTGCCAGAACAGCGAGTGAGTGGCAAAGCCGCACTGCCGACACTTGTGGGTTGACTTGATTTTGATCTGCTCGCCGACCAGCTGTTGCAGCAGTTCGAGGCTCTCCTTGGCAGGCCCCTCCTCCGCACTGGCCAGTTGAAAACCCACCAACTGGTAAAAACCTTTCATCGACGGATGACGACGCAGCTGACGCAGCACCAGCGAACGGGCCTGACTCAGGCCATCACGCTCTTCAACCAGCTTGGCAAGGGCCAGGGTCACGCTGACACCGGCGTGATCTTCCACTGCCTTCTCAAGCAGCGGGATCAACGCAGGCGTGCGGCCCAACTGCTGATAGCACTCGAGCAATTTGGGCATTGCCTCGGAGGCAAAGTCGATATCCTGCTCGAACACCCGCAGCAGCTCCTTGCTGGCCTGCTCATACTCCCCCTCTGCCATGGCGAGCTCAGCGAGGCGCAAACTGGCCCGGGCACATGCCGGATTGATACTGAGCGCCCGTTTGAGCTTGGCCAGCCCCTCCCCTTTATTGCCCTCACGCAGCGCGATCTCGGCTTGTTCACAATAGAAATGGGAGATGGGGTCGGCCAGCTTCTTGCCTTGGAATTTTTGCAGACGAACCGCCACATCAATGGCCTTATCCCAATCCCGCAGCTGCTGATGAATAATCAGTAGCTGGGCCAACGCCGTCTCTTCAAAATCGCTGTCATCACACAGCTCGTTCCAGAGCGCTTCTGCCCGATCGAGCAAACCCGCAGCCAGAAAATCGCGCGCAAGCTCCTGCAAGGCAAGCTGACGCTGCTCCCGGGTCAGTTGGCGGGTCACCAGATTCTGGTGGATCTTGATAGCACGATCGACCTCACCCCGCTGGCGAAACAGGTTGCCGAGAGAGAGGTGGGTTTCGATGGTTTCACTGTCCACCTCGAGCAGTTGGATAAAAAGATCCACCGCCTTGTCGGATTCATCGGACAACAAATAGTTGAGGCCCGCCACATACTGGCGGGAAAACTGGTTGCTCTGTTTCTGGGTGTCCTGGCGAACACTCCTGCGCCCCATGTACCAGCCATAACCAGCGGCGATGGGTAACAGCAGGAAAAGCAGTTCAAGCATTGAGGAACATTATTCCTTACCCGAAGACCGGACCAGCTCCAACTCGCGGGATTGACGACGCATGGTGCGGTTGAGGGTGCGATTTTGCATTTTCAGGCGCAGGAACAGCAGGCCGAATACCAACCAGCCCAATAAAAAACCGCCAGCGAAGAAGAAACCCAACAACATAGCAAGTGAGAACTCACCCTGAGCGATCAGGTAATTGAACTGAACCAGCTGGCCATTTTGCGAGCCGAGCGCCAAGGTCAGAACAAACATCAGCACCAGCGGAATGAGGGCCAAAATACGCTTCATAAGAGCTCCCTGTCAGTATCTAATGAGAGGCTGATTATCCTTAAAATCGCAGGCAGACTCTAGAGTGAATGGGAAAAGAGTTTAAGAAACAAGACGATTGGCACAGGAATCGGCGCCAAAAACAAAAAAGGCATACCCGAAGTATGCCCATTTCTGCATTATTCAATAATGTTGACGCGCTCGCGCAACTCTTTACCTGGTTTGAAGTGCGGGACATATTTCCCGGTCAGTTCAACCTTGTCCCCAGTTTTGGGGTTGCGACCCACGCGGGGCGCACGATAGTGCAGTGAAAAACTGCCAAATCCACGGATTTCAATCCGGTCGCCGTTTTGCAAGGTCGACGCCATCTGTTCAAGGATCTCCTTGATGGCAGCTTCGACATCCTTGGCCGGCATATGCATGCGGCTGGCTGCCAGTTGTTCGATGAGATCTGATTTGGTCATAACGTTAAATCTCCTTCCCCGATCACATGCAATATTCATTTTGCCAGGATAAAAAAGGGCGGCGCAATGCCGCCCTTTTCATGCATCAAGGATTACTCACCCTTGGCGGCTTTGAACGCTTCAGCCATAGCATTGCTGAACACAACTTCTTCTTGCTGGTTCAGGCTATCGATAGCAACACGCTCGTCAGCTTCGTCCTTAGCACGGACAGACAGGCTTACGGTGCGGTTCTTACGATCAACGCCCATGAATTTAGCTTCAACTTCGTCACCAACAGACAGCACCAGAGTGGCGTCTTCTACGCGGTCACGAGCAGCGTCGGAGGCACGCAGGTAGCCTTCTACGCCATCAGCCAGTTCGATAACGGCACCTTTGGCATCAACCTCGGTAACCTTACCCTTCACGATAGCACCTTTCTTGTTGTCAGCCAGGTACTTGTTGAACGGGTCTTCTTCGATCTGCTTGACACCCAGGGAGATGCGCTCACGCTCCGGATCCACTTGCAGAACAACGGCTTCGATCTCGTCGCCTTTCTTGAATTCACGCACGGCTTCTTCGCCCTGGTTGTTCCAGGAGATGTCAGACAGGTGAACCAGGCCGTCGATGCCGCCATCCAGACCGATGAAGATACCGAAGTCAGTGATGGACTTGATCTTGCCGGAAACACGGTCGCCTTTGGCGTGAGTTTCGGCAAACAGCTGCCACGGGTTGGATTTGCACTGCTTCAGACCCAGAGAGATACGACGACGCTCTTCGTCGATGTCCAGAACCATCACGTCAACCACGTCGCCAACGTTAACAACTTTGGACGGGTGGATGTTCTTGTTGGTCCAATCCATCTCGGATACGTGTACCAGGCCTTCAACGCCTTCTTCGATTTCAACGAAGCAGCCGTAGTCGGTCAGGTTGGTCACGCGGCCAGACAGACGGGTGGTCTCCGGGTAACGCTTGGCGATAGCAACCCAGGGATCTTCGCCCAGCTGCTTCAGACCCAGGGATACACGGGTACGCTCGCGGTCGAACTTCAGAACCTTGACAGCGATCTCGTCGCCAACGTTGACGATTTCGGAAGGATGCTTAACGCGCTTCCACGCCATGTCGGTGATGTGCAGCAGGCCGTCAACACCGCCCAGATCTACGAATGCACCGTAGTCGGTCAGGTTCTTGACGATACCCTTAACTTCTTGACCTTCTTGCAGGTTAGCCAGCAGGCTTTCACGCTCGGAGGTGTTCTCGGTCTCGATCACGGCACGACGGGAAACAACAACGTTGTTGCGCTTCTGGTCCAGCTTGATGACTTTGAACTCGAGTTCTTTGTTTTCCAGGTGAGCGGTGTCACGGATCGGACGCACGTCAACCAGAGAACCCGGCAGGAAGGCACGGATGCCGTTCAGTTCAACGGTGAAACCACCCTTGACCTTGCCGTTGATGATACCGATAACGGTAGCTTGCTCTTCGTAAGCCTTCTCAAGCTGCAGCCAGGCTTCGTGGCGCTTGGCTTTTTCGCGGGACAGCTTGGTTTCGCCGAAACCATCTTCGATAGAGTCCAGAGCCACATCAACGGTGTCGCCGACATTGATTTCCAGCTCGCCCATGGCGTTCTTGAATTCTTCAGCCGGGATAGCAGACTCGGATTTCAGACCGGCATCAACCAGTACGAAACCGTTCTCGATAGCAACGACAGTACCCTTGACGATGGAACCTTGACGGGTTTCAACGGCGTTCAGGGACTCTTCAAAGAGTTGAGCAAAAGATTCGATCATTGTTTATGTCACAAATGAAACATCCACTTGCAATCCGGCACAAGCGGGGCTGTTTTAAATAATCTGCGCCATCCTTGGTGCAGACGACCGGATGTCAGCTTGCGCTGGCATCACCAAGTTGTTGCTCTGCATAGGCGAGTACTGTTGCCAGCACTTCATCTATGGTCATGGCGGTAGAGTCTACCACCAGAGCATCTTCTGCCGCTTTCAGGGGTGCAGTAGCGCGATTTCTGTCGCGATCGTCACGTTCCCGAATCTCGGTTAAAAGACGCTCAAAGTTAACATCAAAGCCCTTATCTTGCAACTGCTTATAGCGACGCTGGGCCCGTTCTTCGGCACTGGCGTCGAGGAAAATCTTCACCTCGGCCTCGGGGAAAACAACTGTCCCCATGTCACGACCATCGGCAATCAGACCCGGGGCCTGACGAAATGCCCGCTGACGGCGCAGCAAGGCTTCGCGCACCCGGGGGAAGGCGGCGATTTTACTGGCAGCATTACCCACTTCTTCGGTGCGAATGGTGCGGGAGACATCTTCCCCTTCCAGGATCACCTTGACCAGATCGCCTTCTACCTGAAATTGCACATCCAGATTGGCGGCCAGAGGCACCAGTGAGGCTTCACTGTCCAGCTCTACATCGTGATGCAGGGCAGCCAGGGACAACACCCGATAGATGGCGCCCGAGTCCAGCAAGTGCCAACCCAGCTTCTCAGCAAGCAGCTGACACAAGGTGCCTTTACCTGCACCACTGGGGCCATCAATTGTCATTACGGGGGCCATCTGAGGCATAACTTCTCTCCTGCACTGTGTTGCTCCCATCCCGAAGGGGTGGGTTAATGGGCGCCGATTATACCCGAATGTGGTGAGCCTGGCAGTCATCAATCCGCACAAAGGGCCAAAACCCCGACGGACAGCTGTGCTTGTATCTCATTTGGAGATTTCATTAAGCAATGCAGGGACTTGTTCTTATGGTCGTTCCTGACAAGGCGCGCTAAACTGGCCCCCTTTTTTGAGCCGTTAGTAGTAAGGAGCAACCTATGAGCAGCGTTACCCTCGTGGCCAAATCCAAATTGCCAACCCCTTGGGGCACCTTCACGCTGGTAGGTTTTCAGGAAACCGGCACAGGCAAAGATCACGCCGCACTGGTGATGGGCGACATTACCGGTGAAGAGCCCGTGCTGGGCCGGATCCACTCAGAGTGCCTGACCGGCGACGCCCTGTTCAGCCTGCGTTGTGACTGCGGTTTCCAGTTGCAGGCGGCCATGGAGAATATCGCCAAAGCCGGTCGTGGCGTGTTGCTGTATGTGCGTCAAGAGGGCCGAGGCATCGGCTTGCTCAACAAAATCCGCGCCTATCACCTGCAGGATCAGGGAGCCGATACCGTGGAAGCCAACGTGGCCCTTGGTTTCGCCGCCGATATGCGCGACTACACCATCTGCGCCGATATGCTCAAGCAGCTTGAGGTCAAGTCTCTCAAACTGATGACCAACAACCCGCGCAAGATGAAAGCGATGGAATCCTTCGGTATTCCGGTGGCCGAACGGGTACCGTTGCAGGAAGGGCGCAATCCCCACAACGAGTTCTATCTGTCGACCAAGGCCAACAAGCTGGATCATATGCTGAAGAAGTGAGCCTGAATTGACGAATGTCAGATTGTCAAACGCCTCCCATTGGGAGGCGTTTTTCTTGGGATGACCACACATCAACCCAAGCTATCTAAGTGGCACGGTCAAATTGGCCAGCATAGCTTCAAGCTCTTCGCCAGTGCGGGCAGCACAGTATTGTTCAACCCGCTCCCGGGTCAATTGCGGCGCGAGACGTCCAATCAGGTCATACAGATAGCCGCACAAAAACGCCCCTCTGCGCAACCCGATAGCGGCAACGCCACTAGGTAGCCAAGGCACCGTTTTGAGCACCAGATCACCATCGCGCTGGGGTTCCCAGGCAAAAGTTGCCATCACTCCGATGCCCATCCCTTGTCTGACATAGGTCTTGAGCACATCGCTGTCGCTCGTACAGCAGGCGATCCGGCTCTCGGCATGAGCGCAATCAGAGCCATGAGTTGTGGAGAGAGCCCTTCCATCGGTCACCAATGCAAACTCCACCAGCTCGGCCGGGGTCAGCGATGTTGCTCTGGCCAATGGATGCTCCTTGGGCAGCACCAAGCCCCGTTGCCACTGAAAAGAGGGGAGCACAAGCAGATCGCTCCCATCCTCCGGTTCATCCGCCAGCAGCAGATCGGCAGCGCCATCATGCACGGCTGCTCGGCACTGCGCCGCACTCCCCTGCATCACCGTTACGGCCACTTTGGGAAAGCGGGCCATGAAACCCTTGAGGATGGCAGGCAGAATATAACGGGCCTGCAGATGAGTAGCGGCAATGGTGAGGGTTCCCTGCTCCGGATGCACATGCTGCCTGGCCATCACTTTGATGGTGGCGACCTTGTCGAGCACCTCGGCGGCTACTTTGATCACATCCCGACCTATGGGGGTGATCTGGGTCAAGTGTTTGCCGCTGCGCTCGAAGATCTGGATCCCCAGCTCATCCTCCAGCATCCGCACTTGTTTGCTGATCCCGGGCTGGGAGGTAAAGAGGCTCTCGGCGGTGGCCGACAGATTCAGCCTGTGGTTCGCCACCTCGACGATATAGCGCAATTGCTGCAATTTCATGGTGTAGCCCTCAAGCGAACCCACCGTTAATAGTAACAAACTTTCAGCAATGACCCGCCGCCATCAGGCCGGGCGCTCCTTGAGTAGAAAATCACGCAAGGCACGATTGGCCATGGAGAGCGGATCGCCACGCCGCCACGCCACACAGAGGTCGAGGTTGATGGGCGGGTCGAAGGGCACGCCACTCAGATCCGGCTCCTCTTCCAGCACCATTCGCAAGAAGGTGGTTACCGCAAAACCTTGCCGCACCACCGCCTTGAGCAAAGGGATCAGATTGCTCTCGAAGGCGATATCGGGCTCGACGCCGAGGCTCTGGGCCAGCGCCTCCATATGCTCGCGGTGGTAGAAACCGCGGCGAAACAACGCCAGCTCCTGAGCGAAAAACTGTGAGAGGGTGACGGCCGGTTCGTCGCGCAAGGGGTGATCATCCCCCACCACCATCAACATTTCTTCACTCAACAGATGTGCCCCCTCGATGGCGGGCGGCAGATCACTGGTGATGAGAATGGCCAGATCGAGGGAGCCATCCACCATCCGGCTGAGTAACTCGCGAGTACCTGCCTCTTCGACCCGGATCTTGAGGCCGGGGTAGCGGTGCTTGAAGGCCATCAGACGAGAGGGGAAATAGTAGGAGCCCATCATATAGGGGATCCCGATCCGTACCTCCCCCCGCTCCAACCCCTTGAGCTCTGCCATCTCGGCCTCGGCCTGATGCATCTGCAGCAACAGACGCTCGGCATGGCGACAGAGCACCTCTCCCTCAGGGGTGAGCCGTACCGCCCGGTCCTGTCGATCAAACAGCCGCAGCTCGAGCTGCTGCTCCAGTTTGGCAATGGCCATGCTGATGGCCGGTTGTGCCACATGCAAACTGTTGGCTGCCTTGGTAAATGAGCCGGCATCCCTGACCGCCAGCAGATAAGTGAGCTGTTTCAGATCCATTTATCAATTCATCTTATGAGATGGATAACTTAAATATATTATATTTATAACCGCAAGGACTCTACCCTGACCAAAAGTAGTCAGGACAATACGCAATGATTGAAGTTGGAAGTCGCGAGTGGATACGTGCAACCCTGGCCCTCAGCCTGGGCTCTTTTCTGGTGTTTCTTAATCTCTACCAGACCCACCCCCTGTTACCTCTGATTGCCGAGGTCTTCTCGGTCAACTCCCTCTCGGCCAGCTGGACCCTGGCCGGATGCACAGCAGGCCTTGCCGCCTCCCTGCTGATCTGCGCCAGACTGGCGGATCGCCATGGCCGTCGGCAGGTCATGCTGGGTACACTCACCCTGGCGATCCTGCTCTCACTGTTGATCCCGCTGGTTGAGCAGTTTGGTTCCCTGCTGTTGCTGCGCATCCTGCAGGGCGCGCTGCTGGCAGGGCTGCCCGCGACCGCGATTGCCTATATGGGGGAAGAGTTCAGTAAACGGGCACTGCTCTCGGCGGTGGGGGTCTATATTGCCGCCAACTCCCTCGGTGGCATTGCCGGTCGGGTGGTCGGCGGCCTATTGGCAGGCTGGTTTGGCGACTGGCAGCATACCTTTCTGGGGATTGGTGTGATCAGCCTGTCACTGCTGCCGCTGGTCTTCTGGCTGCTGCCCCATCAGACCCGCTTTGTGGCAAGCGCCCCCGTTCGAGGTCAATTTGCCCGCGCCTTGCAGCAACACCTGACCAACCCCTTGCTGGTAGGGGCTTACCTTATCGGGGGGCTCAACTTTATGGTGTTTCTGAACCAGTTCAGTTATCTCACCTTCCTGCTGGCCAAGCCCCCTTTCTCCCTGCCCACCCAGTGGCTCGGCATGCTGTTTCTCACCTATCTCTCGGGAACGGTGGCCTCCTCTCTAAGTGGCCGATTTGCCAACCGCTGGGGCGCACAACGCATGCTGCTGGTCGGGATCGCCCTGATGGCCCTCGGGAGTCTGTGGCTGCTGCAAGCTAGCCTGCTCGGGATCCTGAGTGGCTTGCTGATCTCCAGCTTCGGCTTTTTCCTGGCACACGCCTGCGCCAGTGCCTGGGTCGGTCATCATGTCGAACACAACCGTGCACTCGCCTCCTCCCTCTATCTGGTGGCCTACTATCTGGGAGCCAGTCTGGGTGGGCTTTACCTGCACCCCTTCTGGGAACAGGGCGAGCTAGGCGGTCTGGTCATAGGTATTGAACTGGTCCTCATCCTGACGGCAGGCTTGAGCCTCTGGCTCGGCCGTCTCAAGCAGCGAAGCCAATCGCCACTGCCCGCCCAGCAACCACACCGGCACGGGTAACGATCTCAGCACAAACAGGGTCACCCACGAGCAGATAGCGATCTCGCCACCAAGCACCGCCAGATAGCAAAAGGGGTCACACCGGTGACCCCTTTTGCTGCGTTATTCAAGATCCTGTCAGGCTCGCACCGCATTGAGCGCAGGATCACTCCTGCTCGAAATAATCCGCAGGCACCGCGACCACAGCACCGGTCGCTACCTCTTCGGCGATCACCTCCGCCAGCGGGAGCAGATGAAACTTGATCTGTCCGGAGGGCAACATCAGGCCAATATCGGGGTTGCGGGTATCCTGCATGTTGCCGGTTTTGAATGGCAGCTCGGGATAGCGCGCTACCAGCTCCTGCAGTGAAGCGACCACCAGCTCGATATGTTCCAGCCCAGCCCGATGGACGCGACCCGGTTTCGGTGCAGCCAGCTCGATACAGGGTACCTGTACCTCATCAACCAACAGCGGCTGATGCAACTGATAAGTGGCTATGGGACGTCCGCCAATCATACCCTCCACCAGCAAGGTGCCCGCCTCAGCCAACACAGCACATAGCGCGCGGTACTCCTGCAGGGTTGCCGCCCGATAACAGAGGTGATCGACCGTTGGCTGTGAAATTGTGACGCCAGTGGCGGCCAGTTCGGCCAACAGCTGAGAAACAAATGGGGCCATTGGCCCCAGTGTGGAATCGAGTGGGTGGGACATGCTTACCATTTCTTCTTGGGTTGAAACAGGACATCGAGCTCGTCGGCTTCCTTGTCCTTGATGTTTTGCAGATCCTGCGCGCTGTTTTGCTGCTGCAGCTCTTCAAGCTCCTTGAGCCCCTGACGCATATCCTCTTCACGAGCCAGCAGATAGGGATCCTTGTCGCCCACGCTCGCCATGGCCGACAGACCCTTGGTATAGAGCTGGCGGCAAGTACCATATTGGCCCTGAATGCGGGCATCCATCGCCCGCTTGACCAGATTGGAGATGTTGATCTTGAGCTGCATCAGCTCGAGGCGACGCTCTTCCTGGGCAAACCCCTGAGGGTCAATCTTGCCCTTGTTGTGCTCGACACGCAGCACGGCCCGCATCTTCTTGACTAGTTGCAGCATCTGGATCGCCTGACGATCGGACTCCGGGGTCTTGAACTGCCCCTCATCCTGAACGCTATAGTTCTCCTGCACATTCTTGATCTGGGTCTGCACATCGGCGATACGCTGCTTGATCTGGTTGTTGGGCATCACCTGGGCGATGGCGCGATAAGCATCGAGGATCCGGTGCTGCAACAGCAACACCATATTCTTGGAGAAAGGCACCAGATTGACGTTCAGCAGCACCTCTTCGGTCTCATCGGCCACAGTCTTGTGTCTGGCAACGGCGTGACGCTTGTCCGCCTCCGCCTTCTGCTTATATTGCTGCACCACGTTATAGGCGATAACCAAAAACAGGAGTGCGCCGATAGACAGCAATACCAAAGTTAAAATCATAGGATGTCCAAACCCCTGTTCCTATTCAATTGCGTGATCCTACAACAGCTTACCCACTTAAGGTAGCCTGCAGATCCCCCCCTTGCCCACGTTTGTCACCAAGCTGTGCCCCCGGTCTCAGGGAGAGATTGCAGACTCAGGGGATGATGACCATGTTGATTATCTCTCCATAGTATCGCCCATTAGCGCCATTACTTGAGGTTAAAGCCCCGTGATTGCAGGAAGCCCAGCATGAAAGGACGGGACTCTTTGCCCAGAATGGCGCGGATCTGGCCACTCCAGGTCTGCTGTTTGTTGTTGCTGCTGCGGGCCTGATAGTAGTCCGCGATCTGCTGATCGTACCGGGCCAGCAGGTCGCAATCCAGCTCGTGCTGGTAGCGCTCCTGATGCACCACCAATCCCCTGGGCAGACGGGGTTTCTGCTCCGGCTGCTGGGCAGGATGACCAAGGCAGAGACCAAACAGCGGGATCACCTGATGGGGCAAGCCCAGCAGCTCGCTCACCTCGGCCGGATGGTTGCGAATGCCGCCAATATAGACCCCGCCCAGCCCCAGCGACTGAGCTGCCAGCAGGGCATTTTGCGCCATCAGGGCGCCGTCGATGGCCCCGATCAGCAACTGCTCCGCATAACCGGTCTGGGCCTCGGGCACGATCTGGCTGTGACGATGGTAATCGGCGCAGAAGACCAGAAACTCGGCCGCCTGCACCACATAGGGTTGATTGCCCGCCAGCATGGCCAGCTGCTCACGCGCCTCGGGTTCGCTGACTCGCACAATACTGGTCACCTGCAAAAAGCTAGAGGTCGAGGCGGACTGGGCGGCGGCGAGAATGGCATCCAGCTGCTGCGGGGCGATCGGCTCGGCAGTGAACTGACGAATGGAGCGATGGGAAAGGATAAGATCGATGGTCTGATTCATGGCACCTCCAAAATGAGGTAACACCATAGCGAAAAAAACGAGGGAGCCCAAGGCTCCCTCGCACACCCAGCTTAAGGGGCCGGATAGACGTAAGGGGCTTGCAACCCGAGCGGGAAGCCGAGCGCCCAGTAGAGCAGCAGAAAGATGGTCCAGCTCACCAGAAAGGCCAGTGAGTAGGGCAGCATCATGGAGACCAGTGTGCCAATCCCGGTGCTCTTCACATACTGCTGGCAATAGACCACCACCAGCGGGAAGAAGACCATCAACGGAGTGATGATATTGGAAGCAGAATCACCGACCCGATAGGCCGCCTGGGTCAGCTCGGGAGAGATCCCCACCGCCATCAGCATGGGCACCAGGATCGGGCTGATCAGCGCCCACTTGGCCGAGGCCGACCCCACCACCAGATTGACGGTGGCGGTGAGCAGGATCATCCCGACGATGGTCACCTCACCGGGCAGCGCCAGCGCATGGAGCACTTCGGCACCGGAAAGGGCCAGCAGGGTGCCCAGATTGGAGTCACCAAACGCCTTGATGAAGAGCGCGCAGAAGAAAGCCATCACCATGTAGGAGCCCATCTTGTTCATGGTGGCCGACATGGCATCGATCACATCCTTGCCGCTCTTGAAGCTGCCTGCGACAAAGCCGTAGACAATCCCGGGCAGGATAAAGAGCAGGAAGATGAGCGGCACTATGGACTTCATCACGGGGGCAGCGAAGGTGGTCAGGGAGCCATCGGCAGCACGCAGCGGGGAATCGTTCGGGGAGAGCGCCAGCGCCAGCAGCACGATAGCCGCCAGCATGGCAAACCCGGCCCAGTTGAAGGCTCGGCTCTCTTGCGCGCTGTAGCGCCCCATCTCGTCGGCACTCTCCAGATCCTCGTTAAGCGCCACATGCTTGAGGCGCGGCTCCACCACCTTTTCGGTAATGAACCAGCCGACGCAGATGATCAGCAGCGAAGAGGCTCCGGTAAAGATGATGTTGCAAAGGGTGTTGACCATGTAGTCAGGATCGAGCAACTGAGCGGCGGACTGGGTAAAGCCCTGCAGCAACGCATCCCCGCCGGAGGGCAGGAAGTTGGCGGCAAAACCGCCGGAGACACCGGCAAAGGCGGCGGCGATCCCCGCCAGCGGATGGCGTCCGGCAGCGTGGAAGATGATGCCACCGATGGGGATCACCAGCACATAGCCCGCATCTGCAGCGGTGTGGCTGACGATCGCTACCAGGATCAGCATGGGAGTGAGAAAACGGGCAGGCGTCACTTTGAGCAACTTTTTCAGACCGGTATTGATAAAACCGGACTGCTCGGCCACCCCGACCCCCAGCATGGCCACCAGCACGATGCCCAGCGGGGCAAAGCCGGTGAAAGTGGTCACCATGGTGGAGAGAAACTCGGCCAGACCGGCACCGGTCAGCAGGTTGTTGACCACTACCGCCTCCCCGGTACGGGGGTTGACCAGATCAAACTGGAATTGTGACAACACCCAGGAGCCGACCCAGACGATCAGCAAGGCGTAGAGGAACAGCATGGCGGGGTCGGGTAATTTGTTCCCGGCTTTCTCGACGCCATTGAGGAAACGGTTCAGCCAACCTTTGGGAGGGCTGGCCGGACGGTAATTGACAGCAGCATGACTCATTATTGCGATACTCCTTTCCCTAGAAACGAGGTCGCATGCTAGCAATTCCAGCCAATCCGTCTCATGACCGATCGCAAAAGAATGATTAATTTTGATTAAATATTGCGGAATAAAATTCCAAGTTGTGGCCTAACGCACACTTGTTACTCTGCCATCACGGCATCTAACAGTGGATAACGCCCAACCTGACACTCCACCACGAAACCGCTTGCCTCGACTTGTGCCACCGTCAGCGGCTTGCTGAACAGATATCCCTGGAACACATGGCACCCCTGGGTCTGCAGTGCGGCCAGTTCGTGAGGCTCCTCCACCCCTTCCGCCATGATCCCCAACCCCAGATTGGTGGCCATGGCCGCAGTCGCCCGGATCACCGGCAGGTTGAGGCCGACCACGAAAGAGCGATCCAGCTTGATCGTATCGATGGGCAGGCGATTGAGATAGGCAAGGGATGAGTAGCCGGTACCAAAATCGTCGATGGCAATCTTGATCCCCAGTTCACTCAAGTCATCGAGAATATCGAGGCACCCCTTCATATCCAGCATAAGCACGGTTTCGGTCAGTTCCAGCGTCAACAGGGAAGCATCCACCCCGTGCAGCTCCAGCTGCTGGCGCACTTGCCCGGGCAGTGCCGACGAGAGCTGGAAACCAGAGAGGTTGACGGAGACTGGCACCCGGTGATGGAGGCGCTTCTTCCAACTGGCCATTTGGGCAAGCGCGGTAGAGAGCACCCAGCTGCCGATCTCGCGGATCAGCCCCATCTCTTCGGCAAGGGGGATAAATTCCACTGGCGAGACATGGCCAAGCACCGGGTTATACCAGCGCAGCAGCGCCTCGTAACCGATCAGACGCCGTTTGGCGACATCGACCTGTGGCTGGTAACAGAGGCTCAGCTCCTGACGACCGATAGCCTTGGCCAGAAACTGCTTGAGATTGAGCTTGCGCTGCAGGGTCTGCTGCATGCTGGGGGTAAAACGCTGCCAGCGCAGCCGCCCCATCTGCTTGGCCTGATACATGGCCATATCGGCGCGGGTGATGAGGTTATCACCATCGTCCGCATCATCGGGATAGATGGCAATGCCGATACTGCCGCCGATGGTTACCTCCGGCAGACCGCTCAGTTGCAGCGGCTTGGTCATCTGGGAGAGCATCTGATCGGCCACATCCTGGGCTCGTTCGCTCTGGTTTCCCAAGGGAACCAACGCGGTAAACTCGTCCCCGCCAAGACGGGCCAGCTCAACATCGCGGGGGCAAATCTGTTTGAGGCGACCGGCAACCCGCTCCAGCAGGCGGTCTCCCGCCTTATGGCCGTAGTTGTCGTTGACCAGCTTGAAGTTGTCCAGATCCATGAATACCAGCGCGAAACGCTCCCCCAACCCGCAATAGGCCTCGAGAGATTTCATCAAGCCATAACGGTTGAGCAGGCCGGTCAGGGAGTCATGCCAGGCGAGGTGGCGATGCTCCAGCTCCTCGAGTTTACGATCGGTAATATCGCGCATGGTGAGCAGGATCCGTGCTCCTTGCTGGATATAGCGGAACTGATACTGGAACCAGCGCATCCCCTTGAGGGTTCGGCACTCCCCTTCGGTCACTACTTCATCGAGTCGGGAGAGCTTCTGGTAAAAACTGTCGTCACTACCGGAAAAAACCTGGGAGAGCGTGGCGATCCGGTGACCGAAACACATCTCGAAGTGATAGTTGCCGCTTTCGAACGCGCCATTGCTATCGAACAGGCAGGCCAGGGTATCACCGGTTGCCAGCGAGGACTCCTGATAGAGGGTATCGGAGTCGAGCACCGCCTCGGTCATCATCATCAGACGGCCAGCCAGCTGAATCCCGGAGAGGCGTAGATAGATCTGCTTCTTGACCCCCTTTGGGGAGATAGTCCACCACTCGTTGTAACTTCGCCCCTGCTGAAAATCACCGAGGTAGCGTTGCAACAACAGCGCTATGGCTGTGGCCATATCAGCCGAAAAATCCCTGGAACAGAGCTCGTCCAGGGAGGTGGCCTCCCAGAGGGGAAGTGCTGCGCGGTTTGCCCAGAAAATATGGTGATGTTCGATGTCATAGACCCAGATAGGGGTATGTAGAACATCCATTGTCTTCAGTAACCGTTCGTCAAGCGTATTCATCTGGTCAAAGTCATTCATGCTGGATGGTCACTGGTGAACCGGAAAACAAATGGGCAAACCGCCGTATGAAGAATGCAAGGTGAAAACACCTCTCGGCCACTATTTCTCGCGATGGCCAAAAGCAGATAACTGATTTCAGAAATCAACAACAGGAGAGCCAATCCAGCCACAGAAAAAAGGACTCAGCCAATACTCCTGTCAATCAGAACAAATCTCTCGTTCGTTTTTAACTTTTTTTCCCAGCAAAAACAAGCACTAAGAATTGCACTCTGGATACTTCAAAAAACATTTTTACGATTCACAACAAACACTTATTTACTGATAACAAAGTCAACTAAAAAAGTGCCGGCATTTCCCTCGTAAAACTTTCATTTATTAACCAGCGCGTTGAATAAACAGACAAAAAAGAGCAAAACCGGCCCCAAATAGCGACTTAACAAGGAACTTAAATACCTCAAAACCGAATATCTACCTTCTCCAGACCGGCATGATGAATATGCGACTGTCATCACATTCACATCGCCGAAAAAAAGAACTGCTCTTGACCAGCACGATCCTCTTTTTGCCTGAGGATGGGTCGTATTGTAGTCATACCATGTCGCCTCTCTCTCTTGAGCTAACGGGTGACATCTCGCAACAATGACTGTGGTGCAGAAAATAATCCTCATTCGAGAACAATTGAAAATCTAAACTGGTATCAGTAGAAATCGAATCCAGATCAATTAAACGCTGAATTACCCTTGCCAAGCGATAAGGCTCTTTTTATGGTTGCCCCCTTGTTACACCCAGAACAGCGTTTATGAAGCACATCGAAGAGTTCTACCTGTTCGTCAAGGTGGTGCAAGAGGGAGGATTCTCCCATGCTGCAGCCGCACTGGGCATGCCAACAGGCACCATCAGTCGACGCATTTCCCAGCTGGAAGAGCAACTGGGTTGCTCCCTGCTACATCGCTCTACCCGTAAACTCCGTCTTACCGATGAAGGGCTCAGATACTACGAGCGTCTCTGCACACCGCTTGCACAAATCGAGCAGGCCACCAGCGAGATCCGGGGTAAAGAAGCAGACATCACCGGGCTTATCCGGATAGCCGCGCCGATCGCGCTCTCCAACACCATCCTCATCGATATGCTGGCCGAATTCGGGCTGCACTATCCCGAGGTACAGTTCGATATCACCCAGACCAATGATCACCAGCACCTGTTCGACAATGATCGGGATCTGGTGTTCTTCAACGGTGAGCTGCCCCAGTCGCTGCCCAATGCGATCTGTCTCGGTCATATCGAGTACGGCCTGTTTGCCTCGCCACTCTATCTGACCAAGAAGGGAACCCCCTCCCACCCCAGCCAGCTGGAAGAACATGATCTCATCTACTGCTGGCCACACCAGCACTGGCAACTGACCGACAAGGATGGCCAGAGCGTCTGCATCAAACGCAGCGCCAAACTGACCGTCAACCAGACTCAGGCCGCCGTGCGCGCAGCCCGGCGTCATCTGGGGATCGTCAACGCCCCGCTGCACTATCTGAGCAGCTTCCTCCATGACGAGCAGCTGGTACCGGTACTGACCGACTGGCAGACCGGCAATCGCCCCTTCTACATGTTGTGTTGCCAGCACCAGTTCGCCCCGTTGCGTGTTAAGATGTTCGCTGAATTTGTTGAGAAATACTCCGCACGCTATCGTAACCGGCAATGGGATAACCAATTTTCACAGGGTGACAACCTCCCACATTGCATCTGACTGTTAGCGGGCCACACTTATAGCAATCCTTGCCAACAGAGCCTGCCTAACGCCATGAATGTATTGATATGTGATGACTCCGGGTTCGCCCGCAAACAGCTGGCACGAGCGCTACCGGCTGACTGGAAAGTCGATTTGCACTATGCGGCGAATGGCCTTGAAGGGATCGAACAGGTGCTGATGGGCCATGGGGATCTCATCTTTCTCGATCTCACTATGCCTGAGATGGACGGTTACGGTGTGCTGGAGACCCTGAAACGGGAAGGACTACGCAGCAAGGTTTTCGTGGTCTCCGGAGATATCCAGCCTGAGGCCTATCAGCGGGTCATGGGGCTGGGGGCGCTCGATTTCATCAAGAAGCCCGCCGCCCCAGATACCCTGCTAGCCCTGCTCAAACAACATGGCTTCTGGAGTGCTTCATCGGGTAATCAGCCGAGTGCAGCCGAGCCCTTGCCAAGCGGCGTGGTAGCCGATGCAGGCGTCAAGATCACCCCCGAAATCCGCGATGTCTATCAGGAGCTGGCCAACGTCTCCATGGGTCAGGCCGCCGACTTGCTGGCTCGTCTGCTCAACGCCTTCGTGGTGCTGCCTATCCCCAACGTCAACGTGCTGGAGGTCTCCGAGCTGCATATGGCGCTCTCGGCGGCTGCGGATTCGGATACCCTCTCCGCCGTCTGTCAGGGGTTTATCGGGGCGGGGATCGCCGGCGAAGCGCTGATCCTGTTCCATGACTCCAGCTTCAAAGATTTGGCCAAGCTGATGAACCATCAGGGGACGCTGGATCGCACCGCCGAACTGGAGCTGCTGATGGATACCGCCAACGTGCTGATCGGCGCCTTCCTGCGCGGCTACGCCAACCAGCTCGATACTCCCTTCAGTCAGGGGCACCCGGTGGTGCTCGGCCAGCACAGACCCATCAACGAGCTGATCAACACTAACAAGAGTCGCTGGCGCCGCACGCTCGCCATCGAGATCAACTACCGGATCCAGGACTACGCGGTGCAGTGTGATCTGCTGCTGCTGTTTACCGAAGATTCCATCGCCACCATGAACAACAAAATCATGCACATGCTCTAGGAGTGACTATGGAAATCCGTGAATTTCATTGGCTGATGAACATAGTCCAGAACTTGGACGTAGGCTTGGTGGTGCTCGACAAGGAGTACAAGGTACAGGTGTGGAACGGCTTTATGGAGAGCCACAGCGGCCGACTGGCCAGTGACGTGCGTGACGGCGTGCTGTTCGAGCTCTTCCCCGATGTGGACAGAGCCTGGTTCGAGCGCAAGGCCAACATGGTCTTCAAGCTCAACAACCGAGCCTTCAGCACCTGGGAGCAGAAGCCCTACCTGCTGCGTTTCTCCAACTATCGCCCCATTACCGGCTCGGCCCCCCACATGTTCCAGAACCTGACGCTGGTGCCACTGGCCGATTTCGGCGGTCAGGTGACCCATATCGCGGTGATGATCTACGACGCCACCGATGAGGCCATGCTGATGGGCGGCCAGCGGCAGGCTTAAGTTTGCTGCAAACAACCAAATAACAGAGGGCGCCGCGGCGCCCTCTGTTATTTCGGTATGAACAGGTCTTGGTATAACCTCTACCTGACCAGCCGTCTCAACGCGCCCCGAGATACTCGGTGAAAGCGTCGATCACCTCTTCAATATCGTCATCGTTGATCTGCAGGTGGGTCACCAGTCGCAGCTCACCGTAACCGGAAAAGAGGATCCCCCGCTCCTTCATAAAGGCCAGCAGAGGGGCGGACTCCCCCTCACGCAGTCGCAGAAACACCATATTGCTCTGCACCAGCGAGAGGTCGAGTTCGATGCCCGGCAGTGCAGCCAGCCCTTCGGCCAGCCGTTTGGCACGGCGGTGATCATCCGCCAGGCGTGTCACATGCTGCTCGAGGGCAAACAGACCGGCTTGCGCCAGAATGCCCGCCTGGCGCATGCCGCCCCCCAGCATCTTGCGCAGTCGGCGCGCACGGGCGATGAAGTCGTGACTGCCCACCAGCAGCGAGCCCACCGGTGCGCCCAACCCCTTGGAGAGACAAATCGAGATGCTGTCAAATGGCGCGGCGATCACCTCGACCGGGGTCTCGCTGGCCACGGCGGCGTTAAAAAGCCGTGCGCCATCGAGATGGAGCTTCAAGCCACGTTCAGCAACAAATGCCCCCATCTCTTGCAGATAGGGGAGCGGCAGCACCTTGCCATTGTGGGTGTTCTCAAGACAGATCAGGCGAGTCTGGACGAAGTGGGCATCATCAGGGGCCAGCGCAGCCTTGATATCATCGAATGCCAGCGTGCCATCGCGCTGCATCGGCAAGGGTTGCAGGGCTACGGAGCCCAGCACGGCACTCCCCTGCGCTTCATAGCGATAGATGTGAGCGGCGTTGCCGAGGATGGCCCCCTCACCGCGCTGACAGTGGCTCATCACCGCCAGCAGGTTGGACATGGTGCCCGATGGCACAAATAGCGCCGCCTGTTTGCCCAGCAATCTGGCCCCATGGGCCTCCAGCGCGTTGACGCCCGGATCTTCACCATAGACATCGTCACCCACTTCGGCGTGGAGCATGGCTTGACGCATGGCGTCAGTAGGCTGGGTGACGGTGTCACTTCGTAAATCGATATAGCGCATGAGATCCCTCCTGAAACAGGAGAGTGACGTTAGCCATGCGCCCCTCGCTTGGCAAGGGGCGCATGAGCAGAATGTGAAGCCAATAGACGTCCGTAGAACCCGCAGGCGGGATTTACCAGGGCAGCGGCTGACCGTTGAGATCCAGTAGCTGGCCCGATTGAGTCAATGATAACCCCTTGATGAGATTGAGCAGTTTCACCGCCACCTCGGCAGGATCCAGCAATTGATCCGCAGGCAACTCGCTCAGAAAGGGGGTATTCATTGGGGAGTCCATCAAACCGGGGGCCACCGCCACCACCCCCGCGTGCGGGAAACGCTGCGTCCACTCAAGGGCAAGGGTTTTAACCCCCATGTCGAGGGCCGCCTTGCTCATCCGGTAGCTGTAACGCCCCCCCTCCCGGTTGGCGGTAATGGAGCCAGCCAGATCGGAGATGGCGCAGAGCCACAGCGGATGGTCATTGCCCATCAACCGGCTGAAACGGGCAGCCAGCGCCAGTGTTGGCCAGGCATTGGCCAGCAGGCTGTCGCACAGCCACTTGGGGTGCACCTCTTCGACCCGCCGCTCCGGCATAAAGCTGACATCGTGCAACACGCCGATGGTATTGATCACAACGGTGGGAAGCGGATCGCTATCGTAGAGGGTAAACAAGGCATCGAACGAGATGGCATCGACATCTGGCAGCGGGAAGAAGTCCTCCATCTCGATCCCTTTGGGATAGTTGCGCCCGGCCAGAAGGAAGGACTCCTCCCTTGCCATCAGCTCTCTTGCCAGCGCCGAGCCCAGCGCACCGCTTCCGAGGATCAAGTAGCTCATCGCCCGTTCCATGGATAATTTATCTTGCTTAGAGCGTATCAGAATAATCAACCGGCCGTGACACGACCAAAGGGTAATATGCCCCTCATCACGCTTCCCCCAGATGGCGACCAAACTCCCGCGCCAGCGCCAAGTCGAGAAAACCGTCCGCTTTCTTGTGGGTGCGCAAAAACTGGTAATAGGCGAGCAGGGTGACCAGTGCCTCCTCATCGGGCAGCCCCACCCCGGGTTGCTGCTCGCCCAGCAGTAGCTGCGCCGCTGCCAACGCCTCCCTGTCTACCACTTCCGCCTGACGGTAGAGATAACCGCAGCCGGTTGCCAGCCACTCCAGCGAGCAGTTGGCCCCCATGGCGATCTGGTTGGCCCGCGCCAGGCCAGGCTCGGCTCCCTTCAAATATTTGCGGATCAGCGCTTCACTGAGCCCCACCTTGCGGGCAAACGCGCTCACGCTCATCTCTCCGATCAGGCTCTGCAAGCGCTCGGCAAATCCTTCCATCCAACTCTCTCTCCTACTCTGCGATCAGAACCAAAGTTCGAATCATGCCACTGCCCATTATTGCTTTGCCAGCCACATGAGGCCAAGATGCCCGCAGTCATCTATGTTGCACATCGTTTTCGCATCGTATTTTTCAAGGAGTCAACCATGTCTGTATCCCGTGTCGCCTTGCATCCGCAAGGCCCCACCTTCTCTCGCCTCATCATGGGTTACTGGCGCCTGATGGAGTGGCAGCTCTCTCCGGCCGCTCTGCTCGATCTGATGAAATATCATCTGGATCTGGGGGTCACCACCATCGATCACGCCGATATCTATGGTGGCTACCAGTGCGAAGAGGCCTTTGGTCACGCCCTGCGCCTCGAGCCTTCCATGCGCAGCCGGATGGAGATCGTCACCAAGTGCGGTATCGCCCTCACCGCCAAGCCGGAGCATGCTCTCAACCACTACAACACCGGCAAGGACCATATCATCGCCAGCGCCGAGGCCTCGCTGCGCAAGCTCGGCACCGACCATCTGGACCTGCTGCTGATCCATCGCCCGGATCCCCTGATGAACGCCGATGAAGTGGCCGACGCCTTTATCACCCTGAAACTGGCGGGCAAGATCAAGCACGCCGGGGTATCCAACTTCACCGCCCGTCAGTTCGAGCTACTGCAATCGCGCCTCCCCTTCCCGCTGGTCACCAACCAGCTGGAGATCTCGCCGCTTCATCAGGAAGGGACCCTCGATGGTACCCTGGATCAGTGCCAGCAGCTTGGCATCAAGCCGATGGCCTGGTCATGTCTCGGCGGCGGCCGACTGTTCAGCGATGACGCCTATGCCCCGCTGCGTGCCGAACTGGAGCAGATCCGTCAGGAAGTGGGCGCCCAGACTATCGAGCAGGTGGTCTACGCTTGGGTAATGATGCTGCCAAGCCAGCCGCTGCCATTGATTGGCTCCGGCAAGCGGGAGCGGATTGCTGCCGCCGTAGCCGCCGAATCTGTCGAGCTGAACCGCCAGCAGTGGTTCCGCATCCGCAAGGCGGCGCTCGGTTACGACGTCCCCTGATAACAGCAAAACGTCCAGAAACAAAAACGGCATGGGGGAAACCCATGCCGTTTTTTTATTGCCGAGGCACCTTAGCGGTGGCGCTGTTGCGGGCGACCACGGGGAGCATCTGTCTTCGGTTTGGCCTGGTTGACGGTGATGGTACGGCCACCTACTTCTGTGCCATGCAGACCAGCGATGGCCTTTTCGGCATCACCATTGACCGGCATTTCAATAAAACCAAACCCCTTTGACTGGCCGGTATCGCGGTCGATGATGATATCAACCTTGTCGACCTGTCCAAACTGGCTGAACAGGGTTTTCAGTTCGTCGGCCGTCATCCGGTACGACAGATTTCCTACGTAAATCTTCATGCCATCCACTCTCGATTCAAGGTGCCTTCTCTATGCAATTCCCAGCATAACGGTAAGGGCACAACCCCTATGCCGGACCTGCCATGGCTTCATGCCGTGGCCTTCTCCACACTGTCGTCAAGTGATTGATCTCTTGGGTTAACAGTGCAGACAAGATCAATTCGAGTCACTGGCAGTATCTGAGCTTTGCCGGGAATTGTCGAGAAAATAGTCGACTCAGGCCGATTGCAGATCTGACAACCGTTGCGCCAGCCTCCGGCGACCGTGCCAGGCCCGTTTAAAGCCGAAGCGATAGACCGACGGGCTCACCAGATGGAGCTCCCCCGCCTTGAGATCCAGTAAGGCTATGGCCGCCGCCAGCTCCTCTTCACTCAGTTGCAGATCGAGGCTGAAGTCGAGCCACTGGCCGTCGTGACCCACTCGCCGCTCCCGTTCGAGCGCCACCAGCTGGCTGCGGGGCAGCGCCAGCGCCTCATCCTTGTTGCCATTGAGCAGATAGATATGCTGTTCATCCCACCCCAGCTCCGCCAGTCGCCAGGGCTGCCAGCTGCGGGGCAGCGACACCATGATCCCGGTGATACCACCAAAGACCACGCCCACCCAGTTGAGCAGCGCCATGGCGCCCCAGCCATCCCACAAGGAGGCTGCCACCACGCCCCAACTCACCAGCAACAACAGAAAAATGACGCAGCGATAGCGAACCGCTGGCGGCATCAACAGCTGCACCTGCGAATCGGCAAGCAAGGATGTAATACGCATGAAAAGCTCCTGTCATCACGAAATGGCGCCATTGTGAATAGCCATCAGGATGCTGACAAGGGGGTTTTCTTTGTCATCCCCCTATAAAATCAATACCATGGCGTAAATGATTCTCAGTGGAACCCGCTTCTTGACCAGCTCGCAACCCTGTGTGCGCTTTTGTGGCGTCGACAAATTCTATGGCGACTTTCAGGCTCTTCATCACATCGATCTCACCATTGAACGGGGAGAGAAGTGGGTCATCTGTGGCCCGTCAGGCTCGGGAAAATCGACCCTGATCCGCACCATCAACGGGCTGGAGGGGATCGACGACGGCCAGCTGTTCCTGTTTGGCGAGCCGGTGACCCCTTCCTACCTGCGCCGCCTGCAAGGTCGGGTTGGCATGGTGTTTCAGCAGTTCAACCTCTTCCCCCATATGACGGTGCTGGAAAACCTGATGGTGGCACCGGTGCATACCCTGGGGTTGCGCCCTCAGGAGGCCAAAGCCCGGGCGCTCGGGCTGCTCGAGCGGGTGCGCATTCAGGCACAGGCCGACAAGTACCCCCACCAGCTCTCCGGCGGCCAGCAGCAGCGGGTCGCCATCGCCCGCTCCCTCTGCATGCAACCCGAGCTGATGCTGTTTGACGAGCCCACCTCCGCCCTCGACCCCGAGATGATCCGCGAAGTGCTCGATGTAATCCGCGAGCTGGCTGACGAGGGTATGACCCTGATCTGCGTCACCCACGAGATGGGCTTTGCCCGTCAGGTGGCGGATCGGGTGCTCTTTATGGATGAGGGGAAGATCATCGAGTCAGCCCCGCCCGCCCAGCTGTTCAACGCCCCCCGGCACCCGCGAACCCGGGCCTTCCTCGAACAGGTGCTTAGCTATCATGGCTAGGCTCAATCGCCCCCGCCTGCTTGGCTGGCTGTCGGGCACTGTGATGCTCTCTGCGCTACTGGGCTGGGCGCTCTATAGCGGCGCTCGCCAGATGGGCTATGAGTGGCAGTGGCCGCGGGTGTTGCCCTTTCTCGGCGAGTGGGATGAGGGAACCTTTTATGCCGGCCCCTTGCTAAACGGCCTGCTGGTCACTTTGCAGGTGGCGCTGCTCAGCCTGTTGGGCACTCTGGCGGTCGGGGTGTGCGTGGTCAGCCTGCGGCTGCTCCCCTCCCGGCTCGGCCCATGGCTCGCCATCGCTTATCTGGCGCTGGTGCGCACCACGCCCCAGCTGGTGCAGCTCTATATTCTCTATTTCTTGCTGGGCCCCATGCTGGGATTGGCCCCCCTTGCCTGCGCCGTGTTGAGCCTCTCCCTCTATCAGGGCGCTTTCACCGCCGAAGTGCTGCGTGCAGGCGTACAGGCCATTCCCAAAGGACAGTGGGAGGCAGCCCAGTCGCTTGGCTTGTCGCGAACCATCACCCTGCGCAAGGTGATCCTGCCCCAGCTGGTGCGCATCACCTTGCCGCCGCTCACCAACGAGCTGGTCTCCCTTATCAAACATTCGGCGCTGGTGAGTGTGATCGCCATCTTCGATCTGACCAACGAAGGGCGTACTCTGGTTGCCGATACGTTTCTGACCTTTGAGGTGTGGTTTACCGTAGCTGCCCTCTATTTGCTGTTAACCCTGACGCTGTCAGCCTGTTCGCGGGCACTGGCCCGTCACCTGAATCCGGATCAACAAGGACGCTAACCATGAATCTGTCATTCAAGACCACCCTGTCGGGCGCAGCCCTGCTGCTGGCAAGCCTGCTCACTCCGGCACTGGCAGAAACTGCCCCCTCCGACACCCAGGCGCAGATCGAGCAGAGCGGTACCCTGCGGGTCGGCATGTCCACCTTCGCCCCCTGGGCGATGCGCGACAAGCAGGGGGCCCTGATCGGTTTTGAGATTGACGTGGCCCGTCGCCTCGCCACAGATAACGGCTGGCAGGTAGAGTTCGTGCCTACCGCCTGGGATGGCATCATCCCCTCCCTGTTGGCGAAAAAGTATGACGTCATCATCGGCGGCCTCACCATCACCCCCGAGCGGGAGAAGAGCGTGCGCTTCACCCAGGCCTACTCCCATTCGGGGGTGCAGCTGGCCGCCTCCAGCACCATGGCCAAAGAGAAGAAAACCGTGGCGGACTTCAACCAGCGCGGGGTGCTCCTGGCGGTACGTCGTGGCGCCTCACCGGTACAGGTGGCAAAAGAACACTTCCCCAAGGCCACCCTGCGCCAGTTCGATGACGAGTCACAGGTATTTCAGGAGGTGCTGAACGGCCGCGCCCACGGCGCCCTCTCCTCTTCCCCGAAACCCGAGCAAGAGGCGCTGCGCCACCCAGATGCCCTCTTTATGCCGTTTGCCGAGCCGTTGGCACAAGGCGATGAAGGCTTTGCCCTGCGCAAGGGGGATGATGCCCTGGCTGAGCAGTTCAACGAGTGGATCGCCGCCCGTCAGGCCGATGGCTGGCTCAAGGCGCGCCATGACTACTGGTTCAAGTCGCTGGCGTGGGAAGCACAGGTCGCCAATCCCTGATGCTGATTGCTCTAAAAGAGACCATCCGGCGCATCGTCCGTGGGGCATGTCGGAACATCAACTGGCTGGATGGGGCGATCTCCCTGATCCTGCTGCTGGCTGGCCTCTGGCTGGCCAGCCGCCTGCACATCGGGGTGGCCTATCAGTGGCGCTGGCATGAGGCCTTCGATCTGCTGTTCACCCCTGGCCCTCACGGCGAGTTGCCCTACTTTTTCAGCGGTCTGCTCACCACCTTGCGCATCGCCCTGCTCGGCATGGTGCTGGCGCTGCTGCTCGGCACTGCGCTGGGGGTAGCCGCCTTCAGCCGCCGCCCCTGGCTGGTGATGCCCGCGACCCTGTTTATCCAGCTGATCCGCAATTTGCCGCCGCTGGTCTTTATCTTCATCTTCTACTTCTTTATCGCCAACCAGCTGCTGCCTGCGAGCGGCCTCTCCCGCTGGCTCGGCACCGTATCACTCTCCCCGTGGCAAGCCGCGTTGTTTGGCCCACCTGCCCGCTGGGAAAACCTCATCTCAGGCACCCTCTGCGTTGGCATGATCAGCGCAGCCTTCGTCGCCGAGATCGTCCGCGCCGGGCTGGCCGCCATCCCCCGTGGCCAGTGGGAGGCGGCGCAGAGCCTCGGGCTCTCCCCCTGGGTGCGGCTGCGCCATGTGATCCTGCCGCAGGCCATGCTGCTGATGCTCCCCCCCCTCACCGGCCAGCTCATTGCGCTGGTGAAGGATACCGCCATCGTTTCCCTTATCTCGGTACAGGAGCTCACCTTCGTCGGCACCGAGATGGCCAACTCCAGCGGACTGGTCTACGAGATCTGGCTGCTGGTGGCCGCGGCCTATTTATTTATATGTTTGAGTCTGTTCGTATTGCTGAGCCGACTCGAAGCAAGACAAGGAGCACGCACATGCTGACGTCCCTGTTGCTGGCGACCGTATTGCAAGCGGAAGCCATCGGCGGTTATGCCGCCGGTTGCCTGAAAAACGGCGTATCCCTGCCCCTCGAAGGGCCGGGGTATCAGGTGATCCGCACCAAGCGGCTGCGCTACTACGGCCACCCCGACCTTATCCACTATCTGCAGACGCTGGCCAACCAGACCCGCATGGCCGGGCTGCCGGATCTCTATATCGCCGATCTGGCGATGGCCCGTGGCGGCCCCTTTACCTCCGGCCATCGCAGCCACCAGACTGGCCTTGATGCCGATATCTGGTTTCGCATGGCCAACCACCCCATCAGCAAATGGGAGCAGGATGCCCCCAAGGAGTGGGCACTGATCGACGAACCCAGCTACAAGATGTTGCCGGGTCGCTTTGGCCCCCAGCAGCTCACCCTGCTGCGGCTGGCGGCCAGCAAGCCCGAGGTGGCCCGCATCTTCGTCAATCCGGTGATCAAATCCGCGGTCTGCCAGCAGGCCGGTGACGAGCCCTGGGTCGCCAAGCTGCGCCCCTGGGTGGGCCACTTCAGCCACTTCCACGTACGGCTGCGCTGCCCGGTGGGCAGCCCAGATTGCGAGCCCCAGGCTCCCATTCCGCCCGGCAATGGCTGCGGGGAAGAGCTGGCATCCTGGCTAAAAGACAAGCCCCAGTTGCCCAAGGTCTCAGGCATCAACAAGCGACCTGAGCTACCTGCGCGTTGTGGCAACTGACCCCAAGCTGGTATGGTGATGCACTCTTGGTCGTACACCATCCATGGCGCACTATCGACTCGAAATACCAAAGGAGAACAACAAGATGGCCACATCACTCTGGCGTAAAACCACGCAGAGCCTGTTGACCCTGACCCTGCTGCTCGGCCTGACCGGCTGCGGCATGAACAACATTCCGACCCTGGATGAGCAGGTTAAAGCAAGCTGGGGGCAGGTGGAGAACCAGTATCAGCGCCGCGCCGACCTCATTCCCAATCTGGTCGCCACCGTCAAGGGCTACGCCAGCCATGAGCAGGAGACCCTAAAGGCGGTCACCGATGCCCGTGCCCGGGTCGGCAGCGTGCAGGTGAGCGATCCTGCCCAGCTCAAGGAGTTTGAAGCGGCGCAGAACCAGCTCTCCAGCGCCCTCTCCCGCCTGATGGTGGTGGTAGAGCGCTACCCCGAGCTGAAAGCGGATCAGCAGTTCCTTGCCCTGCAGGCCCAACTGGAAGGAACCGAGAACCGCATCTCGGTGGCTCGCCGCGACTATATCGAGGCGGTGCGCCAGTTCAATACCGAGATCCGCACTTTCCCCGGCGTTATCTGGTCCAAGCTGCTCTACTCGGATCTGGAGGCCAAACCCAGTTTCAGTGCCAAACCTGGTGCCGATGAGGCGCCCAAGGTCAGCTTCCAATGAAGATGATGCTGCGCTGGTTTCTTCCCTGTCTGCTGCTCTGGGCCAGTGCCCTGCAAGCGGCACCGGACTTCCCGACGCTGAGCGGACGGGTGGTGGATGAAGCCAGTCTGATGTCCCGCAAACAGGCCCATCAACTGACCCAGCAGCTGGCCGCCTTTGAAAAGCGCAGCGGCATCCAGCTGGTGGTGGTCTCCGTCGACAGCCTCGATGGGGAGACCATCGAGGAGTACGGCTACCAGCTCGGTCGCCACTGGGGGATCGGCCAGAAAAGCAAAAACAATGGCGTGCTGTTGCTGATCGCCCAGGATGAGCGCAAGGTTCGCATCGAGGTGGGATACGGGCTGGAAGGCGCCCTGCCCGACGCCATCGCCGCCAACATCATCCATGGCCGCATCCTGCCCGCCTTCAAGCGCGGCGATATGGTGGCCGGGATCATGGCGGGCAGCCAGAGCATCATGAAGGCACTCGCCGGAGAATATCAGCCGGTCGAGCAGCCAAAGAGTGACAACGGTGGCGGCCTCTGGCTGTTTATTCTGGTGGTGATTGCGATGATCGTGCTCCACAACCTGCGCGGCGGTGGTGGCGGTGGGCCAGGAGGACGACGTCGGTCGGCCTATATGGCTGGTGGATTGGGTGTCGGCTCCTTTGGTGGTCGCTCCGGCGGCGGATTCAGCGGTGGCGGCGGCAGTTTTGGCGGCGGCGGAGCCTCCGGTGGCTGGTAACAGGAGTAAAGAGACAAATCATGATTTCTAAACAGTTCTTCCACACGCTTCAGGCAAAGGTGCGCGAAGCGGAGCTAGAGACTGATGCTGAACTGGTCACCGTGCTGGCCCCGGCCAGCGATGGCTATCGCTACATTCCCACCCTCTGGGCGGCGCTGCTGGCGATGCTCACGCCGCTGCTGGTGTTCCAGCTCGGCTTCTGGCTAGGCTGGTACGAAATCCTGCTGGTGCAGTGGTCGGTCTGGCTGCTGCTGAGCCTGCTGTTCCACTGGACCCCCATCAAGATGCGGCTCATCCCGAAGAAGGTTTGCCAGCACCGGGCTGCGCTGATGGCTCGCCTGCAATTTGTCGAGCAGGGGCTGCACCGCACCCGCGACCGGCTCGGGGTGCTGATCTTCGTCTCGGCCGCCGAGCACTATGTAGAAATACTGGTGGATGACGGCATCGCCCAGCATATCGACAACGGCCAGTGGCAGGAGATCATCGACGACTTCGTGGCGCGCGTGCGCAACAAGGAGATCGAACAGGGTTTTCTGGAGTGCGTGGAGCGCGTTAGCGCCATTCTGACCGACGCCTTCCCGGCCACCCGGGATCAAAACGAGCTGCCGGACAGTCTGATCATCCTCGATAAGCCCTGATCCGGTTTAAAAAACCGGCATTCTGCGCAAGGGTTAAGCATTCGGAAAAGATTATGAAAAATAAGGGGAAAAGAGGTTGACCCACACAGTCCTTTCCCCTAAATTACGCCCCGTTCCAGCGTAACAGCGCAGCGAACGAAAATTTGGTGAGGTGTCCGAGTGGCTGAAGGAGCACGCCTGGAAAGTGTGTATACGGCAACGTATCGAGGGTTCGAATCCCTCCCTCACCGCCAAATTTAAAAAAACCGACCTCAGGGTCGGTTTTTTGCTTTCCGGAAAAACAAATACCGGACAAGTATTGCAGCGACAAGAACAGGTGGACGCTCTCGCCAGGCCCTCGCCTCTATGAGCAACACCACTCCAACTCGACGGCTCAATCCAATAGACCCCGGCACATCCCATTCAACAACGGGTGGGAGATGAACTTGCTCATCGCCGCCAGTATCATTCGTCGGCATTCGCCCTTCTTCTGCTGAAGGGAGAAACCTCATCCAGAACGCCCCTTAGAGCAACAGTAGGGCACTACAAGTCGCGTCGGTGGCCACACCCACACTTCTTCTTATCACTCCATATGACCACGGCCAGGCTGTCACCGCGTATCGCGCCGTTATGACAGCAGGAAGGATAACTAAAAGGCGTGGTACCTTTTTACTCTCATCTACGGCTCACTGCGTCCTTACAACCTGGCGTGCTTACAAAAAAAGGCCGCTCAATGAGCTAATGCCGATCAGTTAAGGATCTGATCGATCATTCTGCTGTGTAAAAATCCAGAACATGTTGATTGGTTTCGGATTTTTTATGCATATAGCTCAAGTTTCCGACTTCCTCTACGCCAGCAATGCCGCTCAGTTCGAGTCACTCTCAGACCTCATTCCTCCCAAGCTCATCACAACGCAGCTCGCCGAAGAGGATGTCGCCACCCTGCGTCATCGCCGTATGCCAATGGAGCGTCTGGTACGGATCATCATCGGCATGGCGATCTTCCGCCGCATCCCCATGACCCAGCTAGTCAATCAGCTCGATATCCTTTTGCCCGGCAACCGCCCTTTCGTTGCCCACAGCGCTTTCCTGCAAGCTCGCCAAAAACTGGGGGACAAGATTATCGAACGGCTGTTTCACGAAACCGCATCGCGCTGGCACCAGCAGACCCCCCGCTTGGGCCACTCGCCGTCGATGGTGTGGTGCTACCCCGAACAATGCCGCTGTCTTTACCAAACCTGGCACGCGGCATGGCGAGACTGCCTATCCGCAAGTAGGCATGCTCTGCCAGATGGGGCTCACCAGCCACCTGCTTGTACAAGCGGTCATAGAGAGCTGCGGCGTCAACGAGATAGTACTGGCCAAGCAACTCATCGCGCACACCGGACCACTCGCTCACCCTGTTCGACAAGGGGTTCTGCGCCCTCGACTGCTCCACGCATGGCAAACAACCGGCAGCGAACAGCACTTGGTTGCTGCCACTCAAAAAGGGCTCCCAATAAGCGGTGGTACGCAAGCAGGAGGTCAGAATGCTCTGGTGCATCTCAAAACCAGTCCACAGGCGAGGAGGAAGTGCCCGCAACTGGCTGGCATGGTGGCAGCGTGCTTGCTGACCCGCCACATCAATGGCAAGGAGCGGCAAGTGCTGACCTCGATGGTCGACCCGATGCGTTTCCCGGGCGCCGACATTGTCGAGCTCTATAGCCAGCGTAGGGAAATCGAGTTGGGCTGTCGGGAGATGAAGCACAGCCTGCAACAACATCGGCTGACCCTGCCTGGCAAAAAGGCGGCGGGGATACAGCAATAACGGTGGGGCGTGTTGCTGGCGTACAACCTGCTGCGCACCAGATGGTGATGATGGCGGCGAGTTTGAACGAATACACGGCGAACCAGCGGAGTTTTCACATGGCGTCGATGTCACTCATCCATGAACTGAGCTGCATACCGTACCTGTCACCGGGGCGTCTCCCGAAGCGGATGACAGAGCTGGAGAAGCAGGCAGTTTGTGCTGCAGGCATGACGGGAGCGGAGTTACCCCGCAGTGTGAAGCCAAGACCAGAGAAGTATGGAGTTAAAAAATCCAATAAAAACAATGTCACTCAGGCTTAACTGACTGGCATTAGCGACCACATGGTCGCCTTCTTTATTGATTCGGCTAGAGGAACAACATCAGATAGCTTGTGGTGAAGATGAAAAGATACAGCTCTCTAACCCAGTGCGACCTCCTGCATGATGCTCCGATTGATAAAGTAGCGATGGCAGAACAGCAAAAAGTCCTGCACCGGCAAGGGTCTCGAGTAGAAGTAGCCCTGAATTTCGTCCACCCCGATACTCAACACCGCATTCAGCTCATCGTTGTTCTCCACTCCTTCCGCCACCACCCGCACACCGAGCTGATGAGAAAGACTGGTAATCGCCTCGACGAACAGGGCCTGTCGGGTGTCATTGTCGATGGCTGTGATAAATGAGCGGTCGATCTTGAGCTTGTCGAAATAGAGTTCCCGCAAGTAGGAGAACGATGACCAGCCAGTGCCGAAATCATCGAGAGCCACGCGCACTCCGATCTGACGCAGGGTGTCGATGATCTGCTTGCTCAGCTCTATATCATCCAGAGCAATAGTTTCGGTCAGCTCGACGATCAGCTGTTGCAGGCTTAGTGGTCCATCTTTCATGTTCTCTTCCAGCTGGGCTGCCAACCCCATATTGAACATGGAGCTGGAAAGGTTAACCGAGATCTCCAGCGGCTCAATCAAGTCGCCAGGGAAAGTGGCAAGATCATGTTGCAAGCGCCGGAAGACCCATAATCCCAGCGCCTCACCCAAGCCGTTCTCCTCAGCGAGCGAGATGATGTCCAGGGGCGGTATAAAACCGTACTCAGGATGATTCCAGCGGATCAGCACCTCAGCCCCCAGTCGCACCCTACCTTGACCACGGACAATGGGCTGATAGTAGAGGCTCAACTGCAAATTACTGTGGTGCTGGATCAGCTCGCGCAACTCGGTCGACAAACGGCGGTTACGCAGATAGTGCTGATACATGCTGCTGGAGAAAACCACGTAACGATTCAGCCGCTTGCGCTTGGCACTGTCGAGAGCGATATCGGCAAACAGCAGCATCTCCTCCGGCGTGTGTACCGGTCGCACGTACTGGCTGATCCCCATAAAGACCCGTACCCTGTGGGCGGGGTCGGTCGCCAAGGCGAGCCCGGCAAGCTCATTACGCAGCTGTTCCAGAAATGGAAAGCGCAGATAGGTGGGCATGACACCGGAAATAATGATGGCAAACTCATCGCTACCTGTGCGGGCGGCAAAGATACCGTCAACCGATACCGCGCGGATCCGCCCGGCCAGTTGCGTCAGCAATGCATCCCCCGCCTCGTAACCCAAGCTGTCATTCACCTCCCTGAAATGACCAAGATCCACCAGACAGACAGTCACACTACTGGGACGCCCTTTATGTCCCGTCAGCTGTTTGAGGTGTTTGATCAGGGAGGCCCGATTTGGCAAACAGGTTAACGCATCATTCCACGCCAGAAAGTGCTGGTGGCGCACTTCGCGAAACAACATCAGCAGCATCACCACGGTCGCCAGCATCAGGAAGGCCAGAATGAAAAAGTTCTGGGTACGCGACGAATTGAGCACCTCCCGCTGGGCAATGGCGGATGGGCCGGTGAAATTTTTCACCATCACATCGCGGATCGCGGCCAGATCCCGCGCCAACTCCTCGGCGAAGCGAGCAAGTTCTTTTGAATCTCGCCCTCCACTGATCACGTCCTGCTCATACTTCTCGAACAGGGCCATGATATTGCCTGCTGCCTGTTCAGCCCCAAAACGCGTTCTCACTGGCCTGGCTTCATCCCCGTGCAGGAAGACATCGAGCCGGTTCCAGGCAATATCAAAGCGCTTGTTCATCTCCTCCTGACTGGTCGAACCGGTACGATAGAGAGAAAGAGCCTCATCAAAGCCACGGATTTCCAGCTCCAGCTGCGCCAACGCCCAGGCGGAGAGTTGGGTATAGCGGGTCACAGCATTAAAAGCACGGTCATAGTTCCAGACCGACCAGATGGCGACCCCCAAAAAGGTAGTCACCATCAGGATCAAGCTCAGAAACTTGCCGCGCAGCATCTTATTTGCTCTCAATCGCCGTCAGTTGCCACACCATCCGGCTGTGATAGAGCTCCTTGTTCAGCTCCGGGTGATCAGAGAGGGGATAGATGATCCAGAGCGGCCCCTTGTTGCGCAGGGTCAACGCCTTGCCATCCTGCTTCTCGGCCAGCAGTACCGCATATTTATCTCCATCTTCCAGCGGCACAGCCGCCCAGTAATCATTGATGGCGACGGCCTTGACCTCCGTACTCTTGATACCGTACATCTTGACCAGGTCTCGCAGCAGCACACCACGATAGGTGTGATCCCCCTCGGTCCAGGGGGTCTGGGTCTTGACCTCTGTCTGAGGTAAAGCCTCAAACTCGGCCCGGGTCAACACGACCTCCCCTTTACCATGGCAGCAGCCATCTCCTTTGATCTTGAAGAAAGGCTCATCAGCCAACACTATGCCAGAAACGAGACAGCCGGATAACAGCAGCATCCTGCCAAGCCATCCACCCATGATAGACCTCCGTATCGTACTGTTTGTTTTATTGGTTTCACTCAGCCCACCCACATGACAACGGCAGAGTCACAATGCAAAACAATGTTGCTGCAACCAGCTCACCACAACAGGCAACCAGCATCAGGCTGTACCCGAATGCCACCAAAAGCATGGCATCCTGGCTCCGAATGTCACAACTGCATCGGAAAATATTCATCTCCCTTTGGCTCTCGACCTGGCTTGTGGAACAGAAATATGACCCCCACACAGGCAAACTGACGGTACAGTCCCTATCGCAGATACAAAAAAAGGCCGCTCAATGAGCGGCCTTCTTCATAACGGGATCAGCAATCAGCTTTCGCGACGCTTGCCACCGAATTTGCGATCTTTGTTGAAGCCACCTTCACGGCGCTCCCCGCTCTTGTTGAACGGACGGTCACCCTGGGGACGGCGATCCTTGTTGAAAGGACGGTCGCCACGGAACGGACGATCACCACGGGGCGGACGGCTGCTGGTGTTGCCACCGGCCGGCACTTCGGTGTAGCGAGTGATCTGCAGCGGACGCTGGCAAACACGGGCTTTCTTGATCACTTCCAGTACATCGGCGGTCATGCCTTTCGGCAGATCGACGGTGGAGAAGTCATCAGCGATGTCGATGTTGCCGATGAAGCGGCTCTCGATGTTCGCTTCGTTGGCGATGGCGCCTACGATCTGGCCCGGCTTGACGCCGTGATGGGCACCCACGTCTACGCGATAGCGCTCCATCTCCACATCCGGGTTGTCTTTCAGCGGACGCGGTTCGAGGGATGGCATGCGACGGGCAGGACGATCGCCACGGTCACCGAAGTCACGACCACCACGGTCGTTGAAGTCACGGCGCTCGAAGCCACCACGATCGTTGCCAGCATTCAGCAGCGGATCCGGAATGGAGTCATCCAGCAGCAGCGGTTGGTCACCCTGTACCAGCTTGGCCAGCGCAGCAGCCAGCTCCAGCGGATCGGCAGAATCTTCTTCGATCAGCTCGTTTACCAGGTTGTGGTAGATCTCGAGCTCTTCACCCATCATGGTTTCGCGGATGCGCTCTTTGAACTTGGCCAGACGATGCTGGTTGATGTCCTCAGTGCTTGGCATCTTCATCGGCTCGATGGCCTGACGGGTTGCGTGCTCGATAGCGCGCAGCATGCGACGCTCACGGGGAGCGACGAACAGGATGGCTTCGCCTTTACGGCCAGCACGACCGGTACGACCGATACGGTGAACGTAAGATTCGGTGTCGTAGGGAATGTCGTAGTTCACTACGTGAGTGATGCGCTCAACGTCCAGACCACGGGCGACAACGTCGGTGGCGATCAGGATATCCAGCTGGCCTTGACGCAGTTTGTCGACAGTACGCTCACGCAATTTCTGCGGGATGTCGCCATGCAGCGCTTCACAGGCGTGACCACGGGCGGCCAGCTTGCCAGCCAGCTCTTCGGCAGCGTTCTTGGTTCGTACGAATACCAGCAGGGCTTCGTAGGATTCCACTTCCAGCAGACGGGTCATGGCGTCCAGCTTGTGCAGACCGGTTACCTGCCAGTAACGCTGGCGAATAGTGGTAGCGGTAGCAGTCTTGGAGGCGATCTTGATCTCTTTGGGCTGCTTCAGGTGCTTCTGGGCCACACGACGGATCTGCTCCGGCATGGTGGCAGAGAACAGAGCAACCTGACGAGTGCTCGGGCACTGCTCCATGATCCAGTCAACGTCGTCGATGAAGCCCATACGCAGCATTTCATCAGCTTCGTCCAGTACCAGGGCTTTCAGGCCGGAGAGGTCCAGGTTCTTGCGACGGATCAGGTCCATCACGCGGCCCGGAGTACCGACGACAACCTGAGCACCGCGACGCAGGGCGCGGGTCTGGGTTTCGTAGGAGGCACCGCCGTAGATGGGCAGTACGTGGAAATCAGGCATGTGGTGGGCGTAGCGTTGGCACGCTTCAGCCACTTGCAGCGCCAGTTCGCGGGTAGGTGCCAGCACCAGGATCTGGGTGTTGCGGTTACCAGCTTCCAGACGAGACAACAGAGGCAAGGCAAAAGCAGCGGTCTTCCCTGTACCGGTTTGCGCCTGCCCCAGCAGATCGTGTCCCGCCATCAGGTGGGGAATTGCTGCGGCCTGGATCGGTGACGGGCGCTCATAGCCCACGTCTTGCAGCGCTTTCAATACAGGCGCGGCCAGTCCAAGCTCACTAAAAAGGGGCAGTTGTTCGGTATCAGACATAGATTCTTCCAGATTAAGGCAGGCGGCTAACACCGCGGAATAGCAAAAAGGCGGCGATTATAGCGCCACTTTGTTCTGCTGTCTTGAAAAATGTGATAAGCCTCTCAAGACGTTGGCAATTATAGAGGGATCTGACGAGTATGGCTTGCTTATTTTGCACTCATAGTGCGTTATTGCAGATCACTCCTCGCTGGAGTCCTTGCCCCGCTTGTGTTTGAGCACCGCCATGGTCAGTCGGCTGGTGCACAATAAACGCTCACGTTCGTCCCGAATTTCAATCTGCCACACCTGGGTTGTTGCCCCCAGATGGAGCGGCGAGCAACGCCCGGTCACCATCCCTTCCCGCTTGGCCCGCAGATGGTTAGCATTAACCTCCAGCCCCACACAATAACTATCTGGCCCCACTGCCATGTTGGCGGCAATCGATCCCAAGGTTTCTGCCAGCACCACAGACGCGCCGCCATGGAGCATGCCAAGAGGCTGGTGAGTGCGATGATCCACCGGCATAGTCGCTTCCAGCCAGTCTGGGCCAAAGGCGGTGTAGAGGATATCAAGATGGGCCATCAGGGTGTTGCGAGAGGTGGCGTTGAGCCCCTCAAGGCTCATAGGCTTACGCCAGATGGGCGCAATATCGTGACTCATTGCGAGCAGACTCCTTATGTAAGCGATGAATGCGTAGCGATATGAGTGAAACGCCCTCCATCGGCAAAATGTTTCAGTTATTTGAGTGGTTGGTTACCGGGTGACGTGGTAACAACGCAGCCCCGACCCGGAGCTGCATGTTACACAATCATGCCCTTAAGCGGGATGTCACCAAGGGTAGGTAACGCCGGGCCACTCAGCCCAGGGCACATCTCGTCCCGGTAGGCGGGGTTCTGGCCACTGCCACACACTGGCGAGCCACTCGCGCAACTGCGTCTCCAGCTCCTCATCAGCGATGGGCGCCTCGGCCACCTTCCAGAAGAAGAGTTCGACCTCCACCTCCGGCAGCACCGATGGATAGAGGTAGACGCCTCCCCAAAACTCAGGCTCCCGATCCGGACTCCAGAGGCCATAGGCAAAGGAGCGCTTGGCCAGAAATTCCGACTGCTGCCACTCCAGATCCCCTTCGTGCTGGCTCAAGCTGAAATTGGCAGAGGGCCAGACATCATTCAGACGAAACAGTTGATGCAGTTGCTCACGCTCGCGCAGGATGGCGACGAACTCCGCTACCGCCTGAGCGGGGGTCGCGGGCAACAACAAAAAGCACGGATGCCGATAGGCCTTTGGCACCCGAAACCGCTTGGGGAAACGCAGCATCAGAGCAGCTCCAACAGGGCTTGCAATGGATGTTTTAGCTTCTCCCCCTCCATCCGCTTGACCTGACTGCGGCAGGAATAGCCGGTCGCCAGACAGCGTGCTTTGGGCAGGCGGGCGAGCGGGTCAGCCCAGCTCAACCCATAAATGCCCTTGGAGTTCTCCACCTGTTTGACATCGTGACCATAGGTGCCCGCCATACCGCAACACCCCACAGAGACCGGCTGCAAACTGGCCCCGAAGCGGCCAAACAGGGTGCTCCAGTCACCGTGAGTGGAGGGCTTGGCGGTCTTCTCGGTGCAGTGGGCAAACAGATACCAGGGCTCACTCCCCTCCTCGATCTTGGTCTTGTTGGCGCTAGCAGGCAGTTGATCTGCCGGCAGCGAGAGCAGCCACTCCTGCGGCAACAACACCTGAAAATCACCGCGGGCCGACCCCAGCGCCTTGGCATACTCGTCGCGATAGCAAAGCACCATGGCCGGATCCACCCCCACCATGGGAATGCCAAGCGCCGCCACCTTGTTGAGGAACTGGGCGCTGTTGGCGGCGGTACGGGCAAAGGCGCGCAGGAACCCCTTGATATGCTGGGGCTTGCCGTTGGGCTTGAAGGGCAGCAGGTAGGGCTGGAACCCGAGCTTGCTGGCGAGTTTCACCAGGTCGCGCACCACAGGGGCGTCGTAATAACTGGTGAAGGGGTCCTGCACGATGAGCACAACCTGCTTGCGCTGCTCGACGCTCATCCGCTCCAGTCCCGGCAGATCAAAATAGCGGGCGCGGTTATCGTGCAGGCTCTCGGCAAGGGTAGGCACCGAGAGCAGCGGCACATCGACCATGCCGATACTCTTCTCGGTCGCCTTCTGGGCCCACTCTTTTTCGAGGAAGAAGTTGACCAGCTTCGGCGCCTTGGCAAGCAGCGGCGCATAGCTCTCCACCGTGCCGACGAAGTAATCCTTGGGGGCGCGCAGGTAGCGGCCGTGGTAGAGCTGCATAAAGCGGGCGCGAAAATCGGGCACATCCACCTTGATCGGGCACTGGCTGGTGCACGCCTTGCAGGCCAGACAGCCGGCCATCGCCTCCATCACCTCGTGGGAGAAGTCATACTCGCCGCGCTGTTTGGCCCAGCTGTTGCGCACCTTGTCCACCAGCTGTTTGAAGCGCACACCACCGGATTGCAGCGCCACCTCTTCCGCCAGCGGGTCGAAGCCCTGCTCCGCCAACTGACGCAACCATTCACGCATCAGGCCCGCCCGCCCCTTGGGGGAGTGGCGGCGATCGCGGCTGATCTTGACCGAGGGGCACATGGGGGAATCGGTCTCGAAGGTGAAACAGAGGCCGTTGCCGTTGCAATCCATGGCGCGGGTGTAGCTGGTGCGCACCGCGAGCGGGATCTGGCGGTCATACTTGCCACGCTTGGGGCCATCCACCGACACCAGCTCGGCGCCGCTACCGTAGGGGATACAGATCTTGCCTGGGTTGATGCGGTTGGCCGGGTCGAACGCCCCCTTGACCCGCTGCAGCTCTTCCCACAGCTCGCCAAAGAAGGCGGGGCTGTATTCGGAACGAAAACCCTTGCCGTGCTCACCCCACATCAGGCCGCCATATTTGGCGGTGAGCGCCACCACCTGATCGGAGATGCGGCGCAGCAGCACCTCCTGCTCGGGATCGCACAAATCGAGCGCCGGGCGCACGTGCAGCACACCGGCATCGACGTGGCCAAACATGCCGTAGTCAAGGCCGTGAGCGTCCAGCAGGGCGCGAAACTCCATGATGAAATCAGCCAGCGACTCTGGCGGCACCGCGGTATCTTCGGTGAAGGCCACAGGCTTCTTGCGCCCTTCGGCGTTGCCCAGCAGCCCCACCGACTTCTTGCGCATGGCGTAGATGGTCTCGATGCTCGGCAGGTGATCACACACCTGATAGCCGATGATCCCGGCTTCACCCTTGGCCAGCAGCGCGTCGATACGGCGGCATAGCTCAGCTACCTTGGCCTTGTGCGCAGCTTCGTCGGTGTCGGCAAACTCGACAATGTTGAGCCCCTGCAGATCCTTGCCGGGCACATCCTGAATAAGTTCTTTCACCGAATGCCAGATGATGTCGGCGCGGGCCAACCCGAGCACCCGGGAATCCACCGTCTCCACCGACAGCGCTTGGGCCTCAACCATAAAGGGGGCGTTGCGCAGGGCGGAGGGGAAACTGTCGTACTTGACGTTGACCAGGGTGCGGTAGCGCGGGATTGGCGTGATATTGAGTTTGGCTTCGGTGATAAAGCCGAGAGACCCTTCAGATCCGCACAGCACCCGGCTCACATCCAGCGTGTCGGTATCGGGTTGATAGAGGTGCTTGAGATCGTAGCCGGTCAGAAAGCGGTTGAGCTTGGGGAAGGTCGCCTCGATGTCGGCTCGGCGCTCCTTGCCGATACGATAGAGGGTGCGATAGATCTCCCCTTCCCGATTCTCCAGCGCCAGCTTGTCGGCCAGTCGCTCGCCGGTCAGCGGTTCGGTCGCCATCAGGTCGCCATTCTCCAGCACGGCTTTGAGGCCGAGCACGTGATCCGAGGTTTTGCCGTATACCAGCGAGCCCTGCCCCGAGGCATCGGTGTTGATCATGCCACCCAGAGTGGCGCGGTTGGAGGTGGAGAGATCCGGCGAGAAGAAGTAGCCGTGAGGCTTCAAATAGGCATTGAGCTGGTCTTTCACCACCCCGGCCTGGGCGCGTACCCACCCCTCTTCCAGATTAATTTCCATGATCTGGTTCATATGACGGGAGAGATCGACGATAATGCCGCCGCCCAATGACTGACCGTTGGTGCCGGTACCGCCACCGCGAGGGAAAAAACTCAGAGTGTGGTACGCCGGCTCAGCCGCCAGCTTGAGCATCACTGCTATGTCATCCGCACTGCGCGGATAGAGAACCGCTTGAGGTACTACCTGATAGACACTGTTGTCCGTCGCCATCGCCAACCGGCTTGCATAAGACTTTTCGATATCACCACGAAAGGCGCTGCGCCCTAGCAACTCTAGGAACGACAGGGTTGTGGGTGACAAACTGTCCTGGTAATCGAGTCTCGGGATCATGAATCCTTGTTCCCTTATTTTGCTTGATGCCGGCACCCCGGCGACTACGACTGGCCCCTCGCCTATCAATGGCAATCAGGCCAGTCCGCTCACATGTGAGCGGGCAGTATATCAGCTAGAAAACCCCTTGCGCGTAGCAATATTAACCATTTGAAAGGAGGACTTTTATGGCTCACCACAGCCATGTTATCAGTACGCTGGTCACCACAGAGAAGCAGGCACTCACCCTGTCGCTGTTTGGCTGCATCACTTTCGCCATCTTCGGCATCAGCTACGGCCTGTTCGTCGGCTCCAATGCCATCATGCTCGATGGTATTTTCACCCTGTTCAGCATGGGCATGACGGGCCTTGGCCTCATCACAGCCTATCTTGTTACCCGCCCCTCCGATGACCGCTTCCAGTATGGCTACGCTCATTTCGAGCCCATCGCCAACGTCATCAACGGCTCCATTATTCTGCTGCTCTGTCTGGCGGCACTCTACAACGGCGTCACCACCCTGCTTGCTGGCGGACGGGAGATCGATCTCGGCCACGCCCTTATCTATGCCGTTGTCTCCACCTTCTTCTGCGCCATCCTCTACCGGATTGAAGCCCAGGTCGCCGAGCAGGTTGACTCCGAACTGGTGAGGGTCGACTCGAAGGAGTGGCTGGTGGATACCCTGCTCAGCGCCACTCTGCTGATTGGCTTTGTGGTTGCCATCGGCCTCGATGCCATCGGCTACGGCCAATACAACCGCTACATAGACCCGGTGCTGGTCTCGCTGCTGGCCCTCTGTGCCACCCTCATTCCCATCAAGGTGCTCGGTCGCAACCTGCGGGAAGTGCTGAAAATTGCCCCCAGAGGGGATGTCTCCCAACTGGTCGAGAGCGAAGTCGAGGCGCTGCGCCAGCGCCATGGCGTCGAGTGCTACAGCCATCTGGCCAAGAGCGGGCGCCGCTTCGATCTGGAATTGAACATTCTGGTGGCACCGGGCCAGGAGTGGCCGGTCGAACGGCAGGATGCCCTGCGCCAGGAGCTCTGGTCCCGCCTCGGCGATAGCCTTGGCGATGCCTGGCTGTCGGTCTGTTTCACCCGCGAAAAGCGCTGGTTGTAACGACCGCACGGGGGAGCGCGACACGGCCGCCTCCCCCTGTCGCATCACAACCCCCGATGACGCCCACTGACGCGGCTCTTGCCAAATCGGCGCCAGCCGCTATCATCAGGGCTCATTTTTCACCCGAGGTTTTATTGCCCATCATGGACAATCCCCGAAGTTGCCCTTCGTCTCTCTCTGTCAAAGCCTATCTTTTTCTGCTTCATCAGCGCCTCTGAATAACACCTTTGCCTTGCTGTTACTGCGGCCATCGTGCGCCGTGATCACTCTCTGCTCTGTCTGTTTTTATTGAGGTCATACAATGGAATTGCTGCTGGATCCCCACATCTGGATTGGTCTGTTTACCCTGATCATTCTGGAAATCGTGCTGGGGATCGACAACCTGGTCTTTATCGCCATCCTGGTGAAAAAACTGCCCCCCGCCCAACGGGACAAGGCGCGCATTATCGGCCTGTCGCTGGCCCTGCTGATGCGACTTGGGCTCTTGAGCATCATGTCATGGCTGGTTACCCTTACCACCCCGATTTTGCACCTGTGGGATCACCCCTTCTCCGGTCGGGATCTGATCCTGATGGGGGGCGGCCTGTTCCTGCTATTCAAGGCTACCTCCGAGCTGCATGAGCGACTGGAAGCCAAACCCCAGGATGACGGCCCGGTCGGCGCCTACGCCAGTTTTGGCGTGGTGATCGCCCAAATTCTGGTGCTCGATGCGGTCTTCTCGCTCGACTCCATCATCACTGCCGTCGGCATGGTGGAACACCTTGGCGTGATGATGGCCGCCGTGACCATCGCCATGGTGGTGATGGTGCTCGCCTCCAAGCCGCTGACCCGCTTCGTCAACGCCCACCCCACCGTGGTGGTGCTCTGTCTGAGCTTCCTGCTGATGATCGGCTTCAGCCTGGTGGCGGAAGGATTTGGCTTCCATATTCCGAAGGGCTACCTCTACGCAGCCATCGGCTTCTCGGTGCTGATCGAGTTTTTCAACCAGCTGGCCCAGCGCAGCGCCATGCGTCACGAATCCAAGCTGCCCCTGCGTGAGCGCACCACCGCCGCCATCTTCAAATTGATGGGGAGCAAGGCGTATCAGGACAGACCGGATGACGATCTGGATGCCGCACCTGCCGAACCGCTCAGCTTTGGCGAGGAGGAGCGCTATATGGTGACCGGCGTGCTGTCGCTGGCCGAGCGCTCCATTCGCACCATCATGACCCCGCGCTCCGAGATGGCCTGGATCGATATCAACGACTCCAGCGACGAAATCCGTGCCCTGCTGCAGCGCGAGCCCCACAGCCTGTTCCCTATCTGTGACGGGGATCTGGACGAGGTGATCGGGGTGGTCAAGGCGCGCGACCTGCTGTTTGCCTTGAACGAAGGGCAATCCTTGAGCGAACTGGCCAAGCAGAACGACCCCATTATCGTGCCGCAGACCATCAACGTGATTAAGCTGCTGGCGGAGCTGCGCAAAGCCAAGGGGAGCCTTATTCTGGTCTCCGACGAGTTTGGCGTGATCCAGGGGCTGGTCACCACCCACGATCTGCTGGAGGCCATCGTCGGCGAGTTGCCGGACGAGGACGAAACCCCGGATATCGTGCGCGATGGCGAAGGGTGGCTGATCAACGGCAGCACCAACATCCACCATGTGGAACAGGTGCTGGAGCACGAGGGGCTGGTGAGCGAAAGCGACGAGTACGTGACCCTGGCCGGCATGCTGCTCTCCCACTTCGGCACCCTGCCCACCCCGGGTCAGCAGTTGCAACTGCAGCAGCTCAACTTCGAGGTGATCGAGGTGAGCGAGCGGCGCATCGAGCGGGTGAAAGTGATGCCCGCCGCGGCTTGAGCCAGCCACCGGCAGAAAACAGAAGAGGGCCAGACGGTCCTCTTTTTTATGCTTCAACTTTATGCCTCAACGCCTCCTTTCCTGGCGGGTCGCACTGATTGCTGCATCAAGCACAATTCTCTTGTGCAATTACCCCTCTTTTTCACAACAAGATGGCGGCATAAAGTGGCCTCACTTCCACCATGAGGAACTCAAGATGAGCCACGATCACCTGTTCTGCCCGCTGCGCCTCGGCCAGCTGCACCTTGCCAACCGCATCGTCATGCCCCCCATGACCCGCTCCCGTGCCAGTCAGCCCGGTGATGTGGCCAACGCCATGATGGCGAGCTACTACGCCCAGCGCGCCGAGGCGGGCCTGATCATCAGCGAAGGCACCCAAATCGACCCCATGGGCAAGGGCTATGCCTGGACGCCGGGCATCTACAGCGCAGAGCAGATCGCTGGCTGGAAGCTTGTAACCGATGCCGTGCACGCCAAGGGAGGCACTATCTTCGCCCAGCTCTGGCACGTGGGCCGGGTCACCCATCCGGACAACATCGGCGGTGCCCAGCCCATCTCCGCTTCAGCCCTGCCCGCAGTGGGCGTCAAGGTGTTCGTCGATAACGGCAGCGATGTGCCGGGCTTTGTCGAGACCGTCACCCCGCGCGCCATGACCCAAGCCGATATCGATGCGGTAGTGGGCCAGTTCCGTCAGGCGGCTCGCAACGCCATCAGCGCCGGTTTTGACGGCATCGAGCTGCACGCTGCCAACGGTTATCTGATCAACCAGTTCCTCGACTCCGAATCCAACGCCCGCACCGACAGCTACGGCGGATCGCTGGAAAACCGGCTGCGCTTCCTCAAAGAGGTGACCGAGGCAGTCAGCAGCGAAATCGGCGCCGATCGGGTCGGGGTGCGTCTTGCGCCACTCACCACCCTCAACGGCACCGTGGATGCCAACCCGCAGGAGACCTATCTGGCCGCCGCCCGCCTGCTGGGCCAGCTCAACGTGGTCTACCTGCACATCGCCGAAGCGGACTGGGACGATGCCCCCCTGATGCCGGAGAACTTCAAGCAGGGTCTGCGGGATGCCTTCCCCAACACCCTGATCTATGCCGGCAAATATGATGGCAAGCGGGCTCGCGCCGCCCTCGAAGCGGGCTGGGCCGACATGATTGGCTTTGGCCGCCCCTTCGTTGCCAACCCGGATCTGCCGAACCGTCTGCGCCACGGCTATCCGCTGGCCCCCCACGATCCGGCCACCCTGTTTGGCGGCGGCGAGAAAGGGCTGACCGACTACCCCGTCTATCAGGCCGAGGACGCAACCACCAGCAGCTGATTGCCGATGGCCAACCAGCCATGTAACGCAGGCCCCACAGGTTGGGGCCTGCCGTATTGTTGCCCATTCGCAGCAGTGGCAGTTTCTCTATATTGCTGTTGCAATGATCTCGTTGTTATCTCCCCTCGCTTTCACAAGGAGTCACCATGAATCACACCCAAGCCTGGTGCTGGCATGCCCCCGGTGAACCGACCCAGCTGACCCTCGCCGATCTGCCCCTGGCACCGCTCGCCCCTGACGAGGTGCTGGTGGCAAACCGGGTTATCGCCTTCAATCCGGTGGACTGGAAGCTGATCGAATATGGCCACTCCCACTGGCAGGACGGTCAGGTGCCCGGCGTTGATGGCATGGGCACTATCATGGCCCTCGGCGCCAACGTCAGCCATCTGCGCCTCGGTGCCCGGGTCGCCTATCACACCGACCTGCGCCACCACGGCAGCTTTGCCCGCCACACCAGGGTACCGGCCCGTGCCCTGCTGCCGGTGCCCGATGCCCTGAGTGACGAGGCCGCCGCCGCCCTGCCCTGTCCCGGTCTCACCGCTTGGCAGGCACTGGCCAAGCTGCCGCGCCTGCACGGGGAAGCACTGCTCATCACAGGTGCCGGCAGCAGTGTCGGCCGATTTGCGGTGCAACTTGCCCTCCAGCAAGGAGCGCGGGTCTTTGCCAGCGCCAGCCCACGCCACCATCAGTGGCTCAAACAGATCGGCGTGCAGGGGGTGGCCGATTATCGGGAACCAGACTGGCTGGCCACCTTGCAGGCCGCCAACGGCAACGAGCCGTTCGAGGGGATCATCGATCTGGTCTCGAGCCAACAGGCGGAGAGCCTGCTGCCCGCCCTTGGCTACTACGGCCATATGGTGACTGTGCTGGGGCGCATCCCGCACAATCCGCTGCCCGCCTTTGCCCATTGCCACTCGTTACACGAGATTGCACTGGGTGCCCAGCACGCCTTTGGCTCGGACAAACAGTGGAGCCGACTGGTCGCCGCCGGGGTCGCCATGATGGCGCAGATGGCGAGCGGCGAGCTGACCCTGCCGCCGCTGGTGGTCGGCGACTTTGAGGCACTGCCTACCCAGCTCGAGCGCTTCAAGCGCGAAGGACAGGGCGAGAAGTTTCTGGTGCGAGTGGCGTAATACAGCCCTCCTCCAGAAATCACACCAGCCTTTAAAATAAGAGAGGCCCGCCAGTGATGGCGGGCCTCTCTTTATATCTACTGCATGTCATCTCGACTTCATTGGCGCCTGACTCAATGCAGGATCACCCCGTGAGTCGCGGCATAAATGCGGATCTCCCTGGTCAGCCGCGCCTTGTCGGCCAGAGAGAGCCAGCTCGCCTCCACCGCATTGAGCGACAAGCGACATAGCTGACTCATGGTCGCGCCAAGGCCATCGGCCAGCGCCGCAAAGTTGGCATTCATATAGCCGCCAAAGTAGGCGGGGTCGTCCGAGTTGATGGTGACGCAGAGCCCCTGCTCCAGCAGCCGCAGCACATTGTGCTGGGCCATATTGCCGAACACCTTGAGCCGGGTGTTGGAGAGGGGGCAGACGGTAAGCGGCAAGCGGGTATCGGCCAGATAGCGCAGCAGCTCGGGATCATCGGCCGAGCGCACTCCGTGATCGATACGGCATACCTGCAGCTCGTTGATCGCCTGCCAGATGTAGTCGGCAGGCCCCTCTTCGCCGGCGTGGGCCACCACCGGCAGCCGCAGCTCGCGGCATTTGGCGAAGACCCTGGCAAACTTGGTCGGCGGATTGCCCCTCTCCCCCGAGTCGAGGCCGATGCCGTGAATGCGCGACAGGAAGGGCATAGCCTCTGCCAACGTAGCGAACGCTTCATCCTCGCTGAGGTGGCGCAAAAAGCTCATGATAAGCCGCCAGCTGATGCCAAACTCCCGCTCCCCAGTCTGCAGCGCCCGCTCGATACCGCCCAGCACAGTAGCAAAGGGGACGCCGCGGGCGGTGTGGGTCTGCGGGTCAAAGAAGATCTCCACATGCACCACCTTGTCAGCAGCGCAACGTTCAAGATAGGCCCAGGTGAGGTCGAAAAAATCCTGCTCGGTCACCAGCACGCTGGCGCCGCGATAGTAGAGGTCGAGAAAGGATTGCAGGCAGTCAAAATCATAGGCGGCGCGCACGCTGGCCACATCAGGCCAGGGCAGCGGGATGTTATTGCGGCGGCCCAGCTCAAACATCAGCTCGGGTTCGAGGCTGCCCTCGATATGCAGGTGCAGCTCCAGTTTCGGCAGTCCGGCGATAAATTGCGCGGCGGTGAGGTGTTCGGATGTGACGGGCTTGGGAATCGGGGTGTCCATAGCGACGGCTCCAGCAGCAAAGTGATCCCGGCGTCAGCCCCTCCACCAGACTGACACCATGACAACTTTATTGTGCACCCAAGTGGCGAGACAGGGGAGACTTGTCATCAAACAGACTTATAATGGCGTCACAAAAATCATAAATGATTGAACATCTTACCGATTGGCGGCTCGCCTGCGCCCTGACAAGGAGTTTTCATGAAGAAGAACGTCATCTGCGATATCGACGGTGTCATCCTGCACAACAACGATCTCATCCCAGGTGCTGACCGTTTCGTCCATCGCCTGCTGGAGCAGGGCAGCAAGCTCTTGTTCCTCACCAACTACCCGGCCCAGACCCAGAAAGATCTGCAAAACCGCTTCCGCTCCGCAGGTATCGAAGTGCCGGAGGAATGCTTCTACACCTCCGCCATGGGTACTGCCGATTTCCTCAAGCGTCAGGATGGCAAGAAGGCCTATGTGATCGGTGAAGGGGCGCTGACCCACGAGCTCTACAAAGCCGGTTTCACCATCACCGATATCGACCCCGACTTCGTGGTGGTAGGCGAGACCCGCAACTACAACTGGACCATGATGCAACAGGGGGCCAAGTTCGTCGATCAGGGGGCCCGCTTTATCGCGACCAACCCCGATACCCACGGCCCCATGATGCACCCGGCCTGCGGCGCCCTGTGCGCCCCCATCGAGCGGATGACCGGCAAGAAGCCGTTCTATGTCGGCAAGCCGAGCGCCTGGATCATCCGTGCGGCGCTCAACCGGATGGAGGCCCACTCCGACGACACCATCATCATCGGCGACAACCTGCGCACCGACATTCTGGCGGGCTTTCAGGCCGGTCTCGAGACGGTGCTGGTGCTCTCCGGGGTGAGCAAGGTCGCCGATATCGACCGCATGCCGTTTCGCCCGAACCATATTTTCGACTCCGTGGTCGATATCGATATCGTCTAATCACCACCCAAGCGTTAAACAGGGCAGGTCTCTCCTGCCCTTGCAGGATCTGTTATGGAACCCATTCTGATCGCCGTGGCTTTTGGTTGCGGCATGGTAGTCAATCTGATTGGCCTGCCCCCCCTGCTCGGCTTTCTGGCCGCCGGTTTTATCCTCAACGGCATGGGATATGAAAATACCCCCGCCCTGAGCGAAGTCGCCGATCTCGGCGTCACCCTGCTGCTGTTCACCATCGGTCTCAAGCTCAATATCAAGACCCTGATGCGGCGCGATGTGTGGGGCACCACCAGCCTGCACCTGCTGCTCTCCACCCTGCTCTTTACTGTGGTGCTGCTGGTCTGCAAGGGGCTGGGGCTTGAACTTGCCCTCTCGCTTGACTGGAAACTGGCGCTTCTGCTGGGCTTTGCCCTCTCCTTCTCCAGCACCGTCTTTGCGGTCAAGGTATTGGAAGATCGCAGCGACATGAATGCCCTCTACGCCCGCATCGCCATCGGCGTGCTGGTCATGCAGGATGTGTTCGCCGTGGCCTTTTTGGCGTTTTCCAGCGGCAAGTGGCCCAGCATCTGGGCGCTCTGGGTACTGGGGCTGCCGCTGCTGCGCCCGCTGCTGTTCAAGCTCTTGGAGCGGGCCGGTCACGGCGAGTTGCAGGTGCTGTTCGGGGTCTTTCTGGCGCTGGTGGTGGGGGCGGCCGGGTTTGAAGTGGTCGGCCTCAAGCCGGATCTCGGGGCGCTGATCATCGGCATGATGCTCGCCTCTCATCCGGCAGCAGCGGGCCTTGCCAAGGCGCTCTTCAACCTCAAAGACCTGTTTCTTATCTGCTTCTTCCTCACCATCGGTCTCAACGGTCTGCCGACCCACGACACCATGTTGCTGGCACTGGCGCTGGTACTGGCCCTGCCGCTCAAAAGCGCGCTCTACTATCTGGTCTACAGCGGCGCTCACCTGCGGGTGCGCACCGCGCTGCTCTCGACCCTGGCGCTCACCAACTTCTCGGAGTTTGGCCTGATCGTCGCCGCCATCGCCGCCAAGGCGGGCTGGCTCTCCCACGAGTGGCTGGTGGCGGTCTCGCTGGCACTGGCGGCCAGCTTTATGATCTCTGCCCCCCTCAATGCCCAGAGCGAGCGCATTTACCACCGCATCGGCCACTGGCTGCGAGGATTGCAAGCGAGCAACCTCCATCCGGAAGACAGACCCATAGAGCTTGGCGATGCCGAGGTGATCATCCTCGGTATGGGGCGGATCGGTCAGGGGGCCTACTTCGAGCTGGAGAACAAGTACGGCAACGTCATCCTCGGGGTGGAGAACGACAGCGAGAAGCTGCCCACCCTGCGTGCCCAGGGGATGAACGTCATCGAGGGGGATGCCACCGATACCGACTTCTGGGACAAGGTGCTGCTCTCCAATCAGGTCAATCTGGTGCTGCTGGCCATGCCCCACCACTCGGGGAATCTCTACGCCATCGAGAAGCTGCGCAGCCACGGGTTCAACGGCAAGATCGCTGCCATCGTCCGCTTCGAGGATGATATAGCCTCCTTGCAGGAGCAGGGGGTGGATGCGGTGTTCAACGTCTACAACGAAGCGGGCAGCGGCTTTGCCCGTCATGTGATCCGCCGCTTGCAGCCGCTTTGAGTCGTCGGCCAGCAGCCCTTGGCAAGGGAATGCGCATCGTTTAAGTTATGCACAACCTCGTTTAATAAAACAAACAAACGCGGGCCGGGATGGCCCCGCGTTCCTATCTGCCGAAGCCAAGGAGGCACCATGAAGACCCTCAACGACTGGATCCTGCTCGACCGCCACGAGGCGGCCCCTACCCCGCTGATGCCCGCCCCCGAGCGCATTAAAGCGGGCAACCCGAGCCAGACGGTGTGGAACCACTACTCCGACCCCCGCCAGCAGTTTCACGTCGGCTTCTGGGCTTGCGAGCCCGGCCGCTGGGCCATCCACTACACCGAACACGAGTATTGCCAGCTGCTGGAGGGGCATGTGGTGATCCACGACAATCTGGGCGGCCAGCTGGCCCTCAAACCCGGCGATCAATTCGTCATTCCCGCCGGTTTTGTCGGAGAGTGGGAGACCCTCACCCCCTGTCGCAAGGTCTACGTCATCTTCGAACCCGCCTCGACTTGACGTTCACGTCACCCTGCCCCGTTGCAGCAGCCCTTATCCTGTTGATCCGCTTGACGCTTACGGCATGATTTTCTGCGGTTTTCCCGCTTGCAAAAGGTTTTTCCGCTAGGCATTGTGTCTGACGAGGAATGTAAATGGAATTTCGAGCCCAAACGTGGGGGGCTCATATAAAAATCAAGAGGATTACCGCCAATGTGTTCAATTTTCGGCATTCTGGATATCAAGTCCGATGCAGTAGCCCTGCGCAAATCGGCGCTGGAGATGTCCAAGCGACTTCGTCACCGCGGGCCTGACTGGTCCGGCGTCTACAGCTCCGACAAAGCCATTCTGGTACATGAGCGTCTGGCCATCGTCGACCCGGGCAATGGCGCCCAGCCGCTCTACAACCCCGAGCGCACCCATGTGCTGGCGGTCAATGGCGAGATCTACAACCACAAAGAGCTGGAGAAGACCCTCAAGGTCGACTTCCAGTTCCAGACCAAATCTGACTGCGAAGTGCTGCTGGCCCTTTACAAGGAGAAGGGCCCGGCGTTTCTCGACGATCTCAACGGCATCTTTGCCTTCATTCTTTATGACGCCGAACAGGATGCCTACCTGATTGGTCGCGACCACATGGGGATCATCCCCCTCTATACCGGCCGCGACGAGCACGGCAACTTCTATGTCGCCTCCGAAATGAAGGCGCTGGTGCCGGTCTGCAAGAGCGTCGAAACCTTCCCGCCGGGACACTACCTGTGGAGCAAGGATGGCGAGCTCAAACAGTGGTACAAGCGCGACTGGATGGAATACAGCGCGGTCGAGCACAACGTCAGCGACAAAGCGGAGCTGAAAGCCGCGCTGGAAGCGGCGGTCAAGCGCCAGCTGATGTGTGACGTGCCTTATGGCGTGCTGCTCTCCGGCGGACTGGACTCCTCCGTTATCTCCGCCATCACCAAGCTCTATGCGGCGCGCCGCATCGAGGACGATGGCAAGAGTGAAGCCTGGTGGCCGCAACTGCACTCCTTCGCTGTCGGCCTGGAAGGCTCACCTGATCTCGCCGCCGCCCGCAAGGTGGCTGATCACCTCGGCACCATCCACCACCAGATCCACTTCACCGTGCAGGAGGGTCTGGATGCCCTGCGCGACGTCATCTATCACCTGGAGACCTATGACGTCACCACCATCCGCGCCTCCACGCCCATGTACCTGATGGCCCGCTACATCAAGGCGATGGGGATCAAGATGGTGCTCTCCGGTGAAGGCTCCGACGAGCTGTTCGGTGGCTACCTCTACTTCCACAAGGCGCCCAATGCCCGCGAGTTCCACGAAGAGAACGTGCGCAAGCTTGCCTCTTTGCACCTCTATGACTGCCTGCGAGCCAACAAGTCGATGGCCGCCTGGGGTGTGGAAGGTCGCGTGCCCTTCCTCGACAAGGAGTTCATGGACGTGGCGATGCGCCTGCAGCCCGCCGACAAGATGTGCGGCAAGGGCAAGATCGAGAAGCACATCCTGCGCGAAGCGTTCGAGGATCTGCTGCCCCACGAAGTGGCTTGGCGCCAGAAGGAGCAGTTCTCCGACGGCGTGGGTTATTCGTGGATCGACAGCCTGAAAGCCATGGTGGAGCAGGAAGTGACGGATCAGATGTTCGAGGCGGCCGCATTCCGCTTCCCCATCAACACTCCGCTCACCAAAGAGGCCTACTTCTACCGCGCCATCTTCGACGAGCACTTCCCGCTGGAAGCCGCCGCCCGCACCGTGCCCTACGGCAAGTCGGTCGCCTGCTCCACCCCCACCGCGCTGGAGTGGGATGCCAAGTTCAAGGAGATGGCCGACCCGTCCGGTCGCGCCGTAATGGATGTGCACCAGCAGGGCTACTAAACCAGAGCGGGGCGACCCCATCGGCTAACGCCAGATAGCAAAAAGCCCTTCACCATGGTGAAGGGCTTTTTTATTTTCCGAATTATTCAGACGCAATCAACATTGATAAATAAATATGCTGTTGACTCCATCTTGAATAAATCCAACATCATTGTCGCCCACATAAAAAAGTGATCTTCAACTTTCTATTTTTTTCAGAAAAACTTGCCCTTTAATATATAGATAGTAACAAGAAGCGTGTATTTCTCAGCAACCATGAATGAAAAGTACGTGGTAAAGTTACAAATTAAAACCTTGCAGCAATATATCCGGGCTATTATAGCGTCCATCGCAATGTAAATGTGGTGACCGCAACATGGTCTCCTCCTGGTACCCAATCAACCTTGGGTGCATAGCCTATTTCCAATGCAACCGATTTATAACCCAATGTCACCATCGGTAATGCAGCAAAACCATCAATACCCGAACCGTTGAGATAACCGGCCTCCATGCCAACTCCGGCAAATACATGTTCGGTGAGATACCACTCTTTTCGATAAGAGACACCGGCATAACCTGCTGTATTCTCAAGAGAATCTCGATAAAAACCACCGCGAAGCGCCAGTTTCCCCGTGTCGCTGTCACCCAAGAACACCCACGCCAATCCCAGCCCGGGGTTAAAACCATTAAAATCACAGGTCTTGCTCTTGCTTCCTGTACCTTTTGAGCAATGACTGTGAATAGATGCGCCGTGAATAATCAGTGAAAGATCATGATCAGCTGCCATGGAAAAAGTCGGCAACCCCAATAACCCAATGGATAACAAGCAACCGTGAATGTTCATGTTAACCTTCCTGGTTTTATTTACCTCTCACTAACAAACTAACGCAAAGTTCAGCAGACTTCAAACGAGTAACATCAGAACGGTTGAACCCACAGATGTAAACGGGTCGGTAATACTGTCGAGAGTCGCCAGCCAGGGTAATGTAAGGCACATTGTTTTATTCACTCTCATACGGCGTTCCGGTGATACAACACCATCTCCCAGACAGGACTTCGAAAGCTTCATTTTTTCCATGACCGCCTGCGCACTCATATTCAAATGACGGTAAAAACTGGCATTGAGCTGGGTCAGATGGAGCAAGGAGTGGCGCACCCGCTTGAATGTCTCGGCACATACCGGGCTCTGCTTGTGCCAGAAGGAGTCCAGCGAGCCTTTGGTGGTCAACCCGGCGATATCATAGAGTGCCCGTCCCATACAAAAGGTGGGCACGTCATGGAGCAGGGCGGAGAGGCCGACCGTGCTGTTGATGGTAATGACCCCTTTGAGCAAGGGATAAAGGGTCGGCAGTGGCAGTTCATAACCGTAAAAGACCCTCCCCTCCAGGCCAAGTACGGCAATAAGTCGATTGATCTGGGCGCGATAGCTGACATAGCCCCGATCCATGGGGTGATGCTTGAACAACAATATATCTTCAGGCTTGGCATGCTGCGCAAACGAGTTGATCACCTGCGCAACCATCTCCTCGACCCCGCTCAAGTCAGAGTGCTCCCTGATTTGAAAGTCTTCGGTTACTTGCAATGGCACGAAAAAGATCCGTCCAGCGTGCCGGGGCAACGCCTTGAGCAGGGCGCGATCCTGACGCACGTTTCCATATTTCACCATGGCCCCGCGAACCCACCCCATCGCCTCTTGCACCAGACTCCAGGGGCGATGATTGACGAAGTGGGGATAACGCCAGCGATACAACGACTTGTTGATGTGGTAGCGACTGGCATACCAGGCGCGCACGGCGAAGGTCTTGCCTACCTTGAGTGAACTGTCATAAGGCTCAGGCCAATCCAGTTGGGCAAGTTGATCGCGCCGCTCATACCAGGGGCTGAAGGCATTGACCCCCCCTTGCTCAAGGGTCACATAGTCAGGCCTGAGGTACCCCTCTTCCATTGCCCAGAATGGCACTCGCTTCAGCTTGCAGATGCGACCTGCCTCCAGATGGTAGTAACGGCAATCCCCGTAACAGATCACCGCATCAATACCATGCTGCTTGAGCACCCGGCGAAAGAAGGCGTTCCAGCTCTCCGGTTTGCCGCGAAAGCGCAGATTTTCTCCAGCACAGGGCCAGCACTCATCCCCGCCATTGAACTGGATCTTCACCACCTGATGTCCCGCCTCGGTCAACTGACGACTCAGGGTCTGAAAGAAAGGACCAAGCGGTCCTTGCAGTAACAAAATCTTCATTAACGACTTATCTCAAAAACGGGGAGAGAGAGGGGCGCTGCATGAGCGTCTGGATCAAATAACCGAGCTTGAGCTGCCAACGTTGCCAGCGGCTCGCTTTATGAGCTGATGAGTGTCCCTGTGTCGCCAACTGGTGGATCAACTGCTCAGGGCTGATCCAGAGCCCGGTTTGCCAATCCAGATAGAGTGGATAGGCGACCAGCGTCAGATAGACCAGTGCTGACAAAGGCAGCGTGCGCTGACGGCGAGCAGGCGGATTGGCATCCGTGGTCAGACCCCAGCCACTGTAAAAGGGTTGGCCCCAGGTCGTCACTTTGACTCCCTGCACCAGCGCCTCGAAGCCACTGAGCGACGTCATGGTATGCAACTCATCCACATGGGGATACAGACTGGTGAGGCCAACATCCAGCACCTGGCTATCGACACACTCCGCCAGACAAGCTGCAGAAATCGCCCCGCCACGGTTGCCCGCCACCACATCAGGATGCGGTTTGTAGAGAATATGAGCGTCGGGTTTGGCCGCTCGCACCGCCCAGAGCAACTGCTCGTTGCTGCGAATATACGGGCTACCGGTCAGAATAGAGGCATCACCATCCACCTGCCCCACCACCAAAACCAGTTGTCGACCATCCATGGGCGGTGAATAGGGTTGAATCTCCCCCACGTTGTACTTGCTGATCTGATGTTGACGAAGCAACGAGATCAACCTCTCGCCACGTTCAATCTCCGGCTCGGTCAATTGCTGATAGTTGAGCAACTGCTCCAACCCGCTGGGGGTCCGGCTATCAAAATAAATGCCGACCGGATCCAGTGACAGTGACGAAGGACGGCACAGGTTGGAACCCAACCCTTTCGAGCGGATAAAGCCGTCTTCGACCCGTATCGCTGAAACCAGCTCGGGATAGCGACTTCCCCACACCAGAACCTGCTCATCACCAGTCAACCGCTTGGGAGGCTTGCTAACAAAACAAAGCTCCTCGGCCAGGTGATGACAAAACGCCTGCATAAAGGCGCGCTTCCACAGCGAGAAACCGACCAGATAAAGCCTGCGCCAACGTGGAGCGGGCTTTTGCTGGCGAGCGATGATGGCAATGACCTCTTCCACTTCACAACGCTGGCCAAGCACGGGGTCCAGATAGCGCGGGTAGCAAATCAAGGCTGCCGCGACCAGCTGGGCGAGCGACACGTTTACGTTGCGGCGCTCGCACTGCTTGCTGTCATGGGTCAGCCCCCAACCGGCATAAAACGGCATACCGAAGCAGTAGACCGGCTTGCCCAGCAACAACCCCTCAAAACCAAGCTGGGATGAGACTGTATAGACAGCATCCACCGCATTGAGCAGCGCATGAGGATGACAATGCTCGGCAACCACTTCAACATCATTTAGCTGCAAGCGCGCCAGCACACCGCTTTTCTTGCCAAAGCGCGTATCGGGATGGGTGCGCAGCAGCAGGCGCGCATCGGGATGATTGCGGCGCGCCGCCTCCACCATCGCCACAAAATCAGCTTCACTGGCCAGCGCCCCCGGAATGGAGAGATCTCCCGCCACCTGATCGACCAACAGGACCCTGGGTTTGGCGCTCTGCTGCAACCGCGCGGCCAGCGCCGATGGCAGGCCACCCTCCCCCCCTTGTGCGGCGAAACGACTCACGCTGCCATGGTTGGCAGCGTGAGTCGGCACAGTGGCATAACAGTTGTATTTGGTGATCCCGAGGTGAACCAACTCACTGATCAATCGCTCGGCCCGTGCCAACATCTGTGGCTCGCACGGGGCGGCAATCAACTGCTCAAGCTGGCTGGGCTGGCGGGCATCGTAATAGATCCCCACAGGATCGGCGATCAACGAGACCGCCTTGCCCCCCCTGGCGGGATGACCGATATAACCGATAAAGCCATCTTCCAGCTGCCAATAGGACAACCCTAACGCTTGTGCCTTCTGCTTAATCTGCCTGGTATTGGCTTTTTGGCCCCAGCCAACTAAAACATCATTTTCAGAGAAAGAGACGGCCCCTGCCATATGACGTAATGAGCAACCAAGCATAGGTTCAATATTGTTTTTTCTGGCAAGAATACCTTTCGAACCCGTATATAAATCCATATTATCTCAGCGAACTAAAGACTCCCTGCAGTAATGCAGGGAGTGTAATTTAGATAAACAGGTCTGCGGTCGCTAATGACTTGGCAGTACTATCTTTTGCAGAGGTCAGGATATCCGCGTTTAACTCGGGCCACTTAATACCAATAGAGGCATCATTCCATGCAATGCCTCTATCACTTACGGGGGCATAGTAATTGGTTGTTTTATACAAAAACTCGGCCGTCTCTGTCAGAGTAACAAAGCCATGCGCAAATCCTTCCGGGATCCACAGCTGTCGCTTGTTTTCTCCAGAAAGGTGAACGCCTACCCATTGCCCGAAGGTCGGGGAGCTTTTCCGAATATCTACCGCTACATCAAACACTTCACCGGCCACACAACGCACCAGCTTGCCCTGGGCATGGGGCGGCAATTGATAGTGCAATCCACGCAACACCCCTTTCGATGATTTGGAGTGATTATCCTGCACAAACGTCACCGGATACCCTACCGCCTCTTCAAACAACTTGTGGTTGAAACTTTCAAAGAAAAAACCTCGCTCATCACCAAACACTTTTGGCTCAAAAATAAGCACATCTGGAATTGCTGTCTTGATTACATTCATCTGTCTATCCACACTTGCTTCAATTTTTAATGGGGGAAGTATTTTCCCTCCCCCATATCACATCAGGCTTTGGCAACCATTCTTAACAGATATTGTCCATACGCATTCTTTGCCAACGGCGCTGCAAGTTCACGCACCTGGTCGGCATTGATAAACTTCTGGCGATACGCAATCTCTTCCGGGCAAGCCACTTTCAATCCCTGACGGGTCTCGATAGTTTGAATAAAGTTGCTCGCTTCAATCAGGCTTTCATGGGTTCCGGTATCCAGCCAGGCATAACCACGGCCCATCATGGCCACCGACAGATTGCCTTGCTCCAGGTAGATACGGTTCACATCGGTAATTTCCAGCTCACCTCGGGGCGACGGCTTCAGGCTCTTCGCGATCTCCACCACGCTGTTGTCATAGAAATAGAGGCCGGTCACCGCATAGTTGCTCTTGGGCTCCAACGGCTTTTCTTCCAGAGAGATAGCGGTACCCGCCTTATCAAATTCCACCACCCCATAACGCTCGGGGTCATGCACATGGTAGGCAAAGACGGTCGCGCCACTCTCTTTGGCCGCTGCGGCTTCCAACTGTTTCTGCAGGTCATGGCCGTAGAAGATGTTGTCCCCCAGCACCAGCGCACAGGGGTCTGACCCGATAAACTCTTCACCCAGAATAAAGGCTTGTGCCAACCCGTCCGGACTTGGCTGCACCTTGTACTGCAAATTCAGGCCCCACTGACTGCCGTCCCCCAGCAGTTGCTCAAAACGGGGGGTATCTTGCGGCGTGCTGATGATCAAAATATCGCGAATTCCCGCCAGCATCAGGGTGCTGAGCGGGTAGTAGATCATCGGCTTGTCATAGATGGGAAGCAGCTGCTTGCTCACCGCCATGGTCACCGGATAGAGACGGGTGCCAGAGCCACCGGCCAGAATAATGCCTTTACGTTTGGTCATGATGCTTGTTTCTTATTTTTAAATTGCAAAAGAAAAGGGTGGCTTGCGGCCACACCTTTCTGTTTTATCCCTGCCAGCCAGAGAGGCGTTCAACGCATCTCTGGCCAGTGATTTACTTACCGAGGATCTCGGTCAACATCCGCTCCACACCGACGGTCCAGTCCGGCAGCACCAAATCGAAGGTGCGCTGGAATTTGCCGGTATCAAGGCGGGAGTTATGGGGGCGTTTAGCCGGGGTCGGGAAGGCACTGGTCGGCACCGCATTGAGCTGCGTCACCGCCAGTTCAACACCGGCCTCTCTGGCTTTGGCAAACACCAGCTGGGCGTATTCAAACCAGGTGGTGGTGCCGGAGGCAATCAGATGGTACAGCCCGGCGACCTCGGGGTTGCGCTGCGCTACGCGGAGAGCATGAGCGGTGCAATCAGCCAGCAACTCGGCGCCGGTCGGGGCGCCAAACTGATCATTGATGACCGACATCTCGCTACGTTCCTTGCCAAAGCGCAGCATGGTCTTGGCAAAGTTGGCACCCCGAGCGGCATAGACCCAGCTGGTGCGAAAAATTAGGTGACGAGCGCAGAGAGCCGCCCCCTGTTCCCCAGCCAGCTTAGTTTCGCCATAGACGTTGAGCGGAGCGGTGGCATCGGTTTCCACCCAGGGACGCTCGCCGCTGCCATCGAACACATAGTCGGTGGAGTAATGCACCAGCCAGGCACCCAAGGCTTCCGCTTCTTTGGCAATCGCAGCCACGCTGGTCGCGTTGAGCAGCTCGGCAAACGCCCGCTCGCTCTCGGCCTTGTCGACTGCGGTGTGAGCTGCTGCGTTCACGATGACATCCGGCTTCACCAAGCGCACAGTCTCCGCTACGCCGGCCGGGTTGCTGAAATCACCGCAATAGTCAGTGGAGTCAAAATCAACGGCCGTGATACGCCCCAGCGGCGCCAGTGCGCGTTGTAGCTCCCAGCCTACCTGACCGTTTTTGCCAAACAGCAGAATATGCATCAGGCACGCTCCCCATCATTCTGTTCAATCGCAGAATAGTGCTGCTCAATCCAGGACTGATAGGAGCCACTCTTCACGTTGTTGACCCACTGCTGGTTATCCAGATACCACTGTACGGTTTTGCGAATACCCGACTCGAACGTTTCTTGCGGTTGCCAGGCAAGCTCACTGCTCATCTTGCTGGCATCGATGGCATAGCGGCGATCGTGGCCGGGGCGATCCGCCACATAGGTGATTTGCTCACGATAAGAGCCCGCCTTCGGCACCATCTCGTCCAGCAGATCGCAGATGGTGTGGACCACCTCCAGATTCTGTTTCTCGTTATGGCCGCCGATGTTGTAGGTCTCCCCGACCACACCTGTGGTCACCACCTTGTAGAGCGCACGCGCGTGGTCTTCCACATAGAGCCAGTCACGGATCTGGTCGCCCTTGCCATAGACCGGCAGCGGCTTGCCATCAAGCGCGTTAAGAATGACCAGCGGGATCAGCTTCTCGGGGAAGTGGTACGGGCCGTAGTTATTGGAGCAGTTGGTAACGATAGTCGGCAGACCGTAGGTACGGCGCCAGGCACGCACCAGATGGTCACTGGAAGCCTTGGAGGCAGAATAGGGGCTGCTGGGGGCGTAGGGTGTGGTCTCGGTAAAGAGCGGCAATGGCTCACCGGCAGCCACTTCATCCGGATGGGGCAGATCCCCATACACCTCATCGGTGGAGATATGGTGGAAGCGGAAGGCCGCCTTGCGTACCTCGTCCAGGCCGTTCCAGTAAGCGCGTGCCGCTTCCAGCAACATATAGGTGCCGACGATATTGGTCTCGATAAAGTCAGCCGGCCCTGTAATGGAGCGATCAACATGGCTCTCGGCGGCCAGGTGCATCACCGCATCCGGCTGGTGCAGGGCAAACACCCGATCCAGCTCGGCACGGTTGCAGATATCCACCTGCTCAAACGCATAACGCTCGCTTGTCGATACATCGGCCAGGGATTCCAGATTGCCGGCATAGGTGAGTTTATCGAGATTGATAACAGAATCTTGGGTATCACGGATGATATGGCGCACCACGGCTGAGCCGATAAAGCCGGCACCGCCGGTCACGAGGATTTTCATATTAAACACTAGCCTTTTCGATTTTTTGTGAGGTCAGGGAGTTGATATAGTCAGTCACAAACTGACCAATTTCATGGTGCCTCATGCCATAGGCAATATTGGCCTTCATATAACCAGCCTTATTACCACAGTCGTGGGACAGCCCTGTCATATGGAATGCATCAACCGTTTCTTGCTCAATCAACATGGCAATCGCGTCGGTCAACTGGATCTCATTACCAGCTCCGGGAGGCGTCTTTTTGAGCAAGGGCCAGATATTATTGCTCAACACATAACGACCAACGACGGCCAGGTTGCTGGGGGCTTCGTCAATATCCGGTTTTTCAACCAACCCAGTGATGGGGGCGGATTGACCTGGCTGTAACTTGACCTGATTACAATCAGCTATCCCATATTTATCGGTATCAGCCAGTGGCACGGGTTCAACCATTACCTGGCTTTGTCCAGTCAACTTGTAACGCACCAACATGGCAGCCAAATTTTCGGTGTGTTGATCGGCAGTATATTCATCCAGAATGACATCGGGTAAAACAACTGCGAACGGTTCGTCACCGATGACGGGATAGGCACACAAAATGGCATGGCCCAATCCTTTGGCTTCTCCTTGACGCACATGCATGATGGTCACATCTTTCGGACAAATATTCTGTATCTCGTCGAGCAGCTTTCGTTTAACGCGAGATTCGAGGGTCGCCTCCAGTTCAAACGAAGTATCGAAATGGTTTTCGATAGCATTCTTTGATGAGTGGGTCACCAGTACAATCTCTTTGATACCCGCTGCCACACACTCATTGACCACATATTGGATCAGCGGCTTGTCCACGATCGGCAGCATCTCTTTCGGGATAGCCTTGGTGGCAGGCAACATACGGGTACCCAGTCCGGCAACAGGAATGACCGCTTTACGTACTGAAAAATGTTGATTAGACATATATTATCTCGTGCAGGTTATAGTTCTCAGTTTGCCAAAGAATAAGCATATAGTTTCGCATTATTGGCTAGCTCAGCTCGTTTCTTTTCTTTATTAATCAGTAATGTTATTGCATCAACCCAGCGTTGGGGGTCGTTCTCCAACAGAATGCCGTTGATGTTTTGTTCGATAAAATCGTTATAGGGCGCGCAATTGCTATATACACCCACCGCGCCCATTCTGACAAAGTCATAAAATTTTACGGGACCACGTGCCAAATTAAAATCAGAGTCAAGCAGCGGCGCCAATCCGATATCCAACTGATGGGTCTTGGTATACGCAAGATAATTTTGCCAACTCATTGGATGCAGTACTGAAACTCTTGGCAGGTCGCGATAATGTTTATAGATATCATGCTCGCCAAAAATTTCAAAGCTGGCACTAGGGCAGGCTTCCAAAACCCCCTCGACGATTTGCCGCAGCCAGTACTTCTCTTCCCGATGAGAGCTTGAACCATGATAAGCTATTCTTACTGGTTTTCTTTTTTCAAGAAGTAATGGCGATGGTTTTGCGGAAACTATTTCCGGGTTAAGGTGGAAATATTTTTTAGCCAAATAAGCTGTAGATACCCAGATATCATCACAGTGCTGCGTGATCCATCGATGTTGAGCTGCCGAGCGCCTTATTATCTTGCTGCGATACTCTTTAGGCAGCGTAGATAGAGCCGTCGGGTCAAACAGATCGTCATCCATGAAATAAACTATTCGGGAGCATCTGTCGATATATCTTTCTATATGCTGTTGCCACTTCGGAGAGATAAATCGAATAATGACAAGAGCAGATCCTTCCGGAATAGGTATTTCAGGGGAAACAAGAATGTCAACGCATTGACATCTTGCATCAGGAAATCGACTGGCAATAGCCGATTCAAAATAGGCCAATGTAGGGGATTTCCCTTCATGTAATATAAACAATCGCTCACTGTCAATTTCAGAGCTTTGCTGGCTGCCATAACTCTGTTTATTGAGTTTAAGATAGGGCTTGAATAGTTTCCTGCGAATTAATTCATCCATGGCAACACCATATTAGGAGCTCTGCTTAGAGAGAAATCAGGACGTTCATAACTCAAGTTAGGGTTATAGGCAGGATCGTGTTTAAGCACACCATCCCATCGCGTTCTCATATATCGCAACTCAGATTTTGCTCGTCTCTGCTGTTGTATTGATACATCTTTACCGCGGGAAATAGACTCATGATGATACAGTTCAGCAAAGGGCGTCCAGACTACTCGCCAGCCGGCCTCTCGCACTCTGAGGCAATAATCGACGTCATTAAACGCTATCGGCAAATTCGTTTCATCAAGTCCACCGAGCGCAATATATAAATCTTTATGAGTCAATAAACAGGCAGCAGTCACAGCTGACAACTCTTGAGCACTGACAGCCCGCCGCTGGTATCCGGGATCGTTTGCGGACAAACCATTATGAAGGTGATCTGCACAACCGCCAGGTCCGACAGCATCGCCGGCATGCTGAATCAACCCATTTCCGTAATAGAGCTTTGCACCGACTACGCCCACACCAGGACGCAATAAATGGGAAACCATTTCATCCAGCCAGTCAGAGCTGATCACCTCGGTATCGTTATTCAGCAAGCAGACCAGATCGCCACGTGCTTTGCTTACCGCAAGGTTATTGATGGCTGAATAGTTAAACGGATGATCATAAGAAATCACCCTGACGCCATAAACCTGTTCGATATGGGCAAGGTAAGCAAGGGTCTCCTCGTCGTCGCTCTGATTATCCATCACCATGACATCCATATTGGCGTATTGCGTCTTGTGGATCAGGCTTTCAATACAAGGGCGTAAATGAGCAAGACCATTTCGGGTGGGGATAATCACAGAGACCAATGGTAATTGCGTTGGCAATGGCCAGAACCAACGACATATACCATGAGGTGCAGCCCCAATGCTCACACCTGCTGGCAATAAATCCTCTCTATCTTTCAGCGGATCACAATCATTCGAAAGCAACGCACTTGCGGGCAGATGCATCATCAATGACGGAATATGGGCAATCTGGTTTGGCTCACACTGCTGTGCCAACTGTAGCCACCACTGATGACATGCCGCCGCATCAAAGGGGATTTGGCTTGCGCCTTGTTCACGCCACAAGCCACACCAGCCAATATAGTTTTGGCTCTGCAGCAGTGTTTCATTCCAGTCAGGTTTAAAGTTGGGAGAGTGACGTTTGCCTCTCTCGTCAAGCAGGTCGTGGTCCCCGTATAGCCATAAACAATCCGGATCCTGGCGTAACTGATATGCCACCCAGAATAGGGCGCTGGGGGACACCAGGGCACCCGCAGGCAACACCCACTGCCACTCGCCGCCAGGCTGACTGGGGATATCTGAGGATGCGCCATGCTCCTGCAGCCTGATGTGACTTGCCGGATAACAGAGTGCCTGGATGCTATCCAGAGTCTGCTGGCGGCTCTGCTCACTCTTTTCGCCAACAAGATGAAAACAGACACGTGGCAATGAGTCCCAACGTGCCAACAGGCGTTCAATCAGCTTGTACTCGGCGGGTTCCAGGGTGTCGAAGTTTGCTAGCCACTCTTCATAGCTATCGAGTGGCTTGTCGTCACGTACTCTACCGACAAGTTGGTAAGCCTGCTGTAGATCCGTGAGCCACAAATGCCATGAGAGACCCAATCTCTTGCGTTTGGTGTTCGTCAGGCGTCGATAAAAGGGCAAGACCCGGCGCAATCGACGCCAGAGACTCTCAATAGGAGAGACACAACGAAGCTCGCTAATCTCTACATGGCAATCCGCGCCCTTGCTGCTGGCCAGTAAAGAGAGATGGCTGGCTCCTGTGGGCAGATAGACCAGCTCCTGCAAGGTGCCACGACGTGTGACTGGCAACACCTGCTCATGCCATCTTCCCTGTCCGCACTGCCAGCACAGACGAGTCTCCCCTCGTGGTTGGCTCGCCACGATTGTCCCCCGGATCAGGAGCCAGCCAGAGTGGCATGAAAAAGCGTCAGGCAATGCCAGAGGTTGCCAATGACCATCGTTATACATATATGAATTTACAACCTGAGGGGACATTGAAATAGTCCGCCACACCAGTGACAGACCGTGAAGAATAGAATTAATAAGTAACAGCAGTTATTTAATCAGCTTTTTAATGCTGTTCGCTAACCAGGAGTGATTGGACACCTCTCTTTCTGCAGGCAGGGCGGCTAATTGTTCACTCAGTGTCATCATCTCGGCCTTCACTTGGGGGGCCAGTGCCGCGGCCAGCAGACATTGCTCGTCATTGCGATCATGCGCCTGAAAATAAGCCTTATGTTTGACTCGATTGGCCGTTGCCGCACTACCACGCAAATGCTTCCCAAGCAGGAACTCTTCCAATGATTTAACTGCGTAATGGTTGACTCTTATGCCATTCCAGATGACCTGAGCACTCACACCATTACCGTGTTTGGCATGTAATACCATGTCACTACCATTGGCATCGATATAACGCCCATAACGCAAATTGGCAAAATGGGGGTTGAAAAAACTGTCAACCCGGGAGGGGCGCACAATACTCTTGAAGTTGTGGTTCACATTGAAACCAAGGGGTGCACGCTGCGTGAAGCGTTCAATCACCAGCCCCTCGCCAGCAAAGGTCTCACCATTGGAGCCAAAATTAGACCAATTCAATCCAACGGCACTGACACTATTATCTGCAAACCATTGTGTGACCACCGGACGCAAATCATTTGACTCCAATGGCAACAAAAACTCGTCAGCATCGATAAATGCCAACAGATCTACATCACGCGGGCAAGTGCGCAAAATTTTATCGTATGCAGGTAACTGCGGTTTCTGCAGCCCCACAGTTGGATGGTCAAATACAGTAACCACCCCTAATTTGGCCAGAGAGCCGAGCAGTTCACGCGAACCGTCGTTACTCCCATTATCTGCAATAATAAATCCACTGACACCGAGTACCCGGTGAAAAGCGATCCATTCGAGCAATCCATCTATTTCATTTTTGACAATTGCAGCAATAAATAATTTCAAGGCGGGTTCTCAATCAGGATGAAAAACTGCAGGATTATACATCATGATGCGGGGGCTGGGAAAACAGACCCCAGCCCCATACGCTATTGCAGATATCAGTCGGAACCGAATAGATCCCTGGTGTAAACCTTGTCCACCATATCGGTCAATTCAGCGGCCATCCGGTTGCACAAAATCACATCACTCACAGCCTTGAACTCGTTCAAATCGCGAATAACACGAGAGTGGAAGAAATGCTCCTCCCTGATGGTCGGTTCAAAGACCACCACCTCGATGCCTTTCGCCTTGATCCGCTTCATGATCCCCTGAATGGCGGAGGAGCGGAAGTTGTCCGAGCCCGCCTTCATCACCAGACGATAAATCCCCACTACCTTGGGGTTGCGGCGAATAATGCTGTCGGCGATAAAGTCTTTGCGGGTGGTATTGGCATCGACGATGGCGCGGATCAGGTTGTTGGGCACCTTGTTATAGTTGGCCAACAACTGCTTGGTATCTTTGGGCAGGCAATAACCACCGTAACCGAAGGAGGGGTTGTTGTAGTGGCTGCCGATACGGGGATCCAGGCCAATCCCTTCGATAATCTGGCGACTGTCGAGACCGTGAGACTGGGCATAGGTATCCAGCTCGTTGAAATAGGCTACCCGCATCGCCAGATAGGTGTTGGCAAACAACTTGATCGCTTCCGCCTCCGTGCTGCCCGTCAGCAATACCGGAATATCCTGCTTGATGGCCCCCTCTTGCAACAGGTCGGCAAAACGTTGGGCCCGCTCGCTGCACTCCCCCACCACGATACGGGAAGGGTGCAGGTTGTCATACAGTGCCTTGCCTTCGCGCAGGAACTCTGGTGAAAAGATCAGATTCTCGGTGCCGAGCTCTTCGCGCATCCGCTCGGTAAAGCCCACCGGAATGGTGGACTTGATCACCATCACCGCATTGGGGTTGATGCTCATCACATCGCGGATCACCGCCTCGACCGTGCTGGTATTGAAGTAGTTGGTCTCGGGATCATAATCGGTGGGAGTGGCAATAATCACAAACTCGGCCGCCTCATACGCTTCATATTTATCAAGCGTCGCTTTAAGATTTAGCGGCTTGTTGGCCAGATACTCTTCCAGCTCCTTATCCACGATGGGAGATTGACGGCGATTAAGCAGTTCGACTTTTTCTGGCACCACATCCAGTGCAATGACCTGATGGTGTTGGGCCAGCAATACCGCGTTGGAAAGACCGACATAGCCGGTGCCTGCAATTGTAATATTCATATTAATTCACTTTATTTAATTGAGACCATTCTTTGCACAGAATCTAGACATAAATCTACATCTACATACCATCCATTAGTCAATTGACCCAGTCCATCATCTTCAAATATATCGACATGATATGTCGCGCCATTAGTTTTTAGCAATGAAGCTGGACCTGCATTCGGGTAACTTTTTTGATGAAGCTCTAAAATTTTAGATTGTTTATCACAGAAAAGCGCATTCGTAGTACCAGCACCATGTGGACAAACTATATACTCTGCAGAGTTAAATACTAAAACTTGATCAAAATAAGAAAGTTCGCTCATTACAAACTCTTTAAAACCAAGCTTATTCAAGCTGGATGTTAACTCAGCTTCATTTAACATCGGTCGTTTATTAGTGTCTTTACGAGAAATATAAATTTTTTCAGCGCTGATACCAGAGGCATTCTCTCTCGCTGATGACAATATTCTATCTCTAACATCCCTACGATAAATAGATGCATCATAAGGTGATGTGGAATACATCAGTTCACTAATTATGAGCTTCTTGACATAGACTGTTTGATATATGCTTATTTCTACTACATCTATAAAATCAACTGCTAATGCCTCCAATGACTTCCTTTGCCATGAAGTCATTTTCGGAACTATAACACCATACTTTGAAATTCCAAGCTTTTGAAGAAAATCAATACATTGGAGTATCGCTGGTAAGGATTGTGCATGCCAATGCCAATAATTTTTTATAGAAGCATTACATCCACAAATCCAAAATGTTTTATCATCGAGTTCGACAGGAGCAGTTCTCAACGAATTCTTTAGTCTAGCATCAATATCAGGATTCAAATACCGAGACTGCTGTATAAAAGATTCTTGTGATTTTATTAAAAAGCCACAACCAAAGACATAAGAGTCTTGAAGATAAATTGCTTGCGATTTTGATGGTGAGCTGTAAAGACAATCCTCAATTTCAGAGAATGCTTGAAAGTTAGAAAGATTAGATGTAGCTCCTCTAATGACTTTAAATCCATATTCAAGGTGCATATCCGCGGGCTCAGATAAGGCACCAACTTCTTTAGCATTCACCCATGGTATACTGATGTAATCATTCATAATTTTAATATCCCCACCTAATCATTTCCCACTGTAATATAAATTTACATCACAATTTTTTGATAACGCGATCTCCTCTGCTGTAGGAGAACTTGTATCTGATGGAGGAGATATAAGAAACCTTTCTACTTGTTCAGATATAACCAAGTCTGGTTGTTCAAAATCAATAATACTATAATCTAAACTTGGCTGCCATATTGCCACTACACGACTATATGCTCTTGCTAAAAAATGAATCAACTGACTACCAAATGAGTCTCTAAAAAAAACAACTTTCTTTTTTACAGGAGCATCAGGGTTATTAAAGATGATAATCCTGCCCCTATTATTAATTTTATTATCAAATTCAATAGTAAATGTACTTTTACTAAAGGATGCTACAGGTTGGCTTTCAAGGTAAGATGAATCTATTTTTCTGCCCAAGTCACCAGGCAAGTTGCGAGTTACAAAGTTCACATCAGCTAAAGTATCTGCACGACCTAATACCTTTTCTAACTCTTGAAAACATTTATATGCCCCATATTGATTCCAATGTGTATCACCTTGAGGATAGGTATCTAATGGGCTATTAACCAGAGCATCTACAGGATATATGAATTTGTTGGATAATAACTTAGTGAAAATAGGAATAAGTTGATGAATAGGAGTTTCTTGTGCAGGCTTATACCATTCAGGTAAGAATTTTTTATAAACCGACTCTTTATTCGGAGCACAGATATATATGTATTCAATATTTTTCTCTGAAAGCCTCGACATCCTGCTTTTTAATAGCTCCTCCCATTGTTTTAATTGTTCATCACCTAGTATTAGGTTACCCGTCATCTGATCAATAGTTCGATTGTTATCCCCATCAAGAAACATCCAACCATTTTTACCATACAATGGTTTTACAAACATTTTATATATCCCATGGAGCTTGTGATAGTTTTAGAAGATCTAATTCTGATTTTGACCACTGATTTTTCTTAAACATCAGCTCAAATTCGGTACTCTTTTTATCGCTTTTACGCATACCGTCGGTCGCTTTTTGCAATTTATGGTAGACCACTGCCTGGCTGGTATAGAAGATCTTCATTCCCAGCAAGTGGCGCAGATAGTCACACATAATCCGATCCGAGCGATAGTGGCGACCAAATTCGGCATCCAGCCCACCAACCTGATCGACAATTTCGCGGCGCATATAGGTACAGAAGAAGGGGGCAAAGCTGATCTCCACCTGCTCTCCGTCATGCAGCAAGGGCACCCGAGCAATATTCTTGTGATGCTGCGAGAGGTTGACATCGCAATCTATGCCGGGGTTGGCAAACGGCACATGGGTCGTAATGGTCTTGGTATTGGCAAACAGTACCTGACGAGGAACCACCAGGCCGATATTGGGATCCTGATAGGCCAGTTGCTGCATGGCTACCAGTGCGGTACGCGTCAGCAAGGCATCGTTGTTAAGCAATACGATATCGCTGCCGGCCTTGGCCGCCTTGATCCCCTGATTCACCGCATAGGTAAAACCGGCATTAAACTCATTCTCGATATAGGTAATATCAAACTCTTTGACCGCCTGCTCCCGCAAATAGGTTCTGACTGCCATGGCTGACGCATTGTCGACCACTATGATATCGACCTGCTTGCTATCGTAATACTTGCGAATGGAAGAGAGACAATCCTGAATATCCTCCAGCGATTCATAGTTCGGGATAATGATGGTGACGTGATGTGCCAATTTTGGCTTGGGCAAGCGATGCTTGACCGGTTCGCTCTGGCCATAACGCAACAGGGCCCGCCCCTTGATAAATTCACGGGTGTTGTGCTGTTCTCGCACAATATCGATAAAACCGTTTAACGAATGGTCATTGGTGATGGCATTTTCTGCCAGCTCATAAAAATAGTTGGAGAGGATCACCGGCACCGAAATAATGGTGAATTCACTGCTGATCTTGAGGATCAGATCCCAATCGACAAACCGCTTCAACTGGGTGTCAAACATTCCCGTCTTTTTAAAGACCTGCTTGTTATGCATAAAACAGTTCAGGTCAATATAGTTACGGTTTTCCAGCAGACCCTTATTGAAACTGGCAAAGCGGATCGCAAACGGTTCCGGATGCGTGCCACGATAGAGATATTGGCCAGAATAGGCAGCCTGGGCATGAGGGCTCTTGTGCAGGGCGGCGACCATGGCGCTGAGGTATTCAGGTTGCCAGGTATTGTCGGAATCCAGATAGGCAATCAGCTCACCTTTCGCTGCCCGTAAACCGATATTACGAGCTTCAGAGACGCCAGAACGACCAGGCCCGCGGATCAGACGAACCCGTTCATCCATAAACTCCTCAACCACCTGGATGGTTCCATCCGTACTGCCATCATCGACAATGATCAGTTCAAAGTATGGGTACGTTTGTGCCAGAACAGAGGTAATGGCGGCAGGAATGGTATCTTCCCGGTTGTATGCAGGCATGATGATGCTGACTAACGCATCGAGATGATTTGTTTGGGTATAGGCGACCAGCGAACGACGCGTATTCTCCATCATGGCGAAACAGCGTTTGTCCTCTTCCCGATAGGGGGCATAGATCATCGGGTTGACCATTGACTCGGCCAAAAACTCATCAAAGCAGGTAAACTTGCGATTATGCTGCCAGGAGGTAGTTGTCTGCTTGAGCAACTGCCCGGTTTTGGCATCAATCAGTTCTAGTTGATGGGTTTTACCATCGATAAATTCAGCAGGTACGCTCCAGCGAAAACCATGTTGACCATTGTTGATCTTGTTCTTGGCCAAATCCTCACGTTTGACATCGGCCAGCACTTTATACTGTTTACCATCTATGCTGATTAACGCTTCACGGGGGGCCGGATCACCGATTTCGGCCAGCCAGCCATAGAGTTCGCCACTCCCGCCCGCTTTCAGGTTGAAATCACCGCGGATAGCTTTATTACCGACAGGGGCTGGCTTTGCTGCACTCTTTGCAATTTGTGCCGTGTTGGCCGCTATTTTATTTGGGTCCATAGGATGACGGCCGATCAGTTTACCGATTTTTTGATAATGCTGATACGGGTCCATGCCGGACAGTTCGACATCTTTATAATTATTCAAATACCATTGAGCATCGAAGTTATTCATTTTTTAATCCCGCAAAATTAGATCGTTCTGCCTTCATTCTTGCCAAACATGAGATAATGTAAAAGAGGATTTACCCCTTCTTGTTGTACGTCGGGATACCTCGCTAAATAATCATTTCCGTCAAAACGCTCACTGGGAGTCAAACCCACTTTAAAACCTATGGTCAAATAATGCTCGACCGGAGAAATGGAAAGTTCATCAATCTCAGGACAGTTTTTTCTATACCAGTCGACGCTGAACAAGCCTGAGTTTTGAACAACCTCGGCATGCTGACGTAACATACTTTTAGTATTTTTCTTTTTAAACTTGTTACTCAATGCACGTGCGGGAGCTGCCGCTTTCCATGCAAAGGAGGCTTTCAGTTTATCTAGCTGTTCCTTGTATATAGACAGTTCATTATCTTTAGCCAGCAGCTTCCGCTCTTTTACTTCTAAAATATTACTAAGTTTAGCCAGCTCACTGAATCTGACATTCAAATTATCTTGCAAATTTGTTAGCTGGGAGGAAAGTGAATGATTTAACTCTTTCTCTTTAACTAATTGAGACTTAAATTTACCGAGTTCGTTCTCAAGTTCCTGCTTGGTCTTGTTGTGTGCCTGTTTCAATAGACCAAGTTCTGACTCAGCTTTCTTTAATTTTGTTTGAGATATATCTAAAGCCGCTTTAGTCTTGCTGAGTTCACTTTTACAACCATCCAGTTCAAGATGACTCTTTTTCAACTGTGCAGCACTCTGTTGAGCGGTCTCATCAGATTTCAAGATCAACTTGCTGAGCGTGGCCAGTTCAGCGTTTCTAGTTTGATGATCTTGTTCAAGCCCCTTAATGCGGGCCTTCAATGCCACATTATCAGCGGTGAGTCGAGCTGACTTGCCTTGACAGATCTCTAATTGAACTTGCAAGGCAAACGAGCTCTCATTTACTGTATTCAGAAGGTTATCTTTTTCAACTAAAGCCTGTTTCAGCACTGCCAGCTCATTTTTGATTTCGTGCAATGAGTTATTATTTGTTACTCGAGGTATTGTTTTTCGCATATCCCATGCTCTTGTTGGTTTAACTTATAGTGAATGGATATCAACTTGGAAAAAGATGACATCCTCTCTATCTACTACCAATAGATTTGCTGCCATGGTAAATAGATACTTTTCCCAAAAAACTTATTCCATAATCATGAAAATAAAATGTATAGCTTGTTAGAGTTATTAACTGTCGCTCAGTAGGTACCAATAACTGCCGAAAGCATTAGGTATGCCCTGATTTCAAAATATATCAAAATCCCAATGTCATCTTTATCATGCAGTGATTAATCCTGGTGCTCACGTAATGTCGCTAACCCCATCACGATCAGACCATAGAAGAGGCAAAGCAGTACACCCACGGTAGCAAGGTTATAGAGGCGACGCGGATATTCGGCATCTTCCGCCAACGTCGGTTGGGTAATTACCAACAGGTGCTTCAACTTGCGATATGCTTCAACCCTGGCTTGCTCCAGGCTGATAAGACCGGTTTTATAGAGGTCTGCCGCCAAGGTTGCCTGGGTTTGCACATCCAGATAGCCGGCGGTGATTTCATTCATGGCGTCCTTGTCCTGACCGGTCAACTTGGCTCGTTCCTGCTCAAGTTGTCTGGTCAAGGCATCAACCCGGCTCTGTACCGAGACAACGGCGGGAGCGGAATCCTTCATATAGCTGCGCAGTTGTTTCAGCTCGGCCTGCTGGCGCACCAGTTCGCCTTCAATCTGGCTGACCACTCCCAAGCGTGCGCTACTGGTCGACTCTGGGCTGATAAGTTGATGGCTGTTTTGAAAGGCCAGCACCTTGGCTTTTTCATCTTGCAACCGTTGATAAGCCCGATCGACTTCCTTTTCGACAAAAGCAAGCTGATCGAGAGCCACTTGATGCCCCAACTTGTTGATAAAGCGTTCTGACTCTTTAAGCATCAGGGCCACAACCTGTTGACCATATTGAGGATCAAATGTCTGCAACTCGATGGTAAGTACACCGGACAACTCATCAAGATGTAGTCCCAGATGCTGGCGATAGTACTTGATGAAATCCTCTCGACTGACATCATCAGACAAGCGTGAAAAATAATCTGCCGCACCACTTTGGTAGTGTGATTTGAGGGCGAGCTCTTTATCCAGCTTGGCTAGCATATCCCATGATTTTAAATAGTCTTGAATTAACAGCACATCTTGATGATTGCTACCACCAATACCCAGCATGGACAAGGCATCGGGTAACATCTTGATTTGATCAGCTTGCTTGATAATCAACTCGGCACGACTGACATAACGGTCAGATGCCATAAAACCAAAATAGACTGTCGCGATCGCAAAGCAAACTACTACCCACAAGAAGCTGCCTAATTTGAGACTGCTTTGCCAAGAACGGTGAGCAATCTGATAACCGCTGGAGTCAATAAAAAACTGTTTAGGCGCTTTGCTTAACTTGCGCAACTTACGCACAAAGCGTGAGGACTTTTCTGATTTGATAAGTTGAGTCATGTTGAATTTGGCTTATTATAGATTCTGATAAATACGGATGGCATCGTCGATATTGTCAAATACTTCCAGTCTGCTATTACGCAACAGAATACCCATATCGCACTGCTGACGAAGGTTTTTCATATCGTGCGACACCATGATAAGACTGGCTGTCTCGCGTTTTTGATTAAACACATCAATACATTTCTGTTTAAAGCGCGCATCGCCTACCGAGGTGATCTCATCCGTCAGATAAATATCAAAATCAAAGGCCATACTGACGGCGAAATTGAATTTTGACTTCATACCACTGGAATAGGTTTTGATGGGTAACTCATAGTGCTGACCGATCTCTGAGAACTCCTTCACCCACTCTTCAACCGTCTTGGTATCCCGTACACCATGAATTCGGCAAACAAAGCGCGTATTCTCTCGTCCGGTCATACTACCTTGAAATCCACCACTTAATGCTAACGGCCAGGATACACGGCATTGACGAATAACACGCCCTTCATTAGGCGCATCCATACCACCCAACAAGCGTAGTAAGGTAGATTTACCAGCCCCGTTGACACCTAAAATGCCAATGTTACGATCCCGCGGCAATTCAATACTGACATCCCGCAGTACATAGTTACGGCCAAATTTTGTCGGATAATACTTGGTTACATTATCAAGAATGATCATATTATTTCACATTAACTGGAAATTAATCGACGATGATTCAAACGATAGCAGCTCATAGCAAATGTTAACAATATCAGTGTCACACTTGAAAAGTATACCCAGCTAACATTTGGACTACTGTAACCAGCAAGCCACCCACTTCGGATCAATTCAACTGCATGCACTAGCGGATTCCATAAAAACCAGTGTTGATACTGAGCAGGGATTGTCATAAGTGGATACATGACACATGAGATGAACATCAATGGCATCATCAACAAGCCGAGAAATTTATCGGCCTCTTGAAACAAATTACAAACCACACAAAAAATAATACCAAGTGAAAATGAAAATGCCATCAATAAGAAATAAATGAGTATGACTTGCAACGGGTCATCAGGGATGGCATCAAAACCAAACCACAAAAGTCCCATGACTAAAATACAGCCGACGATGATTCCAATCATGGTTTCAAGCATGAAGCGAGCAATAAAGGTAGAAAACGGCGTTACCTGTCTATAGCAGAACAAGCCCATATTGGCACTAACTGCTGATTGCAATTTACTGACGACATTTCTAAAAAAAAGAAAAGGTAAATAACTCGCAGTAATAAATAGTGGCGCAGGTGCGCCGCCAAAACCACTCGAACCTCGTAAACCAAAGATCAAACTAAATGCGCTTATCATCAACAATGGGTCTAGCAATGCCCAAGCATAGCCCAGCCGATAATTACCAAAACGGGTTTTAAGCTCACGAATAAGCAGGCCAAAGACAACATCTCGCAACACCTGCAGGGATGTGCGCGGCGTTTGATTAAGTATCGGTTTATTCATTATTTCGCTTTACCCATAGCAGACTCGCCCGTTGGCGAGTCTGCTTTTTCTCATCAAGAAGCGGCTTACTTGATTGCTACGTTAGCAGCCACGGCGATCTGATAGATAATTTGAGTAATATCCTTGACCGATTGCATGGTTTTGCTGTCGACCTTGGGCAACACCAGGATCTGATCACCAGGCTGGACACTCCCCTTATCTTTAAACTCCACCAACCCGTTGGCATGAACCACGGCAATCCGCTGGTCATTCGCACGTTCGGTGAATCCGCCCGCCCAGGCCACATAGTCATCGAGAGTTGCATTGGCGTTATAGACCACAGCTTGCGGCATCAATACTTCCCCACCGACCTGGATCAGGTCCGTTCTGTTCGGTATGACAATCTGGTCACCCTGTTCCAGCTGAATGTTCGCAACAATCCCCTTGTCTGCGACCACCACCTTGCCAAGTGGCTGAATCTTTCTGGCCTTTTCGACAAAGCGCATCACCAGTTCTGCCTCTTTGGCACGGATCGCCGCTTCACCATCCGAACTGGCAGGAGCAGTAAACACACTGCGTTCCAACCGGTTGAGCGACTCTTCCAACATCTCTTTTTGCCGCGCAGCGACACTCTTGCGCATCAGGTAGATGGATTGGTAATCGGCAAGCTGTGGGTCAATGGGAATATGGTTGAGCAGCTCATGCAGCTTGGTCTGCTTGCGCACAGTGAAATATGAGGGCCCCATATAGCTACCTGCGACCTGCACATCATAAACCTGTGCATGCATGTCATCATTGAACAAGACTTTGTCACCATCCTTAAGCTGGAGGCTGGCAAAATCCTTGTAAGGTAAATAGATGGAGAATGGACCACTTGGACGGTCACCTATCACCCCGACATGACTCACCTTGGCAAGCGGCAGTGCGTAGTTGACCAGCTCCGAGCCTAGCGTATTACGCTGAGTCAATTCGAAACGGAATGGGTTACGCACCTTGCCCGCGACATTTATCATCGGGCCCTGTGGCTCTACCAGGATGACATCCTGATCTTTAAAAGAGAGCTTGGGCATTTTGCCCTGCTGCATGAATTCATACAGATCGATTTTTTGGATGACCTGGTTCTGGCGTAATACCTTTATTTGACGATAGCTGCCGCGCTCCGAGTCGATCCCCCCAGCCCGCTTTAGAAAATAGAGCACACTGTCAGAGGATTGACCCGCATACTGGCCTGGCCGTATTACCGGGCCAGTAACAAACACACTCACGGGAGTTGTTGTCAGCAGGTTGACGTAGATATTGACATTATTTGTAAAAACATCACCAATCCTGCTGGTCACCAGATTATTGACCTGGCTGGCAGGTACATTCTTGACATTGATCGGGCCGACATCAGGGATGAAGATATTACCTTGATTATCTACCGTCACTACATTTGAAAAGTTGACGGCTCCCCAGATCCAGATATTAAGTTTGTCACCCGGAGCTATCAGATAATTGTCATTCAAACCATCACTGCGTTCAGTCTCATACCCACCTGCAAACAGATTGGCGCCATAAGGAGGAGGTAATCCTGCCTCTGCCAGGGGCAGTAATTTTCGTACGTCTGCCTCACCGGGTAACAACATCCCTTGACGATTCTGTTGAGTAAAACTCCCGGTCGTTGAACTTGTGTTTGCCTGCCCACTCAGTGCAGCTTGACCACCAAGCTGGGGGCCGGTGTTTTCTGCAGCTTTTCCTGAAAGGGTGTAACCAAATGATGATCCATTTGCTTGCGCTAAATCAGGTGCGGCAAGGGTCATGGTTGTGCAGGATGTACTGATGAGGAACAGAAGTGTGCCAAGCTGATATATTTTCATTTTTTTCAAACCATTTGCCTTCATTTTATTGCTCAGCAAGAAGGTTGCTGACAGAGGTCTGTTCCAGTTGAGGTATCAGATACCATTGTTCTTCAGTCTTGCATGCCGCGCGTCTTTGCGAGTGACCTTGCACACTGTTAAACAACAACTCAACGCACTCAAGACCCAGAGCAGAAACATAACGTTGCCCCAGGGTATAGGTCACATTGTTTCTACTGAATGCTGCCCCCTGTGGCAGCGTATTCAGCGCCTGCTGCAGATCGGGAGGCATGACATGCGATTCGGTAGCAATCGAGGGGTTGACGAGAGGACGAGACGCTTCTACCTGCTTTGGCTCATATGCGCAGCCACCAACTTGTATGGCTAATGAAATCGCCAATAACCGGGTTGCATAATTCATGTGTCAATATTTTCCATGGAGTCAAATGTTAATCTTTTAAAACTTTACAGTCTTATGCTCTGGTAATTTTTTACCGATTTGCTGGTTATCTTTGCGACCCAAGAAGAACTGCAATATTCAGCATTACGAAGATTTTCATATCCTCTATATGCCAAAGTGGGCCATGAAGTACCTCATTAACAGGCAATCAGTCAAGACTTGAAAAAGCGGTTGATGCAAGCTGGATCAGCGTGATTTGCTCAATATATGAGCGTTTACTGCGTACATTGCAGAATGCTCTGAACAAATCGAGTAAAACGCGAATAGTTATGATGGATATCAGGCTGTACACCGTCTGTATTGCTCAGAGCAGTCATAAGCCTCAAGACGGGTGACACAGTTCAAATGTTGGCAAAGTGTTACACAAATGATACCAGCATCTCTTGTTTGGCCATAGCTACCGCACAACACGAGGTGCCGGGAAAATTAGACATAGCTACCGCACGGCGATGACATCCTGCCGGATAAAAAGCATACAAGATGGATGTGAAATAAATACAGGAGGGACAAAATACGTGGACTGCCAGCTCAAAAAGCCAGCAGATAGATTATAATGTAAGCACCCAACCCGTGCATGAAAGCGTCACAATGTGACGTATATCATACTTATTCTCGTTTTTTTTGAATGCTACCAATAAGCCGCAATTGGGTCAACAATCAAAAATTCCACCTGCAATCCCCACCCGATGAAAAAATCAGCAAAATACTGTTTTTTAAGAATTTTTTATTTCATTTTTCATTGGCAAAAAATGTATTCACATGGTGTAAATAATTTTGATGATGCTCCAGATTAATTTAGAAACGTCTAAATTATTCCTCTTCCCTTCCAGAAAAAATTAATTTTTGTGAAGTCACAATATTGATTTTTCAATGAAAATGAAATAGGAGAAATCTGATTTACCCAGGAAGTCATATCCGACATCCCTCTCAAACTCCTCGCCCTGCGCGATAAACCAGTCCACGCCAGCGAGCATCATCACGTCACATGTTACACATTTGTTCAAATAACGAACTAAGCCGGGATGCTGATGACCTCCCCTTATTAAGGGCATCAACGCGATAGCCCATTTATCGACCAACATGATTTTTTTTAGTTTTTCTGGCCGTGATTGACAGGGTTATTGTCTGTTGACTATGCCTGATATGTGTCCGATTGAATCAGCGACACAGGGTCACAACGACATTGGAGGGGGCATGGACGCTAACACTCTATCAAGGATCGGCCTGCTGGTTTCGTTGCTCACCAGCGCAGGAGCGATAGCCAATGACAATATTCTTACCCTGCAACTGGGCAAAGCATTCAGCAATGAAAAGCTCGACATCAAATTCGCCGACGCCAAGTTTCACCATATGTTCTGGCGCTGGGGAGACTCAGGCTGCCAATTTGGGCTGGGGGTGCGTGGAGGTACACTCAAGGTAGAAGATGAAGAGACCGCAAGACTGGGAGGCGGCGCCCGTATCGAATGCCAATGGGGTAACTGGGTGACCTGGATACCCGGCGAAATGGTCTGGCTCAATCAACATCAATTTGGCACACGCGGCCACGGCTTCAAGGATTATGGCGGCCCCTTCCAGTTCGCTCTGGGCATCGGTCTCGGCTACGCCATCACCAAGAATTGGCTGATCGGCTATCAATATGAGCACATGTCCAACGCCTATATGTATGACAAGAACCCGGGGCTGGACAGCCATACCCTCCATATCGAGTACCGTTTTTAGCCAGACAGGCTTTGTCGCTATCACCGGAACACTCTGCAAAAAAGCCTTCACTTCCGTGAAGGCTTTTCGTTATGCCGTCTTCTGATAACCGGGGTGGCCGTGAGAGGATCACCACACTCAGGAAATGGATGACGACACGCTCTGCCGCTTCACCACATCATGGGGGTGGCAATCAGTCCTTTTTCGCCTTGTTGGCGAAGAAGATATCGGCCTGAATATCCTGAGTGCGCACAGTGAAGATCTGGTTGGTCAGCTCTTCAGTCAACGCCTCGGCCTCCTTCATGACTCGCAGATTGAAGTCGTTGAGCATGTTGTTGGCGGCGGCCTTGTCGGTTTTGACCGTTTTCAGATAGCTGGCTTCCATCTCTTTCTGCTCTTTGGCGATCTTCGCCTCCCAGCTCTGGTAAGCCTGCTTCACCATGGGGGCCAGTTTGGGGTAATCGGTCATTACCAAAGTCTGCAGTTTGCGATATTTCCAGTAGATGGAGTCGCTGTCGGCCTTGTCGCTGCCCATGGCATAGTGGGCCGGATAGGCTTCCAGACCACTGTAGTAGGGAACGAAGGCGGTCAAGTCCGCCATGCCGAGTCCAACATAGGTCACCTCCCCCACCTCACGCGGCATCCAGGGGCGAACCTGCATCACATGGGACTCATAGGTACGAAACACACTGACAGGGCGCCACGGCTCCTGACCGTTCAACCCCTTGCTGTAGGGATCGTGTTCGGTGCCGTCATAGTGATTGCGCAGCACCGCCTTGACCTCCTCCAGCGTCATCTTCTTCTCGGGGGCGAGGGTGACCGGGAACTGACGACCGGCATCCACTGCCTGCTTGAGCGAGGGGTTGAACATCTGCTGGATAGTCCATACTCGCGGATCGTTATAGGTGCGGTCCCGCTCGTCATCGCGGGTATAGGCTTTCGAGAAGTTGAACGCCCCATCCTTTTGCGGATGGTAGAGCCCCTTCTCGGTGGCAAATTCGATCAGATTCTTCGATCCCATCATGTCGGCACTGGCGGGATCGTACTGCTGCAAGCGGCCCTGATTACCGGTAGCGAAATAGTGATTTTTCGGCAGACGCTGCGCCATCCAGTGGTGGCCGGTGGCGGTCTCCAGATACCAGAGCTCGGTATCATCCACCACGGCGACGCCAAATCCCTCTCCTGCACCTATGGTTTCGATGATGTTGCCAAGCAAGGCGACCGCCTCGCGTGCCGACGTAGACCGGGAGAGCAGCACATCGGGAATATCATCCTCGGTGATCCCCTTCTCTTCCACATAGGGGTCGAAGGCAAGCGCTTCGGGTGAGGCAAAAATAGACTCGGTACCGCTCACCCCGACCCCCTTCTCATTAAATCCGGTGGCGCCGTGCAGCTGGGTCTTCCAGTTCGGCACTGTGGTATAGCGCAGGGAGTTTTTCGGCAAGGGATAACTGAAATCATTGGCGCCGTTGTGGGCCTTGGAACTATGGACTCCGCTCTGACCCTGCTTGGCCGGATGGATCACGAAATGCTGGGCTTTCAGGGCATCGCTGTCGGCGCTGCGGGCCACCATCATGGAGCCATCGGCGCTGGCTTCACTGCCGACCAGCAAGGTGGTACAGGCGAACGCCGACGAGAAGAGAGCAAGGTTGATGGAGAGTGCGACGACGCACTTTTTGAAGGAATGCATGAGATCTCCTTGTTGCACAGAGTGGTTGCAAATAAGCGGTGGCTCGCCAGTCAACCTGCCGCTGTCACAAGGGATCTGCGCGGTGACACGGGCCGGGCAGTGCGGGCCATCAAACCGTAAACACGTAAAAAGCAGTGCGGATAAACCGTGGAAACCAGAGAGGTAGCCAAGGCCCCCTGATAGACGACCTGTGCGCATCTCTGCTTTCCGTTGTCCCGCTGGCGTGGCGATACTAGGCCCAATCCACTGACTTGAGTGTGACTGGCAGCCCAAAACACCAATAACAAAGACTCAGTCGATGCAAAATGTTGATAAGTGTGACAAGCGAAGGATTATTGGCGACATTCAGCCGCCAACACGAAGAACACAAAGCGCACAGAGAGGGGGAATAAAGAGATGAGGAGATGTGACGCGTGGGATGGCGTGTTGATGCCATCCCGCGATGTTCGTTAAGTCAGGTTGTCACTGCGCATCCGGCTGGTTGGCTGGTGCCGCCTTGATAAAGGCTTGCAACTGTTCGCAGTTGGCGACGATGCGGCGGATGGTGGGGTAATCGTCCAGGGTCATGTCGTAGCGGCGGGCGTTGTAAACCTGGGGCACCAGCATGCAGTCGGCCAGGGTCACTTCGTTGCCGACGCAGTAGACACCGGCGGTGGTCATCAACAGCTGTTCGAGGGCGGTGAAGGTCTCGTCAATCCAGTGGCGATACCAGCGAGCCTCCTGCTCGTTGTTGGCCCTGAAGTGCTCTTCCAGATAGTTGAGCACCCGCAGATTGTTGAGCGGGTGGATATCGCAGGCGATCATGTTGACGATCTGGCGCACTCGGGCCCGCGCGTCGGGGGAAGAGGGCATCAGGGAGTAGGCTGGATAGGTCTCGTCAAGGTACTCCATGATGGCGACCGACTGACCGATCTGTACATCGCCATCCACCAGAAACGGCACCAGCCCTTGCGGGTTGATCCGGCGATAGGCCTTCTCGCTCTGCTCGCCTTGCCGCAAATTGATGGGATGCTGCTCGTAGGCGAGCCCCTTGAGCTGCAACACGATCCGCACCCGAAAACTTGCCGACGAACGCCAATAGCCAAACAACTGCAACATAATCTGTCCCTGCATCTTATCTGGGCCCGAAGCCCGGCAGGTGCTCGCCACCTGCCTCCTTGTGTATCCGGCACCGGTTGAGGGCTCGTCGTGATCCGGACATATCCCGAAAATCCTTGCCGCCAACCGGCGCTGGCCATCAACCTCCCTGACCGCTCGCTGGCACCACCTGTTGAGAGATGGTGCCAAACAGGTTTTGGCCAGAGCGATCCTCCATCGCGATCGACACTCTATCACCAAACTGCAAATAGGAGGTTATAGCTTGATCACAATCAAGAATTTCCAGCATGCGGCGCTCGGCGATGCAGGAGGAACCGGCGCTGCGATCGTAGTTGGAGACGGTGCCCGATCCGATGATGCAACCGGCACCAAGGGGACGGGTCTTGGCCGCATGGGCAATAAGCTCGAAGAAGTTGAAGGTCATGTCCACCCCGGCTTCGGGCGCACCAAACAGCGCACCGTTGAGGTGGGTCAGAAGCGGCAGATGCACTTTGCCATCACGCCAGTCATCGCCGAGCTCATCCGGAGTGATGGCCACCGGCGAGAAGGCGCTGGACGGTTTGGACTGGAAGAAGCCAAAGCCCTTGGCAAGCTCCCCCGGAATAAGGTTGCGCAGGCTCACGTCATTGACCAGCATCAGCAATTTGACGTGGCTGGCGGCCCCCTGCGGGCTCACCCCCATCGGCACGTCGTCGGTGATGATGGCTACCTCCGACTCGAAATCGATCCCCCACTCCTCCGAACCCATCACAATCGGCCCACAGGGGGCGAGAAAGCTGTCGGAGCCCCCCTGATACATCAGGGGATCGTGCCAGAAGCTCTCCGGCATCTCGGCGCCACGCGCCTTGCGCACCAGCTCCACATGGTTGACGTAGGCGCTGCCATCGGCCCACTGATAGGCGCGCGGCAGCGGAGAGAGGCAAGACGCTTCGTCAAAGGGGAACGCCTCGGCCACGCGGCCCTCGTTAAGCTGCTGATAGACAGCCTCCAGCCTGGGGGCAACCTCGGCCCAATCATCTAGGGCGGCCTGCAAAGTCGGGGCAATCTCGCTCACCCGCACCGCTCGGGCCAGATCCCTGCTCACAACCACCAAAGCGCCATCGCGCTTGCCATTGTTCAATGTTGCCAATTTCATAAGCGATTCCTTATTTGCCGGCAGCCGCGTCCGGGCGCTGCCAGCTGGAGACATACCGGGTGTTCTCGATCCCTTCACAGAGGCTGCCGACGTTCAGCGCATCGCGGGTGTCTAGCATCACCGCCACCTCGTCGGTGAACTTCTTGGCATAGGCCTGCCCCGCCGCAAACGCCTTGGGATGGGGGCCGTGGGTGAAACCGGCGGGATGGAAGGTGACCATGCCCCGTTCGATATTGTCGCGACTGAAGAAGTCCCCGGCGTGGTAAAAGAGCACCTCGTCGTAATCGTCATTGCTGTGATAGAAGGGCACCTTGAGGGCGCCGGGATCGCTCTCGATGGGGCGCGGCACGAAGGTACAGATCACAAAGCGGCTCGCAACAAAGGTCGAATGGGCCGACGGCGGCAAATGGTAGCGATGGCTCATCAGCGGGCGGATATCCCGCCAGTTTAGGCGCACCACGCACAAGTCGCCGTGCCACCCTTGTGCATCCAGCGGGTTGAACGGCCAGGTGATGACCGACACCTGATCGTGGCGTTTGACCTGCAGCGACCAGGGATTCTCATCCTGCTGGGCCAAAAAGCGCTCGTTGATGGCGGGCACATCGAGCGCCGCCGGGTCGAAGATGGCGTGATTGCCCACCAGCCCCTTATCCGGCAGCTGGTAGCTGTCGTTGGTCGCCTCGATCATCAGGATGAACAGGGGCGCCGTCGGCTCGATGCGCCACATGGTGCCGCGGGGGATCACTACGTAGTCGCCATCGCGAAGAGTCAGGTGGCCGTAGTCGCAGAAGAACTCACCGCCCCCCTCGTGGATAAAGAGCAGCTCGTCGCCGTCGGCGTTGCGCACCAGAAACGGCATCGCCTCGGAGAGCCGCCAGATGCGATAGCGGCAGTGGGGGTTGCTGAGAATATCGGGAGCCACCCAGGGAGAGAGCGAGCTTACCTCCTCCTGGAGGGCATTGAGGTCAAACAGCCGTGGCCGCAGCGGCCCCTCCCAACTGATCCAGTCAGTGGGGGCATGCTTGTGGTGCATGTGGGTGGCGGGGCCGAAAAAGCCGCTTCGCCCCAGCTCGCGCTCATAGATGGCCTGTTCCGGCAGGTCGGCATGGGCTTGCCGGGAGTGGGTCCCCTCCCGATGGGGGAAGTTAATCCAGTTACGCATCGCTCGCTCCCTCTTTGCGGGCACCCTTCTCATCCTCGCCGCCATCCAGCACGCCACGGCGGATCTGGTCCAGCTCAATCGATTCAAACAGCGCCTTGAAATTGCCCTCGCCAAACCCTTCGTTACCCTTGCGCTGGATGATCTCGAAGAAGACCGGGCCAATCACGGTGTCGGTGAAGATCTGCAGCAGGATGCCATCCTTGGTGGGGGAGCCGTCGATGAGGATGCGCAGCTCTTTCAGAGCAGCCAGATCCTCCTGATGCCCCTCGACCCGGTTGTTCACCTTCTCGTAGTAGGTATCGGGCGTCGGCATAAAGCCGGTACCGCGGCTGCGCAGGGTGCGGATGGTGTGGTAGATATCGCTGGAGGCCATGGCGATGTGCTGGATCCCCTCCCCCTTGTACTGACGCAGGTACTCCTCGATCTGGGACTTGTCATCCGCCGACTCGTTGATGGGGATGCGGATCTTGCCACAAGGCGCGGTCATGGCACGGGAGTGCAGCCCGGTCAGCTTGCCCTCGATATCGAAGTAGCGAATTTCACGGAAGTTACCGATCCGCTCATAGAAGTTGGACCAGACATCCATATTGCCGCGATGGACGTTGTGGGTCAGGTGATCGATCTCCATAAGACCGGCATCCACCTCTGCCATCCGGGACTGCCAGTCGGGGTAGAAGACAAAATCCACGTCATAGATGGAGCCCTTGTCGCCATAGCGGTCGACAAAGGAGAGAGTGCTCTCGCCGATACCGTAGATGGCGGGAATATTGAGCTCCATCGGGCCAATCTTGCCGACAAAGGGCTTGGCCCCCTTGGCGATGGCGTACTGCTGGGCTTTGCCCGCATCGCTCACCCGAAATGCCATGCCGCAAACGCTCGGCCCGTGCAGGCTGGCAAACTGCTCCGCCTGGGAGTGAGGCTCGGCATTGACCACAAAGTTGATATCCCCCTGCCGGTAGAGCCAGCACTGCTTGTGTTTGTGCTTGGCGACCTCGGCAAACCCGAGCGAAACGAACAGGCTCTTGAGGGCAGCAATCCCTTTGGCATCGGGGGCTGTGTACTCGACAAACTCGAAACCGTCTGTGCCTAAAGGATTGATGGTATGGGTGGCGGAAGAGGTGGCATTCATCGGGCGCTCCTTGCTCTTGATTCGGTTAAAACGGATTGCGGCACCCAGCGGCGCGGCAAGTGTTAACAACTTGTTTCATTAGAAGCAGGGCGTAGCAGGAAGAGAAGAGGCGGGTTGCAGATAGTTTTTCGCAGCTGGCAGCAAATAATGTAAATGGATTGTGACATTCAAGTCGCAGCCTTGCGGATCAAACGGTGACGACCCGCATGGCTGTCAGCTTTGGCTTACAGTTGCCAGTTTTTGACCAGCAGATGGGGCAAGCGGGCCCGGGCTTTTTGCAGTCGCGTGGGCGTTGGATTGATCAGCCACGCCTCTTTCCCCAACCCCAGCAGTGGCAGATCGTGCAGGCTGTCGCTCAAGGCCAGCTCGACATCGAGGGCGCAGATCTCCGGCAGCAGCTTGTGCTGGCCGTGGCAATAGAAGCGCGGCATCAGGCCGCCAAAACGGTAGTGCATCTGCGAGCCAATGATCCGGTGGGGCAACTGGCCGGGCAGTTGCTGATAGAGTTGGGCTCGCACCAGCGCGCAGGGGCTGGCGGAGATCACCCAGCAGCGCGCCCCCTCGCTTTGCAGCAATTCGCGAGCCTGACGAAACAGCCCCGGCCTGGTGCGGCAATAGGCGCGCACCAGCTTGCGCCAACCGAGGGGAGAGAGCCAAAGCGTGATGGCCCACCAGATAAGGGAGATACCGCGCCGCCGCTGGCTGGGTAGCAGCTGACTTGGCAACAAATAGACCAAGCCACCCAGCGCAATCACTGGCAACAGCAACAGCGGCCAGATCCGGCGGCGCAGGATATAGCGCAGCAGACCGGCGTGGCTGTCGCCGGGGGCCAGGGTGTCGTCAAAGTCGGCCAGGATCCAGCGCGGAGTGCCCCCGTCAGGATCACGATCTATCGCTGAAGGGATAATGGTGTCAGACGCTGGGCGCATAAACATCAGGGCGCAAGGGCTGCAATGGCTGCAGTGAGCTCAGGGGTGACAAATTCACTCCCCACATCGGGCGAGCAGACAAAATCGAACGGCTCGCCCGCCAGGGTAAAACTCAGTCGCCAGGCGTGCAGATAGCCGCGATCGGAGGGCGTACCGCCATAGCGCTCATCCCCGAGAATGGGGGCGCCGATGCTTTTGAGGGCAACCCGGATCTGGTGGGTCTTGCCGGTCTGGGGCTTGATGCGATAGAGCCGCAGCCCCTCGCGCACCGACACCGAATCAAACCAGCTGATGGCAGGATTCTCCAGCGTGCGCGTCAGCATCCAGCTGCCACCGCGCCCCTTTTGCATGTCCCCCTTCACCCAACCCTGCTTCTTCTTCGGTTTGCGATCGGAGAGCGCCAGATACTGCTTGCTCACCTCACGGGCCGCAAAAGCCATGCTCAGCTCACGGTTCGCCTCCGTGGTGCGGGCCAGCAGCACCAAGCCGGAGGTCATCTTGTCGAGCCGGTGTACCGGATAGAGGGTGAGCCCGATATCGGCCTTCACGCGATTGACCAGCCCCGGATTGACCGACTCCCCGTCGCCCTTCTCGTCGTGCATGCCGATGCCGGGCTGCTTGTCGATAACCAGGAAAGCGGGATGCTCAAACAATATCCGGTACATAAAACCTCGGGAACAGGGGAATAAGGCATGCAGCCAACGACTGGCGGCGCTCGGGAGTGCTGCATTCTCCCTGCTCGGGCACTATTTAGCAAACCGGGCGGGCAGAGGCTGAAGATAAAAAATGGCCCCGCCTGCAACAGGTGGAGCCATTTTCGCTCATCTTGGCAGCTCAACCCTTACACATTGCGCGGGCGCAGGTGGGCGTGCCAGCGCGCTTCCCACTTCTTGAACAGCCAGACGATGACAAAGGTGAGCAGCATATAGAGCAGCCCTGCGGTCAAAAAGGCCTCGAACGGACTGTAGTAGCGAGAGTTGATGATCCGCGCCGCGCCGGTCAGATCGACGATGGTGATGATGCCCGCCACCGCCGAGCCCTGCAGCATGAAGATCACCTCGTTGCTGTAAGCCGGCAGTGCCCGACGAAACGAGTTGGGCAAAATGATCCGGGTCAGGGTCTGCCAGCGGGTCATGCCAAAGGCGTTGGCTGCCTCAATCTGGCCGCGCGGCATATTGTGTACCGCCCCGCGCACGATCTCGGCGGTATAGGCGGCGGTATTGAGGGTGAAAGCCAGCAGCGCACAGAACCAGGCTTCGGAGAAGAGCGACCAGGCGGCACTGTTCTTCAGCCACTCCCACTGGGCGGCGCCGTAGTAGATGATAAAGAGCTGCACCAGCAGCGGGGTGCCGCGAAAGAAGTAGATATAGGCCCAGATTGGCCCCTTGAGCAGCCAGTTGCGGCTATTGCGCAGGATGCCCATGGGCACCGCCAGCATCAACCCAAGGATCAGAGAGAGGGCCACCAGCCAGACGGTGGTATAGAGCCCCTCCCAGTAGGTGGGCCACTCTTTGAGAATGATTGAGAAATCCATGGCTTACCTCGTCTTCATCGTGATGTAGTGACGCTCGGCACTGGCACCGCGACTCCCACAGTAAACGGATGACTGCATTGAGTACGACATGGCTTACCTCGTCTTGATGGCATAGTGACGCTCGGCCCACTTGAGCGCCGAGGTGGAGACGGCAGTGAAGATCAGGAAGATCAGCGCCACCGCCATGTAGAAGGTGAAGGGTTGCTGGGTCGAGCCCGCCGCCAGCGAGGCTTTGCGCACCATGTCATCGAGGCCGATGATGGAGACCAGCGCGGTGGTTTTCAGCAGTACCAGCCAGTTATTGCCAAACCCCGGCAAAGCGTGGCGCATCATCTGGGGGAAGAGGATCCGCACAAACACCTGGGTTGCCCGCATGCCAAAGGCCCGTGCTGCCTCCAGCTCACCCTTGTCTACCGCCAGAATGGCACCGCGAAAGGTCTCGGTCATGTAGGCGCCGAAGATAAAGCCGATGGTCGCGACACCGGCCACAAAGGGGCTGATGTCGATATAGTCCGGGAGCAGGGAGACCCACTCCTGATTGGGATTACTATCCAGTAACCAGCTGTTGTAAGTCTCGTTGACCCAGGTGCAGATGCCGTTGATCAGCACCTGGCCGCCAAAGAAGAGCAGCATCATCAACACCAGATCAGGGATACCGCGAATAATGGTGGTGTAACCGGTGGCAATAGCCCTGGCCCACTTGTAGGGGGAGAGTTTAGCCAGCGCCCCCAGCATGCCGAGCAGCAGTGCCAGCAGCAGGGAGGCCAGCGCTACTTCCAGGGTGACCCAGGCGCCCTCCAGCAGCGAGGCTTCGTATCCTTTCAAATCAAACATATGCAGCTCCATTGCAACTTATCGAGTGGGCTGATGCCTCTGAACAACAAGAGAACCCACATCCCTAACACGGTCAGATGCAGCTCCATTGCAATTAATAGGGCCCATCACTCCACACGGAGAGAACGGGCCCGATGACGACTGACGAGGTGAGCCGGTCGGCCTGTTATTCGCTATCTATGTGGCGAATGACTCACCGTACACGGTTCCGGTTTTTACTCGCCGTATACGTCGAACTCGAAGTACTTGTCGTTGATTTCCTTGTACTTGCCGTTGGCACGCAGCGCCAGAATGGCGGCGTTGAATTTCTCTTTCAGATCCTTGTCTGCCTTGCGCACCGCAATACCGGCACCCTCGCCAAACCACTTGGGATCGGTCAGTTTCGGGCCGACGAATTCGAAGGCATCACCGCCCTCTTTCTTCAGCAGACCGTCGGTAATGGCGGCAGAGTCGGCCAGCACATAGTCCACACGACCGGATTTCAGATCGAGATAGGCTTCATCGGCGGTGCCGTAACGCTTGATGGTGGCGTTGGGGAAGTTGTCGGTAATAAAGGTATCCATAGAGGTCGCACGCTGCACCGCGACGGACTTGCCTTCCATAAAGGCTTTGTCGAGCTGCACATCAGTGCCCTTCTTGGCTGCGAAGCGGGCCGGAATGTGCTGGTACTTCTGGGTGAAGTCCACCTTCTTCTTGCGCTCTTCTGTGATGTCCATGGTGGCGATGATGGCGTCAAACTTGCGTGACAGCAGCGCCGGAATGATGCCGTCCCAGTCCTGCTTGACCAGGGTGCACTTCACTTTCATCTCTTCGCACAGGGCGTTGGCGATGTCGATATCAAAGCCTTTCACCTCGCCACTGGGCTCGGTCCAGGAGAAGGGGGGATAGGCACCCTCAACCCCGATCCGGACCTCTTTCCACTCCTTGGCCATCAGGCTACCGGACGCGAGGGCAGTAACTACGGCTGTCGCCAGCATCAGCTTGTTCATGTATCTCTCCTTGATAAAACAGTTGATTGGGTAACCAGGCATCCCGCCATCAGTAGATGGAGGAGATGAATTGCTTGAACCGCTCGGATTTGGGATGGGCGAAAATCTCCTTGGGGTTGCCCTCCTCTTCCACCCGCCCCTGATGCAGAAACATCACCTTGTTCGATACATCCCGGGCAAACGACATCTCGTGGGTCACCACCAGCATGGTGCGCCCCTCTTCGGCCAGCTCGCGCATCAGGCCGAGCACCTCCCCTACCAGCTCGGGATCCAGCGCCGAGGTGGGTTCGTCAAACAGCATCACCTCGGGCTCTACCGCCAGCGCACGGGCAATGGCGGCCCGCTGCTGCTGACCACCGGAGAGGTGGCCGGGATAGTAGTCACGCCGCTCCCAGAGTCCAACCCGGTTGAGCAGTTGCTCTGCCTTGGCCAGTGCTTCGGCGCGAGGCACCTTGAGCACCTGGATTGGCACTTCGATGATGTTCTGCATGATGGTCATGTGTGACCAGAGATTGAAACTTTGAAACACCATGGCCAGCCGGCTGCGGATCCGCTCCACCTGACGCATATCCTCGGGCAACCGCTCGCCGGCGCGGCTGGTTTTCATCCGGATCAACTCGCCATGGAGCGAGACGGTGCCGGATGAGGGGGTTTCGAGCAGATTGATACAGCGCAGAAAAGTCGACTTCCCCGAGCCGGAGGAGCCGATAAGGGAGATCACATCCCCCTTGTGGGCGGTCATGTCGATGCCCTTGAGCACTTCGTGGGTGCCAAAATATTTGTGCAGATCACGTACTTCCAGTGCGGCAACGTCGCTCATCCATTACAACCTTGTCTGTCCCTAGACGCCGCAGGGGGCGTGACTCAACCATCGTCCATTTAACAAAAAGTTAACCGATGGCAACCTTCAGCGAAAATATCACCCGGATAGTGAAAAAACAATACAGAACGAGGGTCTTCAGGGGATTCGCTCTATTTTTATTCGCTCTTTGCGTATTTTTCAGCACTTTGTTTGCATAAACAGCCGTTTCAATGGCTGTTCCGATACCGCCTTTTTATACCCCAATCATATCAGTGGCAAGAGAAAAGCGTGATGTGTGCCAAACCGGCACCAAAATGGCTTTATGCACCCACTTGCCGAGCGAAATATCGGCACCCCGGTTGGATCAACTTGATTTCATTGGTGCACTCGGGCTCGCACAGAACCTTATCAAACAGAGAGGTTGTGGCAAAAAAGTAACAATCTGCCCCCAAAAGGGCTGTTTTCGGCCATGAAAGCGAGAGATATGTGACACAGAGCCAATAAGTAATGATAAGGTGGTGTTTTTATCAGTTTTTGTGATCGAGGCCTCGATGCTGCTCAATGTGTTGCTGATCCTGTTGCCACTGGCAATCGGCTATCTGGTTCCCCTCTCCTCTGCCCGGCTGATCAAGCTGGTCAACCAGAGTCTGGGCAAGATGGTCTACCTCATTCTGTTTCTGATGGGTCTCGGGCTTGCCTATGTGGAGAACCTGGGCAGCAATCTGGCGGTGATCTTCAAGGTCGCCGGGGTGATGCTGACCGCGATCACGCTCTGCAACCTGCTGGCCCTCTGGTGGCTCGACAAGCGCACGCCGCCGACCCACGAGGCGAGCGATGCCAAGATGCCTGGCAAGTTGCACCTGTTGTGGGAATCCCTGCAGCTCTGCTTTGTGGTGCTCGGCGGTGTGCTGCTGGGTCTACTTGTGGATCTGCGCACCCTGCCCATCGACAAGTGGAGCGAGTGGGCCCTGATGCTGCTGCTGTTTCTCATCGGGGTGCAGATGCGCAACTCCGGCATGCGGCTGCGCCAGATCCTGCTCAACCCCTGGGGGATGAAAATCGCCGCCACCGTCATCCTCAGCAGCTGGCTGGGCAGCCTTCTGGCGGCCCAGTTGCTGGGCATGCCCTTTGCCCATGGTCTGGCGATGAGCTCGAGCTTCGGCTGGTATTCGCTCTCCGGCATTCTGGTGGCCGACAAACTGGGGCCGGTGCTCGGTTCTGCTGCCTTTATCAACGATCTTGGGCGTGAGCTTATCGCCATTCTGATCATCCCGGTCCTGATGCGACGCCACCCCTCGGCGGCCATCGGTTACGGCGGCGCCACGGCGCTGGACTTCACCCTGCCGGTTATCCAGAAATCAGGGGGCATTCAGGTGGTGCCGGTGGCCATTGTCTCCGGCTTTATCCTGAGCCTGCTCGGCCCCATCCTGATCCTCGGGTTTCTGGCGATCTAAGCCTGATTCCCACATTGCAGATAAAAAAGCCCGACCTTGTTGTCGGGCTTTGGCTGTTTGGAGCAACCACGCACTCGCACTGGCTGCGATATTGCCCGCAGCCTTATTCGCGCCACTGGCCGCCGCTCATCACCCTTTCGATAGCAAACGTCCGGGCGTGCACCAGTAGCAGATCCGCATCCTGCCCGACCCCGATACGCCCCTTGCTGCCGAGCCCCAGCGCCTGCGCCGGATTGCTCGTTACCACGGTCAGTGCCGTCTCCAGCGAGACACCGAGCCGGGTCGCGCGCACACACTGCTGCCACAGGCTGGCAATCTGGCCGCAGCGCATCTCGATTAGCCGCCCTTCGCCATCAAAGCGCGGCAGGCTGGCGTTGGCATCCGAGCTGAAGGTGATGCGCGCGGCAGGCACACCGGCGGCCAACAGCTCGAGGAGCGCATCGGCGGCAAGCCGCTCGCCATCCTCCAGCAGATCGGGAAAGCTCGAGGTGGTGAGATCTACCCAGCCTCCCGCCCTGCCCCACTCGATAGCCTCGGCGAAGAGCCAGGGGTTGCGGTTGCAGTGGGTAGGATAGAGCTGGCGCAGCGGGATATCGGTCTCATCACGCAGGGTGCGCAGAGGCGCCAATGCCCCCTTGCCATCCCCGACATGAAAGAAGCTGACCCCGCTCTTGCCCGCAAGCAGCCCGGCCACTCGCGCCTCGCTGGCAAGCCTGGCCAGCTCATCGTGGGTCGGCGCACTGGATCTGTGGTCGCTGATGGCCACCTCCCCCACCCCCAATACCTCGGGGATCAGGATGATGTCCGACTCCACCGTGCCGGTCAGGGTCTTGACCGGCAGATGGTAGGAGCCGGTATACATAAAGGCGCTCACCCCGGCGGCGCGAAACTCGCGCACCTTGCCGAGCACCTGCGCAGGAGTGCGGGTCAGGCTGTCGGTGCCAAGCGCCGCCACCAGGGTGGTGACACCGGCCATAAGCGCCTCGCTCGCCGCCAGCTCCGGGGTGCGAAAAGCAAAGCCCCCCTCACCGCCGCCGCCGGTGATATGGGCCAGCGGATCCACCAGCCCGGGCACCAGATAGCGGCCTCGACCATCGACCCGATGCAGCGGCCAGTTTGTGGGCACCGTCAACTCCTTGCCCATCCAGGCGATACGGCCATCAGCCACCAGCAGATCCTGCTGGCCAAGGTGGGTAGGGCTGAAGATCTCGGCCCCCTCGATCAGGGTCAACATGGCGATCCTCCTTGCACGATTGTCGCTTGCCCAATGAAAAGAGAGGGAGCAAGCTCCCTCCCCCCGTCAACCACCATATATATCGTACTTGAAGTACTTCTGGTTGATCTGCTGATAGGTGCCATTGGCACGCAGGGCCTTGATCGCCTCGTCCAGCTTGCCCTTGAGCTCCTTATCGCTCTTGCGCACGGCGATCCCCATGCCATCACCAAACCACTGGCGATCGGTCAGGGCGGGCCCCACATAATCGAACTTGTCGCCCCCCTCTTTGCCAAGCAGCCCCTGCTCGATGGCCGAGGCATCGGCCAACAGGGCAAGTACCCGACCCGCCTTCAGATCGAGATAGGCCTCATCGGCATTGCCGTAGCGGACGATGGTGACATTCGAGCCAAAATTGTCGGTCAGGTACTTGTCGTGGGTGGTAGCACGCTGCACCCCGATGCGCTTGCCCGCCATGCCTTCCGGGGTCAGCGTCAGCTCGGTCCCCTTGGCCGCCACAAAGCGATTGGGAATATGGGCATATTTCTCGGTGAAATCGACCTTCTGGCGCCGCTCGTCGGTGATCGACATGGCGGCGATGATGGCGTCGTATTTGCGCGACAGCAGGGCCGGGATCATGCCGTCCCAATCCTGTGCCACCAGCTCGCACTTGACCGCCATCTGCTTACAAAGGGCGTTGGCGAGGTCGATATCAAACCCCTTGATCTCGCCCGACGCATCGGTCCAGGAGAAGGGCGGGTAGGCTCCCTCCACCCCGAAGCGCACGGTTTTCCACTCCTTGGCCATGGCGGGGGTGGCCAGCAGGCTGGCAACAAACAGGGCTGAGAGGGTCAGTCTGATCTTCATCATGAGTACTCCATTACATAAAAAGCGCACAGGCGCGGACAAGGCACCGCAGGCGAATGCATGCGATGACCAAAAGCGGCAAAATCTGGATGAGCGAGATCACGCCCGAGCGGGCGTCAGTGAACTGCTCCAGGGGTTCGATCTATTCGTCGAACCACTCGGAGAGATAGAAAGGCTTGAAGTAGAAGGCCAGAAAAAAGCCTCTGGCTTTGCGCATCATGATGGTTTGTCGCGTCCTGTGACAAAGATGGCGATAACCTTAGCACGCCCGAATTTTGCCCGGCAAGAGGCAGCCGCCGGGCAGTAGCAAAATCCCGATCATGGTCAAGGCGGGCGGGATCCGTTAGGCTCGAAGCACCTTGCCATCCCATAACAGACCCACAGCGACCGATGAATTTTCTGGCCCATATCCATCTGGCTGCCCACACCCGAAGCTCCCTCACCGGCAATCTGCTCGGCGATTTCGTCAAAGGCACGCTGCCCACGGGGCTTGCCGCCCACTTCGATGAGGGGATCTGGCTGCACCGTAAAATTGACGCCTTCACCGACGGCCACCCCGAGCACAAGGCGGCCGTCGCCTGTTTCGAGGCCCCCTGGCGCCGCTTTGGCGGCATAGTGGTGGATATGATCTACGACCACTGGCTAAGCCTGCACTGGGGGCTGTTCAGCACCGAGCCCCTGCCCCGCTTCCTGCAACGCAGTTATCACCAGCTATTGGCGGATCACCCACGCCTGCCGGATGGACTGCCACTCCCCCTTAAACGGATGGCCGAGCAGAACTGGATCGCCTCCTACCGCAACAGGGAGGGGCTGGGGCAAGCGCTGAATGGCATCGGTCGCCGCCTGCGCCGCCCGGTACAACTGGGAGAGGCGCTGCTGACCCTCGATGAGTCGCAGTGGCAAACATGCGAGGCGGGATTTCTGCGCTTCTATCCCCAGCTGATGGACTTTAGCCAGCAGCAGCTGGCCCAATATCGGGCAGCCCAAGGGGCACAGTGATCCCTCTGGATAGAGCTGCTTCCCCATAAAAAACGCCCCTTGCGGGGCGTTTGTCATCAGTTGGCTTCGTCTTTCTTTTTGCGAATGCTGAGGCCAAGTTCCCGGCCACGCAGTCGGGCGTAATAGATGGTGCCGACAAAGGCGAGAGTGGTGAAGACCAGCTCCACCACCGCCAGCCACCGCTCCCCCTCATCCGTGGTGATCAGGGTGAGGGCGTGGAGGAAATAGGGCATCAACACGAAGTTGCCCCAGGCGTGGGTGTAGGGGTTGCCCTGCACTATCCCCTTGAGAGGGAAGAGCAGCGGCACCGTCCAGATCACCGGCAGCAGCCAAGGATTGAGATCCGGATGGGGTGACAGCCACAGATGCCAGAGGATGACCCAGCCCAGCAGGCCGAAGAAGCCGACCAGGGTCAGCCAACGTGCGAAGCGGGTGCTCACTTGAGGATCTCCAGCACCTGCTCCGGCGGGCGACCAATGCGGGCCTGACCATTCTTGATGACGATGGGGCGCTCGATAAGCTTGGGATGCTGGTGCATGGCACGAATAAGGGCATCACCGCTGACATCGGCCAATCCCAGCTCCTTGTAGAGATCCTCCTTGGTGCGCATCAGCTGGCGGGGATCGCTAAAACCGAGCAGAGAGAGCAGGTTGCGGATCTCATCTTCGCTCGGGGCCTGCTCCAGATAGAGCACCACATCAGGGGCGATCCCGTGCTGTTCCAGCAGGGCCAGGGTTTCGCGACTCTTGGAGCAGCGCGGATTGTGGTAGATTTGGGTCTCGCTCATGGTAACTCCCTGATTAATCGCAAGATGGGACTAGAAACGGCGCTATTGTAGGGGAAAGTGATGGTCAGGGTAAGCGGCTGTGGAAAGGAATTGAAACGAATTTGTTGGCTGATTGTGGCTGGCCTGCTGGGCGCCTGCACGCCCGCCCCCGAATTTACCGATGCAACAGGGCAGTCGGTCAGCCTGCGCCACTTTGCCGGCAAGCCGCTGCTGGTCAACTACTTCGCCCCCTGGTGCGCCCCCTGTCTGCGGGAGATGCCGCGCCTCAACGCGCTGGCGGAGGAGGGCGAAATCGCTGTGGTAGCGATCAACTACGACCCGACCACGTCGGCAGAGCTGGACAAGATGGCTGTGCAGTACCACATCAAGGTGCAGCTCCTTATTGCCAATGAAGATGCCAAACTCCCCTTCCCTCGCCCAAGCGGTCTGCCCACCAGCTATCTGCTCGATAGCGAGGGCAAGCTCAAGCAGACGCTGGTCGGCGAGCTCGACCAGCTGCAGATCGAGATGCTCAAAGCAACCTCAGCCAAGTGAATCACTAGCCCATCGCTGCTATCACCGTCCCCCATATCAACGTCACCACCATAAACAACAAGGGCGCACCGTGGTGCGCCCTTGTTGGATTGGCCAATGCCAGCTGTTGTTAGCCCTTGAGGCTGTCGAGATCCTTCTTGGCGCGTTCCAGTTCGGTGATGCGCGCCTCCAGACGAGCCAGAGTCATCCGGTCGCTGGTGGTACCGCGCGCCACGATCAGCTCGTCGATGGCCGCCTGATAATCCCCGCGCAGCGCGAGCATCTCGGCCCGCGCCATATGCAGCTCGGTCATTCTTCCCGCCTTGCGATAGGCGTCGGAGAGCAGGTTCCAGGCCAGATTGTTCTCTTCATGCGCACGGGCATAGGGGTCGAGGATGGCGATGGACTTCTTGTAGTTGCCGCTCTCGAGGTAGGCGTTACCTAGGTTGACCACCACCACCTCGTTATCCGGCATCCGGCTGCGGAACTTCTCGAGCCGGGCGATGGCCTGGGCACTGCGTCCCTTGGCCAGATCGATGTCGGTCTGGGCATCGACGATAAAGAGATCTTCCGGATGACGGGCCGCCAGATCCTGCATCAGAGTATCAGCTTCGTCGGTGCGCTTGAGCTGGATCAGCGCCAGCGCCTTGCCATAGATGGCGGCATCCTTGAGCGGGTAATCCCCCTTCTGGATCCGGGTATCGAAGTAGCTCAGCAGCCCCTGCGGGGTATCGGTACCAAAACGGACCTGAATACGTACCTTGGCCAGCCAGAAGTCGAGGCTGGGCGGCAAGTCGCGGCGGCCATAGCTGCCCGCCCGAGCGCGTGCCTCGCTGATCCGGGTCTCCGGCAGCGGGTGAGTGAGCAGCATTTCCGGCGGCTTGCTGGCGTAACGGTACTCGGCAGCCAGTTTCTGGAAGAAATTGGCCATCCCCATGGGATCGAAACCGGCATCATAGAGGGTCTTCATGCCGATCCGATCCGCTTCGTATTCGTTGTCGCGGGTGTAGTTGATGGCAGACTGCATGGAAAGGCCCAGCGTGGTCTGCAACGCCGCAATACCGGCGGTCGGGTTGATCACTGCCAGCGCGATGGAGCCCACCAGACCGGCCAGGGTCACTGCCGAGCTACTCGCCTGCGCCTCCATGTAACGGGCGATATGGCGCTGGGTCACGTGGGTGATTTCGTGGGCCAGTACCGAGGCCAGCTCGCTCTCGCTGTCGGCGTAGAGGAATAGACCAGTGTGCACCTTGACTCGCCCGCCGAGGAAGGCGGCCGCGTTGATGCTGGGATCATTGATGAGGAAGAAGGTAAACGGGAAACGCACCCCATCGGCGTTGGTCAGCAGTCGCTGACCCAGATCGTCGATGTACTGGCTCAGCACCGGATCATCGATGATCGGCAAGCCGGCACGGGCAAAACGCATAAAGGCGTTGCCGTAACGCACTTCCTGCTCGATGGGCAGGGCCGCCACCCCGGCCGTGCCGATGTCGGGAAGCTGATTGTTGGCCTCGGCATGAAACGTGGCACCCATCAGGGAAGCCAGCAGGGGAAGCGATGCCATCAGGGGGGAAAAACGTGCCACGTTATCTCTATCTCCATCAGAAAGGGCCTCGGCAGAATACCCTTGCCCATCAAGGGCTACAAGCGTTGTTTCACGCCCTTATCACGGCCATAATAGCGGCCACCTGCCTGATGGAGCCCCTATGGAAGTTCTCGACCTGACCCCCTGGCGTTGCCCCGAGCCGCTGATCCGGCTCAAGCTCTGGTTAAGGAAGGCCCAAAGCGGTCAAACCGTCACCATCCGGCTGGCCGATGCGGGCTCCCGGCAGGATATTCCAGCCTATCTGCACCGTCAGGGCCACCATGTCGAGATGCAGCAAGAAGCGGACAATACCCTCTCTTTGCAGTTGGTTGTCGGGGCGAAACAGCCATCTTGAGCCCCAGTGATGTAAGGATGCCGTCATGTTAGAAGTATTGAAGCGCTGGTATCAGACCCGTTTTTCCGATCCCGATGCCGTTACCCTTTTCCTGTTGCTGGTGTTCTGCTTTGCCATCATCTGGCTGTTTGGCGATCTGCTGGCCCCCCTGCTGGTGGCGCTGGTGATGGCCTATCTGCTGGAGTGGCCGGTCGCTCGGCTGCAAAAAGCGGGGCTGTCGCGCACCCTGGCCACCAGCGTCATTCTGATCCTCTTTATTGCGGTAGCAGTCGCCTCCTTGCTGGGTCTTATCCCGACGCTGGTGAGCCAGGGGATCAATCTGGCCAAAGAGGCGCCGGCCATGCTGACCCACGCTCAGGATTATGTGCGCACCCTGCCTGACAAATACCCCGAGCTCATCGACGTCAGTCTGGTAGAGACCGTCATCGACAATATTCGCCAGCGCATCCTCAGTGGCGGCGAGCATCTGGTAAGCGCCTCCCTCAGTTCGCTGGTCAACGTGGTCGCCATCATGATTTACCTCATTCTGGTACCGCTGATGGTCTTCTTTATGCTCAAAGACAAGCGGGTCTTGATGGGCAGCCTGCGCCGCTTCCTGCCGCGCAACCGTACCCTGGTCAACCGGGTGTGGGTCGAGATGAACAACCAGATCATCAACTACATCCGTGGCAAGGTGATCGAGATCCTGATCGTCGGCATCGCCACCTATGTCCCCTTCGCCCTGATGGGGCTGCGCTACTCGGTGCTGCTGGCGGTCTCGGTCGGCTTCTCGGTGCTGATCCCCTATATCGGCGCCGCCGTGGTGACGGTGCCGGTAGCTATGGTGGCCCTGTTCCAGTGGGGCCTCACCCCGGAGTTTGCCTGGCTGATGGTGGCCTATCTGGTCATTCAGGCCCTCGACGGCAACCTGCTGGTACCGGTACTCTTCTCGGAAGCGGTCAACCTCCACCCGGTCGCCATCATCATCGCCGTGCTGGTCTTTGGCGGACTATGGGGATTCTGGGGGGTCTTCTTCGCCATTCCCCTCGCCACCCTGGTCAAGGCAGTGATCAATGCCTGGCCAAAACGCGAAGATCTGCCGAGCGCCGCAAAATAACCCACTTCCCATGCAATAGTGACAACGGAGTGTCCATGACCTTTCTTCGTCAAATCAGAGCGGCAGGGCTGACGGCCCTGCTCTTCACTGCCGCCCTGCCCGCCCGCGCCGATATCGACCTTGGCGCCATGGATCTGCTCACCAGCGACAGTCCCACCAGCCCCGTTCCACAAGGCTTTGTCGCCGGTGCGGCGCTCATCGGGGGACAGGCCCGCTACGAGGCGCAGGATAATGCCGCCTACGCCATCCCGGGCTTTATCTACTTCGGCAAGCAATTCATGTTTCTCGGCGATCGGGCGCGCTACTACTTCCACAAAGATGAGAACGTGGCCCTGTATGGCTATGGCCGGGTCCGTTTTGGCAATCTGGATCCCGAGGATTCTCCGGCCTTTACTGGCATGGAACAGCGCAAATGGCAGCTGGAAGGCGGGATCGGTGGCAACATCATCACCCCCTACGCCCTGCTGACCGTGCGGGCCAACAGCGATGTCACCAGTCGCAGCAAGGGGCAGGAGCTGCTGCTGTGGGCCGACTTCCCCATACTGCGCGACAACCTGCTGATCATGCCGGGGATGGGGGTGATGCTGCGCAGCGACAAGATGGCCAACTACTACTTCGGCGGCATCTCCGAGAGCGAGGCCACCGCCCAGCGGCCCGCTTGGGATACCGGTACCACCCTCTCCCCGATGGCGGCCCTCATCACCAGCTACCGCTTCAGCCCCAACTGGATTGGCATGTTTGCCATGAACTACGAATGGTATGATCGGGACATCAAAAACAGCCCCATCGTCCAGCACGATGGCGAACTATACGCAGGATTTGCCCTCGGCTATATCTGGTAACGCTGAGGAGTTGTGAAACAAGACCAAACAAAAGGGAGCCCTCGGCTCCCTTTTTCACAACCATCGTCAGGCTGCCAATTCAGACTTATAGCGCAGCCAGAAATTCGCTCAGTTGCTGATTAACGAAGGCCGGATTTTCCAGCGACGAGATGTGGCCAGCCGCCGGGATCTCCTTGAACGGGCAACCCAGCACCTCGGCCATCAGATAGCCCTCCAGCACTGGACGGGCTTTGTCTTCGCAGCCGGTCATCACCAGCGCGGGAGTGGTGATCTCCTCCAGCCACTCGATGCGATCTTCGCGGGTCACAAAGCTGCGGCCCACCGCCACCATGGCGGCAATCTTATCCTTTGGCCAGGTTTCAAGGCGCGCCTTGAAACCGCTCATCAGCGCTTCATCGGGCTGATTGGCAAAAAAGAGCGGCGCCACCTGTTCGACGATGGGCGCCGGAATGGTGCCGAGCTGCTCGATCATCGCCAACATGCCGAGGTAGCGTTCGCAGGTAATCTGCGGTTCGAGGCCAACGAAACTGTCCATCAGCACCAGTCCCTTGAGGCGAGCTGGGGCCATGCGCGCCAGTTCCACACCCCACATGCCACCGATGGAGAGGCCCACCAGCACGAACTCGTCAACCCCGAGGGCATCGAGCAGCGCCAGATGATCCCGCGCCAGCGTCGCCAGGGTGCAGCCACCGTCGGGGAGCAGGTCGGAATCGCCGTGGCCCCACAGCTCGGGAACGATGCAGCGATAACTACCCTTGAGCGCCTCGATTTGCGGTGCCCACATGGCGCTGTCCCACAGGTAGCTATGGCCAAACAGCAGCACCGGCCCTTGCCCTTCATCCAGATAGGCCATCCGGCGACCCGCGATGTCCATAAATTGCTTCATGTTCTCTCCTGTTGCCAACTTCTGATGATTAGACTGCAGTGCAAATCACCATAGCCATAAATGGCTTCATGTTGGCTCCTGTTGCCAACTTCTGATGATTAGACGGCAGTGCAAATCACCATAGCCATAAATGGCTTCATGTTGGCTTCTGTTGCCAACTAACGGGGCGGCAGTGTATCACGTCCCCCTTGGCAGTCGACTCTCCCTGGTGCAAGCTGAAGTGACGGCAAGAAGGGACTCAAAAAGGAGAAGAAGATGCCGAAGGACAAGAGCAAGAAGCAGCCACGTCTGGACAAGAAATGCTATGAGCACCACCTTGCCCATCTGCAGGAGGAGCTGGTCAAGCTCCAGGAGTGGGTCAAACAGGAGGGGTTGAAGGTAGTGGTACTGTTCGAGGGACGGGACGCAGCTGGCAAGGGGGGCGTCATCAAGGCGATCACCGAGCCCCTCAATCCCCGTGTCTGCAGGGTTACAGCGCTGCCCGCCCCCTCAGACAGAGAGCGATCCCAATGGTACTTTCAGCGTTATGTGGCGCACCTGCCCGCCGCTGGCGAGATGGTGCTGTTTGACCGCTCCTGGTACAACCGGGCCGGGGTCGAGCGGGTGATGAGCTTTTGTAGCGACGCCGAGTATCGCGAGTTTCTGCGCGCCTGCCCCGAGTTTGAGCGAATGCTGATCCGCTCCGGCATCACACTGATCAAATACTGGTTCTCGGTCTCCGATGAGGAGCAGGAGAAGCGCTTCAAGGAGCGGATCAACACCCCCATCAAGCGCTGGAAGTTCAGCCCGATGGATTTGCAGTCCCGCTCGCGCTGGGTGGAGTACTCACGCGCCAAGGATGACATGTTCACCTACACCGACACCGAGGATTGCCCCTGGTTCGTGGTAGAAGCGGACGACAAGCGCCGTGCCCGCCTCAACTGCATCTCCCACCTGCTGGGCAAGGTGCCCTATGAGGCGATCCACTATGAGCCCATCAGCCTCCCCCCCATCAAGACCGAAGGGTATGAGCGCCCGCCCCTGACCAGCCAGCACTTCGTACCGGATATCACTGCCGACCTCGAGACCTGACAGACACTCGCCATTTGCGGCGAGCTGTCTAGTCCTGAAATAGGTTTACACATTTTCAACTAGCATTTCTCTACTCAGAACCCCCTATGTACCGCATCGGGG
>NZ_JAAKVF010000005.1:0-218193 GCF_049175515.1 Aeromonas sp. 600479
GAACTCAGAAGTGAAACGCGGTAGCGCCGATGGTAGTGTGGCATTCGCCATGCGAGAGTAGGACACTGCCAGGCACCTAATTAAACAGCGATGTGAAGAATCACGACGCTGGCTGCGAGGATGACACCTCATAGAAGCGGCACATGATTTAGCGAAAGCTAACCGAATGCGGAGCGGTAGTTCAGTCGGTTAGAATACCGGCCTGTCACGCCGGGGGTCGCGGGTTCGAGTCCCGTCCGCTCCGCCACTAATTTGAAGGCCTTCCCGATTGGGAAGGCCTTTTTGCTATGGGCGGTTTGCTCATAAGAGCCACAGATTTGCACACCAGAGCCAACACAAGCCCAGTCTGACGACAGGGCTTTGGTGTTTTTAGCCTGCTGGTGAGCTGCCGACATCCCACTGCGATGACACTACCTTCCCCTGTTGACGTTCTTGTTACTGTTTCCACTTCTTTATCGCGGCACATCCATCTTGGCCATAGAGCTTGATGATTAAATCAGGCCATCTTGCAACGGTACGTCATCGCTTCCACTTGTTTGTCTAATCCCTTTGTTTGTTTATGGATTTACTCCATTAAAACAGTTTCTTATCAAGAGTGAGCTGTTCTGCGGCAGGAATATTACATGAATCAAATGATAATGATTATTGTTTGAATGATCGTGGCAGGGTCGTTACAATGCGGGCTGATTAATAAAGTGCTTTTCAAATGAGCCTTTTCTAATGCTGCGCCTGGCCGGATGCCGAGCGTTGTAATGCGTGAAGTAAGGGAATACGTCACCTTCCTACAAAAAATGTTCAGGCTAAAACATGATAACAGTGAAACCAAACAAGCTTGCCTTGCTGATCTGCTCCCTTCTTGCGACTCAAGCCTATGCTGCCGAGCAGGAGGTGATGGTCGTCACCGCCTCTGGCTTTCAGCAGAAGATCGAAGATTCTGCAGCCTCCATCTCTGTGATTACCCGCGAGCAGCTGGAGAAGCGGGCATATCGGGATGTAACCGATGCCTTGAAGGATGTGCCAGGTGTGGTAGTGACTGGCGGTGGCAGCAGCAGCGATATCAGTATTCGCGGTATGGGCTCGAAATACACCCTTATGCTGGTTGATGGTAAAAAGGTGGATAGCCGTGGTACCCGGCCCAATAGCGATGGACCCGGTATCGAGCAAGGCTGGTTGCCACCGCTACAGGCGATCGAGCGGATTGAGGTCGTCCGTGGGCCCATGTCATCCCGTTATGGCTCAGATGCCATGGGTGGGGTGATCAACGTGATTACCCGCAAGACCACCGGTCTGGCCTGGCAGGGCTCGGTTCATGCTGATTCGACCTTCCAGGAAAACAAGGATGCCGGCAACAGCTTCCAGACTGATGCCTATACCGCAGGCTCACTGATCGATGGTGTGTTGGGGCTGCGCTTCAATGGACAGCTCGCTCATCGTGGTGAAGACAAATTTACCCAGGGCTTTGCCGAGCAGGAGACTCGCAGTGGCACGGCCGTGCTCAGTTTCAAGCCTGATGACCATAACCGCTTCGATCTGGAAGTCAGTCGCAGCCTGCAGGATCGGGATCGTACTGCCGGCAATTCGCTGGATGCCAAGGCGAAAGATAGCCTCAACCGCTACGAGCGCACCAACTACGCGCTAACCCATGACGGTCAATATGAGTTCGGCTCTTCCAGCAGCTATCTGCAGCAGGAGACCAACACCAACCCAGGCCGCAGGATGGAGCTCACCAACACCATCGCCGATACTCACACCCAGTTCATATTGGGGGATCACTACCTGAGTGTCGGTGGTCAGTATCGCTATGAGGATCTACACGATCAGGGCAATACCCTGAAAGTGGCCAATCCTGCCGAGCAGCTGACCCGCTGGAGCTGGGCGATGTTTGTCGAGGATGAGTGGTCACTTACTGACAGCTTTGCCCTGACCGGTGGCGCCCGCATGGATCGGGATCAGAACTACGGCACTCACTGGAGCCCGCGCCTCTATGGCGTCTGGCATCTGGATCAGAGCTGGACCCTGAAAGGGGGCGTCTCGACCGGTTATCGCTCCCCTGACTTGCGGATGTCAGCGGCCAACTGGGGTCAGGTCACCGGTGGTGGCAGCCTGGATGGCATGCTGGTTGGCAACCCGGATCTCAAACCCGAGACCAGCGTGAGTGAAGAGATCGGTCTGCTGTGGAACGGTCATCAGGGCTTCAATGCCGGGATTACCCTGTTCAACACCGACTTCAAGAACAAGATCTCAGAAGTGCGCCGCTGTACTGACAAGAAGCAGCCTGCCTGTACGCTCAATGGTCACAGCTATGATTTCATCAGCGATCGGGTCAACGTCGACAAGGCGAACATGCGTGGGGTCGAGGGGATGATGGATTGGGCCATCAATGAGGATTGGTCGGTCAGCTCTAGCTACACATTCACTCAATCCGAGCAGAAGAGCGGCCCGCTGGCAGGCCATGCCCTCAACCAGATGCCCCGCCATATGTTCAACGGCAGTGTCGATTGGCAGACCACCGAGGATCTCAACCTCTGGTCACGGGTCAACTTCCGTGGCGAGACCTCCGAATACCTGAGCCGTGTGAAGATGGCGGATGGGACTCCTTCCTACACCTTCTTTGACATGGGGCTGGTCTACAAGGCCAACAAGCATCTGGATCTGACCGCCGGGGTCTATAACCTGTTCGACAAGACGGTGGATTACAGCAGTTATGGCACAGTGCTGGATGGTCGCCGCTACAACCTGGGTGTGACCTACAACTTCTGATAGGCATAACATTACACGGCCGCCATCATCCGATGGCGGCCGTTTTTATTGCGCTTCCGTCAGGGGGCTATGCCTGATAGGGGGCTGCTTGCCAGGTATTGCGCCCCAGTCCCTTGGCCTGATACATGAGGGCGTCAGCCTGCCGTAGTAGCTGCTCGGCATCGACCTCTCTCTTTGCCGCAACCCAGACTGCCCCGGTGCTGATGGAGAGGGTCACCTCGCCGCTGCTGGTGTGCAGGGTTTGCCGGTTGCTCTCCAGGCAAATGCGCTCGGCCCACTCTTCTGTCTCTGCCAATGTGGCCAGCGGCAGCAGCAGGCAAAACTCCTCGCCCCCGATGCGGGCCAGCAGAGCCTCTTCGGGCAACAGATTCGTCACAGTAGTGGCCAGCTTTTCCAGCAACAGATCTCCGATGCCATGACCAAAGCGGTCATTGGTCTCCTTGAAGTGATCCACATCGAATAGCAGCAGGGCACTGGCCATGCCGCTTGCCAGCCGTTGCTCCATGGCGGGCATGAATACCCGTCGATTAAGTAGCCCAGTCAGAGGATCGGTACTGGCCAGTTTCTCCAGTCTTGCGTTTGCACGGCTCAGCTCGGCGGTACGGCTCGCGACTGCGCGCCTCAGCTGTATTATGTAAGCTGCCAGAATCCCCCCTCCTGCCAGCAACAGCCAGGGACCAAGGTGGATGGGGTAGACGGTCTCGACATGCATCCATTTGCGGATGATCCGCTCCCGATCGCTCTCTTTGATCTTGGCGAATCCCTCTTCCAGCCGGTTTAACAGGGCAAGGTCGCCCTTTTTCACCGCAAAGCGGATCTGGTCGGTATAGAGGTGGCGAACCGGAATAAAGCGGGTGGGATCGTCGGAGGTATAGATGTAGAAGTTGGCGACCTGCAGATCGGCGATAAAGGCCTTTATGTCGCCCCGAAAGGCCGCCGCCAGCAGGGTATCATTGTCATCAAAGGTCTGCAGTCTGGTTCCGGGAAAGTAGCGTCTGGCGTAATACTCTTCGTAGCCACCGGCTACCACACCGACTGTTTCATGGAGCAGGTAGTAATGGACATCGGTGCCGCGCAGTTCGCTCGAGAAGAAGAGCTGTGAGTCGAGCTGGGCGAGAGGCAGGCCATAGTCGAACTGCTTGTCCCGCTCCGGTGACCAGAGCAGCCCGGCGTGAACGTCGGTTTTCCCCTTCTGGAGCAAGTCGAGAGAACCCTGCCAGTCGACCAGCCGGAACTCGATCTTCTGGCCGGTGACCCTGGCATATTCACGCCACAAATCGATCAGCAAACCATCCGGCTGACCCGACTCATTGATATAGGAGAAGGGCTGCCAGGCTTTGGAGTTGGTAATGATGATCGGCTCTTCCTGTGCGTTGGCACAGGCTTGAGGGGCAAGTGCGAGCAGCAGGAGCCCCCATCCGATACTGATCAAGACTCCTGTCCTGGAATAAGCCATCCTTGCTCCACTCCGTTGCCAAATACCGTGCGTGGTCATCAATTATCTCCGCCTTCATCATAGAAGAACAGGGGTCAGGATGATGAAGTTTGCACACAGAGAGGCCAGGCGCAGCAGGGCAAACAAATAGAGTAATGACTTACAAAGGCAGGCTTATTCGTGCCTCCAGCCCACCTTGTGGCCGATTGAGCAGGGTCAGTTCGCCGCCGTGCTGATGGACCAGGGTACGGGCAATGGAGAGCCCGAGCCCCACGCTGCCGGACTCGGTGTTGCGGGCTTCGTCTAGCCGTACGAAGGGTTTGAACACATCTTCCAGCCGCGCAGGATCGATTCCCGGCCCGTTGTCACAGACCCGGATCAACAGCTCTTCCTTGCAGCGCTCCAGCGACACTTCGGCGCTGCCGGCATATTTGATGGCGTTGCCGATCAGGTTCTGCAATACCCGGCGCAAGGTGTTGGCTCTGCATGCGTAAACCTCTTTGCCCTCCGCCAGACAGGTGACCGGCTGACCCGTGTCGGCATAGTCATCGCAGAGGCTGACCAGCAGACTGACCAGATCAAGTTCGCGGGTGGCCTCCTGCAGCCCCTCCTCGCGGGCAAAGCTGAGGGTTGCCGCCAGCATTTGTTCCATCTGTTGCAGGGTCTGCTGGATGCGGAGCTTGTCCTCGCCATCGGCCAGAAATTCGGTACGCAGCCGCAGGCTGGTGATGGGGGTGCGCAGGTCGTGTGAGATAGCCGCCAGCATCCGGGTTCTGTCCTGCACGAAGCGGTCGAGCCGGGTGTGCATCCGGTTGAAGGCCTGGATCGACTCGCGTATCTCAATCGGCCCCACCTCCTGAAGTGGCTCTATATCCTCGCCCCGGCCCAGTCGCTCGGCATTGCCTGCCAACTGTTTGAGCGGTCGGGTGGCGCGGCGGAACAGCAACACCATCAGCCCGATAACCAGACTGGCAACCAGCATCAGGTTGAGGGTGGTTTGCCACGACCAGCTGCCCACCTCCTTGTCGACCAGTGAGCTGAACTGTAGCCAGCCACCCTGCGGTAGTTCGATGGAACCATAGAGTCGCATGTCGCGTGAAGGTGGTGGTGGCCCCTTGCGATCCCGCATCATTCTTGCGTGATGTTCCCACGCCTTGCTGCGTTGGGCATCTTCTTTCAGCTCGGCGCTGATCTCGATGGTAAGGCCTTGCGGGTAGCCGAGCCGTGAGCGTACCAGCTGTTCGAAACGGGGGCTGCGGTTGTCCGGTTGCAACGGTTCGTCGGAGAGGCGCAGTAGCAGGGTTTCGCTGCGGCTCGCCTTGAGGATCTCGTCATAGAGGGAGGGAGGGGAGAGGGAGAGCAGCCTGACCACCGAGATGATCCGCTGCATGGCGTTGCGGCTGTTGACGAAACCGAGCGCCTCCTCCCGATCAGAACGGTAGATCTGGATGCTGAGCAGCTGGATCAGGATCAGCCCCGCCAGCGCCACCAGAATGATCTGGCCTGTCAGCCCTTTGGGCCACATTTGTGCCCACAGTCGTTTCAAAAAGGCCACCGCTTATGCCTGCGTCACGTCGGCGGAGAACATATAGCCGCCGCCCCAGATGGTCTTGATCAGCTCCGGATTCTTGGGATCTCGTTCCAGCTTGCGGCGCAGGCGGCTCACCAGGGTATCGATGGCGCGATCGAAGGCCACCGCCTCGCGGCCACGGGCCAGGTCCAGCAGTTGATCCCGGCTCAATACCCGCTGCGGGCGTTCGAGAAACACCTTGAGCAGATCAAACTCGGCGGTGGAGAGGCTGAGTCCCACCCCATCCTCATCCACCAGCTCCCGGCGATTGACGTCGAGTAGCCAGCGATCGAAGCGCAGATCCCGGGTCAGGGTTTCGGCGGCAGGCTGGGTTTCGGCCTGGGTGCGGCGCATCACCGCCTTGATCCGCGCCAGTAACTCGCGCGGATTGAAAGGCTTGGCCAGATAGTCGTCGGCTCCCATCTCCAGTCCTATGATGCGATCGGTCTCTTCCCCCATGGCGGTGAGCATGATGATGGGCAGGTTCGATTTGACTCTCAGCTCGCGGCAGAGAGTCAGGCCATCTTCACCCGGCATCATCAGATCCAGCACCAGCAGGTCGAACTCCCGCTCCTCCAGCAGTCGCTTCATCTCCTTGCCATCCCGGGCGCAGCTGACCCGCAGGCCGTGCTGTTCCAGAAAGCGCTTCAAGAGATCGCGGATCTCGCTGTGGTCGTCGACCACCAGAATGTGGGTGTTGCCCTGGTTCATGGATACCTCCCCTGCTTGGCGTTGGCCCGAGTATACGAAAATCCGGCCGATGGTTTGTGTCAAAGTGTGCCAGATCCGCACGATGCCACACTCTGCTACAAAAAAGGGCGATGCTGGCAAAGTTCAGACACCGATAGGGTGTTTACTTGAGGGCAAGGCAAGAGCGCCGAACCAGAATCATCCCTACAGGAGATAGACCATGAAAAAGCTGACCAAAACCCTGCTGACTGCCACCCTGATCCTTGGCCTGCCGCTGGGCGCCTATGCAGCCAGTGAAGCTGCCCCCACCGGCCAGCCCGGAGCCATGGTGGACTGCCCGATGGACGGTAGTGGTATGATGGGTGGCAAGCACCATGGTGGTCGCCATGACAAGATGGCCCGCATGCAGAACATGACCCCGGAACAGATCCAGGCCAACCTGCAGCAACGTTATGATCGCATGGAGGATCCTGCCAAGAAGGCGGAGTTCATCAAGAACCTCAACGAGCGTGCCGCCGGCATGACCAAGCACGCCGAAGCGATGAAGCAGTTCGCCGAAGCGAACCAGTAACGCTGCTGCAGTAGCAGACCACATGACAAACCCAAAGGGTGGCCAGGGCCACCCTTTTTGCTCTTGTTGTGTTGAGCGACAGAGCTTGTCTGAATGCAGACAATTGCCAATAAAAGAGGGGGAGCCTGATGCTCCCCCTCTTGCCATCTGTACCGGTGCGGGGTGTCGCCCTACCCACCGGACGAGTGAACTTAGCCCTGAGCCTTGTCGGTCAGGTCTACTTTCTTGACGGTTTCCCCTTCGAACTTGATGACCACGTTTTTCTTGGCGGCGTCGGTATCTTTCAGCAGGGTCTTGGTGGTCTCGGCCAGCATGGGAGACGCCTTGTTCAGGGCATCCAGGTCATAGGTCCACACTTCCAGACCGGCTTCGGTCTTGGTAGAGGCCGGCGCACCCAGCTTATCCTTGACCGCCTGCTTGTTGGAACCACCTTCCTTGATATCCAGTGCCTTCTTGATGGCTTCGTTGGATGCGCTATCCATGGCTCCGGATACGGCGGTGCTGGCCGCATCCTTGACGCTGCTGGTGACGCTGTCGGTCAGCGAGTCCATCAGGCCGGCATTGGCAAACAGGGGCAGGGTGGTGAGGGCAACCAGCAAACTCTTTTTCATTTTCTACAGCTTCCATGGGTTCAATGAGGCGGCTATGAAATCAGCAAAGATATTGGGCGTCAAGTGAGGCATGCAATTAACATTTCTGTTAACTGTCTCTCATTTTTCGCCAGCCATAAACAGTTTTGGTATCTCCCGCACCAACCAGCTTTTGGCCTTACCCATGGTGTCTCGCCGCCAGGCCAGCACTACTTGCAACTGATGGCGATATTCGGGGCTGATCACCTTGAGCCGCCCGGCCCTGATATCTTCGTCAATCCAGCTCTTCGGCATGGTGCCGACCCCGATCCCCGCCAGCAGGGCATCCCGTTTCTCTGCCATGGAACTGACGGTGAGGCGTGGTTGTTTGTCCAGCAGGCGATAGGTGAGCACCGGTTTGCGCAGGGCGGTATCAGCGACCGCAATGGCGCGGTAGCGACGCAGGGTCTCATCTGCCAGCGGTTCCGGCTCCTGGTGGAGGGGATGATCAGGGTGGGCGACATAGAGCATCACCTCCTCTTTCAGCACCTGATGCTTGATGCCGGTCATCATGATGTCCGGGTTGATGGTGGAGATCAGCAGATCGGCACGGCCATCTTCCAGACACTCCCAGCTCCCTGCCAGCACCTCGGCCCGTAGCCGCAGGCGGGTATCGGTCTGTTCGGCCAGTCGCTCAACCAGAGGGAAAAGTGTTTGCAACGGAGTCAGTGCATCAACGGCGACAGTGATGTCGGTCTCCCAGCCACGGGCCAGCGCCCGGGTTTCGCCCACCAGATGTTCGGCTGCTTCCAGCAGCACCCTGCCTCGCTCCAGCAGCATGCGTCCGGCCGGGGTGAACTTGGTGCGGTGCCCGCTGCGGTCAAACAGCATGGCATCCAGTTCGTCCTCCAACTTCTGCACTGTATAGCTGAGCGCTGATGGCACCTTGCCCAGCTCGTCGGCGGCCGCCGCGAAGCTGCCGCGGCGGTCGATGGCGTCCAGTACCCGGATGGCTTCCAGGGTCAGCGCCCGCTCCTTGTTCGATTCCTTGGCCATTATCACCTTCAATTTTTTTGAATATGTTTGCCAGATTATCTCGCTAACAAGTTAGGTCAAGCACGTTTAATATTCAATTATCGCTTGGGCAGGAACGCCGAGCGGCCAAATATGCGGGAAGTTCCGCACTGTGACACACCAATTCGGTCTGTCTGATGTCGGTGAAAGAACAACACACTATTTGAATAACCTCTTGCATGGATGCATTGATTCTGGCCGAAACGGCCTTGGCAATGACATAAAACCAAGAGAGTGAATGAACATGAAAAACGTAATCAAGATGTTGGCCGCTGCAGGCCTGATGACCGCTGGTTTCGCGCAGGCTGCCGTACCGGCAGACTTCAACGCCACTCCGGGCGTGCTGTTTGTGAAGTGGAACGCCACTGCTGCGATGTATGGCAAAAGCAATCCGATGCTGGAAGTGCGTGACGAGTCTGGCGATCTGCTGGCATCAGTCCACGCCAACCTGACCGGTACCCAGCAGGTGCATATCCCGAGCCGTACCCAGGGCAACCTGACTGTCAGCCTGGCTGACCAGAGCAGCGAATACCGTATTCCGTTCGGTATCGGTAGCGGCAAACAGCGTTAATCAACCGTCCCGGTAGATGAGGAGCAGACCATGATGCAATTGAGAGCCGCAGAAGCGCGGGGCAAGGCCAACTTTGGCTGGCTGGACGCGCGCCACAGTTTCTCCTTCGGTCACTACTATGACCCGGAGTGGATGGGGCACTCGGTACTGCGGGTGATCAATCAGGATCTGGTTGCGCCGGGTGGCGGATTTGCCACCCACCCTCACGCCAATATGGAGATCCTCACCTGCGTGCTGCAAGGCACCATAGAGCACAAGGACAGCCTCGGCCATGCCGAGCAGATCCCGGCAGGGGATTTCCAGCTGATGAGCGCAGGCAGCGGGATCCGCCACAGCGAGTACAACCCCTCGCAGACGGATCCTCTCTCCCTGTTGCAGATCTGGATCGAGCCGAACGAGTTTGGCACGCCACCCGGATATCAGCAGAAGAAGATAGAGTCCAGACCGGGCATGACGCTGGTGGCGTCACCGGATGGCGAGGATGGATCGCTGCGGATCCGCCAACAGGCCCGCGTATGGCGGCTGGAACTGGCCCCGGGCGAGACGCTCGAATGGGCTCTGGCTGGCCGACACGGTTACCTGCAGATGATTTCAGGGGAGCTGACCGCCAACGGTCTGGCTGCCCGACCCGGCGACGGGGTGCTCAGTCGTGATGAATACCGGTGGGAGCTGGTTGCGACCAGTGCCACCCAAGCCCTGTTATTTGACCTACCCTGAAGCAGTCAGCGGTGATGTGACACAAACGAGGAAGATGAAATGGACAAGATGAAAGATGTAGCGCTGCTGGCGGGTCGTGTACTGCTGGCGCTGATGTTCGTAATGGCGGGCTGGAGCAAGATCGGCGGCTACGCCGGTACTCAGGGCTATATGGAAGCGATGGGCGTACCGGGCTTTATGTTGCCGCTGGTGATCCTGCTTGAGCTGGGTGGTGGCCTTGCCGTCGTGCTGGGTCTCTTTACCCGCAGCCTCTCCGTGCTGCTGGCCGGTTTCACCCTGATGGCTGCCTTTATTTTCCACTATCAGCCTGCCGAACAGATGCAGATGCTGATGTTTATGAAGAACGTCTCAGTGGCCGGAGGTTTCCTGGCGCTGGCGGCGGCCGGAGCAGGGGCTTTCAGTCTGGATGCCCGTCTCGGCAAAAACTGGTAACAGCCACTCAGTTTGAGTTTTCCAAGCCTTTTGGCCGGTGCAACTGCACCGGCTTTTTTCTGTCTGCGAGATAGTACTGCACAAATCTGCGGCGTCCCTCATGGTTCAGCGGTTTACCCGCCTGCTGGCCACAAGTGCCTTTTGCATCTTATCCCCCGATCCCCGACAATTCTCTCTCTTGTGAAGTGACGGAAATGGCTCGCCTTTTCCCTCGCCCCCTCTCATCCACAGGCGGGAATTGCTCATGTTTACCCTCTACCACTCCAATCAGCTGGATCTGCTCAAGGAGCTGCTGGTGAGCCGCATCCGGCAGGCCCCTCTCTCTAACCCCTTCGATCGGGAGCAGATCCTGGTACAGAGTCCGGGCATGGCCCAGTGGCTCAAGCTGGAGCTGGCCAAAGCCTTCGGCATCGCCGCCAATATCGACTTTCCGTTGCCCGCCAGCTTTATCTGGGAGATGTTCACCCGGGTGCTGGCGGATGTACCGCGCCAGAGTCCCTACAACAAGGGATCCATGAGCTGGCAGCTGATGACCATTCTGCCTGCCTTGCTGGACAGGCCCGCCTTTGCCCCGCTCGCCGCCTATCTGGGCGGTGGAGAGAACGAAGATCCCGTCAAGGATCCCGAGCAAGTGCGGTTGTGGCAGCTCTGCCAGAAGGTGGCGGATCTCTTTGACCAGTATCTGGTCTACCGGCCGGACTGGATCGCCCGTTGGGAAGAGGGGGAAGGATTGAGTCAGGAGCTGGCCGGAGTGAGCGGTCAGGACTGGCAGCCGGAGCTGTGGCGTGAGCTGGTGGCCCGCACGTTGGCGCTCTCTCCGAGTGGCTACCACCGCGCCAACCTCTACGAGGAGTTTATCCACGAGCTGGAGCGTACTGCCGATCTGCCGGGCAAGCTGCCGCAGCGGGTGTTCGTATTCGGCATCTCGGCGCTGCCGCCGCGCTATGTGGAGGCGCTGCTGGCCCTCGGCAGCCGGCCGGAGGTGGAGGTGCACCTGTTCGTCACCAACCCCTGCCGCTACTACTGGGGGGATCTGCTGGATCGCAAGACCCTGGCGCGCCTCGAAAACAAGCTCAAACCCGGCACCGATATCGAGACATTGCAGGGCCCCGCCAACCCGCTGCTCGCCTCCATGGGCAAGCTGGGGCGCGACTACCTGCATCAGCTGATGGAGCTGGAGGTGCCGCAAATCGAGGCTTTCGTCGATATCGACGAAGTTGATGGCAAAGGCAATGTCAGCCTGCTGCGCGCCATCCAGAAGGATGTGCTGGAGCTGGCCGAGCGAGGCGCCGGTCAGTTCGATCTCGACAGCAGCCACCACAAGAGCCCGATCGATCCGGCGGATGGATCCTTGCAGATCCACGCCTGCCACGGCCCGATGCGCGAACTCGAGGTGCTGCACGACCGGCTGCTGGCGCTGTTCGAGCAGGACCCGACCCTCACCCCGAAAGATGTGGTGGTGATGATGCCGGATGTGAACAGCTACGGCCCCTACATTCAGGCGGTGTTTGGCGCGCGGGGTCAGATCCCGTTTGCGGTCTCGGATCGGGCGGCGAGTCAGGAGAGCCCGCTGCTGCAAAGCTTCCTCGCCCTGCTCAGGCTGCCCAATGCCCGCTTCGGGGCAGGGGAGCTGCTCGCCATTCTCGAGGTGCCCGCCGTGCTGCGCCGTTTCGAGCTGGATGACGACGAGTTCAACCAGCTGCGGGTCTGGGTGCAGGAGACCGGCATCCGCTGGGGGCTGGACGACGGCTACCCCGTCCGTTTCGATCTGCCGCCCATGTCCGGCAACAGCTGGCTGTTCGGCCTGCGCCGCATGCTGCTCGGCTTTGCCATGGGGGATGGCGAGCCGGTGGCGGGCATTCTTCCTTACGCCGATATCGAGGGGCAGCAGGGGTTGGCGCTCGGCAAGCTCGCCTGGTTCGTCGACTCGCTGGCCGAATTCCTGCCCCGGCTGCAACAGGCGCAGCCGCTGGCGGAGTGGAACGCCTGCCTGCTGGCGCTGCTGGAGCGCTTCTATCTGGCCGACGAAGATGAAGAGCGTCAGCTCCAGCTGATTCGCAGCCAACTGGCCGAGTGGCAGACCCGGCTTGGTGAAGCCCGTTTCGAGCAGCCCATTACCGCTGACCTGTTGCAGGATTACCTCGGCAGCGTGCTGGGGGAGTCCCGCTCCAGCCAGCGCTTCCTCGCCGGTCAGGTCAACTTCTGTACCCTGATGCCGATGCGCTCCATCCCCTTCAAGCAGGTCTGCCTGCTCGGCATGAACGACGGTGTCTACCCGCGCACCCTGGCTCCCATGGGGTTCGATCTGATGGCGGTGGCGTCGCGGCGCGGGGATCGCTCCCGTCGTGATGATGACCGCTACCTCTTCCTCGAGGCACTGTTGAGCGCCCAGCAGGGGCTCTATATCAGCTATCAGGGCTTCAGCGCGCAGGACAACAGCGACAAGGTGCCATCCGTGCTGCTGGCCGAACTCATCGACTATGTGCGGCAGGGCTTTGTGCTGGCGGGGGATGAGGAGCTGGACGACGAAACCTCCGGCAAGCGGCTGCTCAACCACCTGATGGTGGCGCACCCGCTCACCCCCTACAGCCGCAACTACTTCTACCCGGAGGCGGGTTCACGCCTCTTTACCTATGCCGCCGACTGGTTGCCCGCCCTCAATCCGGTGCGCGGCGCGGCCAACTTCCAGAGCGGCGAGCTGCCTTTGCCCCCCGAATGGGGCAAGGAGCAGGGGCTGGAGCTGGCGGAGCTGCTGCGCTTCTATCGCCAGCCCACCAAATATTTCCTCAACCGTCGCCTCAAGGTGTGGTTTGAGCTGAACGAAGCCAACATCGAGGACAGCGAGCCGTTCGAGCTGGATGGCCTGCAACATTATCAGCTGAAAGATCTGCTGCTCGATGCCCATCTGGCGGAAGGTGAAAGTACCGAGCGTCGCGAGCGGTTGCAGCTCACCGGCCTGCTGCCGCAAGGGTGGTTCGGCAGCCTGCTGCTGGACGATCTGGATGCCGAGATGGGCAAGCTGGCGGATCGGCTGCGGCCATGGGTTGCGGCCAATGAGTCAGAAAAACAGGCGGTGGAGATCGATATCTCCCTCACTCAGGGCCAGCTGCAAGGGTGGATCGACACCCAGAAGGGGCGCTTGCTGGTGGTCAAACCCGGCAGCTTCAACGGCAAGGATCTGCTGCTGGGCTGGATCCAGCACCTCTGCCTCTCATTGAGTGGCGCCCCCGGCGACACCCTGCTGTTCGATGCCAAACAGAGTCTGCGACTGCCCAAGCTCTCTGCCGACGAGGCGCGGCCCAAGCTGGCGGCGCTGGTGGCGTGCTGGGCGCAGGGGATGAAGCGGCCGCTGCCCTTCTTCCCCAACACTGCCTGGGATTGGCTCAAGGCGATCGAGAAGGATCCGGACAAACCGGAGGCGGCCGACAAGGCGGCTCTCACCCGTTTCAACGGCGGCTGGATGATCAATGGGGAGGGGCAAGACGTTTACGTCGCCCGCTGCTTCCCCGAACTCGATGACGAGGTGCTGGGGCAGTTGCAGGCGCTGGCCCGCGAACACCTGACCCCGCTGCTCAAGACCCTGGAGGAGCTGAAATAATGGCTAACCCGCTCAATACCCTGCGTTTTCCCCTCCATGGTGAACGACTGATCGAAGCCTCCGCCGGTACCGGCAAGACATACACCATCGCCGGCCTCTACCTGCGCCTGCTGCTGGGCCACGGCCCGCTCATTGAAGAGGGGGCTGATGCCGGTCAGCCGAGCGCCCACGAGCGGCCGCTCTCGGTGACCGAAATTCTGGTGGTGACCTTTACCGAAGCGGCCACTGCCGAGCTGCGCGGGCGGATCCGCGGCCGCATTCACGAGGCGCGGCTCGCCTTTATGCGCGGCCATAGCAATGATGCCTTGCTGGCCCAACTGCTGGACGAGTTGGAGGATCACGAACTGGCGGCCCGCCGCCTGCTGGCTGCCGAGCGGCAGATGGACGAGGCGGCGGTCTTTACCATCCACGGCTTCTGCCAGCGGATGCTGAAACAGAACGCTTTCGAGTCGGGCGCCCTCTTTGAAACCGAATTTCTTACCGACGACAGCCAGCTCAGGCTGCAGGCGGTGAGCGACTACTGGCGCGCCGAGTTCTATCCGGTGGATAAAACCCTCGCCAGCGCGGTGCGTGCGCTCTGGCCGAGCCCCGCCGCCCTGCTGCGGGAGATGGGCAGCTGGCTCGACAACAGCGAGCTGGAGATCCACCCCGCACTGGGGGACGAGACCCTCGCCGCCCGCCATCAGGCGGCCATGAGTCGCATTGCGGCGGTGAAGAGCGAGTGGCTGGCGCAGACGGACGAGATCCGCCGCCAGACCGACGGCCAGATCAGTCGCTACACCGGCAAGAACTACGAAGGGTGGCTTGCCAAGATAGCCGACTGGGCACAGGACGAGAGCAGTGGCTACGCCATCCCGAAGGAGCTGGAGCGCTTTGGCCAGACGGTGCTGGAGGAGAACCTCAAGAAGGGGGGCGCTGTGCCGACCCTGCCGCTGTTCAGCCAAATCGATGAACTGCTGGCGAGCCGCCCCGGTATTCGGGATCTCATCCTGCAACGGGCGGCCAAAGTAGTGCGCAGCCGGATGCAGGCGAGCAAGCGCCAAGCCCATCAGCTCTCGTTCGATGACCTGCTCAAAGATCTCGACGGGGCGCTCGGCTCAAGTCTTGGCGAGCGGCTCTGCGAGCGCATTCGCGCCACCTACCGGGTGGCGATGATCGATGAATTTCAGGATACCGATCCCCAGCAGTACCGCATCTTCCATCGGCTTTACGGTGGCCACACCGACACGGCGCTGCTGATGATCGGTGACCCCAAGCAGGCCATCTACGGCTTTCGCGGCGCCGACATCTTTACCTACATTCAGGCGCGGCGAAATGTGAGCGCCCACTACACCCTCGGGCGCAACTGGCGCTCCAGCAGTGCGCTGGTGGGGGCGGTCAACGGCTTGTTCGAGCGAGCCAAGGATCCCTTTATCTACGAAGCGGATATCCCCTTCCTGCCGGTGGAGGCGCAGGGCAAGAGCAAGGCGCTGCTGCTCGATGGTGCCACCGCCCCCGTGCTCCACTGCTGGCAGTTGACCGGCCAGCCCACCTTCAATCGGGGGGATTACCAGAGCAAGATGGCCCGCGCCACCGCCGCCGAGATCCACCGGTTGCTTAGCTTGTCCCAAGAGGGCAAAGCCCGGTTTTTCGGAGAGAAAAAGAAAGAAAATGGCGAAATAGAGATTATCGACGAACCGGTGAAGGCCGGAGATATCGCCGTGCTGGTGCGCACTGGCGCCGAGGGCAAGCTGGTGCAGCAGGAGCTGGCGCGCCTCGCCATCGCCTCCGTCTATCTGTCGAACCGCGAGAGCGTGCTGGAGCAGGTGGAGGCGCGGGAGATCCTGCTAATCCTGCACGCCTGCCAGAACCCGAGCGAAGAGCGCAGCCTGCGGGCGGCGCTCGCCACCGGGTTGTTTGATCTCGACGCCAAGGCGCTCGATGGTCTGGCCAGCGACGAGCGAGCGTGGGAGAGCGCGGTGCAGGAGTTTATGGAGTACCGCAAGATCTGGCACCGCCGCGGCGTGCTGGCGATGCTGCGGGCCCTGCTGCACCGGCGCAATCTCGCCTCTTCGCTTTTGGCGAGCCCCTACGGCGAGCGGCGGCTGACCAACTTCCTCCATCTCGGCGAGTTGCTGCAACAGGTGAGCAGCGAGCTGGACGGGGAGTACGCCCTGCTGCGCTGGTTGGGGGAGGCGGTGAGCCGCCCCAACGGCCAGGATGCGGAGCAGGTACTGCGCCTCGAATCCGAGCGCAAGCTGGTGCAGATCGTCACCATCCATAAATCCAAGGGGCTGGAGTACCCGCTGGTGTTCCTGCCCTTTATCTGTAGCCACAGAACCGCCGAGACCCCGCTCTATCACGAGGCGGACGAGGCGGGCAATCGCACCATTCTCGATCTGACCGGCGCCGACTCGTCGCTCGCCGAAGCGGACAGGGAGCGCCTTGCCGAAGACCTGCGGCTGCTCTATGTGGCGCTGACCCGGGGCGTCTACGCCACCTGGCTGGGGCTGGCGCCGGTGCGGGCGGGAGCGGGCAAGTCGGAGAAGACCGACCTGCACCACACCGCCATCGGCTACCTGCTGCAAAAGGGCGAGGAGGGGGATGCCGAAACCCTGGCGACCGCGCTGACCGAGCTGGCACAGGCGCTGCCCGGGGTGGCTGTCGGTGAGCCCTCGCTCACCCGTCCGGCCCCGCTGCCGCCAGAGGAGGAGCAGTTGGGCGAGCCGCAGGTGCGCCACTTTACAGGTTCCCTTGAGCGGGACTGGTGGATCAGCTCCTACTCCGGGCTGGCGGCGCAGGGCCACGGTCACAGCAAGGGCGTACTCGCCAATCCCGGTTTCGATGACGAGGTAGTGACCGAGGCGGCTGCGCTGGCGTCCGAGCAACCGGACGAGGCGCCCCAGCCCTCCATCTTCACCTTCCCGAAAGGGGCGCGCCCCGGCACCTTGCTGCACAGCCTGTTCGAGACCATCGACTTTCAGAGCGCCGCTGGCGAGCCGTTGGCAGAGCATATCGCTACCTTGCTGGCGCAGGATGGCTTCGACGAGAGCTGGGCCCCGGTGTTGCAACAGCAGGTGGAGGCGGTGCTGGATACTCCGCTCGATACCGGCTTTGGCGAGCCGGTACGGCTGCGGGATCTGGCGCCCGAGCGCAAACAGGTGGAGCTGGAGTTCTTCCTGCCCATGGGACGGGTGACGGCACCGGCGCTGACTGCGCTCTGCCAGCAGCACGACCCGCTGTCGCGGGGCAACAAGCCGCTGAGCTTTGCCACCGTGCAGGGGATGCTCAAGGGCTTTATCGACTTGGTGTTCGAGTGGCAGGGGCGCTGGTATCTGCTCGACTACAAATCGAACCACCTCGGCATGAGCCCCGCCGATTACAGCCGTCCGGCGCTGGAGCGGGCGATGGCCGAGCACCGCTACGACCTGCAATACCAGCTCTACTCGCTGGCGCTGCACCGGCTGCTCACCCTGCGCCTGCCGGGCTACGACTTCGAGCAGCATTTTGGCGGGGTCTTCTATCTGTTCCTGCGCGGCATGCCGCAGGGGGGCATTTTCCATATCCGCCCGAGCCGTGAACTGGTGCTGGGGCTGGATGAGTTGTTTAGAAACGGTGATCGCTCAGGCGGTGTTTCATCAACAGAATTAAACGAGGTAGAGGCATGAGCGGCACCATGATCAGCACCGCAGCCAGCGCAATGATGGTTGAACGGTTGAAAACACTGGCGCTGGCTGGCCGCATCCGCCAGCTGGATCTGCAATTTGCCAGGCTGGTGGCCGACCTTGGCGGCAGCCCCGAGCTGGTGCTGGGGGCGGCGCTCACCTGTTTCGAGCTGGGGCGCGGCCATGTCTGTCTGCCCCTTGAGATGTTGGCGAGTGGAGCTTTACGGCCGTTCGGGCTGGATCCCCAGCAGAGCCGGGATCTGTTGCTGGATCTGGCGGATCCTGCCCGCTGGCCCGCTCTGTTTGCGGCTAGTCCCTTGGTTGGAACCGAGCAGGATGAGGGGCTTGCCCCGCGCTGGCCGCTGCGGCTGTGGCACGGTCGGCTCTACCTCACCCGCTACCACGATCATGAGCAGGGGGTGGCCCGCCATCTGCGCGCGTTGAGCGAGCGCGCCGAATGGCCGGAGATAGCCCCCGCCCTGTCGCGGCTGTTTGCCCGCGACTATGGGCTGGTGTTCGCGGCGCTGCTGAAAGCCCGCCTCGCCCCTGACTTCTCCGCCCGCCACTTTACCGAAAAGTATCTGGATCTGGTGTTCCCCAATGAAGTGGATTGGCCCGCCATCGAGGCACTGCTGGCCAGCGCCCAGGCGGCGAGTGACCTGAGCAAACTGGATACGCTGGTGCCCGAGGCGCTCTGCTGCAACGGCCAGAAGCTGGCGGCGGCCACCGCGGCGGCGCGCCCCTTTGCGGTGATCTCCGGCGGCCCCGGCACCGGCAAGACCACCACGGTTGCCAAACTGCTCGCCATTCTGGTGGAGACTGGCCTGCAGGCTGGCAAGGCCCCGGCGATCCGGCTGGTGGCCCCCACCGGCAAGGCGGCGGCGCGTCTCACCGAGAGTATCGGCTCTGCCTTGCAGGCCCTCGATCTGCCCCCTGAGTGGGTCGAGGCGATCCCCACCGAAGCGGGCACCTTGCACCGGCTGCTCGGGGTTATTCCGGGGCGCAGCCAGTTCCGCCACCACGCGGGCAACCCACTGCACCTCGACTTGCTGGTGGTAGATGAGGCCTCCATGGTCGATCTGCCGATGATGGCGCGCCTGCTCGATGCGTTGCCGAGCCACGCCCGCCTGATCCTGCTCGGCGACAAGGATCAGCTCGCCTCGGTGGAGGCTGGGGCCGTGCTCGGCGATATCTGCAGCTTTATCGAACAGGGCATCAGCCCGGCGCAGGCGGATTGGCTCTCCCGCCAGACCGGCTACCGCTTGCAGGGCACGCCCGCAGGGGCTCCGGTGCGCGACAGCCTCTGTTTGCTGGCCAAGAGCTGGCGTTTTGATCAGCATTCGGGCATCGGCCAGCTGGCGCGCGCCTGCAACAGCGGCGATGCCACGGCGGTGGAGGCGGTCTGGGGCATGGGCTTTGCCGATATCAGCCTGCACCCCTGGGCGGGGGAGGCCTACGATGCCCTGATTGCCCAAGGGGTGGCCGGTTACGGCAGCTATCTGAAGGCGGCCCGCGCGGGGGAAGCGCCCGCCGCCGTGTTCAAGGCATTCAACAGCTTCCAGATCCTCTGCGCCCTGCGAGACGGCCCGTTCGGGGTGCTGGGGCTAAACGAGCGGCTTGAACTGGCCCTGTCACGGGCCGGCCTGATTGCCCGCGATGGCGACTGGTATGCTGGTCGCCCTGTGATGGTAGTGCGCAACGACCACGGGGTCGGCCTCTACAACGGCGATATGGGGCTCTGCCTGCCCGATGAAAGTGGGCGGCTCAAGGTATGGTTTGAGCAGCCGGATGGCACTCTGCGCGCCCTGTTGCCCAGCCGCTTGCCGCCCCACGAGACGGTCTACGCCATGACCATTCACAAATCCCAGGGCTCGGAATTTGCCCATACCGTGCTGGTGCTGCCCGACAGCCCCAGCCCGCTGCTGACCCGCGAGCTGGTCTATACCGGCATCACCCGCGCCAAGGCCCGCCTCGCTCTCTACGGCGATCGCGCCCTGCTGGCCCAAGCTGTGCGGAAAAAGACCGAGCGTTATTCCGGATTGGCGGAGAGGTTGGGGTACTCCATAGAGCAGTAATTTGAGCCTAGTGACCGTGGATATATTTTTAGCCTTCGAAAAGTGGCTCAACTTCAAGGCCCCGCAGATGTTGGGGGTTTAAACAATCTCAGGTGATATTTGACGAGTTACTCAAGGCCGCCTGATTTTTAAGCGGGCGTTGCACTACAGAGGTGAATCCGCCAATTCTGAGTATCTTTGGAGCCTTTTGATGGGAATATTATTCGAGCCGTACCAAGTAGAAAGTTGTTGCCTGTGCGGGTCTGGTGAATCGCTCACCGGAGAACACAAAATAAAAGCTTCTGCTTTGCGAAAAATTTTCGGGAAGGATGCCATGTTCATCGGCAATTTCGATGGCGAAAGCATACCTCGTTTGGCACAAGGCCCGAAATCCCGAGCCTTCCACTTCTCAGCTCGGATGTGTTCCTTGTGTAATGGAACTCGTACACAGGCTGCTGACCATGAATTCGACCGGTTTCATGCGTTGGTCTTTTCGTTTTTGTCAGAGGGTCGAGATCCTTCGTTAGCATTCAGCTTGCCACAATATACCTCTGGCTCAGAGGATTACCTCAATGTATTTAGATACTTTGCCAAACTATTATGTTGCCATGTGGCTGAATCATGCTGCCCCCGTCCATTAGAAGCTTGCGAGTTTGCTATAGGACAGACGAAGCGAAACATTATCTTTCTACACATTGATGTAGATCCGACCTATGAAGCTTATCGCCATAAGCTCGGAGAACATAGATTCGCAGCGCATGGAGGACTTATTGTTCCCTTCGACTCAAAAACACAAAACCCCACAAGCTTTCGAAGTTCAATAAGCCTTGGTCCGGTACGATATATATTTTGGGTTCGCTTTGAAGCAATTGCCGGAATTGAGCTACGTGCATGTCATTATGAGTTCTGGCGAAAATGCGAGGCGGCATACCAAGAAGCCTTAAAAAATCCACTATCGGATGAGCAGCGACATCGCCTGGGTATTTAACTGTTGAACATCTCGTAGGTTGGTGCTGAGCGTAGTGAAGCCCAACGTTTACCGCGAAATCTCTTTTTCCTTCCCCTTATCCCCGGCCCTTCTCCTCCTTTTTAAATAAACGGGAGAAGGGAGCAATGCTGTTACCGCTGTCCGATTACGCTTCTCTAATCGAACCTGTGTGGCTGGCGATCATATTTCCGGTGCCGCTTTATCCCCTCTCCCTCTGGGAGAGGGTAGGGTGAAGGTGGGTAGGGTGCAAAGAACGAAGTGAATTGCACCGCTGCTATTTATCTGCCAAAAGGTGTAATGCGCTGCGCTTATTACACCCTGCATCCAACCAACACACGACAGGATGTCATTGCTTGAGACTTGAATTTAACACCATCGATCTGGATCGGGATTACGAGTTCTGTGTGCAGGCGCGCAGGGATGCCTATTTTTGCAGCTTTCATACCCATGATGGTTTTGCCGACTTTATCGACGGCTATCGGGAGCGGATCCGCGAAAGGCTGGGGCAAGCTCAATGGCACTACCTTCATGTCTGGGCGGGTGAACAACGGGTGGGCCAGCTGGAGTTTCGCAGCTTTTCCGATGAGCCCGAGACTGGCTATGTGCAGCTGATTTATCTGTTCCCCGAATATCGTGGCACCGGTTTGGCTGCCGTGTTGCAGGCCTATATCCGCCAGCAGTTGCTGGGGGCTGGCTGCAAATGGGCGATCCTCTCCGTGAGCCGTACCAATGTGCGGGCCTTGAATCATTACCGGCGCTTTGGCTGGGTATTTCTGCGCCCCAATCCGAAACATCAGGAGACGGATTTTTATCGACTGACTCTGGCCGAGTGACCTCTGTGGTTGCTCCGGCATACCCCTCATTTTTCCCATCCCCCAAATGACTGAATCGCGAGTTAAATCCGGTAAACAGGGCGCACTTGAGCCACACTTACTGACACCCTGATTTAGCCCATGTCGTTAGCGATCGATAACCGGTAAAGCAGTGGTAGAGTAGGGATCTGGCTGACATCGTTGTTGCAGTATGCCAAGTTGGTGTTTGAGACTGGAATTAGCACGGCCCCGAACTGGCGCGGGGCAGAATAGAAGAAGGATGGCCGCAATGCAGCAGGAGAGTGAGACGATCAGGATCTCGGATGTCAGCGAAGCCGTGGTGCATGGCATTCTTGAGGTGATCAGCGATGGCATCTGGGACTGGCACGCCAATACCGGTTTAGTCTATCGCAACCCCGGTTGGTACCGGATGCTGGGCTACGAGCCCCATAGCCTCGGCAATACTGTCTTCACCTGGGAGGGGGTGATCCACCCCGATGATCTGGCCGGTGTGATGGAGAAGTTCGATGCCTGCCTGGGTGGCAAGGCGTCTGAATATTGTGCCGAGTATCGTTGCCGCTGCCGGGATGGCAGTTACCTCTGGATTGAGGATTGTGGTCGCATCATAGAGCGCAACGCTGATGGTTCTGTGGCGCGGATGATCGGTGCTCATCGCAATATCCACGCCAGCAAATTGCTGCTGGAGCAGCTGGAGCTGCGCAATCAGTCGCTGGAGCAGTTGGTGGCGGAGCGCACCGCCGAGTTGGTACGACTCAACGAGGCGCTGCAACAGAGAGTCGAGGAGAATCGCCAGCTGGCGGAGACAGATGCCCTGACCGGTGCTGCCAGTCGCTACCGGCTGGAGCGGGCGTTACAGCTGGAGTGCGAGCGTGCTCGCCGCTTCCACTTGCCTTTTACAGTGATTGCCATGGATGTAGACAACTTCAAGCAGATCAATGACAGCTATGGTCACAATATCGGGGATCAGACCCTGATTAACATAGTGTCGCTGGTGCGCGACCATATCCGCGAGATCGATCTGCTGGCTCGTTGGGGCGGTGACGAGTTTATGGTGTTGTTGCCCAATACCGGCCGTGACGATGCGCTGGTGGTGGCGAACAAGTTTCAGGCATTGATGGTGACGCACCCCATCTGTCCCCGCGGTGTCACCACCATGAGCTTCGGAGTGGCGGAGTATCATCAGGGCGAGCAGAAGGAGAGTCTGATGGTACGCGCCGATCGGGCGCTCTATCAGGCAAAGCAGCAGGGCAAGAACCAGATCTGCTGACGACACATCAGCCAATAGAAGGGCCGCAGGCGTGAAACCTGCGGCCCTTTTGCATTCAGGCACAACAGCATGGTTGGGGGAGGTGCGACTTAGAAGTGGTAGCGCACACCCAGCTTGAAGGTATCCAGTGAGTAGTGCTCGTCACCCAGGCTCAGGGCGTTGAACTGGCGCTCGTAACCGATACCGGCAGAGAAGTGATCGTTGAAGGCGTAGTCCAGACCCACTTCCAGATTGGGGTGTACCTTGCTCTTGGTTGCGCTCTCGCTTACCTGACCGCTGAGACCCAGGATGGTGGCGTTGCCGACAACGTCCACTTCGGTGCGGGTGTAGGCAATGCCCGGCTTGGCATAGGCGCTGAAGCCCCAGGCCAGCGGCTGGCTCAGCTTGGCGGCCAGGCTGATGCTGCGGGTTTCGATAGTGGTGTCGGCAAAGCCGGTCGCAATCTGGGAGGTCACCCAGGTCAGCTGATCCATCTGTTGGGCGTGCAGGCCACCTTCAACGGCCAGCCAGGGGTTGAAGCTGTAACCCACGATCAGGCTGCCGCCGTCGAGCTGGTCGTCGATCACTTTGGCGTCATACACGCGCTGGAGGTCACCGTCGAGATCCATCTTGGAGGTGGTCAGATCCAGACCTGCATACCAGCCTTCGGCATGAGCGCTGCCATTCATGGCCAGAGCAATCAGGGAGAAAGCGGCAATTTTATTAAACTTGTTCATGGATAAATAAACCTTATGTTGCGTGAACTGCGTGTGATTTATATCGCTCAATCCATGAAGCTTTTTATATTTCCGTCATCGCTCTGCTTTCACAGAGGGGCCGCAGTATAGTCAGCGTATTTATGAATAACAAGGGTGCGTTCTATCCATTAATCTAAATTATACGGGCCGCCAGCAGGACTCTCTTGTTTAATAAATGGTGTTATTAGAGTTTTAGCTTTATTGAGATTTAAATAATTAATTGGTGAGTCAATTGACTGTCTTTACTTTTACGTTTTCTTTTATGTTATTGATTTAAATGGAAATGTTGTTTTATCCCGTCACGGGTTATGTTTAAGGAGTGCAAAATTACCATTTCAGATGCCATTTATCTCGAGCTGAGCCTTGTTGTTTGTTTTTCGAACAGTAGACAAGGTGAAACTATGAGAAAAAAATCTATCTTTTTGCCTGTTTTTTGCTCTTCTTAAGGATTGGGATTGTTCCCATTGTGATTTTTGGTGGTCTTATGAGGCTTATCTGATGAGTGGTGATGACGAGTGCATGCTATCGAAAGGGGGTCTTTTGAGACGTTTATCTCTTTATTGCGGTGTGCTGACTGGATGAGTAGAGGGAGTACCAGGTTGATATTGATAGCAAAGGGTGATTAATTTTGTTCCATTATTTTCACAAAGGCAGTTTAAACATCTATTTTGGTATTTAAAGCGACGAGGTTGATATTCACTTTATATTAATTAAAAACTTTTCATGTACGCTGTAAAATATATTGGATGACAATAAATAAGCATTGATAGTTGTTCAGGATATCTTGTCAGAAAGGACTTCACAGTCGGCTCATCAGTGGGTTGCATGTGGCCGCTGGCACTGCTCCGTGCCGGGGCCCTTGACCTGACCGGCGAATTCAGGGAAAAGAAAAGGGCGGTGCTATCTGCGCCGCCCAATGCCAGGAAAGAGAAAAAACCTTACGGTTTAAAAGATAAAAATTTGGAAGCAAACAATCGATTTCTCAACCAGGAAGGGTCTTGAATTCGATACGTTTCGATTATGCGCGATGTTCTATGCAGCACTAGCAAAATGTTTGCGGGTTGAAAGATATGCACTGTCTGGTGTCACATTCTGCGACCCCACCGTTCAACTGGTCGGTCCTCACTGGGATATCGGGTGGTTTTTTCTCTAGACTGTTTTTTCGGTGTCAATATCTGAGCCTTTCAGGTAAGAACAGGTCAGAAGCTGAATTGGCATAACCATGCAATGAAAGTGCGATAACAAGGAAGAGTGGCATGACCTACAGCCAGACCCTGGCCAACAATATCCTCGATACCCTGAAGAAGACCCTGACCGACAAGGGGATCCGCTATCAGACGCTGGCGGAGGCAATGGGGGTCTCCATCGCGACCGTGAAGCGGATGATGAACAAACCATCCCTGCCGTTCGATACCTTGCTGGAGATCTGCCATCTGGTGGGGCTCTCGTTCGAGGAGCTGCTGGATCGCACTCAGGATGCCCAGAGCCGGCGCGCCGTCTTCACCCAGGAGCAGGACGAGGCGTTTCACAACGAGCCCGGTCTCTACGCCTTTCTCGCCAATATCTTCTGGCGTGACAAGACGCTGATCGATCTCAAGCGGGAGTACGGCCTGACCGATGCCTCCTGCTACCTCTATCTGCGCAAGTTGGAGAAGCTCGGTATTTTGCAACTCGGTATCGACAACAGTTACCACTTCCTGATCAGCGAGCGCATCAGCTTCGAGCAGCACAGCCGTTTCGCCCGCCAGCAGGCACGGCAGGCAATGTCAGTGCTGGGGGAGTATCTGGTGGAGAACATGCACAAGTCGAACAACTACATGGCGCTCTGTCAGCTGCACCTCAACGAGGGGGAGGCGATGGCGCTGATCGAACGTATGAAGGAGTACTGGCATCAGGAGATCAAGCTCAACCGCCCCGCCATTGGCCAGCAGGAGCACGCCAAGACCTACACCATGTCGCTGCAACTGGCCGATTGCGGCTATCAGAGCTTCGACGACATGATCCCCAATATCGACAACTGATCCCGGCGGATCCAGAGGATCCGCCTCCCCCTTCCAGGCTGGCGTTGCGTGCCGACTCACCCCTGCTCCGCGAGCCGGGTTTGCTGCGGCTTGCCTGCGAGCGGCTGCAACGCTCGCGTATCGAGGCAGATTCGGATCGCATCCGGCCGCCAGTGCTCGATATCGCAATCCACCAGAGCGCCTCGCTCGTCGTAGTTGACCCGCACCAGCCGTAGCACGGCGCTCCCCTCCGCCAGATTGAGGGCGCGGGCGATGGCGCCCCGTGCTGCCGAGGGAGTGATCTCGAGACTCGCCCCGCCCTGGCCTATGCCATAGCGCTGCTGATAGAGCTCGGTGAGGGAGCTCGCCAGCGGTGCGCTGGCAATATCGGGAAAGCGACTCGCCAGCAGGTGATGGCTGACGTGTAGCACAGGGCGGCCATCGATAAGACGCAGACGGCGGATCTCGTAGAGCGGCGTAAAAGGATCCAGCCCCATCCAGCGGCAGAGCTCGCTGCTGGCCAGCTCGCTACCGTGGGCCAGCACTCGGGTTTCGGCGGTGCGCTGCTGCTCGCCGATCCACTGGTGAAAGTGAGTGTGGATGGCTGGATCGTAGGTGAGGCGAGGCGGGGCCACGAACCAGCCGCGCCGCTCGGCCCGGTAGATAAGGCCATCCGCTTCGAGGCTGGAGAGCGCCTCCTTGATGGTGATGCGGGTGGTGGCGAAACGCTCGCTCAGGGCCCGTTCGGCGGGTAGCTGCTGCCCGGCCCCCAATTGGCCGCTGCCGATATAGCGGCGCAGGGTCTGGCAAATCTGTTCACACTTGGAGGAGGAGCGGCCATCGGCCATGCTCTGTTCGTTCACTCTCTGCTCGCTCAATCTCGGTTCAATCACGCTCATATCCCTGTCGCTAATCTTGGCTGTGCGGGCTGGCTTAGCCCTTGTTGGTTCAGCCCTTACTGGAGTAGTCCAGCCTCACTCGGGTTCAGAGTTGTAACTGCTGTGGATGACAGCGCCATGACAGGGTGATTGTCATCAAACTGCCATCAAAACGCCCCGCGACCGTCACAATTCCCCTCTAGCATCCCTCTCGAACCTTAACTGACCTAGTCCAGAGGGATGGAATGATGAAAAGCGTGATCGCAAGTGCACTGGCCCTGGTGGCCGTCAGCCAACCACTTTTTGCAGCCGAGAATATCGCGGATCTCGAAAAGGCCGCCCGCGGCGAAGGCCAGCTCCACAGCATCGGTATGCCCGACAGCTGGGCCAACTGGAAGGATACCTGGCAGCAGCTGGGCAGCATCTACGGCATCAAGCATCAGGATACCGACATGAGCTCGGCGCAGGAGATCGCCAAGTTCGCCGCCGAGAAGGCCAATGCCACCGCCGATATCGGCGATGTGGGCGGCGCCTTCGGTCCGGTTGCGGTCAAGCAGGGTGTTACCCAGCCCTACAAACCCTCCACCTGGGCCGATATTCCCAACTGGGCCAAGGATGCGGACGGTCACTGGATGCTGGCCTATACCGGCACCATCGCCTTCCTGATCAACAAGGATCTGGTCAAGGCCGCCCCCACCAGCTGGCAATCCCTGCTGGGTGGCGACTACAAGGTAACGCTGGGTGATGTGGGTGTTGCCTCGCAGGCCAACAACGGCGTGCTGGCCGCGGCCTATGCCACCGGCGGCAGCGAGAAGAATCTCAAGCCTGCGCTGGAGCTGTTCGGCAAGCTGGCCCAGCAGGGCCGTCTGTCGCTGAACGACCCCACCATAGCCAATATCGAGAAGGGCGAGGTGGAAGTGGGGGTGCTGTGGGACTTCAACGCCCTCAACTACCGCGACCAGATCGACCCCAAGAAGTTTGAGGTGGTGATCCCGAGCGACGGCTCCGTCATCGCCGGTTACACCACCATCATCAACAAGTGGGCCAAGAACCCCAACGCCGCCAAGCTGGCGCGGGAATACATCCTCTCCGATGCCGGTCAGATCAACCTGGCCCGTGGCTATGCCCGCCCGATCCGCAGCAACGTTGCGCTGCCGGATGACGTGAAGGCCAAGCTGCTGCCGGCCGAGCAGTATGCCAAGGCCAAGCCGGTGCAGGATCACGCCGCCTGGGAGCAGAGCTCCAAGGCCCTGCCGCGTCAGTGGCAAGAGAACGTCATGATCTACATGCAGTAAGGAGCGGCCAGTGCAACACAAGGTGATAGTGGTACTTGTGGATGGCCTCTCTGCCGGGGTAGCCCATGGGATGGGCTACCTCGCAGGCATGGTGGAGGCGGAGCGCGGTCTCTATACGACCTTCAGCTGTGCCCTGCCATCCCTCTCCCGGCCTCTCTACGAGTGCATCCTGACCGGTGTACCGCCGGTGGCGAGCGGCATCACCCACAACGGGGTGAGTCGCCTCAGTCTGCATGACTCCATCTTCCATCTGGCCCGCGCCGCGGGTAAACGCACCGCAGCGGCGGCCTACTACTGGGTGAGCGAGCTTTACAACAAGAGCCCCTGGCTGTCGGCCCGCGATCGCTTTACCCACGACGAGCAGCTGCCGATCCAGCACGGTTGCTTCTACTGGGATGACAACTACCCCGACAGCCATCTGCTGATGGATGGCGAGTGGCTGCGCAGCCATTACGATCCCGATTTTCTGCTGATCCACCCGATGGGGGTGGACGATGCGGGCCACAAGTTTGGCTTCGACTCCCGCCAGTACCGCAATCAGGCGCGCCGGATGGACAGCCTGCTGGCCGATCTGCTGCCCCAGTGGCTGGCGGAGGGGTATCAGGTGGTAGTCACCTCGGATCACGGCATGAACAACGACCTGAGCCACGGCGGCACCCTGCCTGAAGAGCGCACCGTGCCGCTCTGGCTGTTTGGCGATGCCTTCGTCGAACGCTGGCCGGATGGGGTGGCGATTGCCCAGACCCAGCTCTGCGCCCTGATGGCGGATCTGCTGGGTATTTCCCACGACAAGCCGGCAGCGCCACCGCTGCTCAAGGCTGCCTTTATGCGCGAGGTGCACTGATGATGCCTGCAACCACCGAGATCCTGGTGGATCAACCCGTGGCAACCAAGCAGAAGGTGCGCCGCCACTGGCTGCCCGCGCTGGTGCTGCTGCCCTTTATCCTCTTGATGATCCTGTTCCAGCTCGCCCCCATGGTGTGGGTGCTGGTGGGCAGTTTCCAGACCCCGGATGGCTGGGGCATCGACTACTACCGGGAGATTTTGAGCTCCCCCTTTTACCTGCAATCGTTCGGCAACTCACTGCGCATCGCCGGTCTCGCCAGTCTGGCGGGACTTGCCATCGGCACCCTCGGGGCGGCCGCGCTGCGCCACAGCGGCGAGCGAGTCAAGCGGGTGCTGCTGGCCTTTGTCACCATGACCGGCAACTTCAGCGGGGTGCCGCTGGCGTTCGCCTTTATCATCATTCTCGGGATCAATGGTGCGGTGACCCTGCTGCTGAAATCCTGGGGCCTCATCGACGGCTTCAACCTCTACTCGGGCAGCGGCCTCATCCTCATCTACACCTACTTCCAGATCCCGCTCGCCCTGCTGCTGCTCTACCCGGCCTTCGATGCGCTGCAGGATGAGTGGCCGCAGGCCGCCGCACTGCTCGGCGCAAGCAAGGGGCAGTATGTGTGGCACGTGGCGCTGCCGGTGCTGACGCCGGCGCTGCTCGGCACCCTGATCATCCTGTTTGCCAACGCAGTGGGAGCCTATGCCTCCGCCTACGCCCTCACCACCGGCAACTTCAATCTGGTGACCATCCGGGTGGCCAGTCTGGTCTCTGGCGACATCTTCCTCGAGCCCAACATGGCGGCGGCGCTGGCGGTGATCCTGATGGTGCTGCTGGGGGTGGTGACGGCCGCCAACCAGTGGCTGTTGAAAAAGAGCTATGTGAACAAGGGGCAATCCCATGCGTGATTTGCAACCGAGCTGGCCGCGCTGGGTGCTGGGGGGGCTGGTCGCCACCCTGCTGCTGCCGCTGCTGGCTACCTTTCTCTACTCCATCTCCACCCGCTGGGGGGCGACCCTGCTGCCGGATGGCTTCACTCTCGACTGGTATCTCAAACTGTGGGGCGACCCGCGCTTTCTGGCTGCGTTTGGCCGCAGCCTCCTGGTCTGTTTCGCCACCCTGCTGCTGGGGACGCTGGTGCTGGTGCCGACCGTGCTGGTGGTGGCCTACTACTTCCCCAAGCTGGATCCCTGGATGAACCTGTTGATCCTGCTTCCCTTTGCGGTGCCGCCGGTGGTCTCCTCAGTCGGGCTGCTGCAGATCTACGCCGACGGCATTCTGCCCATCATCGGCACGCCGTGGATCCTGATCGGCACCTGGTTCACCGTGGTGCTCCCCTTTATGTACCGGGCGCTGGCCAACAGCCTGCAAGGGGTGCCGCTGAAAGATCTGATGGATGCCGCCCACCTGCTGGGGGCGAGCAGCGCCCGCGCCTTCCTGCTGGTGGTGATCCCCTGTCTGCGCAAGGGGCTGCTGGCGGCGCTGTTTCTCTCGCTCTCCTTCCTGCTCGGCGAGTTCGTGTTTGCCAACATGCTGGTGGGCACTCGTTACGAGACCCTGCAGGTCTATCTCTACAACATGCGTTCAACCTCGGGCCACTTCACCAGCGCGCTGGTGATGAGCTACTTCCTGCTGACCCTGCTGCTCACCTGGGCGGCGAACAGATTTCATCGGTGAATCAACATGTTCCATCTAGAAGTGAATCAACTGCACAAATCCTACGGCGACACCAAGGTATTCGAGGGGATTGAATTCGGCATCCGCAAGGGGGAGCTGGTGACCCTGCTCGGCCCCTCCGGCTGCGGCAAGTCCACCCTGCTGCGGGCGCTGGCCGGGCTCACCCCGGTGGATGGCGGTCAGGTGCGGGTGGCCGGTGAAGATATCACCTGGCAGGAGCCCCAGAAGCGGGGCATCGGCATGGTATTCCAGAGCTATGCGCTGTTCCCCAACATGACGGTGCGGGACAACGTCGCTTTCGGCCTCAAAATGAAGCCCCAGCCGGGACGGGATCTGGCCGCCAGCGTGCAGGAGGCGTTGGAATTGGTGGAGCTGACCGGCTTCGAGCGCCGCTATCCGGCCGAGCTCTCCGGCGGCCAGCGCCAGCGAGTGGCGCTGGCCCGGGCTCTGGTGGTGCAGCCGCGGATCCTTCTGCTGGACGAGCCGCTCTCGGCGCTGGATGCCCGAATCCGCCGCAGCCTGCGCCAGCAGATCCGCGAGATCCAGCAGCGCCTTGAGCTCACCACCATCTTCGTGACTCACGATCAGGAGGAGGCGCTTACCATGTCGGATCGGATCTTCCTGATGAACAAGGGATCCATCGTCCAGAGCGGCACGCCGGAGCAGATCTACACCCGCCCCGCCAGCGAGTTTGTGGCAAGCTTTATCGGCAACTACAACCTGCTTGGCGCAGAGCAGGGCAAGTCGCTGTTTGGCCCCCGTTTTCAGGGCAAGCTGGCGCTGCGGCCGGAGTCCATCACCCTGCTGCCCGCAGGGGCGACCAGCAGCGAACCCAGCCTGCCCGGCATCATTCGCCAGCAACAGCTGCTCGGCAACGTGATCCGCTATCAGGTGGAGTGCGAGGCGGGGCTGTTAACGGTGGATTGCCTCAACCGCTCGGCTGGCGATTTGCTGGCCACCGGCAGTGCCGTGACCCTGGTAGTGGCCCGGGATCAACTCTGTGAGGTAGCATGACGCCTCGTTTCATTTTCGTTGTTACCGCAAGGAGCCCTCATGGCACTGGCACTGTTTGATCTGGACGAGACCCTGATTGCCGGGGATTCCGCCAGCCTCTGGCTGGAGTACATGGTGGCCGAGGAGCTGGCCCCCGCCAGCATGATCGCCGAAGAGCAGGCGATGATGTCCCTCTACCATCAGGGCAAGATGGATATGCACCAGTACATGGCCTTCACCCTGCAACCGCTGGCGGGCAAGACGCGCCAGTGGCTCGACTCGCTCTGCACCCGCTTTGCCGAGCAGGTACTGCGCGATCGTATCTATCCGGAGGGGTTGGCACGTATCGAATGGCACCGCCAGCGCGGTGACGAGCTGGTGCTGATCTCCGCCTCCGGCGAGCATCTGGTGGCCCCCATGGCGAAGATGCTGGGGATGGATCACTGTGTCGCCATTTTGCTCGATGAGGAGGAGGGGATGCTGACCGGCCAGACCCGCGGCACCCTCAGCTTTCGTGAAGGCAAGGTGGCCCGCATCAACCAGCTCTTTGCCGGCAGGGACCATCTCTGGCAGGGGAGCTTTGGTTATAGCGACTCTCACAACGATCTGCCCATGCTGCGGGCGGTGAGCCATCCCCATGCGGTCAATCCGGCCCCCGCGCTGCGTCAGCAGGCCGAGGAGCTGGGCTGGCCGGTGTGGGTGTGGCAGCGCTGAGTTGTGCGCTCAAACAGGCTCAATACACGGCAAAAATAGCGATATAAACAACAGAGAGAGGCCGTTGCCTCTCTCCTGTCTTCCTTTCCTGGTTGCGTTCATTCTGTCTCCCGCCACGATGACCGCCGAGTTGGCTCAAGGTGAGGAGGCCTCTTCCATCTGACCGTTGCCACGACGCTGGGGGAAGCAGATACGATTTTTCCCCTCCCGCTTGGCCTGATAAACCCCGCTGTCGGCCAGCTCTATCAGCTCCTTGGCCGAGAGTCCGGAGTGACTCAAGGCCACCCCACCGCTGAGGGTAATGGTCAGTTCCGGCTCTCGCCACTCCAGTTGAGTGACTGCGAGTCTGAAGCTCTCCAGCAGTGAGGCAACCTCATTCATTTGCATCTCCAACCGCAAGATCAGCACCAGCTCCTCGCCACCGTAGCGGCAGAACCAACCCCACTGGTCAAACATTTTCATGCCCAGCTTGCTTACTCGCCTGAGGACTATATCCCCTGTCTGGTGGCCAAAGGTATCGTTGACTTGTTTGAAGTTATCGAGATCGAACATCACCACGAGGAAGGGGGGGCCACTGCCGAGCTGTCTTTGCAGGCACTCGTCGAAGAAACGGCGGTTGTAAAGACCGGTAAGCTTGTCCTGATTGGCTTGCTGGCGGATCTGGGCAAAATCCTGGCTGGCGGCATCCATCTCTTCATAGACCTTGGCCAGCTCCAGCATGCGGCTACCATGATAGGCTTTACCGCCAGAACGACTGGTGCGGATCAGCAGGGTAATCTCTCCCAGCATGCGACGGAAATAGCGGGACCAGAGCAGTGCCAGCAGCAGATAGAGAATGCAGGCGAGTGCAATCATCAGCTGCACGTTGATGGAGACGCTGTCGATCACCTGCTGCATGCTGGCAGTCGGCTCGACGCTGAGCAGGATCCAGCGCTGCTCGGGGATGCGGTAGTAGGAGACCATCAGGCCGCTGGCATCATCGAGGAAGAAACCCTGCGGCTGTTGCATTTGTGCCAGCCATTCAAGATGGGTGAGCGGCTTGAATACCCGTTCGCGATCCGGATGGGCCAGCACCAGCCCGTCATGGTTGAGCAGGAGCTGATAGCCATTACCCAGATGGTGACTCTGCTCATGCCGACTGTTGAGCCAGCTGGCGAGGGGGGTGAGCTGGGTATCCAGCGAGAGTACGCCAACCCGCTTGCCGTCAGGATCTTCAATCACCCTGGCCAGCGCCATGGTGAGAGTGCCCAAGGTGTAGTCGTAATAAGGATCAGTCCAGACAATCTGTCCGGGATGGCTGGCGGCCAGCAGATACCAGGGGCGGGTTCTGGGATCGAACTTCTCGTCGGCCTGCCAGGAAGGGTGGATCAGCATCTTGCGATGCTCGGTGCCCACGTAGACGTAATCGAGCTCCATCACCTTGTGATAGGCCTGCCACTGTTGCAGGTAGCGCTCGCCGTTAAGGATCTCCGAGCCGCTGAAATCCTGATAATTTACCTGCTGATAAATGAGCGTAAACTGGCGTTTGAGGGTCGCCAGATAGGGTTCGATCAGGGTATGGAAATACTGGGTGTTGCGAGCAATCAGGTTCTGTTGCTGCTCGTGGCGCAGGGTGCGCTCCATATGCAGGTAGTAGATACTGCCGAGCAGCAACACTGGGATAAAGAGCAAGAGGAGGCCCAGCCGCATGCGGGTGATCAAAGACCAAGTATTCTTGGGCTTGGCGGGGGACATGAACAGATCCTTTTCGTCTCGGGTGACACCAGCATATATGATGCTGTGCGGCTCGTCTAAAGGCAGAAAATGAGATGTTTCCGATGTTGAACCACACTCTGCTCTCAATGATTCATTATGGCAGCATAGCGGTGCTAATCCTTGCCCTCTGTGTCGAGTATCTGATCTTTCGGCGCGGCCTGAACATGCTGCGAGTGCGCCGCTTGCTGCTGGCAGATGGGGTGGCGGCGCTGGCGCTCTTCTCCATCTTTGCCACCGGGAGTCTGCTGGCCCTCGAGCATGCCAGCTCGGTGGCAGAGATCTTTGCCCATCCTGCCCACGGTCTCAAGATGGGGCTGTTTCTGCTGATTGTCGGCTCCCTCGTTTATCCCAGCCGCCTCTTCTATCGCTGGCGTCGCGCCCTGCGTCTGGGCAAGGCGCCGATGATCTCCATTCAGCAGCACTTCCGGGTGGTGTGGATCCTGCGGGGCAATCTGCTACTGATTGCCCTGTTGGCCGTGTTCACCAAGCCCTCGCTGCTGTAACACTCGCGGTGCTCAAAAGCAGTGCGATGCAGAGCGTTGAGAGCGAAGACAAAGAGTGGAGACAAGAGGATAGGGAGGCGGGTATCTTGGATCGGATAACCCGTCACGCGCCGATTTAAGGAAGAATCGCCATGCGCTCCAATCTGATGTTGCTGATGGCTGCCACCATCTGGGGTATGGGCTTTGTCGCCCAGCGCCTCGGGATGGATCACATGGGGCCCTATACTTTCAATGGCCTGCGCTTTCTGCTCGGCGCCCTCTCCCTGCTGCCGCTGCTCTGGTGGCTCAAATCCCGACAACCTGTTGCCGTCGCGGGCGACCATCGCCAACTGCTGATCGGTGGTGTGCTGGCCGGGCTGGTGCTGTTCTGTGCCGCCTCCCTGCAGCAGGTGGGGCTGCTTTATACCACTGCCGCCAAGGCCGGTTTCATCACCGGGCTCTACATCATTCTGGTGCCGGTACTGGGGCTACTGCTGCGCCACAAGAGTGGCCTCAATACCTGGATCGGCGCCATCATCGCGCTGGCCGGTCTCTATGTGTTGAGCGTCACCGACGAGTTCACCATCGGCTTTGGCGATCTGCTGCAGGTGGTCGGCGCCCTGTTCTGGGCCGTGCACCTGCTGCTGGTGGATCACTACTCCAACCGGGTTGCCCCCATCAAGCTCGCCGGGGTGCAGTTCGTGGTCTGCGGCCTGCTCAGCCTCGCCACCGCCGTTGTTATCGAAACCCCGACGTTAAGCGGCGCAGTGGCCGGTTGGCAGGCGCTGCTCTATGCCGGGCTGGTGTCGGTCGGGGTGGGTTATACCCTGCAGGTGGTAGGGCAGCGGGGTGCTCATCCGGCCCACGCCGCCATCATCCTCAGTCTGGAGACCGTCTTTGCCGCCGTGGGTGGCGTATTGTTGCTGGATGAAACGCTGGACGAGCGCGCCATTGCCGGTTGTGCCCTGATGCTGGCGGGGATGCTCATCTCCCAGATCCGGCTGCGCTGGTGGTGGAAGTCGCGCCGGGACAAAGTGCCAGCGACCAAGTAAACCGCAGCCCGCAGCATAACAAAAACGCCCCGACAGTCGGGGCGTTTTGCATGATGGCGACTCGGGTCAGGGGCGCTGATCCAGCTCGCGCTCCAGCTCCATGGCCTTCTGACGGGCCGGATGGGTATTGAGGCGCTGCCAGTAGGCTTGCAGGTGCGGGAAGTGGGCCAGCTGACCGCTTTGCGCCAGCAGATCCACCAGGAAGGAGTTCATGATGTCGGCGCCGGAGAGGCGATCCCCCACCAGATAGTGGCGACTCGCCAGTACCTCATTGAGGTAGCCCAGCACCTTGGCACACTCTGCTTTGGCGTAGTCCGGCAGGAAGCGCATCGGGCTGCCATCCTTGCGCACAAACATATCCAGCAGCAGCGGCAGGATGCCCGAGCTCTCGGCAAAGTGAAGCCACTGCAGGTATTCGGGATAGTCGGGGCTATCTGATGCCGGTGCCAGCCGATCTGGGGCGTAGCGGGCAATCAGGTACTCGGTGATGGCGCCCGATTCTGCCAGCACCCGGCCGTCGAACTCGATGACCGGCGACTTGCCGAGTGGATGGATGGCTTTTAGCTCGGGCGGTGCCAGAAAGGTGGTGGCATCGCGCTGATACGCCTTGATTTCATAGGGCTGGCCCAGCTCTTCGAGCAGCCAGATGATGCGTTGGGAGCGGGATTTGTTCAGGTGGTGCAGGACTATCATAACGACCTCGATTCGGTGGCAGGGTGGGGTATACGAGCGGGCGAGGGGTGTGGTTCACCGGCAGTAAAAAAAGAGCGGGCTTATGCCCGCGCTCTCTCATTGACTGACTTATGCCTCCAGCGCCTGATCCAGATCCGCCAGAATGTCCTCGATCGCCTCGATCCCGACCGACAGACGGATCATCTCGGGTTTGACTCCAGCCTTGGCCTGCTCCTCCTCGCTCAACTGGCGATGGGTGGTGGAGGCGGGGTGGCAGGCCAGCGACTTGGCATCGCCGATGTTGACCAGCCGCTTGAAGATCTTCAACGCATCGTAGAAACGCACGCCCGCCTCGTAGCCATCTTTCAGCCCGAACGAGAGAATCGCCGAGGGGCGACCGGCCATGTACTTCTCTGCCAGCAGATAGTGCGGGTGACCCGGCAGACCGGCGTAGCTGACCCATGCCACCTTGGGGTGATGCTTGAGGTGGTTGGCGACCCGCAGGGCGTTGTCGACGTGGCGCTCCATGCGCAGGCTCAGGGTCTCCAGCCCCTGCAGCAGCAGGAAGGCGTTCATCGGCGCCAGCGCTGCGCCGGTATTGCGCAGCGGCACGGTACGCACCCGCCCGATAAAGGCGGCCGGGCCAAAGGCCTCGGTATAGACCACCCCGTGATATGAAGGTTCCGGTTTGGTCAGCTGGGGGAAGCGCTCGGCGTGATCCGCCCAGGGGAACTTGCCCGAGTCGACGATGACGCCACCCAGCGAGTTGCCGTGGCCGCCGACATATTTGGTCAGGCTGTGGACGACGATGTCAGCGCCATGTTCGATGGGTTTGCACAAGACCGGCGTGGCGACCGTGTTGTCGACGATAAGCGGCACGCCACGGGCATGAGCTGCCTTGGCCAGTGCGGCCAGATCGACGATGTTGCCCGCCGGGTTGCCGATGCTCTCGCAGTAGACCGCCTTGGTCTTGCCGTCGATGAGGGCGGCGATGGCCTCGGCACTGTCATCCTTGGCGAAGCGCACTTCAACGCCGAAGCTCGGCAGCATGTGGGCGAACAAGGTGTAGGTGCCGCCATAGAGCTGGGGTGTGGAGACGATGTTGTCACCGGCTGCGGTCAGCGCCTGAATGGCATAGGTGATGGCGGCAGAACCTGCCGAGACCACCAGTGCGGCGATCCCCCCTTCCAGCGCGGCCATCCGCTGCTCCAGCACATCATTGGTGGGGTTCATGATGCGGGTGTAGATATTGCCCGGCACCGCCAGATTGAACAGATCCGCCCCGTGCTGGGCGCTCTCGAACTCGTAGGCCACCGTCTGGTAGATGGGTACGGCAACGGCTTTGGTGGTGGGGTCGTTGGTAAAGCCGTGGTGCAGGGCTAGGGTCGCATCTTTCATCACACACTCCTTGTTGGATGTTGCTTATGGCAGTTATAGATGGATAGACGTCCAATCTATCAGGCCCGTGGCCGTTGTAAACAGCAAGATCCGGCAAAGCAATTGCTCCCGCAGGGGATGCGCATCCCGCGTGGCTGGCACGGCTCGCACTCAGAGACGGCGGCGATACTCCTTGTCGTCGATCTGGTTCATATCCCACTGCATCAGGCGGTTGAGCTGCTGCATGGGATCCTCGATGAGTGGCAGCGGGCGTGGCAGGATCCGCTTGAAGTAACGGCGCAAGGTCTGCTGGATCCGGTTCGGTTTGAGGGGGTTGGCGTGGCTCATGATGGTGCTCCTGTGCGGTGGTTCTCACGTTCATCAGCAGTATTGAGCTAAAATGCGGAAGTAAAAACTGATGACTTATAGCAACAGGATTTCCTCTTTTATGCCGACCGGTCGCCTCTACCAGCAATTTCAACGACTCGCCCAGCTGCTTGGCAGCGACGAACGGGAGATCAGCCTCGCCGAGGTGGCGGATCTGCTCTGCTGCACCCCGCGCAACGCCCGCCTGCTGCTGCGGCGGATGCAGGATCAGGGCTGGCTCAGCTGGTCGGCGGAAGCGGGGCGGGGGCGGCGCTCCCGACTCACCCTGCTCGATAGTCAGGAGAGCCTGACCCGGCGCCGCTTGCGGGATCTGCTCAGTCAGGGCCAGCTGGCGCAGGCGGTACGACTGGCCGAGGATCGCCTCGATCTGCTCACTCCGCTGCTGATCGAACAGCTCGGTCAGGCCACCCGCGAGGGGCGCCAGATCCTGCGGGTGCCCTACTACCGGCCGCTGCCGCAGTTGCTGCCCACCGGTCCGATGCGCCGCTCCGAAATCCACCTGAGCCGCCAGATCTTCAACGGCCTCACCCGGCGAAATGAGGAAAATGGGGAAATCGAAGGGGATCTCGCCCACCACTGGGAGTGTCTGGGCCCCTGCCACTGGCGCTTCTACCTGCGCCCGGCGGTGCGTTTTCACCATGGTCGCGAGCTGGTGGTGGAAGATGTGATGGAGAGCCTGCTGGACCTGCGGGCTCGCCCGCTGTTCGCCCATCTGGATCGGCTGGAGAGCCCCTGGCCGCGCACGCTGGATCTCTATCTCGACAGCCCGGATCCCTGGCTGCCCCACCTGCTGGCCGAGCCGGTGGCGACCATTTTGCCGCGGGAGCTCAAGGGGGAGGCAGGCTTTGCCCTGCAACCGGTGGGCACCGGCCCCTACCGGGTGGCCGCCAACGATCCCTTGCATCTTTGCCTTGCGGCGTTTGACGACTACTTCGGCCTGCGCGCCCTGCTCGACGAGATCGACATCTGGATGTTGCCGGAGCTGGCGGAGCGACTGGAGACCCACCTGCAGCTGGGACGCGACAGCCCTGAGCTCGGCACCATGCGCGGCGAATCAGAGCTGGAATCGGGCTGCTACTTCCTGCTGCAGGACGATCGCTCCGGATCCTTGCGGGATCCCGCCCTGCGCCAGTGGCTCGGCCAGCTGCTCAATCCGGTTGCCCTGATGGGGCGAGTCGCCCCCGAGTTGCAACGGGGCTGGACCAGCGCCCTCGGCCTGCTGCCCCACTGGCGCGAAGCGCTGTCTGCGCCCTTGCCCACACCGGCGCAGTTGCCGGGAAGACTGGTGCTTGCCTGCTTCAACCAGCATCTGGAGTTCAACGAGTGCGCCAACGCCATGAGCAGCCTGCTGGCCGAACAGGGGATCCGGCTCGAGGTGCGCACCCTAGATTACAGTCGTTGGGTGAGTGGCGAGGATGAAGATGTGGATCTCTGGCTTGGCACCCTTAACCTCGAACATGCCGGCCCATTTGCCCCCTACGTCTGGTTGCAGGGCACACCGCTGCTGCGCAAGGTATGGGGCAGCCAGTACACCTTGTGGCAGGGATTGACGCAGTGGCGCGCCAGCGGTGAGGAGCCTGGGCCGCGAACCCTGCTGGCAACAGTGCAGCAGCAGGGCTGGTTTGTGCCGCTGTTTCACCACTGGCTGGAGCTGGAGAGCCGGGTCGGTGTGCACGGGGTTCGCATGACGGCGCTCGGCTGGTTCGATTTTCGCAGCGCCTGGTTGCGGCCGGAACTGGCTGTCAGCACTCGGGATAAGACGGGGGAGCTTGAGTCCTGATGCGGGGCGCGCTAGCCTGAGCGCGGTCCCATGACAAGGAGTCACCCGCCATGCTGGAAATGCAGATCCAACCCCGCTTTCAGGAGACAGATGCACTCGGCCATATCAATAATACGGTGCCGGCAGTCTGGTTCGAGTCGGCGCGGGATCCCCTGTTCCGGATCTTCTCGCCCGATCTGGATGTGCACAACTGGCATCTGATCATTGCGGGCTATACGGTGCAGTTCAAACGGGAGCTGTTCTACGGCCAGTCGGTCACCATCAAGACCGGTGTACGCCGCATTGGCAGCAGTTCCTTCACCATCTGGCAGGAAGCCTGGCAGCAGGGGGAGCTGGCCGTCACTGGCGAGACGACCCTGATCCATTTTGACTATCGGGCACGGCAATCCATCCCTCTGAGCGAGACTCACCGGGAGGGGCTGCGGGCCTGGTTGATAGAGAGTTAACCCGGGCCTTTCGGCCAACACACAGGACATATATGCGCAATACCGTGATCGCTCTGAGCCTCGGCTTGGGGCTGGGGCTCTGCTCCCTGCCGTCTCTGGCGGCAACGCTCGCCGAACAGTTCTCCCTGATGGAAAAGGGGGCCGCGAGTGCCCTCGATACCCGTCTCTTCAGCCACGACGGCGTCGACATCAAGGCCTGGGTTGATGGTGCCCCCGTCATCATCGCAGTGCCCATCATGAACGAGTTGGGCAAGCTGGAGGGGGAGAGCCGCTATTACTTCAAGGGGGGCAAGCTGTTCGGAGTCAAAGAGCCTGCCGCCCAGTTCGCCTTTGACGACAGCGGCAAGCTGACCCAATGGCTGGACGAAAAGGGTCAGCCCGCCGAGTTCGTCAGCAAGATGAGCATGCAGCAACGTCAGGAGTGGCTCACCAAGCGGGCCGCCGAGCTGAGCAAGCTCTTTGCTCCCGGCGCTGCCGAACAGAAGGCGGCCAAGGGCAGCGTCAAGCTCAAGGGGGGTGAGCTCGCCCACTGGCTCTGCAACGGCAAGCTGATGGAGCTGGCTGGTGGTGACAAGGTGATCTTCGAGCAGGAGAAGCTGAAGATTGGCGAGCAGGGGATCGAAGGGGAGGTCTCCCTGCGTCAGGATAAGGGGTGGCAGGAGCTGAGCCTCAAGTGCGAGGTGCAGGGCAATCAGGTGACTCGCCTCACCTGGCAGCCGCTGCCGGCGACTAACAAGCCGCAATAAGCGCACCACAACAAGGGGCCCATCGCGGGCCCCTTATCATTGGCTCATTGTTCCCCCTGCTTCATCCGGGCGAGCGCCTCGACCCGGCGCCACTGTCCGGGTTCGAACCAGCGAGCCAGCAGCTCCTGCTGCTGTTCGGTTCTGGCGGTGGCAGGCAACTGCTCCAGCTCGGCCAGATAGCCATTGAGCTGCTCCTTGAATCCCTGCCGGCTCTGCTCAAGCTGATGCATCCGATCCACCGCTTCCGGCCCTGCCTTCTCCAGCAGCTCGGCATCCCGTCTGGCTGGCTCCATCTTTTCCAGCGCCTGCAGTTCGCCCAGCAGGCGGCTGTTGGCTTCGGCCTCCTGAAACCACCGGGGCTGCGCCGCCAGCCAGAGCTCCAGTTCGCTGGCCAGCTCCTTCTTGTCAGCATCGCTTGCTTCGGCCAGTGCCTTGCGGCGCAGGGTCAACTGCTCCATCAGACGATCTTCGGCGAACAATTGTTCCTGCTCGGCCGGTGTGAAGCTCTGTTGGCGCAGTAGCTCCCGTTCGTCGAAGAGGATCTGCAGGCTGGCGAGGGTGATATCGGTGGGCACCGTCAGGCTGCTCTGGGCGGAGACAAAGGTGCGATAGCGCGCCTGCAGGGCATCGGCGGCCTCCTGCTCGGGATCGTGCGGGTGGCTCTGTGCATGCTGGCTGGCTTGAGCGGTTGATGAGTCTGCCGTCGGTGCCGTGGGCAAGAGCAACACCCCGCCAAGCAGCAGGGTGATGGCGCAGGGCACGACGAGCAGGGTGGCAATCTTCATAGTCCCAGCTCCTTAAGACGGTTGGCATGCTGGCGATAGAGGGTGACCGGATCAGTCTCGAACAGATGGTGGATGCCGAAGGACTGGTTCACTTCGTCCAGATGGTTCATCCGGTAGCTGGTGCCGATCACCTTGCCGAGGTGGCTGCTGCAGACCCCGACCAGCCCGTCATTGGGCTCCTTGAAGAAGGCGCCGGTCAGAGCCAGCGCAGGATCCACCGGATCCAGCAGATTGGTCAGGTTGCCGCGCCCACTCCAGGAGAAGTAGTAGACGCCGTTGTTGGCCTGCATCGGCCCCTCGCCGCAATACTGGCTGGGCAGTCCCTCCGGGTAGCGCTGGTTGAATTGGCTGGCCCCCTTGCTGGTGAGGGCATCGAGCGCGGCGACCGGATCTTGCGGTAGCTGGCTCCCGCCGGAGAGCAGTGAAATCATGCCGGAGAGAGCGTGGGCCGCGGCGGCAGCCAGCTTCTCGGCGGCGCTGCCTGGGGTGGCGTTGGCCCGTACCAGATCGGCAATCTCGGAGCCATAGTTGACTCCGCCGACGCTGGTGGCGGAGGCGACCAGTTCGGGGGCGACCGAGGCAACATAGCGGATGGTGGGGCCGCCGTGGGAGTGGCCGATCAGGTTGACCTTCTCGGCACCGGTGGCAGCCAGCAGCAGCTCAACCTGGGCGAGCAGTTGCTCCCCCCGTTGCTCCGAACTGGCGGTGGCCGATACCTGGGCCACGTAGACTTTGGCTCCATCCCGGCTCAGGGCCTGGGGAATGCCGTAGAAGTAATCGACCCCGAGCAGCTTGTCGAAGCCGAACAGGCCATGCACCAGCACTATGGGGTAGCGGGTCTGGGTGTATCCGCTGGCGTGTGCCAGCATGGGCAGGGTACAGAGCAGCACCAGAAGCCATCTCTTCATCATCAGCATCCTTGTTGATTCGTGAGGAACAGATTGTGTGGCGTACTCCATGTTCGCCGGTGCCAGTATGGTGGCTGCTGACGGGAGAGGCTGTGAGGGGGATCGCAACTCGGGATTCAAAAGGGATTCAGGGTGCGGGCGGGGAGGCTGTGCTCCCCGCCCCGCGGCTTATTGCCACTCCACCAGGTAGTACTGCTTCTTGCCCCGGCGCAGCAACAGGTAGCGACCAAACAGCCGATCCGCAGTACTCAGCAGCTCATCCTGCTTGAGCACCCCGTTGAGGCTGATGGCGCCCGCCGCCAGCAGTTCACGGGCGATGCGCCTGGAGTTAGCCAGACCGCAGCTGACCAGCAGACTGACCAGATCGGTCTCGCCGCTGATGATGCTGCTCGGCATGCCATCCTGCGCCAGCTGGGCCAGATCGCTCTCGCCGAGGCGGGTCACGTCGCCGCTAAACAGCAGTTCGCTGATGCGCTGCACCGCCGCCAGCGCCGCTTTGCCGTGCACCAGCTCGGTCAGTTCGTTCGCCAACACCTGCTGGGCCAGCTTGCGCCCTTGCCGCGTGGCATCCTCTGCCTCCAGCGCCTCAATCTCGGTCAGCGGCATAAAGCTGTAGTAGCGCAGGAAGCGGTAAACATCCTCGTCCGCCGTGCCGAGCCAGAACTGGTAGAAGGCGTAGGGGGAGGTGAGGGCCGGATCGAGCCAGACCGCACCACCCTCGGTCTTGCCGAACTTGGTGCCGTCTGCCTTGGTGATAAGTGGCAGGGTCATGCCGTGGACCTGCGCCTGATGGAGGCGACGGGTGAGATCCATGCCGCTGGTGATATTGCCCCACTGGTCGTTGCCGCCAATCTGCAGGGTGCAACTGAGCCGCTGGTACAACACCGCAAAGTCGTAGGATTGCAGCAGGGCGTAGGAGAACTCGGTGAACGAGATGCCCTGGTCCGGGCGAGCCAGTCGCTGGCGCACAGACTCCCGCGCCAGCATGGCGTTGACCGAGAAATGCTTGCCGATATCCCGCAGAAAATCGAGGGCGGACATCTGTCCCATCCAGTCGACATTGTTGACCAGTTGCGGGGCCGCCAGGCCTTCATCGGCGGGCAGCAGCGCCCTGATTTGGGCCGACAGACTGGCGACCCAACCCTGCACGGTATCGGCACTGTTGAGGCTGCGCTCGGTCGCCTTGAAGCTGGGATCACCGATAAGGCCGGTTGCCCCGCCCACCAGCGCCACCGGCGTGTGTCCCGCCAGCTGGAAGCGGCGCAGCATCAAGAGCGGAACCAGATGACCGATATGCAGGCTGCCAGCGGTGGGATCAAACCCGCAGTAGACGGTGCGCGGGGTAGCAAGATGATCGGCCAGGGCCGCTGGGTCGGAATTCTGGGCCACCAGGCCGCGTCGGGTCAGCTCATCAAGCAGGTGGGGGGTGATCATGGGTTCTCCAACAGCAAGGGGAAAAAACCACATCCTCGCCCCTCTGGCTCGCGCCGAATATGTCCCCCAGGGGACAGTTTTGTCACTCTCGTGCTAGCATCCGGCCATCGTCTGATCATCACACGACCATCGCGGGGAGCTAACCCGCCATCCGGAACTTATCGCCATGAACCAGCGCCCATGATCCAGCCTCTCGCCACAGATGCCATGACCCGCAGTATGACCGAGGTGGTCGATGCCCTGCACAGCAGCGCTTTTCCGGCGGCGCTGGTGCGGCTGATCCAGCAGCAGGTGGCGTTTGATTGCGCCCTGTTGCTCGGGGTTGGGCAGCGGCCCGTCTATCTCTACGACAACCTCAATCATCAGCGGGCCCTGCTGTTTGATCGCTACCTCACCAGCCACTTCAGTCAGGATCCCTTTATGCAGGCGCTGGAGCAGGGCTTGCCTGCCGGCGTCTGGACCCTGGCGCAGGTCTCCCAGGGGCGGCTCGATCCCGAATATCGCCACCACTTCTATCAGGCCACCGGCTGGCAGGAGGAGGTGGGGATGATCCTGCCGGTGCGGGACGGACTGACGCTGATGCTGTTTCTTGGACGACTCGACAAGCGCAGTACTCTCAGCCGTGACGAGCTGGCACGGTTGGAGCAGCTGTTCCCGCTGGTACATTCGCTCTGTCGTCAGCAGTGGCGGCAGAGCCAGCCGCTGCTGGCCCTGAGCCCGGTACAGCCAGATGGCACTGATCTCAAGGGGGCTGTGGAGCAGGCTATCGCCAGTGTGGGGGGAGATCGGCTAACCCGGCGTGAGCGCCAGGTGGCGGGATTGCTGTTACAGGGGCTGGATACAGAGGGTATTGCCGCAACTCTGGGCATTGGCTGCGGCACGGTGAAGAACCATCGCAAGCACCTCTATAGCAAGCTGCACTTGCGTTCACGGGCCGAGCTGTTTCATTTCTTCCTCAACCACCTGATCACCACAGAGGGAGGAAGATGAACCGGGGTTATTCGATCCGCGGTAACGGCTTATCGCTTTGGGGCAGGTTACTGAGTCGCTGGTAGCGCTCCATCAACTGTCGGTATTGGTTGCCGAGACGTACTTGGTCGAGGGCTTGCTGCAACCGGGCGATCTGCTGCCGATCCGCCCGCGGGTTGAAGGCAAAGCAGTTATCCTGCTCTTCCAGCACAGCGACAGAGGTGAAATCTTCCGGCGCGAATCCCAGCGCTTTCAGTTGATGGAATAACATCACTTCGTTGCCTGCCACCAGATCGGTGCGTGCCATGATGAGCTGGCGTACCACCTGATCCATGCGCTCCACTGCCATCATGTTGCCCGGGCTGATGCCGCGGTTGAGCAGTAGCTGCTCCCCCACGTCAGCCTGCATTACCCCGACCTGCAGTTTAGCCAGATCTGCCTTGTCGGTGACTCTGGGAGCATCCTGCTTGCGTCCGACCAGCGTCACTCGCGAGTGGCTGATGGGGCAAACCCAGAGGAAGTGGGGATCACGCTCTTTGGTGCGGGCGGTGGTAAAGAGAACTGCTTCCGGTTGCTGGGTCAGCAGATACCAACCGCGGGCCCATGGCATAAATTGGATAGGTTGCTCCGGCTCCCCCAGCTCACGCCAGATCAGCCGCAGTAACTCTACTGCCAGCCCGATGGGCTTGCCCTCCTTGTCGAGCCCGTTGAGGGGCATGTTCTGCTCCGAGTAATAGATAAAGGCGGCCCGTGCGGGGAAGCTGGTCAGCAGAATCAGGGCGATAAGGACCACGAGCAGGGATCGCATGGCGCACTCCTTGTGCAGTGAATTACCTATCAGTCTATGTGTCCTTGGCCAGAAGTTCATAGTCGGGTCGCGGATAACGCAACAGGCCACCTCGCGGTGACCTGCCGAATTATTTCAGCAGGGCTTCCATCTCCGCCTCAGCCTTGGCACGCGCTTCGGCTTCTGCCGCTCTGGCGGTATCGGCGATGCTCTCTCCGGCCGTATGGGGGGCGGCACTGACAGCCTGTTTGGCAGGGGCGGCAATGGCCTTGGCCGCTTCTTGCGTTGCAGTCGCAGCGGCACTGCTGACAGCCTGTTTGGCTGGCGCAGCAACGGCCTTGGTTGCTTCTTGTGTCACGGTCTCGGCGGCACTGCTGACAGCCTGTTTGGCAGGTGCGGCAATGGCCTTGGTCGCATCTTGCGTCACGGTCGTGGCGGCACTGCTGACGGCCTGTTTGGCAGGCGTGGCAACGGCCTTGGTGGCTTCTTGCGTTACGGTCGTGGCGGCACTGCTGACCGCCTGTTTGGCAGGCGTGGCAACGGCCTTGGTGGCTTCTTGCGTCACGGTCGCTGTAGCGCTGCTGACAGCCTGTTTGGCTGGAGTGGCAACGGCTTTGGTCGCTTCTTGCGTCACGGCGGCAGCGGTGCTGCTGAATGCCTGCTTGGCCGGTGCGGTGGTTGCACTGCGGGTCAGGTCGGTCGCGCCTTGGCTCACCGCTTGCGTGACCTGGCCGGTGGCGTTGGCGGCTGCGCCGCTGATGGCCTGGCTAGCGCTGTTGGTCAACGAGCCGGTGACACCGCGGGTCACGGTGCCAAGTGCGCTACCAAGGGAGAAGGGGGAGGCGTCGCTCTGACTGGTCGCCGCGCCACTCAGGGTGTTGGCCGCCGGATTGAGCTGGCTGGTTGGGTTCTGCCAGCCCTGCATGGCGGTTGGCCAGGTCGGAGCCGTGCCCGCCAGATTTTCGCCAAAGGTCTGGGTGGTGCCATCCCCTTTTTGCAGCAATACCGACATCTGGTTGGTTTGCGAGTTCCACACCATCCCCGCCTGTCTGGCGATATCCGGCACGGGGGCATACTCGGAGACCACATAGAAAAGCGGCCCCTCTTGTTGCAGCTTGTCGGCCGTCTTGAGCAACTGCATGGTGCTGTCGTAGTGGGGACCAAGGATGGCGGTCATCCGATCCTTGATCAGGGGTTGTTCGAACAGATTGACCTCGTTCGGGTCAAAGCCGACCAGCGGCTTGAGCAGAGCCCACATCAGCTGGCTGGTGGGGCTCATCATCAGCAATGGGGCAACGCAGGCGGACAACATCAGGCTCAGGCAGGCCGCCTTGAGCAACGGCATGATACGCATTGGGATAAGATCCAAATAACGATTTGATAAATAAGGTTATATTTTGTCAGGAAGCGACAAATTCACCGGGAGTTTGCGCGTGGCAGCGAGAGACTGCCCGCAGGCGCTGGCAGGCTACCATATTGGCTCCACAATACCAGCAGGCTGTATGATTATCCGTCAAGTAAACTCGGGCCGGGTTGCTGGTCTGAGTGAGCCCGCTGGCCTGGTGTGCTCAGGGATGGTGTTGCCAGTAGCCAGATGGTCGCAGGATACGAAGATGATTTGAGGGGATCAGCGAGGCTTTTCTTGATCCAGCTAAAGACATAGGCGTGATCCCTGTCGCATAATGCAGCTCCTTTCTACTCTTGGCTGGAACCTAAGAAATGGCTCGTCGCTCTTCCAATGCACAACGTCGTCGCAGTAGCTGGTGGTACAAACGCCTGTTGGCAAGGGAGCGGCAAGAGCGCGAAGCGCGTTCTGTCCGGGATTGATAACGCATTGAAAAACGGAGCCTCGGGCTCCGTTTTTGTTGCTGGTCATTTGTCGTGTAGCTGGCCGTCTGGTTATCTTGTCCAGCCATCGCATACCCTGTTGCCCGATGCCATCGGCAATTATCCAGAGAGCTAAAATCGTGAGAGTCGACGTCGTATCCTACAACCCTCAATGGCCAGTCCACTTTGTGGCGGAAGAGACCCAACTGCGCAGTGTGCTGGATCATTGCCTGCTGGCTGTCCACCACATTGGCAGTACCTCGGTCCCTGGTCTGGCGGCCAAGCCCATCATTGACATCATGCTGGAGGTGTCATCACTGGATCGGCTTGATGAGCAGAACGGGCAAATGGAGGTGCTGGGTTATGAGGCGATGGGGGAGTGCGGGATTGCGCGTCGCCGCTATTTCCGCAAGGGGGGTGATGAGAGAACTCACCAGATCCACGCCTTCTTGCAAGGGGATGACCATGTGCGCCGCCATCTGGCCTTTCGTGACTATCTAAGAGCCCACTCGGCTGCATGCAGGGAATACGCCGAGTTGAAGCAGGCGTTAGCTGCGAGCTGTCAGCATGATATCGAGCGTTACTGTGCGGGCAAGAATGCCTTTGTGAAAGAGCATGAGACGCGCGCGCTGCGGTGGTTGGCTGGGCTGGGGCCTGCTCTCTGAGCGAGCGTGTATGCAACGGAAAACGGGGCCTGATGGCCCCGTTTTGTTGCTGATGGTTTTTGCCAGCTAGTGAGTCGGCGCAGCAAGGTGACCAGTGCCAGCTCGACCCGCTTGGCGTAATCAATGTCGGCCTGCTAGAGGAGATCGAGCTGGGCCGCATCGATGGCGTTATTCTCCACATTGATGAGGGCACGCATCAGGAGCGTAGCAAGGCTGTTGTTGTCGACCACGGGGCATCACTGTCGCTGTGCAGTGTTCTTGCTGTTATGGTTTTTCTCCTCGCAGACACAGAACCGGTCCAGAGCGTTGCCCAGCGATGGGTCAATCGCTTTTTCATCGCCCCTTGATAGGCAAGACAAATAGGTGCAGGTGGGGGATGTGTAACCACGTCGGATATTGCATGATGAAGGCTTCGAGAAGGAGCCTCATATGCGTATTTCTATTCGTCATGCCGAACCCGCAGATGCCCCCGCCTTGCGGGATCTCTACGCCATGCCCAATGCCCAGGCGGGCACCTTGCAGCTGCCTTTTCCGACCCTGGGGGTATGGCAACAGCGGCTGGAACAGAGTGGAGTGGTGTCACTGGTCGCTGAGGTGGAGGGGCAGTTGGTGGGCCAGATCTCCTTGCACGTAGAGCCCAATCCCAGACGCAAGCATGTGGCCAGTATCGGCATGGGAGTGCGGGATGACTGGGCGGGCAAGGGGGTTGGTTCGGCCTTGTTGGAGTCCGTGCTGGAGATGGCCGATAACTGGCTCAACCTGCACCGGATTGAGCTGACCGTCTATACCGACAATGAGGCCGCACAGGCGCTTTATCGCAAGTTCGGTTTTACCGAGGAGGGGCGAGCCCGTGACTATGCCTTCCGCCAGGGGCGTTATGTGGATGCGCTCTATATGGCCAGAGTGGCGGGGAGCGTCAGTCGCTAACGGCATGGTCGATTATCAGGCCAGATTGCGCCCGGTGATCCGGGCGCTGGAGCAGAATCCCGAGCTCTGCCTCAGTGAGGCGGCCAGTCTTGCGGCGCTCTCCAGCTATCACTTTCATCGGGTCTTTACCGCCGTCACCGGTGAAACCCCGGCCGAGATGCAGCGCCGCCTGCGGTTGGAGCGGGCTGCTCGCTCTCTCTGCTACAGTCGCGACCCGATCACCGAGATTGCCTTCTCGGCCGGTTTTGCCAGCTCACAGGCCTTTGCCAAGGCGTTTCGCAAGCAGTTTGCCATGGCACCGGGGATGTTGCGCCGCCAGCCGTCACTCTTGCAACTGAGCAAGAATGGACACGCGGCTGCCCGGGTCTCTGATTATGCTGAAGGCCGTTCCAGTGAAAGGAGGCTACAGATGAAAACCGAACAGATGGCTGCGCGCACTCTGGCCTATATCCGGGTCACCGGCCCTTACGGCATAGGCTATGAGCCGGTGTGTGACCAGCTCTATCAATGGGCTGTCGGGTTGGGCTTGGCCGAAGGGGAGTGGATCTTCATCTACCACGACAACCCCGAAGTGACGGCTCCCCAGCAGTGCCGCACCGATATTTGCGTCACCGTGCCGGCGGGGACCAAAGGCCGCGGCAATGTGGAGATCCAGCTGCTGGCGGGCGGCCGCTATGGCCAGTCACGTTTTACCGTGACCGACCCGGCCCAGTACCCCGCACTCTGGCAGCAACATATCGGTGAGGTGGTAGCGGCCGGTTTCGAATTTGATGATCGACCCTGTTTCGAGCTCTATCACAGCTTCGATCCGCTGACCAAGGTTGCGGATGTGAGCTTTTGCTCCAGCCTAAAGGGTTAGGGCACAACAAGACGTAAGGGATGGTACAGAGCATCGCGCAGAAATTAGAGAGCCGGACAGTGTCCGGCTCTTTTGCATCTGGCGGTTGGGTGGCGTTTAGCGCTGGAACCCCTTCTGGGCGAACTTGGGACGTGCGTTCATGATCTGCTCCACCTGTTCGTCGCTCATCTTGCCACGCGACAGCCCCAGCACCTTGTAGGTGAGCAGCGGTCGGGCGGGCAGGGCGATCATCAGGGCGCGGATCTGGTTCTCGTCATCCTTATCCCGGGTCGGCTTGCCGTAGGCATAGGTGAGGACGCCGGCATCCATCAGGTTTTTGACGGCGGGCTCGGTGATCGGCAAGTTTATGACGCTTTTACGCTGTAGCACGAACTCGCGCAGCACCGCCTTTTCGTTGAAGTCGAGGAAGCCGATCATCTGGGCCAGCTGGTCCTGCTGACGGCGCGCCTGCCACTCTTCGCAAGCCCACTCCCAGGCGATCAGGAAGCCCTGACTGCAGAAGTAGGAGATGGCGATCAGCATGCCGACCCCCAGCCAGGCCGCATGATCCGCAGCCCACTGGCTGACGGCCCCTTTCATCAGCCCGGCCGGAAACAGCAGAATGATGCTGCAGCAGAGCAACAACCAGACCATCAGCCAATTGAGGCGGTTCAGTTGATAGAAATGTTGGATCCACCGTTTCATTGTTCATCCTTCCCAAACTGTTGTGGATAGTGAACTACCTACAGCAATCGGTGTGCCAACAGCGTAATGGCGCCTGGGAGGGGAGGCTGGCGATACATTTCCTTACAACTTATTGAATGAGTTATCAGTAATTTGCCTTGTGAGGTGACGGTCGAGTTGGTAAAACGTCCCCTCAGTCATTGGGGAGTAGCAACCCGCCCGTATTCCGGGCCGGGCCCATGTCAACACTCTTGGATCCTCGCATCCATGGCATGGGCGGCGATAGGCACTATCGCTCTGCAAGACCTTTGGCCTCGATATGCACGCCAGCCGGGCGAGCCATGTCGGGTCCATCGGTTATTCTGCTCGCCTGGCGGTATCTATTATGTTGATTACCCTGCTGTTATTTCTCGTCTCTGCGGTCACCATCTACCTTGCCTGCGAATACTTCGTCAACGGCATCGAATGGACCGGACACCACTTCAAACTCTCGCAAAGTGCCACTGGTTCGCTGCTGGCTGCACTGGGTACGGCCCTGCCCGAATGCATCGTCACCCTGACCGCCCTGCTGATGGGCAACACGACCGTCCAGCAGGAGATCGGCATCGGCGCCGCCCTCGGCGGGCCGCTGGTGCTGGCCACCATCGGCTATGGTGCAGTCGGTCTCACTCTGCTGCTTTGCATGGGGCGTACCGAGCGCGCCATCAATGGGGAGGTACAGCGCGAGATTGGCCGGGATCAGCGCTGGTTTATGGGGATCTTTTTGGTGGCGACCATGCTGGGTCTGGTCGCCTTCACCGGCAAGAGCTGGTTGGCGCCTCTGTTCGTGCTGGTCTACCTCGTTTATGTGAGGCGCGAGCTGAAACAAAGCGACAGCCATGAGGTCGAGCTGCCGGAGCCCCTCAAGCTGGCTCCAAATGCCGGGATCCCGCCCCTTGGCAAGGTGCTGCTGCAGACGCTGGCGGCGCTGGTAGTGGTGGCGCTGGCGGCGCAGCTGTTTGTTCATCAGCTGGAGAGCATGGGCGAGCTGTTTGGCCTCTCGCCGGTGCTGGCGGCCCTGCTGCTGAGCCCGGTGGCGACCGAGATGCCGGAGTTGATGAACGTGCTGATCTGGGTGCGACAGGGTAAGAACCGGCTGGCACTGGCCAATATCTCCGGGGCCATGATGATCCAGGGCACTATCCCCAAGGCGTTCTGTCTGCTCTTTACCCCCTGGCTGCTGGATGGCGCCATGATGGCCTCCTCGTTGGTCACGCTGCTGGCGGTAGGGTTGCTCTGGTGGGGCTTCAGAAAGGGAGTGATGACTGCAGAGCGGTTGGTACTGGCCGCGCTGCTCTATTTCGGCTTCTGCGGCTGGCTGCTGGTGAGCTGAAACGAGAAACGCGGATATGAAAAAGCCCCCTTGGCAGGGGGCTTTGTTGTATCGGTTGGGGCGGTGATTACAGCGCGGCGATCTCGGCCTGCTGAGCTTCCAGCTTGGTCAGCTGGAGACGGTAATCTTCCAGCTTCTCGCGCTCTTTGGCGATGACCGCTTCCGGCGCCTTGGCAACGAAGGCTTCGTTGCCAAGCTTGCCTTCGATACGGCCGCACTCGCCGACCAGACGGGCAACCTCTTTGGCCAGACGGGCCAGTTCGGCATCCTTGTCGATGAGACCGGCCATCGGGATCATCAGCTCGGTCGCACCGATCAGCTTCTTCACCGACAGCGGGGCGGTTTCACCGTCCGCCAGAACGCGGATGGACTCCAGGCGGGCCAGCGACTTGAGGAAGGCCTCGTTGTCAGCGGCGCGCTGGGCATCCTTGGCATCGCACTGGAGCAGCACGTTGAGGGGCACGCTCGGTGCCACGTTCATCTCGGCGCGGATGTTGCGGATGCTGACGATGAACTCCTTCACCCACTCCTGATCCGCCATCGCGGCTTCGTCCACCTTGGCGGCGTCGAATTCCGGGAAAGCCTGAATCATGATGGTGTCGGCGTGTACGCCAGCCAGCGGAGCGACCGATTTCCAGATGGTCTCGGTGATGAACGGGATGATCGGGTGTGCCAGACGCAGCAGGGTCTCGAGGACGCTGACGAGGGTGTGGCGGGCAGCGCGCTGCTCGGCCTCGGAACCCTTGGTCAGCACCGGCTTGGTCAGTTCCAGATACCAGTCACAGAACTGGTTCCAGATAAATTCGTACAGCACGCCTGCCGCGATATCGAAGCGGTAAGTATCGAGGGCGGTACGGAAGTCACGGATGGCCACTTGCAGCTGGGACTGGATCCAGCGATCAGCCAGACTGAACTGCATCTCGCCGCCGTTGAAGCCACAATCCTGATCTTCGGTGTTCATCAGCACATAGCGGGAGGCGTTCCACAACTTGTTGCAGAAGTTGTTGTAGCCGTCCAGGCGCTTCATGTCCCAGTTGATGTCACGACCGGTAGAGGCCAGTGCTGCCAGCGTGAAGCGCAGGGCGTCGGTACCGTGGGCATCGATCCCTTCCGGGAATTGCTTGGCGGTACGCTTGGCGATCTTCTCGGCCATCTGCGGCTGCATCATGTTGCCGGTGCGCTTCTCCAGCAGATCTTCCAGCGAGATGCCGTCGATCATGTCGAGGGGGTCCAGCACGTTGCCCTTGGACTTGGACATCTTCTGGCCTTCTTCGTCACGGATAAGACCGGTGATGTAGACGGTCTTGAACGGGACTTGCGGCTGGCCGTTTTCGTCCTTGATGAAGTGCATGGTCATCATGATCATCCGGGCAATCCAGAAGAAGATGATGTCGAAGCCGCTCATCAGCACGTCGGTCGGGTGGAAGGTCTTGAGTGCCTCGGTGTTGTTCGGCCAGCCCAGAGTGGAGAAGGTCCACAGAGCAGAGCTGAACCAGGTGTCGAGCACGTCTTCGTCCTGACGCAGTACGGTTACGGCCGGGATGCTGTGCTTGGCGCGCACTTCATCTTCGCTGCGGCCCACGTAGACATTGCCGGCGTCGTCATACCATGCCGGGATGCGGTGACCCCACCACAGCTGACGGGAAACGCACCAGTCCTGAATGTCGCGCATCCAGGAGAAGTACATGTTTTCGTACTGTTTCGGCACGAACTGGATGCGGCCATCTTCCACCGCTTCGATGGCAGTCTTGGCCATCGGTGCCACGCGCACGTACCACTGGTCGGTCAGCATCGGCTCGATGGGCACGCCACCGCGATCGCCGTAAGGCTGTTGCAGCACGTGATCCTTGATCTCGTCCAGCAGACCCAGCTCTTCCAGCTTGGCCAGAATCGCTTTACGGGCGGCGAAGCGCTCCAGACCGGCGAATTCGCTCGGCAGGGCGGCATCGTAGGCGGTGCTCGGGTTGCCGTTGGTGTCGACCACTTCGGCCTCGGCACGCACGTGAGCGTCCAGGGTGAAGATGTTGATCATCGGCAGGCTGTGGCGCTTGCCCACTTCGTTATCGTTGAAGTCGTGGGCCGGGGTGATCTTCACGCAACCGGTGCCTTTCTCCATGTCGGCGTGTTCGTCGGCAACGATGGGGATCAGACGGTTCACCAGCGGCAGCAGGATGTGCTGGCCGATCAGCGCCTTGTAGCGCGGGTCTTCCGGGTTCACGGCCACAGCGGTATCGCCCAGCATGGTCTCCGGACGAGTGGTGGCGACGATCAGGTAATCCTTGCCTTCAGCGGTCTTGGCGCCGTTGGCCAGCGGATAGCGCAGGTGCCACATGTGGCCCTTGATCTCGCGGTTCTCCACTTCCAGATCGGAGATGGCGGTGTTGAGTTTCGGGTCCCAGTTCACCAGACGCTTGCCGCGGTACATCAGGCCATCTTCGTAAAGACGGACGAACACTTCCTGCACGGCGGCAGAGAGACCCTCATCCATGGTGAAGCGCTCGCGCTCCCAATCCACGGAGTCGCCCAGACGGCGCATCTGGCGGGTGATGGTGCCACCGGACTCTTCTTTCCACTGCCAAATCTTGTCGATGAAGGCATCACGGCCGTAATCGTGGCGAGTCTTGCCCTCTTCTGCGGCGATCTTGCGCTCAACCACCATCTGGGTGGCGATACCGGCATGGTCGGTACCTGCCTGCCACAGGGTGTTTTTGCCCTGCATGCGGTTGTAGCGGATCAGGGTATCCATCAGGGTTTGCTGGAAGGCGTGACCCATGTGCAGGCTGCCGGTGACGTTCGGCGGCGGGATCATGATGCAGAAGGAGTCTTTGCTGGTGTCGCCGTGGGGCTTGAAGTAACCCTGTGCTTCCCAGTGCTGATAGAGCGCCTGTTCGATGGCGTTGTGATTAAAAGTCTTTTCCATGGTCTCGCCGTAATCTGGATGGATGGAGTCTGGTGTTGATTCTTTATGGATCAATTGGTTGCAGTCAGGGCTGCGCCGGATCCGGTGCGGCAAGGACGGGCTGCTCCCTCATTTCGAGGGCATGGCCTGCCTGGCGATAGTGCTTGTAGCGCTCGCGAGCTTGCTGCTTTTGTGTTTCGTCAGTGGGGACAAAATCTACCACTTGAGCGAAGTGTCCTGCAAACAAAGGTGTCGCAGTGGCCAGATTGATGAGGCGGGCGTAGCGCCGTTTCGGTGGCTGATAGCCGATCTCCACCGGGGCCATACCGCTTTCGCCTTGCAGCTGGTGCGGCACGAAGCGCTCCGGTGGCAGTTGCCACAACAGCTCGTCCAGACGCAGGGCCTGGGCCTCATCGTTGCAGAACAGGTAGATATGGCCCACGCCCCACGACTCGGCCGCAAGAGTACAGGCCAGTCGCTCGACCGCAGAGGCCTGCGTGTCATCCTGTTCGCTCATCAGGTAAAAGGTCACTTGGCTCATCAGGTTGATCCCGTTTTGCGGTGACGGACTGTTGACCGCCTCATGAGGCTGACGGGGCATTTCCCGCCCGCAACTCACTGATTCAAGAATGAAACAAGGAAGAGGCGGGCCTCTTCCTTGTGGTTCAGGGTAACGCCAACCCTTCCGATGCAGCCATCGGCAGGGACCGGAGAGTTACTCTTTCTCTTCGATATCCACGCCAGCCCGGTTCAGCAGGAACTGGGTCAGCAGGGGCACCGGACGCCCGGTGGAGCCTTTATCCTTGCCACTCTTCCAGGCGGTCCCGGCGATATCCAGGTGGGCCCAGTTGTACTTCTTGGTAAAGCGTGACAGGAAGGCGGCCGCGGTGATGGTACCGGCCGGACGACCGCCGATGTTGGCCATGTCGGCGAACGGGCTGTCAATCTGCTCCTGATACTCGTCAAACAGCGGCAGACGCCAGGCGCGATCACCCGCCTGCTCGGAGGCGTTGAGCAGCTCGTGGGCCAGCGGGTTGTGGTTGGCCAGCAGACCCGAGGTGTGGTGGCCCAGCGCGATGACGCAGGCACCGGTCAGGGTCGCCACGTCGATCACGGTTTCCGGATCGAAGCGGTCCACATAGGTCAGCGCATCACACAGCACCAGACGACCTTCCGCATCGGTGTTGAGCACTTCGATGGTCTGGCCGGACATGGAGGTGAGGATGTCACCCGGGCGATAGGCGTTGCCACCCGGCATGTTCTCGCAGCCTGCCAGCACGCCGATGACGTTGATCGGCAGTTGCAGCTGGGCCAGCGCATGCATGGTACCGAGCACGGAGGCGGCGCCACCCATGTCGTACTTCATCTCGTCCATGCCGTCGGCCGGTTTGATGGAGATGCCGCCGGAGTCAAAGGTCAGACCCTTGCCGACCAGCACGATGGGCTTGGCATCCGGATGACCCTTGTATTCGATGATGGCCATCATGGCTTCGTTGTCGGAGCCGCGGGCCACCGCCAGATAGGAGTTCATGCCGAGTTCGGCCATCTCCTGCTCGCCCACCACCTTGGTGGTGATGTTGTCGTAGGCATCGGCCAGACGACGGGCCTGGGAGGCCAGATAGGCCGGGTTGCAGACGTTGGGCGGCATGTTCGCCACGTCGCGACAGACCCGCACACCCTTGGCCACGGCCAGACCGTGAGCGATGGCTTTTTCACCAATGGTCAGTTCCCGACGCGTCGGCACGTTGAACACCAGCTTGCGCAGCGGGCGACGTGGTTCGGCTTTGTTGGTCTTGAACTGATCAAAGCTGTAGAGGCCCGCCTTGGTGGTTTCTACCGCCTGGCGCACCTTCCAATAGGTATCCCGACCCTTGACGTGCAGCTCGGTCAGGAAGCAGACCGCTTCCATGGAGCCGGTTTCGTTCAGGGTGGTGATGGTCTTGTTGATGATCTGCTTGTACTGGCGTTCGTCGAGTTCCCGCTCCTTGCCGCATCCGACCAGCAGTACGCGCTCGCTGAGCACGCCCGGTACTTGATGCAGCAGCAGCATCTGGCCTGGTTTCCCTTCCAGGTCGCCACGGCGCAGCAGCGAACTGATATAGCCATCGCTGATCTTGTCCAGTTGTTCGGCAACCGGAGAGAGGCGACGCGGCTCAAATACGCCGACTACGACGCAGGCGCTACGTTGCTTCTCTGGACTGCCACTCTTTACACTGAACTCCATGGAATCTCCTACATCCTAAAGACAAAAGGCACCTTTTATTGAATAATGCGGTGCTTGTTGGGGTATCAGAGGCGGAGCGAACAGCCACAGGCTCCGCAGTTCAAACTGGTAAAAATCCAATATACGGCCCTATTTTTCAGGCATTCGACTAAAAACACAAGTTTACTTGGGAATGACTGTGATCGTTTTCCGATATTTGTTCAGGGAAACCCTGAAAACCCAGCTGGCAGTGTTATTCGTATTGCTGCTTATCTTTGTCAGCCAACAATTTATCAAAATCATCGGTGATGCTGCCGATGGCGAGGTGCCGACACGTCTGGTCTCCACCCTGCTGCTGCTCAACTTGCCCAATATGGCGCTGTTGATGCTGCCTATCAGTCTCTTTTTAGCCATTTTGTTTGCCCATGGTCGCCTCTACGCCGAAAGCGAGATGACGGTGATGCATGCGGTCGGTTTCAGTCACCGTTTCGTGATGCGCAGCGCCATGTTGCTAGCCTTGCTGACCGCCGCAGTCGCAGCGTTCAACACCGGCTGGATCGCCCCGCAAGCCAAGGAGCGAGAGTATCAGGTGATCGACGAGTTCAAGTCGGATCCGGGGATCTCTTTCCTGCAGGCTGGCCGCTTTATGGAGCTCGACAAGGGGCGCCTGGTTGCCTACATCCAGGATTTGAACGACAACGGCTCGAAGCTGCAGAAGATCTTCATCTTGCAGCGGGCTGAAGGCAGCAACCCCCCTTCGGTGGTGGTGGCCAGCGAAGGGGTGGTGACGATCGATGAGAATGGTCTGCAGTGGCTGACTCTGAAGGATGGTTCCCGCTATGAAGGCAACTTCTCCGGCAAGCAGTTCCAGATCTCCGATTTTCGCGAGTATGGTCTGGTGATCCGTCAGCAGGAGATGGAGCGTTCCAACCGCAAGGCGGCGGCCAAACCCACTATGGAGCTGCTGGGTACCCAGGAAAACGACATGATGGGTGAACTGCAATGGCGTATCTCCTTGCCCCTCTCCATTCCGGTGCTCACCCTGCTGGTAGTTCCGCTGGCTCGGGTTAACCCCCGTCAGGGGCGTTATGCCAAGCTGTTGCCGGCCATCATGCTCTATCTCTCTTACTTCCTGCTGCTCAGTGCCGCCCGCTCGGCTATCGACAGTGGCCGGTTGCCCTACTGGCCGGGGATGTTCCTGGTTCCGCTCGGTTATTTGCTGTTTATTGGCCTGCCCCTCAATTTGCAGGGCACCAGCTGGTGGAACGGGGTAAAGAGCAAATATTTCATAAACAAATCAAAATGATGAAGCCACATAGGAACTACCGCTGATGTTTGGCATTCTCGATAGATATATCGGCAGGGTTATCTTTATGTCGATCCTGCTGTGTGAGCTCACGCTGGTTGGTCTTGCGGCGCTCATCAAGTATGTGGAACAGCTCAAGTCTGTCGGAGAGGGCAACTACGACATGATCAATGCTCTCTACTATGTGTTGCTCTCCATGCCCAAGGAGGCGGTGCTCTTCTTCCCGCTGGCGGCGCTGCTGGGCGGTCTGATCGGTCTGGGCCAGCTGGCGACCAGCTCCGAACTGGTGGTGATGCAGGCGGCGGGTCGCTCCAAGATCAGTATTGTGATGGCGGCGCTCAAGACAGCAATCCCGCTGATGATCCTGGTAGGACTGATGGGGGAGTATGTGGCCCCTGTCGCCAAACGGATGGCGGATGATATCCGTGCCGGTGCCATGTCGGAAGGACGGCTTACCGTCTCGGCCTACGGGGTGTGGGCACGGGATGGCAACAACTTCGTTAATATCAACGGGGTGCGCAACGATGGCGCCCTGACCGGCATTACCCTCTATCGTTTCACCCCCGAGCGCAAGCTGATCGACGTGGTGCAGGCTCGGGAGGGGGTATTTGAACGGCATCACTGGCTGCTCAAGCAGACCCAGGTTACCCGCTTCGACGATCCGGCGCAGATCCGCAGTGAACAGCACGCCACGATGGAGTGGAGCTCGGAGCTGACGCCCAAGCAGCTGGGGGTGGTGAGTATCGACCCCGAGAATCTCTCGGTCTCCGGTCTGCTCGACTACATCGGTTACCTGGATGCCAACAAGCAGGATGCCGGTCGCTACAAGCTGGAGATGTGGCGCAAACTGCTGTCACCGCTCTCGGTGGTGGCGATGATCCTGCTGGCCTCTTCTTTCATCTTCGGCCCGTTGCGTTCGGTGAGCATGGGTGCGCGGATGCTGATGGGGATCATGACCGGTTTCGCCGTCTATGTGAGTGATCGGGTGTTTGGCCCCATCAGTCTGGTCTATGCGGTACCGCCCATTCTGGCGGCTGTTGCGCCCAGCCTGCTGTTTGGCGGTATCTCCTTCTACATCCTCAGCCGCAAGCAGTAATTCACACGTGGTAATGCAAAGAGGGCACCTGTTGGTGCCCTCTTTCGTTGTTGCATTGAGCCGGTATTACTTTTTCAACAATTCCAGATTGGCCTCTTTGCTCAGCACGATCACTTCGCACTCGGCCCAGATATCCTGGAACGCCCGTGGGCGCTTGCGGTTGAACAGGCACATCAGGTTGCCCAGACCAAAGGCTGCGGTAGCGAGACGGATCAACGCCTGGGTGATGCGGATATGGCTGCCATCCTCGTTCTGAATGCGCAGCCGCCAGGCGCGCATGCCGACGGTCTGGCCAGCGCGGGTCCAGAACCAGGTGTAGAAACCGCAGATGACGAAGGCGAGCCAGAGGGTGTAGATCAGGCTCAGGGGGTGGCGAGTCAGCAACCAGACGGTATCTTCACCCGCCGGTACGCTGGCCATGCCGGTGACCAGCAGCAGCTTGGCGACACCCATGCCGATAAAGCCGGCGATGATCAGCAGTGAGGTCACCACCAGCGCATCATAGATCAGGGCGCCGAGGCGACGCAGCAGACCCGCTGACGGGTATGGCTGAGTGGCAGGAGAGGGGGATTTTTGTTGGACTTTTTTAGGCTTGGCCATCGTTTTTATTCCATTAAGATGATGGCGGCATTCTATGTAACTGGCCCCGCATCGGCAAGGCGTTGAATAAATGAACAAACGGGTGTGTTCAATCGAAAAACACCTTGCATGGCATCGCGCCATTCGTATAATCCCTCGCAGTTGCCCGGGTGGCGAAATCGGTAGACGCAGCGGATTCAAAATCCGCCGGTGAATAACCGTGTCGGTTCGAGTCCGACCCCGGGCACCATCAAATTCATGACAAAAGGCCATCAGCAATGATGGCCTTTTGTTTTTTGGCGTTCCTGCGCATTGGAGCGTTACTGTTGAGCTGGCAATACTTCCCGTTACCTCTTGGTATCCCTTCTCTTTTGCCGCTCTCCGTTATTTCCTTTCCTTGATATAGCCGCTGACGGCATCACCGCCAGCGGTCTGTTTCTATTGCGGTTTTCTTTCATTTCCTTGCTACGCAGTAGCATGGTCGCGCGCTATCCCAGCAGGGCAAACAGCAGGGTACCGAGGGTACCTGCGAGCGTCAGCGCTATGATGGCTCTGGGGGTACCGTGCAGCTTGGTCCACATAAACAGGCTGGTGAGGGCGAGCAGCAGCAGAGCCAGGGCGGCGAGGTCGCCAAACAGCTGCCAGCCGAGGCCGGTGCCCATGCCGCGGTGCAGCCGGTTGAGGCTGGCGGCAAAGTTGGCCAGTTGCAGGTCGGTACGTACCAGCAGGGTACCCTCAACATAGCTGGCTGCCACGCTCTGGCTGAGGGTGACGCCGCGCATTTCCCACTTGGCGGGCAGGATGAGCAGGCCGTTCGGGGTGGGCAGAGTCTGGGCCGGGGTGATCATGGTTCGCCCGTCGGCAAAGGTATCGGGATAGCGCTGTTGCAGCAGGCTTTTCAGCTGCTCTGGGCTGGCGAGCGGCGCCTCGAGCACTATCTCTTCACTCGATTTGTCGGTGTGGGGGCCGGGGATGGGCAACACTGCACGGTGTTGCAGCCAGAGACCGGTGATGCCGTACATCAGCATCAGGGCTAGGGTAAAAAAACCGGCCCAGGCATGGAGGCGGCGTACCCATTTGTTGTTGTGAAGGGGAACTCTTCTGTGTTTCATCGTGGTTGCTTCATAAAAAACTGGCCAGCAGGGGCTGGCCAGTCGGGGTGGTTGTCACAGAGATCAGAAGCGGTAGGTACCGGTCAGACTCAGCTGACGGGGCGTACCCGGCATGATCTGGGTGGCACTGGTGGCGCTGACAAAGTACTCGTGATCGGTCAGGTTTTCGGCGCTCAGCTCGGCTTCCCACTGCTGCCAGCGATAACCGGCGCGCGCATCGAAGCGAGCGTAACCGGGCAGTGTGGTGGTGTTGGCGTTGTCGGCGAAGCGATCGCCCACCGCCGTTACGCCGGTTTCGCCGAACCAGCCCTGCTCGCCACTCTTGTAGCCGAGATAGAACTGGCCATTCTGGCGGGAGACGTTCATCGGGCGCTTGCCCTGCAGATCCGCATCCGCCTTGACCTGCTCCGCATCCTGAATGGCGAAGCCGCCACGCAGGTAGATCTCTTCGGTCAGCTCGGCGCGCGCGCTCAGCTCGACACCCTCGGTGCGCTGCAGGCCGGTGAGGATCACCTTGGTGGGATCCAGCGGATCCTTGGTGCGCTTGTTGTACATCTCCAGTCGATAGAGGGAGAGGGTGGTCGCCAGCTTGCCGTTCAGCCAGTCACTCTTCACGCCACCTTCGTAGAGGCGGGTGTGCTGGGGTTCCAGCCCGTTGTTCTTGTCGCCCGGGGTGATGCCGATCAGCTCGCCGCCCACCGGGGTGAAGGTCTTGCTGTAGGAGGTATAGAAGGCGTGATCCTCGAGGGGATTCCACACCAGACCGAGGCGCGGGCTCAGGCTGTTGACCGAGACGCTCTCCTCCTTGTTGAGGTCGTAGCGGCGACTGGTGACGGTGAAGTCGTCACGGCGCAGCCCGCCAACCAGATGCCAGTCACCCAGGCTGAGCTGATCCTGCAGATAGAGGCCATTGCCGCGCACCTTGTGTTTGGCGTCGCTGGAGAGCTTCATGGCGCCATTGTAGGTAGGCAGTGAGCCCGGGTCGTAGAGGTTGCCGGACGGGATGGCGGTGGCGTTCTGGTAGAGCTTGGGTGTGCGCTCCTGCCAGTTCTGCTCGAAGCCGACCAGCAGGCGATGTTCCACCGGGCCGGTCTGGAACAGACCTTCGGCCTCGGTATTGCTGATCAGGTTCTTTGCTTTCAGATCCTGCTGCCAGCGGGAGCGGGTCACCTGATCCCCCTTGACGCTGGTGACATAGGTGTTGTCGAACTGGCTGTCGAGGGTGGAGTAACCGAGCTGCTGGCGCAGTTGCCACTGATCGTTGATATCCCAGGAGAGGCGTGAGCGAGTCGATTGTGCCACGTCATCGATGAAGTCGAGGCTGGTATCGCTGTAAACATACTCTCGCGGCACATCGGCCGGACGGCCATTGACCCCGGGAATGCCGCGATCCGGGGTGCGGTCATGTTCGTTGCGCTCGTACTGCACCAGCCAGTTGAGGTTGTCGCTGATCTCCCAGTTGGCAGAGGGGGCTAGCAGGGTGCGCTTGCTCTTTACGCCGTTGCGGAAGCTATCTTTGTCCTCTTGCGCCATGTTGAGGCGCAGTTGCACCTGCTCGCTCGCCTCGCCATTGAGGTCGGCGGCCAGCCGCTGGCTGTCAAAGCTGCCGACCCGGGCGGTGACGCTGGACTCCTGCCCTTTCTGCGGCTTCTTGCTGACCCGGTTGACGATGCCCCCCGTGCTGCCGCGGCCGTAGAGCACGGCGGCCGGGCCCTTGAGCACTTCCACCCGCTCGATGTTGCCGAGATCCCGGGTGTACTGCATGTCGTCGCGGAATCCGTCGAGATAGAAGTCGTTGCTGGCGCTGAAGCCGCGGATATTGACCCCGTCGAAGCGGGTATCACCGCTGGCGTTGACCCCGGGAATGCCGCTCAGGGCTTCACTCAGCGTCGGTTGGCCGAAGGCGGTCAGCTCGCTGACCTTGACGCTGTCGATGGTCTGGGGAACCAGCTTGGCTGGCGTATTGGTACGGGTTGCGGTGGCAACTTCCTGATGCTGGGAACGTTTACCAACCACAGTCATGGTTTCATCGGTGGCCTGGGCAGTGAAGCCGGTGCCCAGCAGTGCCAGCGAGACCAGCGTTCTGCGAAAGTGAGGGTGCTGCATATTCAATATTGACTCTTTGGATGTCGACCTGACGGCTCGAACATATTGATTTAATTATAATTAGCCTGACCCGCTTAAGCGGGATGCCAATGATATTGATTTTCATTTGTCTGGCAAGGTGAAAATAGAGGGGGGCTGTGGGGGCAGGTTTTACGGTTGGGGAAGCGCGGCTGAAAAGTAGAACCATTGCAGCAAACTGCGGTAATGAAGCGAGAGCAAAAAGGGCGTAGCGGAAGAGAAAGGGGCTAAACGTGAAGAGGTATCCGGCCCGATAGGACGGGCTGGATACCGGACTCAGCGAGTACGCAGCAGTAGGCGGGTGAGGGGCTGGGCCGCCAGCAGGCGATAGGCCAGCAGAGACGCTCCCAGCAGCAGCGGCACCTTGGCGATCTCCCACAGGATGGATGCGCCCTGCGGGCCAAACACGAAGAGCCAGACTACCAGCATCATGTGCAGGCAGTAGATCCCGAGCACTTTGGGGGCCTGGCGCTCAAGCCAGCTGCCCTTGCCCCACTCGGGGTTGGCCAGCAGCAGGCCAAACAGGCCGATAGCCCAGGGAAGGGAGCCGAGCAGGAAGTCGTGGCGGGTGAGCGGCACTGCGGCAAAGTGCTGCAGCGCCCAGGCTTCACAGCCATAGAGCGTCACCCCAGCCAGCAGCAGTTGCCAGCCGGTGCGGGCATCCGGTTGCCACTGACGCTGGCGCAGCAGGGCACCAAGCGCCACAAACAGCAGGGAGAAGAAGGGGCCGTTACGGGTGAGCAGTGGCCACTCGGCGCCCAGCAGCGGCTTGGCATAGGAGCCCCCCAGCAGCGCCAGCAGGTAAAGGCCAAGACCCAGCCAGAGAGCGAGCGCTGGTCTGCCAAGCCGGTAGCAGAGTGCCAGCAGGGTCACCGCCATGATCAGTGCTGGCAGGAACCAGAGGTGGATCATGCCGCCCACCAGCCAGCCATTGAGGGGGTCGCCGAGCTGGAATTGCCACTGCCCGCGCAGGGAGGCCAGATAGCCTTGCTGCACGGCATCCAGCGGATTGAACGGCACCAGCAGGTAGACCAGACTCCATACCAGCCAGAGCAGCAGCAAGGGGTGGCAGTAGCGCCAGGCAACGGTCAGCGGCGCTTCGCGGCTCAGTCTCGGCTGCAGAAAGTAACCGGCACAGAGGAAAAACAGCGGCACGGCAAAGCGGCATAACTGGTTGATGGTGCCGCTCAGCCAGAGCCAGGATCCACTTCCCCACAGGGCGGGATTAAACGGATTGGCGAAGGGGGAGACGTGAATGGTCATCACGGCCAGAATGGCCAGTACCCGCCCGCACTCGATACTGGAAATACGCATGGTGGCTCGTCGTTACAGGGGTTGTGATGGCACGCTAAAATTCTTACTGCTAGGTTACAACCAATTGATTCTATTAGTGTGAATCACACTGTTGAGTAGTTACGTTTTGTAACGGGATGGCGGAAGGTGTTACCTGTAACGGGAGCAAGCTCCCGTTTTTTGGGCGCACTCATGCAGATAAAAAAAGCGAGGCTGGCACCTCGCTTGGTTGGGGATCTCGAGCTTACTGGTGAGTCAGCATGCTGCTCTGGTTGGCGGCAAGGGTGGTTCTGCCCGAGCTCTCCAGCCAGGTTTTGATCCGTTTGGCATCGGCGACCCGATCGTTGGTGGTCTCGGCATTGAGCAGCACCATGATCACCGGTTCGTGATTGACCTTGGTGCCCAGCACCAGACAGCGGCCCGCTTCGCGGATATAGCCGGTCTTGGAGAGGGTGAACTCCCACTGCCCCTCGCGGATCAGCCGGTTGGAGTTGAGGTAGTGCAGCTGGCGCTTGTTGGTACGCACATAGCTCTGCTCGTCGGTGGAGTACTGGCGGATCAGCGGATAGGAGGCTGCTGCTGCGGCGAGCTTGGCCAGATCCTGCGCGGTGGAGACATTGCGCGGGTTGAGCCCGGTGCTGTCGGCGTAGTGGGTATTCCACATCCCCAGCATGCGGGCTTTGGCGTTCATCGCCTCGACAAAGGCACGCTGGCCGCCGGGATAGTGGCGGGCCAGCGCCGAGGCTGCGCGGTTTTCAGAGGACATCAGGGCGATATGGAGCATTTCGGCGCGGCTGAGCTTCGAGCCAATGGCTAGGCGCGATCCGGTTCCCTTGATGCGGTCGATGTCGGCATTGGTCACGGTGAGCATTTCATTGAGGCGCAGGTTGGCATCCAGCACTACCAGCGCCGTCATCAGCTTGGTGAGGGAGGCGATGGGCATTACCCGGTTGCCGTTGCGCTCGGAGATCACCTCGCCGGTTCTGTGGTTGGCCACCACGAAAGCGGCCGAGCTGAGGTTGGGCACATCCCGTCGCTCGAGAAAGCCGCTGCCGCTCTTGCTGCTGGCGGAAAAGGGATTGGCATGGGCACTGTCCATAGTGGCCGGCAACATTACTGCGCCAAGCAACAGAGGAAGGAGGGAACGCATCATCATGATCAGCTCTACCGGACGAAATACAGGGACATCTCGCTAAGTTATATGTCGTGAACTGGCGCTTCACAATCATTCTCACCTTGATATTGATAATTTACGGCGTTGAGCGCGCTCTGACGACGAGGAGAGCGTAAAAATGGTCTCCATGGAGTCTTCTTTTGCATTGAAACTATGGGCTGGTTGTGATGGCGAGCGGAAGCAGGCGCTAAAAAAATCGGGACCAGAACAGTCCCGATTGGCATGGAGCATTGCTACCGTTTAGTGGGCATCTTCCTGCTTGATCTTGAAGCGCATGGCGATCACCACGAACAGCAGCGGGCCAATGATGGTCCAGACGCCGGTGGAGATATCGCCGGAGATAAAGGGGGCGACCACGGTAAAGACGTTGCCGAAGGCGACCAGGATCAGGCTGATTATGGTGGCAAGCAGTACCGAGCCCGCGCTCTTGAAGAAGATCAGGTCCTTGCCCAGCGCCGGGTTGTTGCGATAGCGATACCAGGCGTAGATGAGGAACATGTAGGGCAGGGTCATGCCGACGTTGGTCATGGTGATGATCAGCTCATAGAGGGCGGCGGCCCCTTCCGGGTTGATCAGGGTAAAAATGGACTTGGCGGCAATGAACAGACAGACCACCCAGGCTTGCACCTTGAGGGCTTCAATCCGCACGCCATTCTCGTTCTCGCGTTGTAAACGCTCCGGCCAGAAGTAGCTCGGGGTGCCGGTGATGAACTGGCGCAGTGGCGCGTAGGAGAGGGCGATAAAGGCACCCAGATAGCTCAGGAACATGCCCAATCCGGCAAAGCGCATGAATACCTGTCCCAGCCACTCGCCACCGAGATGGCGCCCCAGCTCCAGCATGATGATGAAGAGGGCGGAGAGTGAGGTGATCCCCTCGGCCGGGAAGTCGCTCCATCGCATGATGGAGCCGACCGCCAGAAAGCCGATGATGTAGCAGAGCACGATGAAGGCGCCGGAGAGGAAGATGCCGCGCTTGAGGTCGCGCTCCGGATCTTCCAGCTCGTCAGCCACCCCGGCCATCGCCTCGACCCCGCCGTAGGCGAAGATGGCGAACACCATAAAGCCGAGGAAGGGGATGATGTCGTTGAAAGCGGCATTGGGAGAAGCCGTCAGCGATGCCTGGGTGAAGGGCTCCTGCAGGGTCATGCCGCTCACCGCGAAGGTGAAGACGCCACCGACCAGCAGCAACACGTTGAGTGCCACCACGGAGAGACCGCCGATGGCCGCCACCTTGGCGAAGCGGGCGCTACCCAGAGTGATGAGCTTGGTGACGGTGGCAACCAATGCGATGGCAACGACCCCCAGAATAAAGGGGCCGAAGTCGATCTCAGTGCCCAGGGTGACCGGGATGACGGTGATGTCGCGGCCAAACAGCATGAAGGAGAGGGGCACCCACATGGAGAGCGCTTTGCCAAACATCCAGATGACGTAGGAGGCGAACCACATAGTCAGGCCGATAAAGGCGAATCGGGTCGAGACCGAGTGGCGCATCCAGGTAAAGATACCGCCCGCCTCTTTGCGAAAGCCGGTACCAAACTCAATCATCATCAAAATGAACGGGATGAAGAAAAACAGACCGCCAATGACGAACATCGGAATGGCGGCATATCCCATTCGGTAAAAACCGATCCCGATATTAGTGACGCCAAATACCGATGTTAATATCATCAATATAAAAGCGCCCAACTTCAGCTTTTTTGCCGACATATTAAAAACTCCCTGATGGTGCTGGATTTAAAATAATCAAAAATTAAACAGACGAAACCGGACCCATTAATAACGCGGTAGCGCCATGCCATCCTGCTGTGGCGGGCGCGATCGGGTCATCTCTGACCGGGCTGGCTTACCCGTCAGGCGGTCAATGAATGTATGGGTGGAGCGGCATGGTCTGTGCCATGCGCGGTATTGGTCAGCGTTGCCGAAAATTAACTGTGAACGATTTTATCATTAATGCTGCTGGGCAGGTAAGTTTCCCGAATGAAGCTGTGGTTGAAATAAACAGGCCTGCCAGTTAATTGATACGTTGCGGATGTAAACATTTACGCCAGGTTCGAGACTTATTTCCATTATTCGTATTCGGCATATTTGGCGGAGTGAATTACGCCATCCTGCCTGATAAATTCGCACCAATGGCGACAGCGCTTATCCTCCCAGCCGGGTCAGCAGCACGCCGCCAGTGATAATGGCCGCCGCCGTCAGCCGCATGCGCCCGGGCGGCTCTTTCAGCAGCCAGACCGAGAGCAGCATGGCAAACAGCACACTGCTTTCGCGCAGAGCCGCGACTACGCCAATGGGAGCTTGGGTCATGGCCCAGATAACAATCCCGTAGGCGAGCAGTGACATGGCTCCTCCTGCAATTCCCGCCATCGCATGGCGACGGATCTGGCGCCATGCGTTGCGCCTCTGGTGGACGATCAGCACCAACAGCATCGCCAGCCCAGTACAGGCAAAGAGCCAGAGTGTGTAGCGTACCGGCTCACCCCCTGCGCGGGCGCCGGCCCCATCCGAGAGGGTATAGATCGCCGTGAACATGGCTGTGATCAGTGCCGCCCGAACCGCTTTGCTGTCAAGGCGTTGCTGCCCACCTCGCCAGGCCATCAGCAAGACTCCCATGATCAGCACGCAGGCGCCGATGATGCCGCCGTAACCGGGGTAGTCCCCCAGCAACATGGCACTTAACACCATGGCGAGCAGCGGAGCACTGCCACGGGCCAGCGGATAGATCTGGCCAAAATCGCCCTGATTGTAGGCATGGCTGAGAAACAGGCAGTAACCGGTATGGAGCAGGACTGAGAGGCCGAGCCAGGGCAGCTCGGCAGCAGAGGGAAGCCCCATGGGCAGCAGTGCGACGGCGGCGATAAGCCCTGAGAAGATCGCCACCAGTGACACGCCCACCAGCCGCTCTTCGCCAATTTTGACCAGCGCATTCCAGCTGGCGTGAAGCAGGGCTGCCAGCAGAACGGCAAAAAAGACGGTGGTGCTCATGGGAAAGGGCTCTCGGGCGATGGGGGTCAACAGCATACCCGCCCGGAGCCTGATGGGCCAAGATCTTTATCAAGGCTTCGGCTTTTCGGGGCTCGCCTCCTGCGTGGTGGCGTTACCCAGTTGCCCCAACACCAGTTTGGGATGGGGGTCGGTCTGCAGCGGAATATCCTGCAACTCTGTTCCCTGCTGATGGCGATGGATGATCCCGGCGGCCATCTTGCCCAGCGCCTCGTAGCTGCTGATAGTGCCAACGCTACAGCCGTGCTCTACGAACAGCTCGGCACTACAGATGGTAGGAATGGCAGCTTCGTTGAGTACATTCAGCAGGCGGGGGGCGATGGAGAGCAGATAGCTGTCTGCGGCCAGAAAGACGATGTCGTTTTTGGCATCCTGTTGCAGTCGCTTCAACTCGGTCTCCAGTCGCTTTGGATCTGGTGCAATGCGCCAGGTTGCGACTTGCCACTGGTAACCTTTGGCCGCGTTGATCAGCATGTCGGCCACCAGCAGGGTGTTCTGCTCCCGCGGATTGAATGGGAGCAACAGCCGTTTATTCGATGGAAGGTACTTGCTGGCATTGGCCAGTTGCAGCGCCATGGGTACCATGTTGCTTACTCCGGCGACCATGCTGTTCTGAGTTTTGTCCTCAGAGAGAAAGCCTGCCCCTACAGGATCTGAAACCACGTTGAAGATCATGGGTTTTCGATTGGCTATCAGACTCTTTGCCATGGTGGTGGCCGTGGTACCGAAGGTGTAGATGTAGTCGTACTCCGCCAGTTTCGGCAGCATCTGCTGACGCAGCATGGTCGCCAGCGCAGTGCGATCCTGATCGGCATTGTAGATGGTGATGGTGGTCTGGTAGCCAAGTCGGGTCAGCTCGGCCCGAAAGCCCGCCTCGGCGGCGGTTTCGCCACGCCACAGCACCATGGCGATATTGAGGGCGTGAGCGGGAAGAGCCAGCAGCAACAGCAGGACGAGAAGCAGCCTGACCATGATCATCTCTCCAGCGATACATTTACTGTTGAGCCTAGGTCAGTTTGTGGTTTCTGAGTAACGGCGACGCAAAAGCGCGATGGCAAGCCATCGCGCTTTTGGTATCCGCGACACCTCGATTAGAAGTCGTAACGGGCAGCCAGCTGGAAGTCATCCTGGTTGGCAGTCGCCTTGCCTGCAACGCTGTCCAGATTGTTGATGCGGTATTCGCCAATCACCCGCAGGTTCTTGTTGAATTTGTACTGGGCGCCCAGGGTGTAGTAGTCCACGTTGTCCTTCTTGACGCCAGCCTTGTCCTGCTCCTGCTTGTTCCACAGAGCCATCAGGCCGAAGCCGTTCTCGAAGTTGTAGCCCAGCGCGGCTTCCCAACCGGTGTGATCGGTACCGGTCGCCAGGAAGTCGCTGCCATCGGCATAGCTCAGGGCGGCGTAGGCGGCCTTATTGTCGAACTTGGCAGAGATCAGCCACAGCTTGGCATCTTCTTCACCGCTCTTGTCGCGGATACCCACGTTGTAGGCGGTACCCAGCGACAGGTTGAACGGGAAGGTGTAGGCCACGGCGGCGCCGTAGGCCGCGTCGCTATCCTTGCTGGTAGTCTCTTCGGTGTCACCACCGTCGAACTTGTAGCTGGTGTCGAGCTGGAAGCCATTGAACAGGCCGGAGTATTTCAGTACGGAACCGGCACGGTTAGTGGCGAAGGTGTCGGTCTTGGCTCCCAGCGCTTCGTTGCCGTAGCCGTCGGAGAGGGAGACATCAGTCCAGTCCGCCAGGAAACCCGGGGCACCTTTCTGACGGCCGAAGGTGACGCTACCCCAGTCTGCGCCCACACCGGCAAAGGCCAGGCGGGTGCGCAGGTTGTCGGAGTTCTCGCTGATGGTCTTCTCGCTGTCGTTGATATACATCTGCACTTCATACTGGGCCAGCGCTTTCAAACCGCTCTGGATCTGGGTTTCGGCTTTGGCGCCGAAGCGGACAAACTGGTTGGCACCCTGCTTGGAACTGTAATCCTTGGTGCCATTCGGATTGGTAGTACTGACGTTTTCTTTCTTGTCACCGAAGAATTGACCTGCATAGATGCGGCCATAGAGATCCAGCAAAGAGGTGTCGTTTTTATACACTTCAACGGCTTGAGCCTGGAAGGCGGCAGTCAGCGCCAGTGCCACTACAGTCAGCTTTTTCATCTTAATCCCTTGTGTTGCAAGCTTTTGTTTTGAAGACGGGGCCATCCTAGGGAGGAGGCATGACAGCGGGGTGACAGTTGGATGAAGAGTCGATGGCAGTTGGATTGCAATTGGATGAATTGGCTACATTTATGTGCCTGTCAGCTACTTTTGTGCGCAAAGGTTTGCCCTTGTGGTAGAATGCCGCCCGTTTTCGAGCTCCATAGGTTGGATATGCGATGAGACGTGAACTGGCAATCGAGTTTTCCCGAGTGACGGAAGCGGCTGCACTGGCTGGCTACAAGTGGCTCGGACGTGGTGACAAGAATATCGCCGATGGGGCGGCCGTTGCGGCCATGCGCCACATTCTCAACCAGATCGAGATCGATGGTGAGATTGTGATCGGCGAAGGTGAAATTGATGAAGCGCCGATGCTCTATATCGGCGAGAAGGTTGGTACCGGACACGGCGACGCGGTGGATATCGCGGTCGATCCCATCGAGGGTACTCGCATGACCGCCATGGGTCAGGCCAATGCGCTGGCCGTGCTGGCGGTGGGCGACAAGGGTTCCTTCCTGAAAGCGCCTGACATGTACATGGAAAAGCTGATCGTCGGGCCCAGGGCCAAAGGCGCCATCGACCTGAATCAGGCTCTCGAGCTGAACCTCAAGGCCGTGGCCAAGGCGCTGGGCAAGCCGCTCTCCCGTCTGACCGTCATTACCCTGGCCAAGCCGCGTCATGACAAGGCGATCAAGGAGATGCAGGGTCTGGGCGTGCGGGTGTTCGCCATTCCTGATGGTGACGTTGCCGCCTCCATCCTCACCTGTCTACCGGACAGCGAAGTCGACATGCTGTATGGCATCGGCGGCGCACCGGAAGGGGTGATCTCCGCGGCGGTGATCCGCGCGCTGGATGGCGACATGCAGGCCCGTCTGGTGCCGCGTCACCGGGTCAAGGGCGACAGCCCGGAAGTGCGTGCGCTGGGCGAGCAGGAAATTGCCCGCTGCGAAGCGCTGGGCATCGACGTCAACAAGGTGCTCAAGCTGGAAGATATGGCGAAGAATGACAACGTCATCTTCTCCGCCACCGGCATCACCAAGGGTGATTTGCTGGATGGCATCACCAGCGATGGCGTGATGGCGACCACCGAGACTCTGTTGATCCGTGGTAAATCCCGTACCATTCGTCGTATCAAGTCGATCCATTACCTGGAGCGCAAAGACAGCGTGGTACGTGACATCATCCTGTGATGATGGCTCGCTGAACCGGCTGTGTTGTTTGAAGCCCGATCGCCCGTGCGGTCGGGCTTTTTGTTGTGCGCCAGCTACGTTTGTGCCGCCGCTTCGGCTATGGTGGCTCAGACCATCCCAAAGGAGTGGAGTCTATGGAGTGTCGTAGCGGCTGCGCTGCCTGTTGCATCGCCCCCAGTATCAGCAGTGCCATTCCCGGTATGCCAGATGGCAAACCGGCTGGCGTCCCCTGTATCCAGCTCGATAGCGCCCTTGGCTGCAAGATTTTCGGTCAACCGGAGCGGCCGGCGGTGTGTGGCGGTTTTCGCCCCATGATGGATGTGTGCGGCAGCCATCGCGCCGAGGCCATCTGGCTGATCGGCGAGCTGGAGCGGCTCACCACCTGACGAGAGCAGGGCGAAGATATAAAAAAAGAGGCCGCATCATGCGGCCTCTCACGTTTCTGTTCGCCGGGGATCAGATCCCCGCCAGCTCCAGTGCCTGACGATAGTACTCGTTGGCCTTGTTGGTAAGGCGGCGCTTGTCCATCACCTGACCGAGAGCATGGTAGGCGGCGGCGCTCGGCGCCCGCTCCACCTCCTGCTCCAGCAGCTTCTGGGCATCGTCCAGCTGACCGGCCAGTAGATAGAGCTGGGCCAGTGCGGTGTCCACCTCCGGCTGCCCCTGCTGTTTTTGCAGCAGTGCCAACAGCGGCTGGTAGCTGTCGAGTTTCAGCTTGGGCAGGCGAGCCAGCAGCTGCGGCATCGGCTGTTTGCGCAGCGCCTCCTGCCACAGGGTGGCGGCCTCGCCATCGGCGCCCAGCTGGCGCAGCAGATCGCCGTAGCAGGCCAGCAGTTCTGGCTCGAGGCGCAGTTTGCGCGGCAGATCCTGCCACACCGCCTTGAGGGTCTCGAGGCTGCCGGCAGCCTGTTGCAGGCGACCACACCAGGCTTGTTGCAGCAGATCTTCTTCCTGTTTCGGGGTCAGCTTGCCCACCTTGTGCAGCGCCGGGATCAGGTCGCACAGGGCGCTCCAGTCCTGACGGGCCAGATGCACCTGACGCAGCTGATCCAGCACCATGGGGTGGCGCGGGTTGAGGGCGTAGACCGACTCCAGCATCGCCAGCGCCGTGTCGTACTGGCCCTGCTCGATCTGCAGCTGGGTTTGGGTCAGGGTGAGCGCCAGCTCGGCTTTGGGATTCTCTTCCTGCGCTTTTTGCAGGTATTGATCCCGGCGGGCGTCGTCACCACGGGCCTGTGCCGCCTTGGCGGCGCTCAGGTAGTTGAGCAGCGGGGTATCGCTGTTGCTGGCCCCCTTGATCATCAGTTTTTCAGCCTGACTGTAGTGCCCTTCGGCCATCGCCAGGGTGGCGGCGACGGTCTGTTGATTGGCCTTGCGGCGGCGGCGCGAGCCGTACCAGCCGAGGGTCTTGCGGCGCAGGCCGAATACCCGACCCAGCAGCCATTCGACGATCAGCAGGGCTCCGTAGAACAGCACGGCCAGGATCACCGCGCTGGTGACGGAGGATTCGATGGTGTAATTGCCAAGGGCAATCAGCACATAGCCCTTGTTACCGGAGGCTTGCGGGCCAAAGATCAGCCCTGCGACCATCACGGCAACCAGAATGATTATACGGATCATGGTGCCCTCCTCAGCTGCTGGCCAGAATGCGTTGCAGGCGTTCGGTCAGCACCTGCTCCAGCATCGCCTGGGTCTTGAACTGGGCCGGATAGTCGATCTGGATCTGCTCACCCTTGAGCTTGTCGATCTCGCCCTGCATGTAGCGGGTGGCGCTGTTGTCGGTGTCGAAATACTGGGTCAGCCAGCGCTGGGCCTTGTCCAGGCTGTCTTCGTAGAGCGCCTGCTGCTCGCGATAGACGGAGAGCTGGGCCTGCAACAGCTTGGTTTTGAGGTTTTCACGCAGGAAGATCTCCTGCTGCGGCGAGAGCAGCGCCTCGACCGCGCCATCGCGGCGACGGATGGTGACGAAGTTCTCGGTGAACTTGACCCAGTTCTTCTTCAGGTTGCTCTCCCACTCGTCGGGATTGGCGCTGACCGCCTGATCCGGCTCGGCCTTGGCTTCCGGCATGCTGACGGTGGAGAGGGGCAGCAGCTCGATCTGATCTGAGAGCGCGGCCAGCTTGAGGGTCAGCCCCTCGCGGTCGATGCGCGGCATCCCCTTGAGCTTGGCGATATCCTCGGCCAGCGCCTTGCGGATCGGCATCAGGCTGGGGTCGTTGAGGGCGGCGATCCGCTCGTCGGCATTGCCGAGCAATGTGATGGCGGAGACGAGGTCATGCTCCAGCCACAGTTTGCGACCCGCCATCCGAACCAGATACTCGGATTCGGCCAGCATCCAGTCGTTGGGGCGTTTATCGTTGAGATCCAGTACCCGGTTCTGCAGACCCTGCATCTCCCCTTGCAGCCGCTGCTGGGTTTGATCCAGCGCGGCCAGCTGCTCGGCATCCTTGCTGCTGGTCTGGTCGATCTTGCTCAGGGCGCTCGCCAGCTGCTGCTTGAGCTGGGCCAGTTCGGCTTGCTGGGCCACAGCATTCTTGTGACCGTGCAGATAGAGACCGCCGGTCAGGCCAAGGGCCAGCAGGATGGCGACCCCTCCCAGTACGGCACCGGAGCGGCTCTTGCTGCAATTGACCGCAGCGGTCGGCTGGGGTTTTACCTGGGATTCTTGTTGTTCTGTCATTCCATCTTCCTCAGTTCCAGTGCGGCCGTCAGGGCCTGGTTGGATGCACCTTGGGCAATCGTGATATGGATAAAGCCCGCGGAGTGGGCCATCTCGGCCACTCGCGGGCTGGGGACCACCAGCAGGCGGTCAAAAAGCCAGGGCCGCTGGTGGTCGGGAACCAGCTCCAGCAGCCGTTGCAGCAGTTCACCACTGGTAATGAGCAGGCTGTCCAGCCCCGCTGCCTGCCAGTGGCGGGTCAATGTCTCCCCGTCTAGCTCGGGGTAGTGGCGTTCATAGGCCGCACAATAGTGCACCAGAGCACCGCGTGAGGCCAGCGTGCTGGCGATGAGATCCCGCCCGCCATTACCGCGCAGGATCAGTACCCGTTTGCCTGCTACCTGCTGCAGGGCGGGCAGGGCCAGCAGCCCTTCGCTGCGCGGGTCATCCGGGCAGCTTGCTGTGATGCCGATAGCGGCAAACGCATCTGCGCTGGCCTGACCCACCGCAAAGTACTCAATATGTGGCCAGGTCTGACCAGTTTGCAACAGAAAATCGTGTGCAAAATGAACGGCATGGATGCTGACCGCGATAACGATATCGGCGCTGTGCAACAGGTTGGGCAAGCGGGGGAGTTCACTGCCCGCCACGGTTTCCAGCAGCGGGCAGCAGAGTGGTGCATGACCGTGCTGGCGCAGCAACTGCACCAGCTCGGCGGCTTGGGCGGCCGGACGCACCACCAGCGGTGTCATGCGCGGTAGACCTCGGCCAGGATCTCGTCGGCACCGGCGGCCAGCAGACGCTGGGCCAGTTGCTCGCCGAGCGCCTCACCATCGGCCAGCGGGCCGCGGATCTCGTCACGGATAACCTGACTGCCATCCGGGCTACCCACCAGACCGCGCAGCCAGATCTGCTCGCCGTCGACCAGTGCGTAGGCACCGATGGGGACCTGACATCCCCCTTGCAGGGCGCGGTTCATGGCGCGCTCGGTCAGCACCCGGGCGCGGGTCTCGGCGTGCTCCAACGGCGCCAGCAGAGCGTGCAGCTCAACGTCGTCGAGGCGGCATTCGATGCCGACAGCCCCCTGACCGTTGGCGGGCAGACTCTGCTCCGGCTCGATAAAGGCGGTGATGCGGTGCGCCATCTCCAGTCGTTTCAGACCGGCGGCGGCGAGGATGATGGCGTCGTACTCACCGGCATCCAGCTTGGCGAGGCGGGTGTTGACGTTGCCACGCAGGTCGCGGATCACCAGATCCGGGCGCGCAGCGCGCAGCTGGCACTGGCGGCGCAGGCTGGAGGTGCCGACCACGGCCCCTTGCGGCAGTTCGGCAATGGCCTTGAAACGATTGGAGACGAAGGCATCGCGGGGATCTTCCCGCTCGCAGATGGTGTGCAGGCCGAGCCCCTCGGGGAACTCCACCGGCACATCTTTCATGGAGTGAACGGCGATATCGGCCCGCCCTTCCAGCATGGCGGTCTCCAGCTCCTTGACGAACAATCCCTTGCCGCCCACTTTGGCCAGCGGGGTATCGAGGATCTTGTCACCCTGAGTGCTCATGGGCACCAGTTCGACCTGCAACTGCGGGTGCAGGGCTTCGAGCCGGTCTTTGACAAAGTTGGCCTGCCACAGGGCCAGCGGGCTCTTGCGAGTGGCAATTTTCAGGGTTCGGGCTGCCATATCAATCAGTTGTTTCATTTTTAGAAGGAAATCGATATTACCACCCTTTGCCCGGGCTTTCATGGCGGAGCCGGCAAAAGCGGGGCCAAGCTCAAAAATGCATGCTGAAAATGATTTTCATTAAGCAAGGGGTGTTGATTAATTCATTGAATTTATTGTGATTTAATGATTTCCCCTGATACTTGATGTGGTCATACCAGAAATAATCTGACGTTTAGCTGAAGGCTTGTTTACCACCGCTGTTTGCATTGTTAACATGATCACACTTTTTTGACGTATCCCCCTTTTGGTGCGTCATTTTCACTTAGGTGATAGGCAGGGCATTGCAGGAACACATCGATACGCTGGTTGCGCGTTATGACGACATTACCCGTCTCAAGACGCAACGGGCGTTAGGCCTCATGAGTCGCTATGGGCAGCAGGTATTCCAACTGCTGCCTGTCATGCTGCACTTCAATCATCCCCTGCTGCCCGGTTATGTCTCCGGTGATGTCCCTCATGGTATCTGGAGCTTCAGCGCCACCGCCGAGCAGCAAGCCTTTATCGATGACCTCTGCCGCAACGCCAACTGTCAGAGCGGCCTTGCCACCCATGATCGGGCCATTCAGGGGCTCTACTCCATGGGCAGCACCTCCTCCATCGGCCAGTGCTGTCACTCCGATCTCGATATCTGGGTTTGCCACGTGGCTGGCTTGTCGCAGGAGCGGCTCGCCCTGCTGGAGCAGAAGTGCCGGTTGCTCTCCAAGTGGGCGGAGCAGCGCGGGGTCGACCTCAACTTCTTCCTGATCCCCGAAGACAAGTTCCGCCAGACCAACGATGCCGAGATGCAGGGAGAGAGCTGTGGCAGCGCCCAGCACCTGCTGCTGCTTGACGAGTTCTACCGCAGCGCCATGCGCATCGCCGGTAAGCGACTCATCTGGTATCTGGTTCCTGTCGAGTGTGATGATCACTACGACGACTATGTGAACGGGTTGTTCGAGAGTGGCAAGCTCAGGCAGGATGACTGGCTCGATCTCGGCAGTTTTGACCGGATTCCGGCGGAGGAGTATTTCGGCTCTGCCCTGTGGCAGCTCTACAAGGGGATCGATTCCCCCTATAAGGCGGTGCTCAAGTCGGTGCTGATGGAGGCTTATTCCCACGAGTACCCCAACACCCGGTTGCTATCGATGATCAGCCGCGACTGGTTTCAGCACAACGAGGGGATGCACTACCGGCTCGACAACTATTGTCTGATGCTGGACAAGGTGACCAATTACCTCAAGTCCATCGGCGACATGGCGCGACTCGATCTGGTGCGCCGCTGCTTCTACCTCAAGGTGTGCGATGGCCTCAGTCATCCCAAGGATGATCACTCTCCCGAGTGGCGCCGCGAGCAGATGAGCCAGCTGGTCTCCTACTGGGGTTGGAGCCAGGATAAACTGTACCACCTCGATCACCGCCACGAGTGGAAGGTCGAGGAGGTGAAGATCGCCCATGCCGAGTTGCTGGAGGCTCTGATGCAGAGCTACCGCAATCTGATCCAGTTCGCCCGTCGCAACAACATCAGCGAGTCGATCAACCCGGAAGATATCGGCATCCTGTCGCGCAAACTCTATGCCGCATTCGAGAGCCTGCCAGGCAAGGTGCAGAGGGTGAACCTCAAGATCGCACCGGATCTGAGCGAGCCTGATCTCAGCTTCGTGCAGGTGCCGCACGGTCGCCTCAACCGTGCCGGCTGGTATCTCTACAAACATTCGCTGGAGCCGGTGGACATCATTGGCCGGGCGCCGCTCGAGTTCAACGGTTACATCAGCAAGCTGGTCTCCTGGGCCTACTTCAACGATCTGCTGACCCCCCAGTCGCGGGTGCACCTGTTCAATCAGGGCTCGGATCTGCACATCGACAATCTGCACCAGTTCTGTCGCGATCTCTCCGGCTGCTTCCCCGAGAAGTACCCGCTTGCCACCAACCTGGCCCTCAGCCGCCCGTGCGAGATCCGCCAGCTCTCCATCTTCCTCAATCTGGAGATGGACCCGACCAGCCATTGGGTCGGTCAGGTGATCGAGTTCGACGCCAACACCGTGGATGTTTTCTCGTTCGGTCGCAATCAGGAGTGTCTGGTTGGCTCGGTGGATCTGGTCTACCGCAACTCCTGGAGCGAGATCCGCACCCTGCACTTCCAGGGGGATGAAGCTGTGGTCGATGCCCTCACCACCATCCTAGGCAAGATGCATCAGGATGCCGCCGCCCCCGAGATGATCGAGGTGTTCTGCTATAGCCAGCACTTCCGTTCTCTGGTGCGCTCCCGCTTCCAGACCCTGGTGGCGGAGTGTATCGATCTGCGCCTGGCCCGCGACAAGCAGCAGCTGGTCAAGACCATGGCGCTCGGCCGTGAAAAGTACGGCATCTTCTTCGAGCGGCGCGGGGTGTCGGTGAAGAAGCTGGAAAACGCCATCGATTTTTACCGCCACATCTCCCACAACAAGCTGGATCATCTGCCGCTGCGGCTCGACAAGACCCACAGCCAGCATCTGCCGAGCATCGTCGATGCCTACGCCAGCGAAGGGCTGGTGCAGTTCTTCTTCGATACCCGTGATGCGGGCACCAACATCTATATCCTCGATGAGGCGAACCGAGTGGAGATCTACCAGCACTTTGCCGGCAACAAGGATGAGCTGGTGGCGGGGGTCAACCGCTTCTATACCTCCAATCACGAGCGGTTCAGCGATGATGGGCAGTTCATCAACTTCAACCTGCCCCAGTACTACGAGATAGTACAGGTGAATGGCGAGCTGGATGTGATCCCCTATCGCAGTCAGGGCTCCCTGCGCGAACAGGTGCCGCCCGCTCGAGAAGTGGGCTGACCCGTCAGTTGGAATCGCTATAAAAAACGGCCTGCAGATGCAGGCCGTTTGCTTTACCGGAAGGGCTCACGCGCCGAGGCGGGCCAGCAGCCAGCTGCGAATGTCGCCGAGCTGCGGACGGCAGATCTCGTGGCGCATCGGGTACTCGTGCCACTCGGGGGCGAGCCCGGCAGCTTCAAGCCGGTTCTTGGCATCCCAACCGAGCGACAGGCTCACCACATCGTCGTAGATGCCGTGCATGTAGCAGATGGGCAGGGTGCGAGCAGCCTCGCTCATCTCGCCGAGCAGCTTGTCGGGGGCAGCCAGATAGGTGGACATGCAGAGCAGGCCCGCCAGCGTTGCCTGATAGCGCAGCGCGGTGAAGGAGGCAATCACTCCGCCCTGAGAGAAACCTGCCAGCACGATGCGCTCGGGGGCAAACCCGTCGGCCACCAGCTGATCGAGCAATGTGGCAATTTGGTCGGCTGATTCCCGCACATGGGATTCCACGGCTCGCTCGTCGGGATCCTCGAAGCTCCTGATGTCGTACCAGCCCCGCATCTTGTAGCCCATATTGATGGTGATGGGGCGCTCCGGCGCATCCGGCAGCAGGTGACGCACCGGTAGCTCGGCGGGCAGGTCCAGCGCGTCCACCAGCGGGGCGAGACCGGCACCGGAATCACCCAGCCCGTGCAGCCAGATCACCGCGTGGCGGGCGCCCTGCGGGTGCAGGTCGATCATGGGAACACCACCTCTTCGCCAGCCTGGGCGGTGCAGGATTTACTCAGCAGCGCCTTGAGCTCGTGGCCGAAACGGTTGTCGATCCAGGTGTCACCCTGCAGTTCGAAGTGGAAGCCGTTCTCGCGGGTGGCGACCCAAATCTGGTGCAGTGGTTCCTGCTTGTTGATGATGACCTTGGTCTTGTTCTCGAAAGAGAGGGTCAATACGCCGCCGTTGCGTTCGCAGTCGATATCCGGATACCCCTCGTCGAGGGTGTCTTCCACATATTGGAAAAAGGCGTCGGTCAGGGCGTGATACTCGTGATCCTTCATCGGTTTATCCTGTTGCTTTTAACAATGTGAGTGCGATTATAGAGGGCCAAAAATTTTTTCGCAGCGAACCATTATGATCACCCAGTTCACCAAGTGTCTGCTTGCCACTCTTCTGTCCCTCGGGTTGGCCGCGTGCGGTCTGAAGGGGCCGCTCTATATGCCGCCCCCCGAGCCGCCACAGAGCCAGAGTACACCGCAAGCAGCACCGCCTGCGACCTCCGAGGCTGCCACCGAGGCCACGCCGCACTAATGCCGCACCCATTCTAGGAAGGAACCGCCCCCTTGGATCACTTTAACTACGACGCCGACGGCCAGCTTCAGGCCGAGCAAACCTCGCTGCAACAGCTCGCCGAGCAGTACGGTACCCCGCTTTACGTCTACTCCCGGGCGACTCTCGAGCGCCACTGGCACGCCTTCGACAAGGCCGCTGGCGACATTCCCCATCTGATCTGCTATGCAGTGAAGGCCAACTCTAACCTGGCGCTGCTCAACCTGCTGGCCCGTCTGGGCTCGGGGTTTGACATCGTCTCCGGTGGCGAGCTGTCGCGGGTGTTGGCAGCGGGTGGCGATCCGGCCAAGGTGGTCTTCTCCGGGGTGGCCAAGAGTGAAGCGGAGATGCGCCTTGCGCTGGATAAAGAGATCCTCTGCTTCAATCTGGAGTCGGAAGCCGAGCTGGAGCGCCTCAATCGGGTGGCGGGCAGCATGGGCAAGAAAGCTCGCGTCTCGGTGCGGGTCAATCCGGATATCGATGCCGGTACCCACCCCTATATCTCCACCGGCCTCAAGCAGAACAAGTTCGGCATTCCCATCGAGCTGGCACCTGCCATCTATCGCAAGGCGGCCGCGATGGCGAACATCGAGATCGTCGGGGTGGATTGCCATATCGGCTCGCAACTCACTGAATTGAATCCCTTTATGGAAGCAGCTGACAAGTTGCTGCGGCTGATCGACGGTCTGGCTGCAGAAGGCATTCATATCCATCATCTGGACGTGGGGGGCGGCCTTGGGGTCAACTACGGTTCCGAGCAGCCACCCCATCCGACCGAGTATGCCGAAGCGCTGAAGCAGAAGCTGGCGGGCCGGGATCTGACCCTGCTGTTCGAGCCGGGCCGCGCCATCGTCGCCAATGCCGGCGTGCTGCTGACTCGGGTCGAGTACCTGAAGCCGGGCGAAACCCGCAACTTCGCGCTGATCGATGCCGGCATGAACGACATGCTGCGCCCCTCGCTCTACGGCGCCTGGATGAACATCATCGAGGTGGATAGCCGCGCCGGTCATGCTCCCGCGATCTATGACGTGGTGGGCCCGGTGTGCGAGACCGGCGACTTCCTTGGCAAGGAGCGCACCCTGGCCATTGCCGAGGGTTCCCTGCTGGCAGTGCGTTCGGCCGGTGCCTACGGCTTTACCATGTCATCCAACTACAACACCCGTCCGCGGGCAGCCGAAGTGCTGGTGGATGGTGCCGAAGCACACCTGATCCGCGAGCGTGAGCAGTTGGCCGATCTCTGGCGCGGTGAGCACCTGCTGCCCTGATGGCGCAGGCTGGGACAATGATTTCATAACGGTTGACGGTGAGTTTTTACAGCCCTAACAGCACAGGAGTGCGCGATGTGTACAGATTGTTCCATGATGCATGGGGCTTTGGACAACGACTTCATGGCGCTTGACGACTCTTGGTTCGGTGAATTTTTACAGCCCTAACAGCACAGGAATGCACGATGTTGATAGATTTTTCCAAGATGCATGGCTTGGGCAACGACTTCATGGTGGTGGATGGCGTCACCCAGAAGGTATTTTTCAGCAATGACGTCATCAAGAAGCTGGCAGATCGCCACTTCGGGATCGGCTTTGACCAGCTGCTGCTGGTGGAGCCGCCCTATGACCCTGAACTCGACTTTCACTATCGCATTTTCAATGCCGATGGCAGCGAAGTGGAGCAGTGTGGCAACGGCGCCCGCTGTTTTGCCCGTTTCGTGCGTCTCAAGGGGCTGATCAACCGGGATCGCATCGCGGTCAGCACCGCCCGGGGTCGCATCGTGTTGCAGCTGGAGGGGGAGAACCAGGTCACGGTCAACATGGGTGTTCCCCAGTTTGAGCCGGGCAAGATCCCGTTCCGGGCCCAGAAGGCAGAGAAAACCTATCTGTTGCGGGCGCAGGAGCATACCGTGATGTGTGGCGTGGTCTCCATGGGCAATCCCCACTGCGTCATCGAAGTGCCTTCGGTCGCCGATGCGCCGGTCGAAACGCTGGGTGCCATCATGGAGCGCCACGAGCGTTTTCCCGAGCGGGTCAACGTCGGCTTCATGGAGATGGTCAACGCCACCGAGATCAAACTGCGTGTATTCGAGCGGGGCTGTGGCGAGACCCTGGCCTGCGGCACCGGTGCCTGTGCGGCGGCGGTGATTGGCATCAGTCAGGGCAAGCTCAAGGAGCGGGTCACCGTCAGTCTGCCGGGCGGCAAGCTGACCATCGCCTGGAAGGGGCCGGGCCAGCCGGTCTACATGACAGGCCCCGCCGAGCATGTGTTTGACGGCCAGATAGAGGTTTAGCCGATAAAGGTTCAGGTACGGGGGGCGCTGGCCCCCTTTGCCCATGATGTCGGGGCAGCGAACCCCATTTCTCTGATGGATCAACCAATTTATGAGCGAACTCAAACGGCAGGAGCAATCGGTGGATGAAGCCACTGTGCTGGAGTACCTGGCCCGTTATCCCGAGTTTTTCCAACGCCATGCCGCCGTGCTGGACCGGATCCGCATTCCCCATGAACGCAAAGGGTCGGTCTCGCTGGTCGAGCGCCAGCTGGAGCGTCAGCGCGAGCGGATCGAACAGCTGGAGCAGGAGATCACCGAATTGATGGGGATCGCCAGCGAAAACGAGCGGATCTTCCGGGTCTATGCCGATCTCTACGGCGAGCTGTACGGCTGCCAGACCCTGTTCGAGGTAAGTGCCGTGATGGGCAAGGCCTTTGTCCAGCGGCTGCGCCTGACCGGGCTGCGGCTCTGGCTCAATCCCAAGAAGTTTGCCCTGAGCGGGCCCGAGCAGCGCTTTCTGGCGCAGGGCAAGCAGCTCGAATCCCTGCTGGGTCAGCGTCTGCCGGGGCAGGATTACTACTTTGGCCGCCTGAGCCAGAGCGAGAAGCAGGCGCTGTTTGGCCATGATGTGCTGGTCAACTCGGTGGCCCTGATGCGGCTCGGCGATCTCGGTGTGCTGGCCTTCGCCAGCTCGGATCCAGGCCACTTTACTCCCCACAACGACACCCTGCTGCTGGGCCAACTGGGGCGCCTGCTGCAACTGCGTCTGCCCGAGTTGACTCATGGCTAGAACACCGGCCAAGGCGCCTGCCAAAGCACCCGTCATCGCACCGCCACTGCCTGCGGCACTGGCGGACGAGCTGGCGGCCTTTATCGAATACCTGAGGGTCGAGCGTCAGCTCAGCCCTCATACCCGCAATAACTATCAAGCCCATCTGGAGGCGATGACCGCCGAGCTGGTGGCCCTCGGGCTCACTGATTGGGGTCGGCTCGAGGCGAGTCAGGTGCGCACTCTGGTGACCCGGATGCACAAGGGGGGCCTTGCTCCTCGTTCCCTTTCCACCAAGGTCTCGGCCCTGCGCAGCTTTTGCGACTGGCAGGTGCGGCAGGGGCGGCTCACCGCCAATCCGGCTCGCGGTATCGTCACCCCCAAACAGGGGCGGCCGCTGCCGAAAAACCTCGATGTGGACGAGATGCACCAGCTGCTCAACATTACCGACGAGCAGGATCCGCTGGCGGTGCGGGATCGCGCCATCATGGAGCTGATGTACTCCTCAGGGCTGCGTCTGGCCGAGCTGGTGGGGATCAATCTGGTGGATCTGAAGCTCGACGACCGCCAGCTCAAGGTGACCGGCAAGGGCTCGCGGGAGCGGGTGCTGCCCATCGGCCGGATGGCGGTCGAGTGGCTGCAGAAGTGGCTCAAGGTGCGCCCGCTGCTGGCCGGGGATGAGAGCGAGGCGCTGTTTGTCTCCAACCGCAAGCAGCGGCTGTCGGCGCGCTCGGTGCAGGCCCGCCTCGATGGCTGGGGCAACAAGCAGGCGCTTAACGCCCACGTCCATCCCCACAAGCTGCGCCACAGCTTCGCCACCCATATGCTGGAGTCTTCCGGCGATCTCCGGGCGGTTCAGGAGCTGCTGGGACATGCCGACCTCTCCACCACCCAGATCTATACCCACCTCGACTTCCAGCATCTGGCCAAGGTTTACGACAGCGCCCACCCCAGGGCCAAGCGTGACCCGGATGCGCAGGACGATGAATAACGGGCCCTGAGCCCCGTTGCAGAGGATAGTCCATGCACTTCTATCGCCGCTGGCAGCCGGTTGCTGCCATCTCGTTTGACCTCGATGACACCCTCTATGACAACGGCCCCGCCATCGTGCGGGCCGAGCAGTGGATGTTGAGCCATCTGCGCAGCGAATATCTGGCGACAGCCATGCTCGACAAGCCACGCTGGCTGGAGCTAAAACGCGCTGTGTTGCTGGCCAACCCCGGGCTGCGCCACGATGTCAGCCTGGCGCGCCAGCAGACCATCCGCGCCGCCATGGTCGAGGGGGGGATGGTCGACCAGCAGGCCAGTCGCGAGGCGGAGCAGGTCTTTGCTGCGTTTCTGGCAGAGCGCTCGAAGATCGAGGTGAGCGAGTCCACTCATCAGCTGCTGGCCAGATTGGCTGAACGCTACCCGCTGGTGGTCATCACCAACGGCAATCTGGATCTGCTTCAGGCCGGGCTGGATCGCTACTTCACGCTGGTCTGCAAGGCGGGGGCGGGCGCCAGGATGAAACCGGCGCCGGATATGTTTGAGCAGACCCGCAGTGCCCTCAAGCTGCCTGCGCAGCGGATCCTCCATGTGGGGGATCATCCCGAGACCGATGTACTGGGTGCCCGATTGCATGGCTTTCGCGCCGCCTGGCTCAACGAACGGCAGCAACCGTGGCAACAGCTGCAACTGTTGCCGGACGTGGAGCTGACGGCACTGGAGGAGCTGGCCGAGCTGCTGCTCTGATGGCGCTGGCGGGTGGTCACGCTCAGGCGGTAATGGCTGTCAGCGAATAGCGATATATGGCAAGGGGTTACGCCCGCTATTTGCGACAAATCAACCCGAGCAGGGTGTTGCGATCGCGCTGGTTGACGCGGCAGTAGCTGATGCCGACGGGCAGCGCCTGCTGCAGGGTGATGGCGCTGTTCTGATAGCGGCAGACCAGATAGAGCGGGCGCAGGCTGCTATCGAGCTGGCTCCAGTAGTGGAGCTCGTCGCTGTCGCCATTATCCGGTTTGAGTTGGGCCAGTTCGGCAGGATCTCCATCGAACAGGGCCAGATTATCGAGCCGGTGACTGAGGGTTTCGTCCGGTTTGCCATCGTCATTGCGGGTGAACGCCTGCCAGCCCTGCTGCGGGGTCAGCAGCTGCTGGCGAGCCTCGATGGTGGCAGGACAATCAAATTGCAGGCTGGCGGCAAGGGCCAGGGTTGTCAGTAACATGGCTGCTGTTCTCTCTTCACGTCCTCAACAAGATGCCATGCTACGTCATCTGCCCCCGAACAGCTTCATCAGTTTATCAAGCAGATCAAGCTGTTGTGGTGGCCGTTTCATTGACTCTGCCTCTCGTTCCAGTAGTGCCTGTTGCTCCTGCTGACGGTCACTCAGCACCCGGTAGAGGGGCTCGACCAGTGACTCGCGCTGGGCGACCAGCTCCTGGAACATGCTCTGATTGATGCGATAGGTTTCGACGGTGGCCACCGCCCGCACGGTGAAGGTACTGGGTTCGCCGGTGAGCAGGCTCAGTTCCCCGAAGAAGTCACCTGCGCCGAGAGTGCCCAGTTTCAACTCTTTCCCTTCCAGATTAATCAGCATCTCGGCTTCACCTTTGACCAGTACGAACAGCCAGCTGGAGACCTCACCCTGCTCCAGCATGATGTCACCGCTGACAAAGGGGGCAAACTTCACCTGGTCCGCCAGTCTGATCAGCTCATCCTCCTGCAACATGGCAAACAGCGGCAGCTTGCGCAGGGTATCGGTTCGTTCGGCGGTGTGGCGCTTGTGGCGGGCATCCAGGTGCTGCTTCTCCTTGGCCATAAAGACATTGAAGATCGGTGGGGTAAGACGGCGATCGTTGCGACGCAGGGCGGCATCGATCAGGCTGCGTACCATGGAGTCGGTCGGATCGTCGCGAGCCAGATCGGTCAGCCAGTAGCGCACCGCATAACGGGCAATCCCCCCCTCGACATTCATCAGCAGGCAATCCGGTTGCGGATGCTTGGCGACGCAGGGGAGCTTGGTCTCTCGCAGGGATTTCTCGATCAGGGCGATGATCTGGGTCGGCAGGGTATCCAGGGTCAGATCGAACCAGACCCAGCGTCGCCACTGCAGCGGCTCGCCACGGCGACGCCCGAGCACGGTGAAGCGCTGTTTGAGCAGGTGGCTGTTGGGGATGACGACTGTCTCCCAGTTGCGGGTCTCGATGGTGGTGGCACGCCAGTTGATCTCCACCACCCGGCCCTGGGTGGTGTCGACTTGCAGCCAGTCACCGATGGCGATGGAGTTGTCGAGCTGAATGGAGACCCCGGCCAGCAGGTTGCCCAGGGTGTCCTGCATGGCGAAGGCGATGACCGCAGTGATCACCGCCGAGGTGGTGACTATCTCTCCGAGCGCCATGCCGGAGGCGTAGAGGCGAAACAGACCCCAGCCGATATAGCCGATGGTGATGACGATATCGGCGATGATCCGCGGGATCCGCACATGGCAGAGGGGGAGCAGAAACTCGAACAGCAGGATCCCCCATATCTTGACCAGTATCAGGCCGGCCAGCAGGGTGGAGATCTCGATCAGCAATTGATGGGGCAGAGGTAGTTTGAACCAGCCCCCTTCCAACTGGATCAGCAGGATCACGACAGTGCTTATCATCACGAAGCTGAGCTCGGAGAGCAGCTCTCGTCGTTGCCCGGGGCGGCGCCAGAAGTGAAGCAGCATCAGAGAGAGGGTGAGCAGGGTCCAGAACGGGTGTTCGCGGATCCATATCAGTGTGGGTAGCGCAGTGAGGTTGTCGCTGAACATGGCGGCCCCTTGTGATGGTTTTATTTCCAGCATAGCCGTTCCGGCACGGGGAAATGGTGCGTTGGGGCTGCAATTTATTTATCCTGTGCAGAACCGGGCAAAGGAGTGCGATTAAGTGAAATTTTCAAAGAAAATCATCTGTTTGATGGTTATGTTGCCATTGGCGGGCTGCGATCTGCTGGTCGACAAGTACCGGGTCGAATTCCGGGATGGGTCCTGGCGCGAGATCGTCATCACCCCCTTCTCCAGTGAGGCGCACTGGCGCGAGGGGTGTGCCACCGGTGAGGTGCTGAGCGATATGAAGGTACCCATCAAACGGGGTGACAAGATCAATGGCCGGGAGCAGTTGCTGATCGGAGGCGAGAAGTTCGAACTGGATGACAACAACCTCTACCGCAGCAACGGCATGGTGTTTGGTCACTCGCCTGACCATATCCAGCGTGGACTGAAGGGGATGGATATCTGCCGAACCCTGCGCCCCGAGCGGGGCGGATTACCCAAGCTCAAGGCGCGAGGATTTGGTGAATAAGCGTTAATGGCTATCTCTCTGACGGCGTCGGCAGGCGTCACCAAAGGCCTGGAAGATCTTGATGGAGTGAGGATTTTCGCTGGCTTTCCACTCCGGGTGCCACTGTACTGCCAGCAGGAAAGGGGAGAGGGTCGGGGCATGGATGGCCTCGACCAGCCCATCTTCGGCATGTGCCAGCGGCTCCAGGCCAGCACCAAGACGGTTTAGCCCCTGTCCATGCAGGGAGTTGACCGGTATCTGTTCAGCCCCCATCAGTTCGGCAAACCAGCTGCCTGGCAGCAGCTCAATCTGATGGCTTGGCCCATACTGTTCGTCGACCGGGTCGTCGGCATCTTCCCGATGATCGTCATAACCCGGTTCGGTGTAGACCTTCTGGTGGATATCGCCGCCCAGTGCCACGTTGATCTCCTGCATGCCGCGACAGATCCCGAGGATCGGCAAGCCACGGGCGAGCGCTCCCTTGATGAGGGGCAGATCGAACAGGTCGCGATCCCTGTCCTGCTGTTTCTCCGGGGTGAGGTTCTCCTGCCCGTAAAGCGCCGGATCGATGTTGGAGCCGGCGCCGCTCAGATAGATGCCGTCAGCCAGATCCAGATATTGCTCCAGATCGGCGGTGCCGCAGCAGGTGGGTACCAGCAGCGGGACGCAGCCGCTGATCTCTACCAGCGGCATGATGTATTTGTGGGTCATTACCTGATAGGCGTGGCCGTTACGGGGCTGGGCCCCCATGGTCATCAGCACGACGGGTTTACGGCTGGTGGCGAGTACGGAATTTGGCATAGGACACCCTGATTATCCCTGGCGTTAAAGTCTCATCCTGCACCTTGGGCAGACCCTTGCACATCGGCTGGGCAAGGGCATGCCTCAAGGCATGGTCATGGGATCCCGCGTCGTACCGGGTGGCAGAATCGTCAGTCATCTTGGGCAGCGACAGCCTGGATCCTCTCCCCAGTCTGCCAAGGCCGTTCAATATGTCAAACAAAATGATGCTGAATTGTTAACGATTTTGTTTGTGATGATTCTTGAGTGGCGATTTTACTGGAGAAACTGGATAGAGATGTACAGCAGGAGCACCATGGTGGTGGATATATTAAACGCGCAGGGTGGTGGAGGTGGGAAGGCGTAAATGCATCAAGATAAACACGCCTCCGCGAGGGGAGGCGTGCTTCGGGGATCACAACAGGTCTTCGATCTCGCCGCGCAGATACTGGTACATCTCGCGATAGGCAACCGGCGGCTTGTTTAGCTCCCGCTCCTTGTTGGCGTTGCGGATCAGCTGGCGCAGCTTCTGGCGATCCAGTTCGTGGAACTGGGACATCAGCTCGTTGAGGGCGCTGTCACCTTCGGTGATCAGGCGTTCGCGCCACTGCTCCAGGCGGTGCAGACGGGCATTCACGGTGGAGTGACGGTTCTTGATGATGGAGAGCGCTTCGGCAATCGGCTCGATATCGCGGCTGCGCATCAGGCGGCCGATGAACTGCAGATGGCGACGGAAGGACTCATCCTTCTTCGGCTTGAGCTTGCGACCCAGCTCGACAGCTTCTGCAAGCTCTTCATCCAACGGGATTTTTTCCAGCTCGCTGTGGCTGAGGGAGACGATCTCTTCCCCCATTTTCTGCAATGCTTCGGCATCGCGCTTGAGCTGGCTCTTACTGGGGCCCCAGTCTTCGAACTCGTTGTCGTCTTGATATTGACTCATCGGTCTCTTGATTCCTGTCATTCACGTTTGGTGGATATGTTACCAGCTTCTCCCGCTGGGCGCAGGGGTCTGATATGCTTACCCCCCTTTCCTTCTTTCATACAGATGTGAGTTATGGATCAGCAAGACCAAATCCGCCAGGATCAAGCCCATCTCGAGGCCGTGGTTGCCGAAGCCCTGGAGATAGCCAAAGGACTGGGCGCCTCGCTGGCCGAAGTCTCCATCAGCAAGCAGACCGGGTTGTCGGTGAACACCCGGGGTTGTGAACTGGAAAGCATTGAATTCAATAAGGATGGCGCCCTCGGCATCGCTGTCTATCGCGATGGTTGCAAGGGCTCTTCTTCGACCACCGATCTGAGCAAACCCGCCATTCGTGCCGCAGTTGAAGCGGCCATCGAGATTGCCCGCCACACCTCGGCCGATGATTGCGCCGGTCTGGCGGACGCCGAGCTGCTGGCCTGGGATGCCCCCGATCTGCAACTGTGTCACCAAATCGAGCTGGATCCCCGGCGCGGCATCGAGCTGGCCATCGAGTGCGAGCGGCTGGCGCTTGGTCGCGATGCCCGCATCAAGCACTCCGACGGTGCCGGTTTCTCCAGCCATCTCGGCATCAAGGTCTATGGCAACAGCCACGGCTTCGTCAAAGGCTACGCGGCGTCGCGCAACTCCCTGAGCTGTGTGCTGATCGGCGAGCAGGATGGCGACATGCAGCGTGATTACGGCTACTCCTCCAGCCGTACTCTCGACGGGCTCTGGAGCCCGCAGCGCATTGCCGACGAAGCCGTTGAGCGTACCGTCTCCCGCCTCGGCGCCCGCAAGATCTCCACCCGCCATGCGCCTGTGCTGTTCCACCCGGACACTGCCTCCGGCCTGTGGGGCCATTTGGTGATGGCCATCAGCGGGGGCAACCTCTATCGCAAGTCGAGCTTCCTGCTCGACAAATTGGGCAAGCAGATCCTGCCCGAGTGGCTCACCATTCAGGAGTTCCCCCACCTGCTTGGCGGGCTCGCCAGTACCCCGTTTGATGGGGAAGGGGTGCGTACCCGCGATATGGATATCATCCGTAACGGCGAGCTGATGAGCTGGCTGCTTACCTCCTACTCTGCCCGCAAGCTGGGGTTGACCACCACGGGGCATGCTGGAGGTATCCACAACTGGCAGGTTTCCAATACCGGCCAGGATTTTCAAGGCATGCTCAAAGAGATGGGCACCGGCCTGCTGGTGACCGAGCTGATGGGACAGGGGGTCAATATCGTCAATGGCGACTACTCCCGCGGCGCCGCCGGTTTCTGGGTCGAGAATGGCGAGATAGCCTATCCGGTCGAGGAGATCACCATCGCCGGCAATCTGGCCGAGATGTTCAGCCACATCGTGGCGGTGGGCCGTGACGAGGATGAGCGCTCCAGTCTCAAGACCGGCTCGGTGCTGGTAGAGAATATGAAGCTGGCGGGTCACTGATCGCCGCTGCAGCGAGATCGATATCCATAAAAAGAGGGCCGCAATCGTGGCCCTCTGTCTTATTTGCCTGGCGGATTAACCGGTCTTGACGCTGCGGCGACGCTGCAGCCAGACGATCACCCCGAACAGCAGGAAGCCCGGGATCCACATCCACTCCTTGGTCCAGCGCTCGGTCGGCGCCTTGACGGTGAGGATCTCCTGATCGAACTCCAGCCCCATGGTGGCGGCCGGGCTGCCAAAGGCGACGTTGTCGATCAGCGTCTTGCCATCCTGCTCATAGAGGCTCAGCCCCAGATTGGCCAGCCGCTCCTCGCCATTTGCCCCATCCGGTACGGCGACCAGCAGGGTGAACTTGCGTGGCTTGCCCACGGCATCTTCACCGAGGATCCGCAGCCGCAGGGTGCTCTCCGCCTCCACTTCACCCATGGTTTGGGCCAGCTGGGCAGGCGGGGTCTCACGATAGGGGTCGTGCACCATGTCCATCCAGAAACCCGGGCGGAACAGGGTAAAGGCGACCAGCAGCAGCAGCACGCTCTCGTACCAGCGGCTCTTCACCAGGAACCAGCCCTGAGTGGCGGCGGCGAAGATCAGCATGGCGATGGTCGCCACGATGAAGATCAGCACCCCGTGGGCGAAGTCCACGTCGATCAGCAGCAGGTCGGTGTTGAAGATAAACAGGAATGGCAGCGCCGCGGTACGCAGGCTGTAGTAAAACGCCGTGATCCCGGTCTTGATGGGATCGCCCTTGGAGACAGCCGCAGCCGCGAAGGAGGCCAGCCCCACCGGCGGGGTCACATCCGCCATGATGCCGAAGTAGAAGACGAACAGGTGCACCGCGATAAGCGGCACGATCAGCCCGTTTTGCTGCCCCAGCGTCACTACCACCGGTGCCAGCAGGCTGGAGACGACGATGTAGTTGGCAGTGGTCGGCAGCCCCATGCCGAGGATCAGGCTCAGCAGTGCGGTGAGCAGCAGCATCAGCAGCAGGTTACCCATGGAGAGGAACTCCACCAGATCCGCCAGCACCAGACCAACCCCGGTCTGGGATACCGCACCCACGATAATCCCCGCGGTGGCGGTGGCAATGCCGATACCGATCATGTTGCGGGCACCGGCAACCAGCCCTTCCCGCAGATCCACCACGCCGTCAGCGACGGTACCGTAGTCGTGCTTGCCGTCCTTGCGCAGCCAGTTGAGCAGCGGGCGCTGGGTCAGCAGGATGATCACCAGCATCACGGTACCCCAGAAGGCCGACAGCCCCGGCGAGAGGCGTTCCACCATCAGGCACCATACCAGTACCACCACCGGCAGCAGGAAGTGCAGGCCGGAGAGCAGCACGGCGCGGGTGTTGGGCAGCTCGGTGAGCGGCTTGTCGGGATCTTCGGCAGGCAGCGGTTCATTGCTGGCGGCGATCTTCAACAGGGCCACATAGGTGGCAGCCAGCAGTACCGAGATCCCCGGCAGGGCGTAGTCACCCAGTGCAGGTTTGAGCCAGCCGAGGCCATAGTAGACCGCCAGCGACAGGCCGCTGATGAGGGCCGCGCCAAAGGCAAAACCGGTCAGGCGACGCAGCCAGGGTTTGGGTTGATGGTTGCCGATGGGCTGCATGCCCAGTTTCAGCGCCTCCAGATGGACGATGTAGAGCAGCGCTATGTAGGAGATGGCGGCAGGCAGGAAGGCGTGCTTGATGATCTCCACATAGGGGATACCCACGTATTCGACCATCAGGAAAGCCGCAGCCCCCATCACAGGTGGCATGATCTGGCCGTTGACCGAAGAGGCCACTTCCACCGCCCCCGCTTTCTCTGAACTGAAGCCCACCTTCTTCATCATCGGGATGGTGAAGGTGCCGGTGGTCACCACGTTGGCAATTGACGAGCCGGAAATCAGACCGGTCAGGCCGGAGGCGACCACTGCCGCCTTGGCCGGGCCGCCACGCAGGTGACCGAGCAGGCTGAAGGCGAGCTGGATAAAGTAGTGACCTGCGCCGGCCCGCTCCAGCAGGGCGCCAAACAGCACGAACAGGAATACGAAGCTGGTGGAGACGCCAAGGGCAATGCCGAACACCCCTTCGGTAGTGATCCACTGGTGGTTGGCCAGCGCGGTAAAGCCTACCCCGCGGTGTGCCAGCAGTCCCGGCATCCAGGGGCCCGCCAGACTGTAGATCAGAAAGACGATGGCGATGACTGCAAGTGCCGGCCCCAAGGCGCGGCGCGCCGCTTCCAGCAGCAGCGGAATGCCGATGCAGGCGGTCACCAGATCGGCGGTGGTGAGGGTGCCGGGACGCAGCGCCAGTGCTTCATACATCACAAACAGGTAAGAGGCGGCGCCAGCAGCGATCAGACCGAGGGCGATATCGCCGAGGGGAACCCGATCCCGCGGCGAGGAGCGAAATGCCGGGAACACCAGAAAAGCGAGCAACAGGGCAAAGGTGAGGTGAATGGAGCGGGTTTCGGTGTCATTGAGTACGCCAAACCCCACCATGAAGGGGAGTGGCGAGGCGATCCAGAGCTGGAACAGGGACCAGGCCAGCGCCAGAGCTGTGATGAGCCAGCCCATGATGCCCAGCGGCAGGCGAGCGCCCACATCCTGGGCGATCAGTTCCTCGGTAGAGAGTTGTTTATCTTGCATAGGGTTAACTTGTGCCAACGAGTACAACAAGAGCGACACCCGCCCCCGCAATCAGGCGGCAGACGGGTGTCGAAGAGAGTGACAAAGGCCCCGGGGCCTTTAATCAGAGCCAGCCGCGCTCTTTGTAGTAGCGGGCAGCCCCTTCATGCAGCGGTGCAGAGAGACCCACCTTGATCATGTCGGCCTCTTTCAGGTCGGCAAAGGCAGGGTGCAGGCGCTTGAAGCGATCCAGATTGTCGAACACCGACTTCACCAGCTGATAGACCACTTCCGGATCGGTTTTGGCGCTGGTGGAGAGCACCGCTTTGCCACCGATGGAGGGGGTCGGCTTGTCGCTGCCCTTGTAGATGCCACCCGGGATCTCAGCCTTGCTGTAGTAGCTCTTCTCGGCCAGCAGCTTGTCGATGTCGGCGCCGGTCACAGGTACCAGAACTGCATCTGTGGTGGTGGAGGCTTCCTGAATGGCGCCGTTCGGGTGACCGACGAAGTAGCTCATGGCGTCGATGTTGTTGTCACCGAGGGCGGAGGCCTGTTCGGCCGGCTTCAGCTCGGAAACCAGACCGAAGTCACCCTTCTTCCAGCCTTTGACCGCCATGATCTCTTCCATGGTGTCACGCTGGCCGGAGCCCGGGTTGCCGATGTTGACGCGCTTGCCTTTCAGGTCGTCGAAGCTGGCGATCTTGGCATCGCGGCGAGCCAGGATGGTGAACACCTCGCTCTGCAGGGAGAAGACGGCGCGCATGTCGTCCATGGCCCCTTCGGCCTGGAACGGTGGCAGCCCTTTCATCGCCTTGAACTGGTGGTCGGATTGCATGATGCCGAAGTTGAATTCACCGCTGCGGATGCCGTTGACGTTGGCAACACCACCGCCACTGGCCGGGGCGTTGCACTTGATCTGGTGATCGGCGGCGCCGCGATTGAGGAAGCGGCAGATGGACTGGCCAGCGACATAGTAGACGCCGGTCTGACCGCCGGTGCCTATGGTCACGAAGCGCTCCTGCGCTTGTACCGGACCACCGAATGAAACACCGACCAGAGCCGCCGACAGGGCGCATGCCAAAGTTAATCCTTTCATTTTTTCTCCCTTTTCTTTGATTTTGTTTATCCGATCCCCGGATAAATTGATGGCAATCCCGTTCTGCGCCGGGCTTGCCCGCTCTTCTCGTTGCGCGAAAGCGGGGGAGTTGATCATCCCCCTTTCCGGCAGTCACCCTCATCCTGTGGTGAGGCTACCGACCTCCTGTCGGTCGAAGATAAATTGGCCCCTGAGGGGCCAAATAAAAAGTTGCAAGCACTCCGATTAAGCACATTCACCCAACATAAATCAAACGAAATGGCAAAATGGCGGAGTTAAATCTTGAGAAACATGACCTCGATCATTCATTTTCTTGCCGAAGATTAATTTGATATGGAGGGAAATGGAAGAGGGAAAAACTACGAGAGGATTCTTATGCGGCCCTTGAATGACAAGGGCCGGAGTCATGAGAGATCAGTTGGCCGGGGTGGCCAGATCCAGGATAAAGGCGTATTCCAGCGCGATATCCTCGTAGGCTTTGAAGCGGCCCGACTTGCCGCCGTGGCCGGCGTCCATGTCGGTGTTCAGTAACAACTTGTTATCATCCGTCTTCAGTTCGCGCAGCTTGGCGACCCACTTGGCGGGCTCCCAATACTGCACTTGCGAGTCGTGCAGTCCGGTGGTGACCAGCAGGTTGGGGTAGGCTTGCGCCTTCACCTGATCGTAGGGGCTGTAGCTCTTCATGTAGTCGTAGTAGCGCTTCTGGTTCGGGTTGCCCCACTCGTCATACTCCCCGGTGGTGAGGGGAATGGACTCGTCCAGCATGGTGGTGACCACATCGACGAACGGCACCTGTGCCACCACGCCGCGGTAGAGTTCGGGCGCCTGATTGATGACCGCCCCCATCAGCAGGCCGCCGGCGCTGCCGCCCATGGCGTAGACCTGATCTTTGGCACCGTAGCCTTGCTCAACCAGCGCCTTGGTGACATCGATAAAGTCATTGAAGGTGTTCTGCTTTTTCAGCAACTTGCCATCTTCGTACCAGTGACGGCCCAGCTCTTCACCACCCCGGATATGGGCGATGGCGTAGACGAAGCCGCGATCGAGCAGGCTCAGGCGCGAGCTGCTGAAGTCGGGATCCATGCTGGCGCCGTAGGAGCCGTAGCCATAGACCAGCAGCGGATTCTTGGGCGCATCGGCCTGCTCTTTCTTGAACTTGTCCTTGCGATAGACCAGCGACACCGGCACCGATACGCCGTCGCGGGCGGTCACCCAGAGCCGCTCGCTGGCGTACTGGTCGGCCTTGAAGCCGGCTACCGGCTGCTGCTTGAGCAGGGTGCGTTTGCCGCTCGCCATATCCAGCTCATAGGTGGAGGCGGGGGTGGTCATGGAGGAGTAGCCATAGCGCAGGGCGCTGGTATCCGGCTCCGGGTTGTAGGCGAGCCAGGTGACATAGGCGGGATCGTCGAAGGCGATCTCCTTCTCGTCACCGCTCTGCCAGTTGATCTGGCGCAGTCGGGTCAGCCCCTTGTTGCGCTCTTCCAGTACCAGCCAATCCTTGAACAGGGCGTAGCTCTCCAGCAGAACGTCCGGATTGGGGGCGATCACCGCCTTCCAGCGATCGACCGGGCTCTCTTTGGTCTCGTAGAGGCCGAAGTTCTTGCCGTCCTTGTTGGAGCGCACATAGAAGCGGCCGCGGTAGTGATCCAGGCTGTATTCGTGATCCACCTGACGGGGCAGGAACAGGCGGGGGGCGTGCTCCGGCTGGTTGGCATCGATCAGCCGTGCTTCGCCGGTGGTGGTGCTGGAGAGGGCGATGACGATGAAATCTTCCGAGGTGGTGGCGTAGAGGCTGATGTAGAAGGAGTCATCCTTCTCTTCATAGACCAGCTTGTCCGTGGCCGGATCCGTCCCGAGCGTGTGGCGATAGACCTGATACGGAAGCAGGGTCTGCGGGTGCTTGCGCACATAGAAGACGGTCTTGTTGTCGTTGGCCCACACCAGATTGCCGGAGGTATTTTCCAGTTTGTCGGTGGCCCACTGGCCGCTCTCCAGATCGAGGAACTGGATCTGGTACTGACGGCGGGAGAGGAAATCTTCCGCCACCGCCAGCCAGCGGTTGTTGTGGCTCACCTCAAGGGCGCCGAGGGCATAGAACTCGTGCCCTTCAGCCCGCTGGTTGCTGTCGAGCAGCAGACTCGCCTGCTCTTCACCGAGCTTGGTGCGCGAGTAGATCCCGTACTCCTTGCCCGGCTCATAGCGGGTCTGGTAGCGGTAGCCATTCTTCACATAGGGTACCGACTCATCCTGCTGGGGGATGCGGGCGACCATCTCTTTGTAAAGCTGTTCGCGCAGGGGTTGGGTCGGCTTGAGCATGGCATCGGTATAGGCGTTCTCGGCCTCGAGGTATTGCAATACTTCCGGCGCTTGACGCTGGTCATCGCGCAGCCAGTAGTAGTTGTCGATGCGGGTATCCCCGTGTTTTTTCAGGGTGCGGGGATGTTTGGCGGCCACGGGCGGCTGGATTGGATGTTCGCTTGTCAGCATGGCGGGCTCTTCATTGGCATAAGTGGGGGGGAGAACTGTCAGAAAGGCTAGCAGCAGAACTCCTCGGGAAAAGGTAAACATGTCGCATCCTTGGCGCTGGAAAGGGTTGGTAGACCTGAGCATCGGCTCCATGAATTGGCGTTAAATCTGCCCCTTGTTGCCGGTGGTTGCAAGCAATCCCTTGTTATTGCAGGAAATGTAATCAAAAAAAGCCGCTATCTCGCGATAGCGGCCCTCTTTCTGGCCATGAGCGGCAAGAGTCCGCTCAGGTGTGCCTCACATGATATGGGAGTGCCCTCTCATGACCAGTTTTCGTCAGCCGGGGTAGCTCGACCAGCGGTTGGTCGCGCCCTCGTTGCTGATACTCAGTACCTCATAGGGATGGCCCGGAATATCCATGCCCGGCGCACTCTGGGGCATGCCCGGAATGGTCAGGCCACGGATCGCCGGTTTTTCCCTGAGCAGCTTCTGCACATCGGCGGCCGGTACATGCCCCTCGATCACATAGCCATTTACGATACCGGTATGGCAAGAAGCCAGTTCCGGCGCGATACCGTATTGCTGCTTCACTGCGCCGAGCTGCTCGGTTTCGATGACCTCCAGTTCGAAGCCATTCTGCTCCATGTGCTCGTTCCAGCTTTGGCAGCAGCCACAATATTTGGATTTGTAGACGGTCATCTTCTCGGCTGCGAGAGCCGAAAAGCTGACGGTACCGGCCAGCATGGCCAGTAACAGGGGTTTGTACATCACTCACCTCAGATTGAAAGAAAAGATGCCCGATACGGGATGCGTTTCAGATCTGGATGCGTGGGGGACGTTCGAGCCGCTCGCGCGGAGCGTCCGGCATAAAGAGAGAGGGGGAGACGAAGTCGGGGGTATCCGGTTCCAGCACAGCGACCGTCAGGCTGTCGCTGCCTACCAGCGTCATCGAGAGGGCGGTGGTAAAGCTGCCGCAGGGCATCGCTTTTTCCAGGGTACGCTCGCTCTGGCTGCAGTGGGTGGTCAGGGTACAGAGGTCGGTTGCGGCCCGGCTGCCAAACGACATCAACACCAGCACCAGACTCCACAAGGGGAGCCAGCGACGGGCGTGAGCGAGTTGGCGACGGGTGAGAACCATGGAATGACTCGGAAAAAACAAGGGGCACATGGTAACCCTGTGCCCCGGGGGAGGGTCAAGCCCTCCCCATGGTGTCAGTCAGCCAGGATTAAGGTTGCTGACGGGTCGCCGCCAGCACGATCTCGCGCACGCAGACGTTGGCAGGCTGGTTCCAGGCGTAGAGCACGGCATCGGCGATCACTTCCGGCGCAATGACGCCACCCATCTGATCTTTCCAGTCGTGGTAACCGGCCTTGATGCTCTCGTCAGTGGTGTGGCTGAGCAGCTCGGTCTCGACCGCACCCGGGGCAATGGTCACCATCCGCACGCCGACATCGGCCACCTCTTCCCGGATGTTCTCGGTCAGGGCGTGCACGGCGAACTTGGTGGCGCAGTAGGCAGCATGGTTCGGGAAGGTCTTGCGACCGGCGATGGAGCTGATGTTGATGATGGTACCGCTGCGGCGCTCCTTCATGCCTGCCAGCACTGCGTGGACGCCGTTTAGCACCCCCATCACGTTGATGTTGAGCATCTGCTGCCATTCGGCGGGATTCTGCACATCGGCCTGACCCAGCAGCATGACGCCGGCGTTGTTGACCATGCAGCCGACCGGGCCAAATTTGGCTTCTGCCTGCTGGACGGCGGCTTTCATGGCGGCGGTGTCGGTCACATCGACCCCGATGCAGAGGGTATCGGGCAGGTTCAGTGCCTGCATCGGCTCGACCCGGCGGGCCAGCAGCAGCAGCGGATGACCGGCAGCAGAGAAGGCACGGGCGATGGCGGCACCGATCCCGGCGGAGGCACCGGTGATCACGATGAGAGATTTGGACATGGGTCTTTCCTTCTGATTCAAGAGTCGGTTTGAGCAAACAGGTGGCTGGCCAGCACGGAACCCAATCACTATAGTCACTGCATCTATAAGTGATAAATATTGTTTTCCGCTGGTTATCATCTGAAAAAACTATGGTTGGTTTATGCTGGACTTGAGATTGCTGCGTTTCTTCATCGCCATCTATGAAGAGAAGAACATCACGGCGGCGGCCGAGCGCTGCCACGTCAGCCAGCCCTCCCTCTCGGCGGGGCTGCGCCAGCTGGAAGAGACGCTCGGTGACAGCCTGTTTGTCCGGGGCAAGAAGGGGGTGGTGGCGAAAGATCCGGCCCACTATCTCTATCCTCACGCGGTCAAGCTGGTGGAGGAGGCGCGCCGTCTGCCGGAGCTGTTTCGCCAGAAAGCGACGCGTGCGAGGCTCAATATCGCCATCATGCCGGACTTGAGTCGCCGCCGGGTGGCCGGGCTGTTGCAGCAAGTGCAGGGCGTGTTGCCGCAGCTGGATCTCACCCTCTCCGACTACACCACGCCCGCCGACTGCCGCTTGACGCTGGATGCTTTGCGCCGGGAGGACGAGATCTTCCTGCCGCTGTGGGAGGAGGATTACGTGCTCTGCGTGCCGGTCGATCACCCCTTGGCAAGTCGCGAAAGGATCGAGCTCGCCGAGCTGCAACATTATGATTTTATTGAGTGCCCGCCCTGCGAAGCCCATCAGCAGACTATCGGCCTGCTAGCCTGTGACCGCCTTACCCTCAATCTGGTGGCCAAGGCCGAGAGCAAGGGGCTGGTGATGGCGCTGGTGCTGGCGGGGGTCGGCATCAGTTTTCTGCCGGACGGGCTGGTCGAGGATGAGGCGGGGCTCTGTACCCTGCCGGTGAGCGGGCCGCGGATGTTTCGCCGAATTGGGCTCTGCTATCCCGCCCACCAGACCCTCAATCCGGCGCTGCGGGAGCTGATCCCCGAGTTGGCAGGCTATGGCGCTTCCTGATAAGGTCGCTCTCCTGTGCACCTTTACGATGCAGCTCCCCAGACTCCCCTTTTCTGTTTACCTCGCCTTGCACCGCAAGGCTTTGTTCGGGTGATGTGGTCATGAAACGCATTCTGGTTATTTTTTCCCATCCCGCGCTGCAGAGCTCGCGGGCCAACAAGCAGCTGTTGCAGGCGATTGAGGGGCTGGAGGGGGTCACGGTTCACGACCTCTATCAGCACTATCCCGACATGTTTATCGATGTGAAGCGGGAGCAGGCGCTGCTCTGTGAGCACGACATCATCGTCTTTCAGCACCCGTTTTACTGGTACTCCTGCCCGGCCATCATGAAAGAGTGGATGGATCTGGTGCTGGAGTATGGCTATGCCTACGGCCCCGAAGCCCACGCCCTCAAGGGCAAGCAGTGGCTGAGCGCCATCACCACCGGCGGGGCGCCGGAGTCCTACTGCAGCGAGGGTTACAACCGCCGACCGTTGCTCGATTTTCTGCTGCCATTTCAGCAGGCTGCCACCTTGTGCGGCATGAACTGGCTGCCGCCTTTTGTGCTGCACTCCTTTCACAAGATCAAGGATCCCGCCGCCCTGCGCCGCTGTGGTCAGGACTATCGCCAGCTGCTTTGCGCCCTGCGTGACGATCAGCTGACCCCGGAGCAACTGGCCGGGCGCCCTTATCTGCGCGACTTGCTGGAGGTGCTCTGATGAAACACGGGCAGCTTGTTGGCCGAGCTTATGAGCCGGATCAGACGTTCATGTGGAGGGCTGACTGATGGGCCACGGGATCCTGTTTGATGCCTTTATCTATCTCTCCGCCGCCGTTATCGCGGTGCCGCTGGCCAAACGCTGGGGGCTGGGCTCGGTGCTCGGCTACCTGCTGGCGGGGATCATCATAGGCCCCTTTCTGCTGGGGCTGGTGGGGGAGCAGAAGGATGTGATGCACTTCGCCGAGTTTGGCGTGGTGCTGATGCTGTTTCTGGTCGGTCTTGAATTGCGTCCGGCCCTCTTGTGGCAGCTGAAGGGGCCGATCCTCGGCACCGGCGGCCTGCAGGTGCTGCTTACCACGGCGGCACTGACCGGCGTGGCGCACCTGATCGGTCTGCCGCTGCAACAGGGGCTGGCCATCGGCCTCATTCTGGCGCTCTCTTCCACCGCCATCGTGTTGCAGAGCCTGCAGGAGCGCAAGCTGATGCAGAGCGAGAGCGGTCGCTCCGCCTTTGCGGTGCTGCTGTTTCAGGATATTGCGGTCATTCCGATCCTGGCGCTGCTGCCGCTGCTGGCCATGGCGCCGGTCGCCAGCAATGGTGGCTCCGAGCTGGCGGGTTGGCAGCATGGTCTGCTGGTGGTCGCGGCCATCTCCGGCATAGTGCTGGGTGGCCACTACCTGATGCGGCCGGTGTTTCGTGCCATCGCCCAGTCCTATATGCGGGAGATCTTCGTCGCCGCCGCTCTGCTGCTGGTGATCGCTATCGCTGTGTTGATGGAGTCGGTGGGGCTTTCGCCTGCACTTGGCTCCTTCCTCGCCGGGGTGGTGCTGGCCGACAGCGAATATCGCCATGAGCTGGAGGCCGACATAGAGCCGTTCAAGGGCTTGCTGCTCGGCCTGTTCTTTATGTCGGTGGGGGCGGGGATCGACTTCGGACTGTTTGCCGAGCACCCCTTCCTGATACCCACTATGGTGGTTGGCCTGATGGTGCTCAAATGGCTGGTGTTGATGGCGCTCGGCTTCATCATCCGCATCTCGCCGAGTCAACGCTGGACCTTCGCGCTGGCGCTCGCGCAGGGGGGCGAGTTTGCCTTCGTGCTCTTCTCGTTTGCCGCCCAGAACCGGGTGCTGCCCGGCGAGACCATCTCGCTGCTGACGCTGGTGGTGGCGCTCTCGATGGCGCTCACCCCGCTGCTGCTGATCCTCAACGATCGGGTGATCCAGCCCTGGTTCGATTACCGTAACCAGAGCGACGCACCGCAGCATGAGCAACCTGAGCTGGTGGAGCATCCGGTGATCATCGCGGGCTTCGGCCGCTTCGGTCAGATCGTGGGGCGTCTGCTGCACGGTCACGGCATCGGTACCACCATCCTCGAGCAGGATGCTAGCCAGATAGAGACCCTGCGCAAGTATGGCTATCAGGTCTTCTATGGCGATGCCAGCCGGATCGATCTGCTCCATGCCGCAGGGGCGCACAAGGCGAAGCTGCTGGTGCTCTCCATCAACGATCCAGCTACCTCGCTGGCGGTGATCGAGATGGTGCAGAAGCACTTCCCGCACCTGAAGATCCTGGCGCGAGCGCTGGATCGACCCCATGCCCACGAGATCCTGCGCCACGGGGTCGAGAGCGTGCACCGGGAAACCCTGGGCTCGGCGGTCGATCTGGGGGTGGAAGCCCTGACCCAGCTCGGTTTTCGGGCCAACCAGGCCTGGCGGGCGGGGCAGACCTTCAAGCAGCACGATAACTGGCTGTTGCGTGAGCAGGTCAACTATCTGGACGACGAACACACTTATATCAACAAGAGCCTGCAATACCGGGAGATCCTCTCCGATCTGTTGCAAGACGACGAGGAGGGGCAGGAGCGTATCCATGCCCACAACTGGAACAGCGGGCTACCCGACGACGACAAGGAAGCAAAATGATTGCCTATTATCCCATGTTCAAACACCTGCATATGACGCTGGCGCTGGTCAGTCTGCTGCTCTTTATCTATCGCTGGAGTCTGGCGCTGGCCGGCAGCGATCGGTTGCAGCAGAAGTGGCTGAAGATCCTGCCCCATATCAACGACACCTTCCTGCTGCTGTTTGGCGTGCTGCTGGCGGTGACCTTGCAGCTGAGCCCCGGCCAGCAGCCCTGGCTGATGGCCAAGCTGATTGCACTGGTGCTCTATATCGGTCTGGGTGTCATGGCACTCAAGCGCCCGGCCCGCGGTCAGAAGCTGGTGGCCGGTGTGGCGGCGCTGGCGGTGTTTGGCTACATGGTCGGTGCGGCCATCACCAAGTCAGCCTGGTCGTGGCTGATGTGATTGAGCTTGGAGGGAGGATTGCCTCCCTCCGGCTATTTCAAAAGAACAGATTCAGAAAAATCCTATTCCCCTTGATGTTAGCCTGCCTCTCCACTTAGTTTTCTTCGTGATGGTTAGCTTGTCTTAAAGTGTTAAGTTTGCCGTGCTAAGTGATTTTTATATTATAAATCATGTACATGAGTTGCTTTGTATGAAAATGGCGACAGTTGTCGCCGCAAAACTTGCGACATAGACTGTCGCAAGTTGCGACTAGGATACGATCAACGCTAAACCAGTGAAGGCATGCACCATGAGTAAGAAGCTGTTACGACAACTGACCTTGGCGCGTTGCATCCCGCACCGCCCTTACAAGCTGACCGCCAGCCAACTTCAGGTAAAACTGGAAGAGGAAGGCATCCACGTCAGTCTGCGTACCGTGCAACGGGACCTGGAGGAGATGTCCGGCATGGGACTGTTCGACCTCACCTCGGACGAGCGCAGTAAACCCCATGGCTGGTGCTTCGAGCGCCACGGCCTCAATGACTTTGCCAATATCATGCCCCTCTCGCTGGCAGTGGCCCTGAAAACCTGGAGTGATCAGGCGAGCCAACTGTTACCGGCGAGTGTATTGACCGAATTGAACCCGCTGGTCGACAAAGCGAGTCAGGTGATCCGCGACAGCCAGAGCGAACTGGCCGAACGCTGGCTGGAGAGTGTCCACCAGTCACCGCGTCCGTTTGCCGGCAACCCGGAGATCCGCCGCAGCACCTTGATCCGCGATGCGCTCTGGCGTGGTCGCAAGTTCAGTGCCGAGATCCAGCGCGTGATCAAAGAGCGCACCGTGTGGCTCTGCTACGACCGTATCAACCCGCTCGGCATTCTCAATCAGCCGGACGGTCCGATCCTGCTCTGCACTCTCTCAGAGCTGGATCCCAAGGTCTACGGCATCCCGTTTGACCATATCAAGAATGTGGAGCTGACCAACTTCAGCGCCACCCAGCCGAAGGATTTCAATATTCAGAAGCTGATCCGAGATCAGGGTTATCAGGATGTGAGCGGCCCGATCCGTTTCGTCGGCCGGATCGATGCTAACAGCCAGTCGCTGCTGGATAACCAGATCCCCGGCAACAATCCGCGCATGACCCGCTATGACAAGCGCAGCGTGGTGGTGGAGACCGAAGTGCAGGACACCCCGGAGTTTCGCAGCTGGTTGAACAATATCAGCGGTGAACTGGAGGTGCTGGCGCCGGAATCGCTGCGCAAGGCCTATCTCAATCCGGCCAACCGCTTGAGCTGATTAAGAAATTGCATGTGAAGAGTCGAGCCTGGTCTCGGCTCTTTTTTTGCTGTTTTTTTAAGCATATTTATTCAACTAATTTTTAAGTCTTAACGACAGGATTGAACCGTTTTCCTGCCCCGTTTTTGGGGGCGAATCCCGTGTAAGAGATCTGCCATAGCCACTGTAAGAGGCTGGCGCTTTGAACCGTACGCGAAGCCATGCCAGAATGATCGAGCTTTCCTGTGAAACTAATTAACTTGCTGATATTGAAGGGTTAGTTTTTAAGTTTGTTTTTTGAAATGGGAGCGGCATCAGATCTTTATCATCGGATGGCCCTTGTTCGGGGTGCGCATTTCCTTACTATGGGTCTCACAAGGACGGAGCTGGTCCGGCAGGATGCAGGGCAGCGCATAAAGATGGAATAGTCCGCAGGATGTGGACAAGGGACACCTCAGGATGAGCTCGATAATCAGGATGATTATCGTCACGGATGAATAAGGAACACCGCAGGACGCGGCAGGACACTCTCGGGATGAGAGCAGAACGAACGGAACCTCGTTCTTCAGGATGAACAGGACCTCGCCGGATGCGAGAGGAATACTTCAGGATGAAGTGAGATAACCCGGATGGTTATCTGTCAGGAAGACGCAAGGACCCCCACAGGACGTGGTAATGGACACCTCCAGGATGGAGACAGTGAAGCAGTTCAGGATGAATTGCCAGGCCAGGAACGCCGCAGGACATGCCAACGGATTGGAAAGGGGATATTCCAAAGGATTAGGATAAAGTCAGGGATTGCAGGGAGCATTGCAGTTCTAAGGACAGGACGACACGACTCTAGGGGACGGCTACCGCCGTCCCCTTTTCTTTTATGGTTTGCCCGAGAGATTGCCGCGCTGGGCGGCGTTGACGATCTCTTGCAGGCGCTGACGAATGTCGACCATGCCAAACACGCCAAATATCAGCACAGTGACAAACTCGGTCTTGGTGACCTCGAAGTAGCGTTTGCAAGCTGCCTTGATCATGCTGGCCTGCAGCCAGTGCAGCAGGGCGACAATCACGCCACAGACCGGCAGAAAGCCGTTGAGTTTGCCGGGTAGCGGGGCAATCAGGCTCACCAGTACGCCAAACCAGAAGAACAGTATCAGCCCCATCGCCAACAGATTAAAGACTCGCTTCATTGTTTACCTCCCGTAGATAGAGTTGGTAGCAGACTTGACCTGCCTGTTTGTCCTTGAGTAGTTGCCAGCTGGCGGGCAGCGTCAGATCGGCCATCTCTTTTTCCCGCTCCAGATAGATCAGGGCGTCCGGTGCCAGCCAGCCGCGCTGCTCCAGCAGTTCGCACACTTGCGGCAGCAGCTCGCGGCGAAACGGCGGATCGAGGAACACCAGATCAAACGGCGTGGCTGGGCCTTGCAGCCAGCTCACTGCATCTGACTGGATCACCTGACCCTGATTACTACCGAGGGCGGTCAGATTCTTCTTGATCTGATCAGCGGCCCCTTTGTCCATCTCGACCAGGGTCACCTGCTCGGCATAGCGCGACAGCGCCTCCAGTCCCAACCCGCCACTACCGGCAAACAGGTCGAGGCAGCGGGTGCCGCGTATATGGGGAGCCAGCCAGTTGAAGATGGTCTCCTTGACGCGATCCGTGGTGGGTCTGAGCCCTTCCACATCCTTGACCGGCAATTTGCGGCCTCGCCACTGGCCGCTGATGATTCTTACAAAGCCCGATTTTCCTTGCGGGGCGGGACTCTTGCTCGGGTTGCTACGGCTGGATTTCACTCTGGGCATCGCGTTTCATCGTCAGAAAATAAAGTGGTAGTATAAGGCGGTTCATTTTTATGCCGACCCGCCAAGGGACGGCTATCTTAGCAGTCAGCCTTTGATGTGAGTATTTTTAGATGGCAAAAGGTTTGTTTTCCTGGCTGGGTTTCGGCCGCAAGAAAGAAGAGGCTGAGGCTGTCCAACCACAGACACCCCAAGCCACCCCGATTACCGCTGGGCCTGAGGTCACTGCTACCCCCGCTCCTGTTTCCGATAGTACGCCGGCTGTTGCCCCCGAAGTGCCTGCCAGCGCACAGAATCCCGTTTTGCAAGATGATTGCTGCCTGCCGACCGAGCTGGACGACCACGGCCCGCTGGTGGTGGAGGAGTGCGCCTCCGATCTGGAGCCGGTGATCGTCAACGAATCCCTGATGGCTGAGGAGGAGCGTGCCGCCGCAGAGGCGCAAGCCGCTGAAGCAGTTCGTGTCACCGCAGAGGTCAAGGCAGCCGAAGAGGCTCGCATTGCTGCCGAAGCTCGTGCTGCGCAAGAGGCTCGCATGGCTGCCGAAGCTCGCGCTGCGGAAGAGGCTCGCATGGCTGCCGAAGCTCGCGCCGCGGAAGAGGCTCGCATTGCCGCTGAAGCTCGTGCTGCGGAAGGGGCTCGTATTGCTGCCGAAGCTCGCGCTGCGGAAGAGGCTCGTATTGCTGCCGAAGCTCGCGCTGCGGAAGAGGCTCGTATTGCCGCTGAAGCTCGCGCTGCGGAAGAGGCTCGCATTGCCGCTGAAGCTCGCGCTGCGCAAGAGGTTCGTATTGCCGCTGAAGCTCGTGCTACGGAAGAGGCTCGTGTTGCTGCCGAAGCTCGCGCTGCGGAGGAGGCTCGCATCGTTGCCGAAGCTCAGGCTGCGGAAGAAGCCCGTATCGCCAAAGAGGCCCAGCGAGCGGAAGATATGCGCCTGGTCGCCGCGATGGAGGCTGAGGCTGCTGCCTTGGCCGCTCTGCCGCTGGCCGCCAAGGTGGACGATGACACCCAGGACAAGCCGCAGCGGGAGGGCTTCTTTGCTCGCCTCAAGCGCAGTCTGGTGCGCACCAAGGAGAATATCGGATCCGGTTTCTTCGGCCTGTTCCGTGGCAAGAAGATCGATGATGAGCTGTTTGAAGAGCTGGAGACCCAGCTGTTGACCGCCGATCTCGGCGTCGACACCACCACCCGCATCATCGAGGGGCTGGTGCAGCACGCGGATCGCAAGCAGTTGAAGGATGCCGAGGTGCTCTACGGTTTGCTCAAGCAGGACATGGGCGAGATGCTGGCCAAAGTCGAGCAGCCGCTGGTGATCGACACCAGCAAGAAGCCTTACGTGATCCTGATGGTCGGCGTTAATGGCGTCGGCAAGACCACCACCATCGGCAAGCTGGCCAAGCAGTTCCAGGCTGAAGGCAAGAGTGTGATGCTGGCAGCTGGCGATACCTTCCGCGCCGCTGCGGTCGAGCAGCTGCAGGTGTGGGGTCAGCGCAATAACATTCCGGTGATTGCCCAGCATACCGGTGCCGACTCCGCTTCCGTCATTTATGACGCCATCGAGGCTGCCCGTTCCCGCGGGGCTGATGTGCTGATCGCCGATACTGCCGGTCGCCTGCAGAACAAGAGCAACCTGATGGAGGAGCTCAAGAAGGTAGTGCGGGTGATGAAGAAGCTGGATGAAGAGGCACCCCACGAGATCATGTTGACTCTGGATGCTGGCACCGGCCAGAACGCCCTGAGCCAGGCCAAGCTGTTCAGCGAGGCGGTAGGCCTGACCGGCATCACCCTGACCAAGCTGGATGGCACGGCCAAAGGCGGTGTCATCTTCGCGGTGGCCGACAAGTTCCAGATCCCGATCCGCTATATCGGGGTGGGCGAGGGGATCGATGATTTGCGTCCCTTTGTCGCCAATGACTTTATCGAGGCCCTGTTTAGTCGCGATGAGTAAACACCCCATGCCCCGACTTCGGTCGGGGTTTGTCAATGTCAGGGAACCGTTATGATTCGTTTTGACAAGGTCAGCAAGGTATACAGCGGCGGCCATCAGGCGCTGCAGAAGGTCAGCTTTCACCTGCGCAAGGGAGAGATGGCCTTTCTGACCGGACACTCGGGAGCGGGCAAGAGTACCCTCCTCAAACTGATCAGCGTGATGGAGCGACCGACCGATGGTCGCGTCTTCTTTCATGGCGACGATGTCAGCCATATCCAGCGTAGCCAGATCCCCTATGTGCGCCGCCAGATCGGGATGATCTTCCAGGATCACCGGCTGTTGATGGATCGCACTGTGTTTGACAACGTGGCGCTGCCGCTGGTGATCGATGGCTACTGCCACGCCGATATCAACAAGCGCGTGGCGGCGGCGCTGGACAAGGTGGGGCTGCTAGGCAAGGAGCGTTACCAGCCGCGGATGCTCTCCGGTGGTGAACAGCAGCGGGTAGGCATCGCCCGTGCCATCGTCAACAAGCCGCCGCTGCTGCTGGCGGATGAACCGACCGGCAACCTGGACCCCCAGCTCTCCATGGATATCATGCGGCTATTTCAGGAGTTCAACAATTTTGGGGTCTCTGTACTGATTGCTACCCACGATCTGGGGCTGATCGCCCGCATGCGCTATCGCACTCTAACCCTCAAGGCGGGTCGCATGTATTCGGCCGGGGAGGAGCTCTGATGGCTATTGTTCGTCATAAACAACCACCGCTGCGTCGTCTGATGATGTACGGGGTTGACCACGTGCGGCAGGCGTTTGCCAGTCTCGGGGAGCTGTGGCGAAATCCGCTCGCCTCCCTGATGACGCTGGCGGTGCTCGGTGTCAGTCTGGCGTTGCCCTCCTGCTTCCACGTATTGTTGAAAAACGCCGAGGTGGTGGAGGGGAGCTGGCAGAACAGCTCCCAGATCTCCCTTTACCTACGCAAGGATCTGCCGGAGCAGAGCATTCTCGATCTGCAGCACAGGATCCTGCTTTATCCCGAGGTGGATTCGGTCACCTACCTGAGCCGTGACGATGCGTTGCGGGAGTTTCGCGAGATCTCCGGCTTCGGCGATGCTCTCGACTACCTCGACAGCAACCCGCTGCCGCCAGTGTTGAGCGTCATTCCGGATCCGCGCTGGCAGAATCCGGAAGGGGCCGCCGAGTTGCTCGGCAAGCTAAACAATGAGGATGGGGTCGAGCAGGGCAAGCTGGATCTGCAGTGGCTGACTCGCCTGCAGGGGATCATGAACCTGCTGCGCCACACCATTACCGGCATCGCGGTGCTGCTGCTCTCCGCCGTGCTGCTGATCGTCGGCAATACCCTGCGTCTCAACATCCTCAACCAGCGCTCAGAGATTGAGGTGCTCAAGCTGGTGGGGGCAACTGATGCCTTCATCCATCGCCCTTTCCTCTATACCGGCATCTGGTTCGGGGTGATTGGTGGCATGTTGGCCTGGTGGTTGACCGAGGTGATGGTAATCTGGAGCGAAGGGGTAGTTAAGGAGCTTGCGGGCTTGTATAACAGTAACTTCCGGTTGGTTGGCATGGGTCTGGTGGACGGGGTGAACCTGATCCTGCTGGGGGCTCTGCTGGGGCTGATCGCATCATGGTTTTCAGTTCATCGTCACATTCGCGATATAGAGCCATCCTGATTAATTTATTATCAAAGTAAATCGCTGGATTTTGAGAGGTGGATCAAGTAAAAGAAGGTCCGTTTCTGGCTTGACCCCCTTAGTCAGAGTATTCTGAATTAAATAAGATCTCTCGGATCTTTTGTGGATCCACGGAACCTTCTGATTTATAAGCAGTCTATTAGGCTGAAGCATTTATACGAGTGTGGCCCCTCTGCCTTGCTCGTCAGACTTGGCAAGCATGTGAAGGTTGCGAGCTCCGCAACAATGGACTTAGCATGCTACTTTTCGGGGGTCCTTCATTGTGACCCCTTTTTTTTGACTGTTCATTCATGATTCATCCTGCAGGCATAAGATAAGCCGGTCTAAAGCTGGACATGTTCTTTGATAGACGCCGCAGAATGACATCAGGTCAGTAGACAGACCCAATCTGGGTGTTAGACTGATTCGATTGAAAAGTAAGAGGTAACAGATGGGAACTTCATTGCAGCGCACTATGGCTTTGATTCCGCAAGGTAGTTTGGAAGGCTATATCCAGGCAGTCAACTCGATTCCGGTGCTGAGCGCAGAGGAAGAGCGTGAGCTGGCTGAGCGTTTGCAGCAGGATGGCGACCTTGAGGCTGCTCGTCAGCTGGTCATGTCGCACCTGCGCTTTGTCGTTCATGTCGCCAAAAGTTATGCCGGTTACGGTCTGCCCCAGGCCGACCTGGTGCAGGAAGGCAACATCGGCCTGATGAAGGCGGTCAAGCGCTTCGACCCGAGTGTCGGCGTGCGCCTGGTCTCCTTTGCCGTGCACTGGATCAAGGCCGAAATCCACGAATATGTTCTGCGCAACTGGCGCATGGTCAAGGTGGCGACCACCAAGGCCCAGCGCAAGCTCTTCTTCAACCTGCGCAAATCCAAAAAACGTCTGGGCTGGCTGAACCACGAAGAGGTTCAGGCAGTGGCGGCCGATCTAGGCGTTTCTGCCGCTGACGTGACCGAGATGGAAGCGCGCATGAGCAACTATGATCAAGCCTTCGACCTGGTCGGTGATGATGACGAAGAGGGTGGTTTCGCACCGGTCCACTATCTGGAGGACAAATCCTCCGATCTGGCTGCGACCATCGAGAACGACAACTGGGACGACCATGCGACCCGTCGCCTGAGCTCGGCTCTGGCTACTTTGGACGAGCGCAGCCAGCACATCATCCGAGCCCGCTGGCTCGACGATGAGAGCAAGACCACTCTGCAGGAGCTGGCCGATACCTACGGCGTTTCTGCCGAGCGAGTGCGCCAGCTTGAGAAGAATGCGCTCAAGAAGCTGAAAGATGCCATGGAAGCCTGATGCTTCCTCTCATAAAAACAGGGCCTAATGGCCCTGTTTTTGTTTTGCAGGGGGCTGGTCGGCCTTGCCTTGGTTACCCTTGTGTATGGTATGTTGCCGCCACTGCCACTGTAGGGAGAGCAGATAGTGAAACTGTTGAACGACCTGTTTACCAACAACCGCGAGTGGGCGGAGCAGATCAAGGCCGAGGATCCCGAATTCTTTGCTACCCTCTCTGCCCAGCAGGCCCCCGAATACCTCTGGATTGGCTGCTCCGACAGCCGGGTCCCTGCCAACCAGCTGATGGGGTTACTGCCGGGGGATGTGTTTGTCCACCGCAACGTCGCCAACCTGGTGGTACACACCGACTTCAACTGCCTCTCGGTGCTGCAATATGCGGTCGAGGTGCTCAAGGTGAAGCACATCATCGTCTGCGGCCACTACGGCTGCGGCGGCGTCAAGGCGGCGATGCAGAACCAAGAGCTGGGGCTCATCGACAACTGGCTGCGCAACATCAAGGATGTCTACTTCAAGTATCGCGAGCAGCTGGATGCCATCGAGGATGAGCACGAGCGCTTCGACTACCTGTGCGAGCTGAACGTGGCCGAGCAGGTCGCCAACGTCTGCCACACCACCATCATCCAGAATGCCTGGCGCAAGGGGCAGGAGCTGGCGGTACACGGCTGGATCTACGGCATCAAGGACGGTCTGCTGCATGACCTTGATCTTTGTATCAGCGGGCCGGATCAGATCCCCGACGTCTACCGCGCCTGGCCGGATATGCGTCCGCCCCACCGCCGTCGCTGAGGAGCATCCCGTTGGCACCGGCCCTCTATATGCAAATCAAGCAGCACATCCTGGACGGGATCCGCGAACGCCACTATCAGGCGGGCGACCGGATCCCGACCGAGGCCGCCCTGTGCGAGCAGTTCGCCGTGAGCCGGATGACGGTCAACAAGGCGCTGCGCGAACTGGTGGCCGAGGGGTGGCTGGTGCGCACCGCCGGTTCCGGCAGCTTCGTGGCGGACAGGCGCACCGAGTCGCCGCTGCTGGCCATTCGCAACATCGCCGACGAGATCGCCGAACGGGGCAGCGAGTACAGCGGCCGGGTGATCCGGCTGCAACGCCAGGCTGCCGACGAGAAGGTGGCGGTGCAGCTGGGCTTGCGGGTCGGCGCTCCCATCTTCCACAGTCTCATCGTCCATCAGGCCGATGGCGAGCCGCTGCAGCTGGAAGAGCGCTTCGTCGATGCCGAGCGGTTGCCACAGTACGGTGAGCAGGACTTTGCCAGCCAGACCCCCAACCGCTATCTGATGGAGGTCTGCCCCCTCTCCGAGATGGAGCACGTGGTAGAGGCGGTGCTGCCGAGCGCCGGCGAGGCCGGCTTGTTGCAGGTGCGGGTCGACACCCCCTGCCTGCTGTTGCATCGGCGTACCTGGTCCGACGGTTATCTGGTCTCCTATGCCCGTTTGCTGTCGCCTGGCTCCCGTTACAAGTTGAGCTCCAAGACCAGTCTTAGTTAATTGTATATACATATCATTTTTGAAAAAACCCGCCTCTGGCGGGCTTTTTTGTGTTTAAGCTCTAATGAACACGATGTTATCAAGATGTGAACTTGATCCTTTCTTTCCCGTCAGAGATCGGATATAAGTTAATGTATATACATTTAGAGGTCGGTATGAACAAGGAACTGTTGAACTGCGAGAGGGTCTGGCTCAACGTGACACCCGCCACCCTGCGCTCCGATCTGGTCGACTACGGTCTGCTGGAGCCCCATGCCCTCGGCGTTCACGAGGGGCGGATCCACGCCCTGGTGCCGATGCAGGATCTCAAGGGCCCCTATCCCGCCCATTGGCAGGATATGAAGGGCAAGCTGGTCACTCCCGGCCTCATCGATTGCCACACCCACCTCATCTTCGCCGGCAGCCGCGCCGAAGAGTTCGAACTGCGCCAGAAGGGGGTGCCCTATGCGGAGATCGCCCGCAAGGGCGGCGGCATCATCAGCACGGTACGCGCCACCCGTGCCGCCAGCGAGGATCAGCTGTTCGATCTGGCGCTGCCGAGGGTGAAATCCCTGATCCGGGAAGGGGTCACCACGGTGGAGATCAAGTCCGGTTACGGCCTCACCCTGGAAGACGAGCTCAAGATGCTGCGGGTCGCCCGCCGACTGGGGGAGGTGCTGCCGATCCGGGTCAAGACCACCCTGCTGGCAGCTCATGCGGTGCCGCCGGAGTATCGCGACGATCCCGACTCCTGGGTCGAGACCATCTGTCAGGAGATCATCCCGGCCGCCGCCGATGCGGGCCTGGCCGATGCGGTGGACGTTTTCTGTGAACACATCGGTTTTTCGTTGGCCCAGACCGAGCAGGTCTATCTGGCGGCGGATCAATACGGTCTGGCGGTGAAAGGGCACATGGATCAGCTCTCCAACCTGGGCGGCAGCACGCTGGCCGCCAACTTCGGCGCCCTCTCGGTGGATCACCTGGAGTACCTGGATCCGGAGGGGATCCAGGCGCTGGCCCACCGCGGCGTGGTGGCCACCCTGCTGCCTACCGCCTTCTACTTCCTCAAGGAGACCAAGCTGCCGCCGGTCGCCGCGCTGCGCAAGGCGGGGGTGCCGATGGCGGTCTCCTCCGACATCAACCCCGGCACGGCCCCCATCGTTTCCCTGCGCATGGCCATGAACATGGCTTGCACCCTGTTCGGCCTGACCCCGGTGGAGGCCATGGCAGGGGTGACCCGCCACGCCGCCCGCGCCCTCGGCGAGCAGGAGCAGCTGGGACAGCTCAGGGTCGGCATGCTGGCGGACTTTCTGGTCTGGAACTGCGGCCATCCGGCCGAGCTCAGCTACCTCATCGGCGTCGATCAGCTGGTGAGCCGGGTGGTCAACGGCGAGGAGACGCTCCATGGATAAGTTCAACCCGGTCGACATGTCGGTCTGGCAGGGGCGCCAGGATCCGGAAGATGGCGAGCTGGCCCTGCGCTGGCACGACAAGGTACAACCCTGGTCACAAGCCGGCAGCGCCGCCCCGGGCGTAGCCCTGGTGGGCTTTGCCTGTGACGAGGGGGTGCGCCGCAACAAGGGGCGGGTAGGGGCCGCCGGTGCGCCGCTGGCGGTGCGCAAGCTGCTGGCCAACAGCGCCTGGCATCTGAGCCGACCCGTCTATGACAGCGGTGACGTGAACTGCGAGGATGGCGATCTCGATGCCGCCCACGGCCGTCTGGCCGAACGGGTGGCCCGCTTGCTGGACGAGGGGCACTTCCCGCTGGTATTGGGCGGTGGTCACGAGGTGGCCTTTGGCAGCTGGAGCGGCCTCAATCGTCATCTGGCTGGCCGTGGCCGGGTCGGCATTATCAACTTCGATGCCCACTTCGACCTGCGCATGAAGCTGGAGCAGGCGAGCTCCGGCACCCCCTTCTTCCAGATCGCCGAGCAGTGCGCCGCCCAGGGCACGCCCTTTACCTACGCCTGCCTCGGGGTGGCCGAGACCGCCAATACCCGGGCGCTGTTCGCGCGCGCCGAGGCGCTGGGAGTGTGGCACGTGCTGGACGAGGCGATGACGCCGGCCGAGCTACCGGTCTTGCTCTGCGGGCTGGATGCCTTCATCGCCCGCTGCGATCACCTCTATCTGACCATCGATCTCGACGTGCTGCCGGCAGCCGTGATACCGGGAGTGAGCGCCCCCGCCGCCCGCGGCGTGGAGCTGGCGGTCATCGAACCCCTGATTGCCCATATCCGGGCCAGCGGCAAGCTGCGGCTCGCCGATCTGGCCGAATACAACCCGAGTCTGGATCAGGACAACCGCAGTGCCCGCGTGGCCGCCCGGCTGGTCCATCAGTTAACCAAGTAGCGGCCTGCCACCGGCCGGCCGCCACCCTGCTGCATCGATAAACAAGGAGTGTATATGTCCCAGCAACACCAGGATCCCCGTCACGATCCCAATCGCGTGATCCGCGCCCCGCGCGGCACCACGCTGACCGCCAAGAGCTGGCTCACCGAAGCGCCGCTGCGGATGCTGATGAACAACCTGGATCCCGAGGTAGCCGAGCATCCCCAGTCGCTGGTGGTGTATGGCGGCATCGGCCGCGCCGCCCGCAACTGGGCCTGCTTCGACAAGATCGTCGAGGTGCTGACCCGGCTGGAGGAGTATCAGACTCTGCTGGTGCAGTCCGGCAAGCCGGTCGGGGTGTTCCAGACCCACAAGGACGCACCGCGGGTGCTGATCGCCAACTCCAACCTGGTGCCGCACTGGGCCAACTGGGAGCACTTCAACGAGCTCGATAAAAAGGGTCTGATGATGTACGGCCAGATGACCGCCGGCTCCTGGATCTACATAGGTACTCAGGGGATCGTGCAGGGCACCTACGAAACCTTCTTCGCGGTGGCCAACCAGCACTTCAACGGCGAGCCCAAGGGGCGTTGGATCCTGACCGGCGGTCTGGGTGGCATGGGTGGCGCCCAGCCGCTGGCCGCTACCATGGCCGGCTTCTCGATGATCGCGGTGGAGTGCGACGAGACCCGCATCGATTTTCGTCTGCGTACCCGCTACGTGGACAAGAAGGCCCACAGCTTGGATGAGGCGCTGGCCATGATCGAAGAGGCCAAGCAGAGCGGCAGCGCCGTCTCCGTCGGCCTGCTTGGCAACGCCGCCGATGTGTTCGCCGAGCTGGTGGCCCGTGGCATCACCCCGGACGTGGTGACCGACCAGACCTCGGCCCATGACCCGGTGCACGGCTACCTGCCGCAGGGCTGGAGCGTGGCCCAGTGGCGCGCGCTGCAAAAATCCGCGCCCCAGGAAGTGAACCAGGCCGCTCGCCACTCCATGGCCCGTCAGGTCGAAGCCATGCTGACTCTGCAAGCCCGCGGTGCGGCCACGCTGGATTATGGCAACAACATTCGCCAGATGGCGCTGGAGGAGGGGGTGAAAAACGCCTTCGACTTCCCCGGCTTCGTCCCGGCCTACATTCGCCCGCTGTTCTGCGAGGGCATTGGCCCGTTCCGCTGGGTGGCGCTCTCCGGCGATCCGGAAGACATCTACAAGACCGACCAGAAGGTGAAGGAGTTGATCCCCGATGATCCTCACCTGCACAACTGGCTCGACATGGCTCGCGAGCGCATCGCCTTCCAGGGCCTGCCGGCGCGGATCTGCTGGGTCGGGGTCAAGGATCGGGTACGCCTCGGCCTGGCCTTCAACGAGATGGTCAAGAATGGCGAGCTGAAAGCCCCCATCGTCATCGGCCGCGATCACCTGGATTCCGGCTCGGTGGCGAGCCCGAACCGCGAGACCGAGTCGATGATGGATGGCTCCGATGCCGTCTCCGACTGGCCGCTGCTCAACGCCCTGCTCAACACTGCCAGCGGCGCGACCTGGGTCTCCCTGCACCACGGCGGCGGGGTCGGCATGGGCTTCTCCCAGCACTCCGGCGTGGTGATCGTCTGTGATGGCTCCGATGATGCCGCCAAGCGGGTCGGTCGGGTGCTGCGCAACGACCCGGCCACCGGGGTGATGCGTCACGCCGATGCCGGCTACGAGATTGCCATCAACTGCGCCCACGAGGCGAAACTGGATCTGCCGATGATTGACGGCGCCAACGGTGTCAAAGGAAAGGTGTAACACCATGTTTGAATTGACTATTACCCCGGGCGAGCTGGATCTTGCCACCCTGCGTCGCGTCAGCCGCGAGCCGGTACACATTTCACTGGATCCCGTCGCCCTGGCGGGGATCCACGCCTCCGCCGCCGTAGTCACCAAGGTGATCGAGCAAAACCGAGTGGTGTACGGCATCAACACCGGCTTTGGCCTGTTGGCCAACACCCGCATTCCGGTGGAGCAGCTGGACGAGCTGCAGCGCTCCATCGTGCTTTCCCATGCGGCAGGGATTGGCGAGTACATGGATGACGCCACCGTGCGGCTGATGATGGTGCTCAAGCTCAACTCGCTGGCGCGCGGCTTCTCCGGCATCCGGCTGGCGGTGCTTGAGGCCCTGATGACCCTCATCAACGCCGAAGTCTATCCGGTGGTACCGAAGAAGGGCTCCGTCGGTGCCTCCGGCGATCTGGCGCCGCTGGCTCATATGAGCTGTCTGCTGATCGGTGAAGGCAAGGCTCGCCACAAGGGCGAGCTGATCGACGCCGCCACTGCCCTGAAGATTGCCGGGCTGGAGCCCATCGCGCTAGCACCGAAAGAGGGGCTGGCGCTGCTCAACGGCACTCAGGCGAGCACCGCCTTCGCGCTGGAAGGGCTGTTCCACGCCGAGGATCTGTTTGCTGGTGCCATCACCATCGGCGCCATGAGCGTGGAGGCCGCCCTTGGCAGCCGCCGGCCGTTCGATGCCCGTATCCACGCGGTGCGCGGTCAGCGCGGCCAGATCGACGCGGCCGCCTGCTACCGTCACCTGCTGATGGATGGCAGCGAGATCGGCATGTCTCATCACAACTGCGAGAAGGTGCAGGATCCCTACTCCCTGCGCTGCCAGCCACAGGTGATGGGCGCCTGTCTGACCCAGATCCGCCAGGCAGCCGAGGTGCTGGTGTGCGAGGCCAACGCGGTCTCCGACAACCCGCTGGTGTTTGCCGAGGATGAAGAGATCCTCTCGGGCGGCAACTTCCACGCAGAACCCGTGGCCTTCGCCGCCGACAACCTGGCGCTGGCCATCGCCGAGATCGGCTCGCTCTCCGAGCGGCGCATGGCGCTGCTGATCGACTCGCGGATGTCCGGTCTGCCGGCGTTTCTGGTCAACAACGGCGGCGTCAACTCCGGCTTTATGATCGCTCAGGTCACCTCGGCGGCGCTCGCCTCCGAGAACAAGACGCTGGCCCATCCGGCCTCGGTGGACAGCCTGCCCACCTCCGCCAATCAGGAGGATCACGTCTCCATGGCCACCTTCGCCGGCCGTCGACTGGCGGACATGGCCGAGAACACCCGTGGCATTCTGGCGGTGGAACTGCTGGCGGCAGCGCAAGGGCTGGATTTTCGTGCTCCCCTGCGCAGCACCGAGCTCATCGAGCTGGCCAAGGGCCGGCTGCGGGAAGAGGTCAGCTTCTACGACAAGGACAGGTACTTCGCGCCGGACATCGAGGCGGCCGCCGCGCTGCTGGGCCGTGCCAGCTACAACGACCTGCTCCCGACCGGGGTGCTGCCGAGCCTCTAGGTGGCCATCCAGCCCATAACAAAAGACCGCCCAATCGGGCGGTCTTTGCGTTTCTGGTGTTGGTTGAACGCGGTTATTCGTGTTCGAACATCAGGAACAGATAGACCACGAACAGCACCAGGTGAGTGGCTCCGTGCAGCACATTGGTGCGGCCGCTGCTGAAGGTCACCTTGCACACCATCAAGGTCGTGACCAGCAGTACCATATCGGCGGGGGAGAGACCGAGGCGCACCTCCTGACCGAGCATGGAGCCGATAAAGAGCACGGCAGGCACGGTGAGGGCGATGGTGGCCAGCACAGAGCCGAAGTAAAGGTTCATGGCCCGCTGCAGCTGATTATTGAAGGCCGCCTTGATGGCGCCGACTGCTTCGGGTGCCAGCACGATACAGGCGACGATAAAGCCGCCCAGTGCTGGCGGAGCTGCCAGCACCTTGACCCCGTGGTTGATGGGAATGGCCAGGGTCTTGGCCAGCAGGATCACCACCAGCAGATAGGCGAGCAGCAACAGGGTGTGATAGAGGTTGCTCTGTAGCGGGCCGTGGTGCTCTTCGTAATCCTCATGATCGCTGTCGATGAAGAAGTGGCTGTGGCTGCGGGTCTGGATCAGCAGGAAGACACCATAGAGCAGTACCGAGATGATGATGAGCATCCAGGACATGGCGCTCGACATGCTGCCGATGTTGCCCCCTTCGGTGAAGTTGGGCAGCACTAGGCAGAGCAGGGCCAGCGGGATGATGGCCACCAGATAGGATTTGACCCCGTCCAGATTGAAGCTCTGGGTGTGGTAGCGCCAGCCGCCGAACAGCAGGGTAAAGCCTACCAAGCCGTTAGTCACCAGCATCACCACCGCAAACATGGTGTCACGGGCCATGGTGGGGTTGGGCTCGCCGGTCAGCATCACCGAGGAGATCATCACCACTTCCAGCGATATGACCGACAGGGTCAGGATCAGGGTGCCGAAGGGCTCGCCAAGCTTGATGGCGAGGGCATCCGAGTGGCGCACCACCGAAAAGATGGCCCAGGTGACGATAGCAAGCAGCATCGCCGAGACAGGAAGATAAATCCCGAGCGGAGTGGTCTCTGTCAGCAGGTCGCTGCCGAGCGTCTTGAAAAAGAGCAGGGTGAGCAGGCCAATGGGCAGGGCAATCTCTTGCCGGATAAATGTCTTCATAGGCAATGGTTCTCATCTCGGGGCGGCGCTGGCCGACGGGGATTGATGGGAGGCACGCGTAAAGGTGCTCACGGTAGCCGAATGCTTATGATAAGCGCTCCATCCGGCCAGGGGCAGATCATTTTGTTTCTGAATGTAAACAGGTGGTTGAAGGCGATCAGCCTAGTGGCTCCAGAGGCTGCGTCAGTGCCAGCCAGCCTCTGTGGAAAAGGGAGCAAGCGGGTCAGTTGGGAGGAGCTCTGCCGGACCTGTCTTGTGTAATATCAGTGTCAGCTCTCCTGCGAATATTGTGGGGGCCACGTTTGTTGCCAGATGGCAAGATCTGCCAGCGCCATTGGTCTGCCAAAGACGTAACCCTGGATCAGACAGACGCCGCGTTGTCGTAAATACTCAACCTGTTCCCGCGTATCAACCCCTTCTGCAATCATCTCCATGCCTGATTCCAGACCAAATGTGATGATGGCATCCAGCACACTGCGTTTGAGGTCGTTGGTGCCTATGGTGTCGACAAACATCTTGTCAATCTTGATTTGGCGAATGCCCAGCCGTTGCAAATAGGCAAACCCCCCGTAACCGGTGCCAAAGTCGTCCAGTTTGAAGTGATATCCCATTTGTTGCAGCAGGGTGATCTCGTCGGTGGCACTCTGAATATCGATGATCGGCTTGCGTTCAGTCAGCTCGAAGGTAAGGCGCTCGGGCGACGGATTGTGGTGTTCGCTCAACATGTTGCGCAGCAAGGGTTGTTCGATATGTGCGGCGACCAGGTTGACGCTGATCCACTGCTCTGGCGCCAACTGCGGCAGATCCGTGATCACTTGTTCCAACAACTGTCTGGTAATCGGCAGGATCAGTCCCTGATCTTCCGCATATTCGATAAAGGCGCTCGGGGGGATCAGCTCGTGTCCCCGTTGCCAGCGCAACAGAGCCTCAAAACCGGCCACCTGCCAGGTACGAATATCTACGATGGGTTGATAGAAGGGAATGAACTCCTGGCGCACCACTCCGGCCTGCAATAGCCCCTTGAGCGAGCGGCGATAGTTTCGCAGCGACCAATAGGCGGTCACCAGCAGTCCGCTCAGGATAGCACCGCACCAGAGTGCGATGCGTCTGACTTGCTCGCGAGCAAATTGATCGAGTGCGGAACCTGCCCAGATGGTTTGTCGGGTGAGTTTGTCCTGATCGAAGAAGCTCAGACTGCGGCTGCCTTCTTCGAGCTTGATTGCCTGGTTACCGCGCGGGAAGCGGGGGGTCATTGCCACGGGATCCCGCTGACTGAACTCCAGATAGAAACAGCCACTGCAGGGGAGTTGCAGCAGATCGTGGCTCCAGCTGTTATCGAGCACCCAGTAGGCAATGTTGCCGCCGCTTTGGTAGTAGGCAACCATCTCCTGCTCAGTATTGAAGCTGGCTGTTGTGGCGGTTAGTCCCAGTTTATCGGGAAGCTTTCCCTCCTGGGTGACATTTTTGATGAGCGAAATGCCTATACCCAGGCTTGAGCAGCTTTTCCCTGATGCCAGTTCCAACCCCTGCAGACGAATATGGGTGCTGTAAAAACGGGGATCCCGCAGCAACGCCATGTCGTTGGCACCACAATCGAAATCAAACTGTGCCAATTGCTCGTTCATAGCCTTGTCCAGGGTGTGATGGCGTATCGCCATGGCACGCTTTATCTCGGCCACCTTCTGCTCCATCAGGTGGTTGGCCATTGGTCTGGTAAGCCAGATGCCGACGGACTGGCTTGCCAGAATGGGCAAGACACATAGAAGAACAGTGATCCAGAGGGGGGAGATGCGTAACAAGGTAGTCCTGCCTGTTTCACGAGACACAGATGGGTCACGCAATCATAGTGCATTAGCACAATCAATTTGAGTCCGATATGTCACACTTATTGATTGATTTTTTAACTAATTGGTTTTAATCGATTTTTTTAATTTCTTTTTAAAAGAGGCAATCGTTGACCTGTCATAAATGACAATTGCCCAACTTATCCGAACTGCTTTAGAGTACCCCTGCGGTTTGACTCACCGTGTGTTCAATACTCCTGTATCTGTTTTTTGTCAGTAGCACAGAGTGTTAGTTTTGATATGAGTGTTCCTTTTGGTCCCTTTTGAGGGACCATTTTTCTGTCTGCTATCTTCCCCTGCTCCACCTGTGTACCTTCCTTGGTATTCCCTCTCTGCTTTGGGTATGCTGCCTCGCTTAAATTACAGAAGCGGGATCCCCGTCCATAGTGATGGCTACAGTGCCACTGCTACCATGAACTCCAATGGATGATGCCGGGCATACGGAAAGGCACATGAAACTTACAACACATCTTGTCTCGTTTATTACCTTGTGCGTGATCGCAGCCATGGCGACCGTGCTGATTGGCGGGGTGTTCAGCTTTCGTGAGCTGGGCATGGAGTTGCAGCAAAAGAAGGTTGATGCGCTGGTCGAAGTGATCGACAAGCAGCTCGATGTTGCTCACGGCATGGAGGATATGAGCCGCTGGCTGCCCACCTTGCTGCGGGCGGCTCATGTGGTGGAGCTGGAGGTGCGCCAGAACGACCAGCGGGTCTACTGGTTCCGTGATGTACAACGTCCGGTTAATGAACCGCTGCTGGTGCCATACAGCCATCTACTGCCCCATCAGGCGGGCATGCAGGCCAACTTCAAGCTGGAGCGTCCTTTCAAGGAGGCGGAGTACTCCATCAAGGCGATGTCGGGCATCTCGTTCGGTATCTTTATCGTGGTGTTCGGTCTCTGGTACTCCATCCGCTGGTTGCGCCAGCAGTTGCGCGGGGCCGAGCTGCTGGGCATACGCGCCCAGCTGATCCTCGATGACAAACTGGTCAAACTGAGCCATGACCCCGCCGAAGAGTGGCCGGTTGCCGCCAGCCAGGCACTTGACCATCTGCTGGCTGAGCTGGCGGATGCTCGCAAGGAGCGCAGCCGCTTCGATAACTTCATTCGCAGCAACGCCTTCGTCGACAAGATGACTGGTATTGGCAACCGCCTTTTCTTCGATAACCGGCTCGAGAGCGCCATCATGGAGGCGAGCGTCATGAGTGGCGGTGTCTTGCTGATTGAACTCGCCTGCCTGGAAGAGCTGGAAGCTGACCAGTTCGAGCTGCAGGGACACGATCTGCTGCTGGAGGCGAGTGCCGTGATCAGTGCTTTTGTGCGCAAGCATAATGGCGCCTTGCAGGCTCGTTATGCTGGGCATGTCTTTGCGGTGTTGTTGCCCAATATGTCGGAGAGCGAGATGGTGGACAGTGCCAGCCAGTTGCTCAAGAGCCTGCAACGGCTGCACTGGCCGCAGCAGGTCAATCCGGAGACGGCCATCTACATCGGTGCTGTTTGCTACCAGGCGCAAGACACCCTGCTCAAGGTGCAGGAGGAGGCAGAGCTGGCCCTCAAGAGTGCCCGTCTACAGGGGCACAATGGCTGGTTTCTCTATGAGAAGCAGCTGGACGAGGAGCAGAGCAGCAAGGGGACGGTGCGCTGGCGTACCCTCATCAGTCGCCGTCTTGAAGAACAGGGCATCGATTTTTATACCCAACCGGTCCAGCAGGATCGGGATCAGGTGGTGCTGCAACAGGATCTGCTTACCTATATCCACGATGAGCAGGGGCGGGAACTGCAAGCTGGGATCTTCATGCCAATGGCGGAGAAGGTGGGGCTATTGCTGCAACTGGATCGGCTGGTGGCGGAGCAAACGTTGGTGTTGCTGCGCCAGCGTTCCGAGCAGAGCTGTCCCATCAGCCTGACCCTGAGCGCCCAGAGCCTGCTCAACCGCGAGTTCCAGCGCTGGCTCTTCTTCGCCTTGTTCCAGTTGCCGCGCAGCACCAACGAGCGGTTGATCCTGCAACTCTCCGAATCCCAGGTTACCCGCCACTTCGAAGCACTCAAGCGGCCGCTGCGCTCCCTGCGCATGCTGGGCTGCCAGCTGGCCATTGATCATGCTGGCCAGGATGTGGTGAGCACCCAGTACATCAAGGAGTTCGAGATCAACTTCCTCAAGTTGCACCCCAGCCTGGTGCGGGAGATACACGCCAGACAGGTCAACCAGATGGCGGTCCGCAGTCTGGTAGGAGGCTGCGCCAATACCCGTACCCGGGTGCTGGCAGTGGGGGTAGAAAGTGGCGATGAGTGGAAGATGCTGCGCCACCTCGGGGTGCATGCCGGGCAGGGGCCCTGGTTTGCCGAGCCACGCCGGTTGGTGCTGGAGCCGGCTGGTGATTGAGATAAACGAGAGAGGGTCGTCGTGGGGCGACCCTCTCTCGTTTGCGGTTGCCGTCATGCGGGGCTCACAGTCGCCCTTGTTCCAGCAGTCCGGCCAATCCCTGCATGCCGCCGGTATGGATAAAGACGATCTTGCTGCCAGGAGCGATGCGGCCCGCAGCCAGCTCGCGAAACAGTCCCCACATCGCCTTGCCGCTGTATATCGGCTCCAGAGGCAGACCTGTTTCGGCGCTGAAATCTTGAACCCACTGCCAGAGGGCCGGGCTGAATTTGGCGTAGCCACCATCGTGGTGATCGAGAGCGATCCGCCAACCGGGAATGCTGGCTGCCGCAGGATGGAGGCGACACACCTCGTCAGCGATAAAACTGCCCCCCTTGAGCACGGCGATGGCGAGGATCTGCTCCCGATCCCGTTTGCCAGCGATCAGGCCCGCCAGGGTGCCGCCGCTGGCGCAGGGAAGTACCCATAGATCAGGCGAGAAGGGCACTTCGCTGACCAGCTCCGCCACGCCGGGGATGGCCAGCGGGCTGCTGCCCCCTTCCGGTACGATCAGGGTGCCTGGAGCATCGAATCGGGCCAGCCAATCGGGGTCCTGTCGTTGCCGGTAACTCTGGCGGTCGACGAAAACGAGATCCATGCCCCAGCGCTTGGCATCCTGCAGGGTAGAGTTACTGACGGCATCAGATTCGCCCCGTATGATACCGGTAGTTCGCAGCCCAGATTGGCACCCTGCTGCCGCCAGTGCATGGATATGGTTGGAGTAGGCGCCGCCGAACGAGAGCAAATGGTTTTTACCGTGCTCTCTGGCATGCTGCAGGTGGTATTTGAGCTTGCGCCACTTGTTGCCGGAGATGGCCGGATGGATCAGGTCATCACGCTTGCACCACAGCTCAACACCATAGCGGGTCAGCAACGGATGGTGGAGGCGTTGCAGGGGGGAAGGGAGGATGGCTTGACCCTCTGACTCGGTAGAAATGCTGGCTTGCAATGGTGAGTCCGTCTTTTAATCTGGAGGCTAATCTGCTGTTTATGTTAATATTTCATACATTTAATCACTATTGATGGGCGGGCTTACATGAAACAACTGTTCAGACGGTCGACGCCAAGCCGCCAGGTCGGGCTCTTGCTGGCCAATGACAGGATCATGCTGGCTGCGGTGGGCAATCCCCCCATCTTCGCGACGCGCACCATCAACGGCCCACAGGAGTGGGCAGTGGCCATGAACGAGCTGTTCAGCCGTCATGGACTGGCCAAGTCTAAAGTGCGGGTGGCCCTCGCCGCCAGCCTTTATCAACAGATCCAGATCGACAAGCCTGCCGTGCCTGACGCCGAGATGGCGGGGGCGCTCCCTTGGGCCATCAAGGATTATGTCAGCGAACCCGTGCTGCAACTGGCGATGGATTATGTGGACTTGCCCACCCCGCCGGCCGGTCGTCCTCGCATCAATGTGATTTGCCTGCCCAAGAGCCGGGTGCAACAGCTGGCCGATGCCATCAACGGCATCGCCACCCTGCAATCCATCATCAGCGACGAATTGGCGCTCACCTCTCTCTATGACGCTGACGAGACGGTGCGCATGCTGCTGTGGCAGCCCAAGGGGCAGGATCTGCAACTGCTGGTCTTCCATCAGGGCGGGCTCTGCTTCTCCCGCCAGCTGCGCGGTTTCATCAGCCTGACTGGCGAACATGAGCCGGACAGCATGCTGCTCGATTCACTGGCGCTGGAGATCCAGCGCTCCCTCGACTATCTGGCGGGCCAGCTGAAATTGCCCGAGCTGGGGCAGATGCAGTTTGCCGTCGCCTCGCCCTTTATCGGTACCCTGGTGCGTCACATGGAGCAGACCTTCGGCTTTGCCGTCTCCGCCATGGCCAACAAGGCTGTCCTGGCCGGCGTCGAATACCTCTCGGCCTACGCCGCCGCCATCGGGGAGGATGCGTGATGAAACGTCAGATAAACCTCTATGGCGCCGAGTTTCGCCCCAAGCGGCAGTGGGCCAGCCTCAATCAGATGGCGCTGGTATGGGGCTTTGCACTGCTGCTGATCCTGTTGACGGGGGGGGGGTACAGCTGGCAGCAGCAGCAGGTCAGCCGGGCGCTGGCGCAGCGCTCTGCCGAGCTGGAACTCAAGCGCAGCGAGGCGCAGCGGCTCGATGCCGAGCTGGCGCGCCATCAGGCAGATCCCCGGCTGCAACAGCAACTGGTCAACAAGCAGGATGAGCTGACGGCCAAGCAGGGGCTGATGCGCCAGCTGGGCAGCCTGACCCTGCAAAAATCCCAGGGCTATGCCAGCGTGATGGCGGATCTCTCCCGCATTCGCAACAGCAACCTCTCGTTGCAGCGCATCGAGATCAACGAAGGGCGGATCAACCTCTCCGGCTTTGCCGGACGCAGTCAGGATGTACCGGCCTGGGTCAACCGCTTCAAGCAGACCCCGAGTCTGGTGGGCAAGGAGTTTGGTGAACTGACCCTCAGCCGTGACAAGGAGGGTCGCCTGACCTTCCAGTTGAGCGGCATCGCGCGGGAGAAACCCTGATGAACCTGAAAGCACAATGGCAGGCATGGGGCCAGCGTATCGCCGTGTTGAGCCAGCGGGAGCGGGTGTTGATCCTGCTGACTGGTCTGGTGCTGCTGGGCGCGGCCGGACTCTACGGCTGGCTCGATGGCGCCGATACCCGCCTGCAGCAGGATCGCATGGCCCTGAGCGCCGCCGAGCGCGACCTCGAGATCATGGAGCTGGAAAACCTCGGCAAACAGGCCCGGCTCAAGCGGGATCCCAATCAGGGAGTTCGCGACCAGCTGGCGCAGGTCGAAACGGATCTGGCCCGTATCGACGATGAGCTGAAGGCACAGACCGTCGATCTGATCCCGGCGCACGAGATGCCGCTGGTGCTGGAGGCGCTGCTCTCCCGCTCCGCCAACCTTCACATGCTGGCGCTCAGTTCGCTGGAGCCGACCCCGCTGATGGCGGGAGAGCAGAAGGTCAATCTCTACAAGCATGGTATCCGGCTTCAGCTTGAAGGCGGCTATTTCGATGTGTATCAATATCTTAAAGCGCTGGAAGCCTTGCCGCGCCACTTCTACTGGAAGCAGTTCGACTATCAGGTCAAAGCCTATCCCGGCGCGGTGGTGGAGATGGAGATCTACACCCTGAGTACCAGCAAGGAGTTTATCCGTGGCTAGAGTGTTTGCGTTGTGCTGTTGCCTGTTCAGCTTGCTGGTTCAGGCGGGGCAGGTCGAGGTATTGCAGGATCCCACTGCGCCGCTGGCGGATGTGGCGGTTGGCGCCCGTGCGACCGGCGAGAGCAGCGCCGGTTTGCCGAAGCTGCAGAGTGTGGTGCTGGGCAATGGCCCTGCACTGGCGGTACTCAATGGCAAGAGTTATCGGGTCGGACAACAGGTGGACGGCTATACGCTGGTGGCCATCAATGCCGATGCCGTGGTGCTGGAAAAGGCGGGAAAACGCCATGCGGTAACACTGTTTGCCAGCAAGATCCGGGTTTGAGTCGTGCTTGCCTCTCGAGAGGTGAATCGGCTTTATCGAGTTTAATTGCAAGTCAGGGTGCCCTAATTACATGAAAAAACACCGTCTCTGTCTGATCACCGTGGCCATGATGGCTGCAGGCTGTACCACGTATCAGCACCCCGAGCCGACCCAGGCGAAGGATGCCCTCAAGCAGGCCATGAACGAACAGCAGAAGCAGGCTGCCCCGCTGACCACCTTGCCCAAGTCGGTGCAGAGTGAATTGCTGCAGCTGAACCGGCCGCAGATGCCGGTCGGCATGCCGGAGAAACGGCTGCGTATCGCGGCTCACGACGTGGAGGCGGTGGAGTTTTTCGGTTCCCTGTTCAAGGGCTCCCGTTACAGCGTGGCGGTGCACCCCGGGGTGGCTGGTCAGATCTCGGTCGAGCTCAAGGATGTGACCCTGCCGGAAGTGCTGGCGGTGGTGGGCGACATGTACGGTTTTGACGTACAGCGCAAGGGCAACGTCTTCCATATCTATCCGGCGGGTTTGCGCACCGAAACCATCCCGGTCAACTATCTGATGATGTCCCGGCGCGGCCTCTCCCGCACCTCGGTCAGCACCGGCGGGGTGGCCTCTAACGACAGCAACAGCAGCAATAACAACAACTTCGATAACGCCAACGGCAGTACCAACAACAACACCAGCAACCGCTCCTCCAATGGCGGCTCGGGCAGTGACGGCAACGGCACCCGCATCGAGACCGACACCAACAGCGACTACTGGACCGATCTGCGCGATACCCTGCAGACCCTGATCGGCAGCGGTGACGGTCGCGCCGTCATCACCAGCCCGCAGGCGGGTCTGGTCACCGTCCGGGCCTATCCGAAGGAGCTCAAGGCGGTGCGCGAGTTCCTCAACCAGTCTGAGAGTCATCTCAAGCGCCAGGTGGTGCTGGAGGCGCGGATCCTGGAGGTGGCCCTCAGCGAAGGCTACGAGCAGGGGGTGGACTGGAGCGGATTGACGGCCAGCTGGGATGGCAACAAGGGTATTCCGACGGTGGCTCAGCCCATCCTGACTGCTCCGGGCAGCGACCCTGCGTACAAGCTGTTGAACGGTGCCGGTTCGCTGGGAACCAGCCTGGTGGGCGCAACAAACCCGATTTTCAAGGCAATTGGTGGCGGTGCCGGTTTTACCATCACGGATGGCAACTTCAACGTGGCGGTCAACCTGCTCAAGACCCAGGGGGATGTGAATACCCTCTCCAGCCCGCGGGTGACGGCGACCAACAACCAGAAGGCGGTGATCAAGGTGGGGACCGACGAGTATTTCGTCACCAACGCCTCCACCACGACCACCACCTCAGGGACATCGGCACCGATAGTCACGCCCAATGTAGAGCTGACCCCCTTCTTCTCCGGCATCGCGCTGGATGTGACGCCGCAGATCGACGAAGAGGGCAAGGTGCTGCTGCATATCCACCCCTCCGTCATCGACACCGAAGAGCAGAAGAAAACCATCGATGTCGGCACGGCGGATCCCTTGGTCCTGCCGCTGGCCAGGAGCTCGATCCGCGAGTCCGATACCGTGGTGCAGGCCAACAACGGCGACATCATCGTCATCGGTGGCCTGATGAAGACCGACAAGCAGGAGATCGTCAGCAAGGTGCCGCTGCTGGGGGACATTCCCTGGGTCGGCGAGGCCTTCACCAATCGGCGCGAAAGCACCAAGAAGGTGGAGCTGGTGATCCTGCTCAAACCGACCGTGGTGGAGAAGGACACCTGGCAGAACGAACTGCAGCGCTCCTCCGAACTACTCGACAAATGGTATCCCCCCAAGGGGTGATGGCATGAACGCGTATCAGGCTCTGTCCCCTGGTCTGGTGCTGACGGGTGGTCTGTTGCAGACCGCCCGGCCTTGGCGTGGGAGCTGACGACATGTACCTGAACCACTTCGGGCTGCAGGAGGCCCCCTTCGGCCTCACCCCCAACACTGGTTTCTATTACGGGCTGCCTCCGCACGAGGAGGCGCTGCAGGTGCTCAACTGGGCGCTGGCACAGGGGGAGGGCTTCATCAAGGTGACCGGAGAGGTTGGCACCGGCAAGACCCTGCTCTGCCGCAAGCTGCTGAGCGAACTGGGCTCGGAGGAGCGGCCGGTGCGTCTGGCCTGGCTGCCCAATCCCCATCTCAGCCCGGCCGAGCTGCGCATCGCCCTGGCGCTGGAGCTGGGGTTGCCGGTGCGGGATCAGAGCGAGCTGGATCTGACCGACCGCATCCACCGCCACCTCATTAGCCTGCATCGGCAGGGGAGCCGGGTGGTGGTGCTGATCGACGAGGCGCAGGCGCTGCCGGACGAGACGCTGGAGGCGATCCGGCTGTTCGGCAACCTGGAGACCGAGTCGAGCAAGCTGCTGCAGATAGTGCTGTTTGGCCAGCCCGAGCTGGATAGCCGGCTGGCCAAGCCCCATCTGCGCCAGCTGCGCCAGCGGATCGGCTTCTCCTACTGCCTGCGGCCGCTGCGGTTCGACGAAACCCGCGCCTATCTGGAGCACAGATTGCACATCTCCGGTTATCGCGGGGCCCCGCTGTTTGGCGGGGCGGCCCTGCGCCAGCTGTGGCGCGCCTCGCGCGGCATCCCGCGGCTCATCAATATCCTGGCGCAGAAATGTCTGATGCTGGCCTACGGCCAGGGAGCGCGCCAGATCGACGGCCGGCTGGTGCGACTGGCCGTGCGCGACACCGATGACGCTCGCCGCTTCGTGTCGCGGCGCTGGTGGCCGCTGCTGCTGTTGCTGGGCTGTGCCCTCGCCTATGGAGTCTGGCAATGAGCGTGATCAATCAGATGCTAAAGGATCTGGAACAGCGTCAGCAGGGGGGCGAGGGGGCCGTCTATGTGCCGCCCGTCCGCCAGCAGGGCTGGTGGATGTTGCTGCTGACCCTGATCTGCGGGCTGGCCCTCGGCATTCTGGGCTGGCGTACCTGGATCTACTGGCAGCAGAGCCAGCGGGTCGCCGAAACCCACCAGTTGCAGACGACCGGCGAGCCCAAACCGGACGCCGTTGCCCGCGCCGTTCTCGCACCTGTGCCGGCCAGTGCAGAACAGGAGCCGGTGGATCAGGTGGTGACGCTGCCGACCCCGCGCCAGCTTGCCCCATCGCCGGCCGCCGAGCCGCAACAGGCGCCGGCTGCGCAGGAAGAAGCTGTCGCCGACGAGGCAGACGTAGCGGCCATCGACGAGGAGGGGCCAAGCGATGAGGAGCTGCAACCCGACCTTTATGCCGAACTGGCGGCGGAGCAAGAGGCCCCCGCGGCCGCGCCGCGCAAGCCCGGCGTGCTCAAGATAGAGACGGTCAACCTCTCCGAGGCCGAACTGGCCACCCTGGCCGAGCGCAAGGCCACCACCGCCATGGCCAAGGGCCAGCTGCGCGATGCCCAGGACAACTACTATCAGGTGCTGGCCCACGACCCGCACAATCAGGGGGCGCGCGAACAGCTGGCGGGTCTGCTCTACGGCGAGGGGCGGCTGAGCGAGGCGAGCCAGCTGCTGGAGGAGGGGCTCAGGCTCGATCCGGGGCAGGCGGATTTTCGGCTGTTGCTGGCGCGGCTCGCCATCAGTGGCGGTGATCAGCGCAAGGCGCTGGATTGGCTGACCGGCTACCGACCGGATCTCGCCAGCAATCTGGACTATTACGCCACCTGGGCCGGGCTCAGCCAGGAGCTGGGCCAGCACACCGAGGCGGCGGATCTCTATGTGAAATTGTTGCGCCAGCAGCCGGATCAAGGCCGCTGGTGGCTCGGGCTCGGCGTGGCCGAGGATGGGCAGGGCCACAGCCAGCGGGCGCTGGACGCTTATCGCAATGCCCAGTTGCACGGCAACCTGGGCGAGGCCTCGACCAGCTGGCTTGAACAGCGTATTGCCCAGCTCGCCCCCTGACGGGCGGCCGGGATCACTTTTTTGGAGTTTGCATGGCACAACCCAGACTGAAAATGCGCCTCGGCGACCTGCTGGTTCAAGAGCAGATCATCTCTGATGATCAGTTGCAGCTTGCCTTGCAGCAGCAGCGTCAGACCGGCCGCAAACTGGGTACCACTCTGATTGACCTCGGTTTTATCAGTGAGGTGCAGCTACTGCAGTTCCTCGCTCGCCAGCTGGATGTGCCCTTCTTCGATCTCAATAACCTCACCATCGACGCCGCTGCTGTGCCGTTGCTGCCCGAAGTGCAGGCACGCCGTTATCGGGCGCTGGCAGTCAACCTCACCGACAACAAGGTGACGGTGGCCATGTCGGATCCGGCGGATTTGAGTGCGCTGGATGCCATCGCCGCCCTGCTGAGCCCGCGGGAGATGGTGCTGGCGGTCGCGCGGGAAGGGCAGTTGCTGGAGTATTTTGACCGCCTCTATCGCCGTACCCGCGAGATTGAGAGCTTCGCCGAACAGCTGCAGGAGGAGTATCAGGACTCCGGCTTCGAGTTGGGGTCCGGCAATCTGGGGGCCAGTGACGAGGGGGAGGCGACGGTAGCCAAGTTGCTGCGCTCCCTGTTCGAGGATGCGGTACAGGTGGGGGCGTCGGATATCCACATCGAGCCGGACGAGAAGGTGCTGCGCATTCGCCAGCGGATCGACGGCATTCTCCACGAAAACATCCTCAATGAGGTACGCATCGCCCAGGCGCTGGTGCTGCGCCTCAAGCTGGTGGCCGGGCTCGATATCTCCGAGAAGCGGCTGCCGCAGGATGGCCGTTTCAACATGAAGGTGCGCGGCCGCGATGTCGATGTGCGGATGTCCACCATGCCGGTGCAGTATGGCGAGTCGGTGGTGATGCGTCTGCTGGATCAATCCTCCGGCATTCTGTCACTGACCGAGACCGGCATGCCGCCGGAGATCCTGACCCGTTTCCGCCGTCAGCTCAAACGCCCGCACGGCATGATCCTGGTGACCGGCCCGACCGGGAGCGGCAAGACTACCACCCTCTATGGCGCCCTCTCCGAGCTCAATCAGTCCAGCAACAAGATCATCACGGTCGAAGATCCGGTGGAGTATCGTCTGCCCCGTATCAGCCAGGTGCAGGTCAATCCCAAGATCGGTCTCACCTTTTCCCATGTGCTGCGTTCCACCCTGCGCCAGGACCCGGACATCCTGCTGGTGGGTGAGATGCGGGACAACGAGACGGTGGAGATCGGTCTGCGTGGCGCCATCACCGGTCACCTGGTGCTGACCACCCTGCACACCAACGATGCGGTGACCAGTGCCCTGCGTCTGATCGACATGGGGGCGCCCGGCTATCTGGTGGCGAGCGCCCTGCGAGCGGTGGTCGCCCAGCGGCTGGTGCGGCGAGTGTGTGAGCACTGCGTTGAGGAGAAGGCGCCGGACGAAGGGCAGGCCACCTGGCTTACCGTGCTCTCCGGCGAGGCGCCTGGCCAGCATACCTATCACAAGGGCCGGGGTTGCCAGAGTTGCAACTTTACCGGTTACTCCGGACGGATTGGGGTCTACGAGCTGCTGGAGCTGGATCAGCCGATGATGGATGCCCTGCGCCGCAACGATGCGGAAGGGTTCGCCAAGGCGGCCCGTCAACACGAACACTACCGGCCGCTGGCCCTCACCGCACTCGACTATGCCCGTCAGGGGATCACCTCGGTGGACGAGGTGCTGCGACTGGCCGAGGATTTGGGGTAAGCGATGGCTAATTTTGCCTACAAGGGGCGTGACAGCCAGGGCAACGCCACCAGTGGCGTTGTAGAGGCTGCCAACGAGATGGCGGCCGCCGAACAGCTGATGCGCCGCGGGGTGATGCCTACCGAGCTGAAAGCCAGCAAGGCCAAATCCGCCGCCATCGACTGGTCACTGCTGCTGGAAGGGGGCGTCAAGCTGGACGAGCTGGTGATCTTCAGCCGTCAGATGTATGCCCTGACCCGGGCCGGGATCCCGATCCTGCGCGCCATCTCCGGGCTGGAGGATAGCACCCACAGCAAGCCGCTCAAGCGGGCGCTTCATTCGCTGGGGGAAGATCTCGGCAATGGTCGGCCGCTGTCGAGCTCGATGCAGGCGCACCCCAAGGTATTCAGCAGCCTGTTTGTCGCCATTATCCACGTGGGTGAGAACACCGGTCAGCTGGAAGAGGCCTTTTTGCAGCTTGCCAACTATTTCGAGCTGGAGCTGGAGACCCGCAAGCGGATCAAGACCGCCATGCGCTACCCCAGCTTCGTGATGATCGCCATCGGTATCGCCATGGTTATCCTCAATATCATGGTGATCCCGGTGTTTGCCGGCATGTTCGCCAAGTTCGGGGTGGAGTTGCCGCTGGCGACCCGCATTCTGCTCGCCACTTCCCACTTTTTTGTTCACTACTGGTGGTTGCTGCTCGCCATTTTGGCGGGGATGGTGTTTGGTTGGCGCCGCTGGGTTGCTACCACCAAGGGCAAGCTGACCTGGCACCGCTGGCAGCTCAAATTGCCGATCGTCGGCACCATCATAGAACGCTCCCTGCTGGCTCGTTTTGCCCGCAGTTTTTCCATGATGCTCAAGGCAGGGGTGCCGCTGAACACTGCGCTGACCCTGGTGGCCGATGCGGTGGATAACGCCTGGATGGCGGGGCGGGTACGAGATATGCGCGCCGGTATCGAGCGGGGCGAGAGCCTGCTGCGCACAGCCAGCAGTAGCGGCCTGTTTACCCCGCTGGTGATGCAGATGATTGCCGTGGGGGAGGAGACCGGTCAGGTCGATGACCTGCTCCATGAAGCGGCCGAGTATTACGAGCGGGAGGTGGATTATGACCTCAAGAGTCTCACTGCACGGATCGAGCCGATCCTGATCGGGATCGTGGCGGTGATGGTGCTGATCCTGGCGCTCGGGATCTTTACACCGATGTGGGACATGATGCGCGCTGTTCGGGGTAAGTAACCATGCATCTTTAACTCTGATTGGCGGGACATGATGAGCGTCGTAAGAGGCAATAGGGCGAGGGAGTCGAGGAGTGGATGAGCAGACAGACACAACAGGATGATCGCTGGCTGGCCGGATATCGGCGGATCGCCGTGATAGTCCTGCTGATGGTGATCGTCACGACCCTGGTGCGCAGCTATCAGATCAACCGGGAGGAGGCGCAACAGCTTTCGCTCACCCTGCTGGGGGAGCAATTTGCTGAGCGGGCACAGCGTTTGCACGGGATCTGGCTGAATGAGCGGCGCCCCGGCACCCTGCATAGCGCCGGTCATGGTTGGCAATTTGATGAGCGTGGCTGGCCACTCGGACTATTGCCCCCGCAATCCCCATCAGAGAATTGTCGTCAGTTGTGGCTTGCGCTGGTGGGCGAGACGGAGGGGAGCATGCCACCCTTACAGTTTCTGGCTCGCCCCGATGGCAGTGGCTGCGAGATAGGATGGGATGGTTATTGGCTGGTTTATCTGTTTTCCGACGGGCGAGTGATGAAAAAGCCTTGAATGAGGCTAATCATATGACCCAACTACATGATTTTTTTAGGTCTGCATGAAATAATATCGGCCATTACCAAGGGAGCATGAAAATGAAACCAATGGCACCAACAATGCCGGAAAACGGGATGAGAAGACGGTCTGCCGGCTTTTCCCTCATTGAGCTGGTGATCGTTATCGTGATCCTGGGGATCCTGGCGGTGACTGCACTGCCGCGCTTTCTCGATGTGACTGACGAAGCGAAGAAGGCCAGCGTGGAAGGGGTCTCTGGCGGTTTTGCTACCGGCGTTTCACTGGTACGGGCGCAATGGGAGGCGGAAGGTCGCGCCAAACAGGACAGCCTAAATACCGTGCTCTATGACGGTAGTCGCTTCTATCTGACCACACCAACCGATACCCAGATCAGCAACGGCGAGCTGTCGCCTGGCTATCCCATGGATACCGTTGCAAGCGGTAATCCCGATGTGGATCCGGCCAATCTGACCGCCGAACGTTGTCTCAATATTTGGGAGGGGTTACTGCAAAACCCGCCCAAGGCTACGGCCAGCTTCAATGAAGTGCGCGGTAGCGGCAATGACCTGAAATACTATGCCACAGTGAGCAGTAATGGACTGGATTCGGTCTGCCGTTACTATTTGGTCAATAGTTTGAGTAAGGGCAGTGATGGCAAGTATCAGGATCCGCAAGGCAAGACTGATGCATTTATGAGTTTCAGTTACCGTCCGGCGTCCGGTCAGGTGACCACAAATATTAATTAACAGAGGAAAGTGAAATGAAAAAACAGGCGGGTTTTACCCTGATCGAACTGGTTATCGTGATCATCATTCTGGGTATTCTGGCGGTCACCGCTGCACCCAAGTTCCTGAATTTGCAGGATGATGCTCGTAAAGCAGCTGCAGATGGTGTCAAAGCATCTCTGCAAAGCTCTTCCCAGTTGGTATATAGCAAAGCTGCAATTCTGGGAATTGAGGGTACCTCTGGTGCTGTTTCTGTAGCCGGTACCACAGTTAACACCAAATTTGGTTACCCACTCACCACAGATGCAGGTAAAACTGTTGCTCTGGATGGCTGGAGTGAAGTGTCTGGTACTCCTGGTACTTTTAAACCCAGCAACGAACCTAACAGTAAGTGTGCTGTGACTTATGCGAATACTATTACTGCTGTAGGTGGCGTACCCTCCATCGCAGTAAGTACTGAATGCGGTAAATAATGATTAAAAAGGCGAGGCTTCGGCCTCGCTTTCTCTTTTCCCTGATGAGAAGTCCCATGCCTGCAACCAAGGGCTTTACCCTGATTGAACTGGTACTGGTGATCCTGTTACTCGGGATTCTGGCCGCCTTTGCCGTGCCAAAATGGCTGGGCAAAGGCGGCTTTGAAACTCAAACCGTGCGTGACGAGCTGCTTACCCGGCTGCGGCTGGTACAGACCGTCAATATGCACGAACCGGCCAATCGTTGTACCTCACTGCGGGTTGACGAGGGCCAGTTTGGCCACAGCACGCTCTCCCCTTGTGGTGATCCTGCGGCTATATCGAGCTGGAACGCTAATCAGCTCACCCGTGGCCGTCCGGTGACCCTGTCAGCCGGGATCTCCCTCTCCTCGAACAAGGGCACGCCTCCTTTTGTTATCCGCTTTGATCAGATGGGCCGCCCGCTCGGTAGCTGCGCCGGTGGCTGCGAGCTGCAAGCCACAGATGGTCGCGAAACCAGCCGCATCCAGATTGAGTCTGAGGGGTTTATCCATGAGATCCCTTAAGCGTGGTTTTACCCTGATTGAGCTGATCGTCGGCATCGTGCTGCTGGCCGTGGCCTTGACCGGTATGTTGGGGTTACTTATCAATCAAGCACCTCAGGCAGTGGAGCCGGTGCAGCAGGTGCGCGCCGCCCAGCTTGCCCAGCGCCTCTCCGGCGAGATCCTGCAAAAGTCGTTTGATGAACATTCGGATCATAACGGTGGTCGTTATCGTTGTGGCGAGACCTTTAATGGCCAATTTTATGGGGATTGCAGTTGCCCTGTTGGCGTGGCATGTACCCAGCAACCTCCTGCTCCGACGATTGCTGGTTGGCAGCCTAGTCAATATGGTCCTGATGGTGAGCCCGCATCCTATGCCTATAACGATGTGGATGATTTCGATACCGCAGGTAATTGGGTGGATGCCAACAGCCTGACTCAGACTGCAGCGGGAGTCGGCGGTGAGGAGTATCGCAACTATCAGGTGAAAATTGTGGTGAGCGGAGCCGATTTCAGCGACGGCACCTTCAAGAGTTGTGCCGCACCCTGTTCTGTGGGTAAGCGTATTGATCTGCAGATCAAGCTACCGGATCAGAGCGTGCTCGACTTCTCCTTCTACCGGGGGAACTACTGATGGATCGCTCTGCTGTCGGGGGTTGCCTCTCTACCAGAATATCAGCGCCCCTAGCCAACTCCGGCGCCAGATTACGCCTGGTGGCCAATCGAACCTACCACAAACCTCGGGGTAACCGTGGCTTTACCCTGGTCGAGCTGGTGATGGTCATCCTGCTGCTCGGGATAATGGCGACCTTTACCAGCCAGTTTATCGGTATCGGTACCCAGATTTATGGCGATGCCAGCAGCCGTGAGCAGCTGATGAGCGATGCCCGCTTCGCCATGGAGCGGCTTAACCGCGAACTGCGCGATGCGGTGCCGGGATCGGAGCGGATCGAGACGACTGGCGGGGCATGGGTCGACTCCGGTGCCTGTCTGCGGTTTTGGCCCATCAGCACCTCCAGCCGCTATCTGGCGCTTAACCGTGCTATGTCGGGGAGCACGGCCACCCTTGAGCTGGTGATGGCGACCCCGGCTTCTGCTGCCAACCCACTGGATGTGGATGCCACCGCCGTCAAAAAAAATGATCAGCTGATCGTCTTCCCTGTGCCGGACAAAAATGCCGGTTCGCTCACGGCTGGCTGCGATTATGGCCGCTGCGTGGCCAAGGTCACGGATGTGCTGACGCCCGTATCCGGAGCGCAAACCATCCGCTATACCAGTGCCGAGAGCCTGGCTGGTCTCTCTCCGGGCAGCCGGGTCTACTTTGCCAACCAGCAGGTACGTTACTGTGTGGAAGGAAACACGCTGATCCGTGCCACTGCCCCCATTGGAGCATCCTTACCTGCACAAGGCGTATTGATGGCCGATTCCCTTCGTATTGGAACCTTCTATCGGGAAACCTCGGCGTTTAACGCCGAAGGGGAGTTTGGCATGCGCTTTGTGTTCGAACGCAAGGGGGAGTCGGTCACCTTCAACCACAAGATCGAGGTGTTCAATGTCCCGTGATGCACTCCCGGCAGGACGGATGCGTGGTAGCGCCCTGATGATCGCCCTGTTTGTGATCGTGGTGATGGCGCTGCTGGCGGCCGCCATGGGCCGTTTTCTGGTCGACAGTAGCGAGAAAAATACCGTGGAGGTACGCAGTGTGCGTGCTCTGCTGGCCGCCCAGAGCGGGCTGGAGATTGCTCTGTATCAGCTGTTTCCGAACCGGCCTGCTGCGCCATCTCCCCAGGATCGTTGTGACTGGATCAGCCCGACCCCCTCGTTCACCGGCGTTACCGGTCTGGTGCAGTGCCAAGTTGCTGTGCGTTGCACTCAGGTTCCGGTGACCTATAACGGTGCCGTGACTAATGGCTATCGTCTCGAGAGTGTCGGAACCTGTGGTTCCTCTGAACTGGATAGTGCGAGTCCCGATTTTGCCGTGAGCAGAACTCTGATGCTTGAAGCGTATGACGGAGGCGGACAATGAAATGGGTATGGGCGCTTGCCCTCTTTACTGGCCATGTCTGGGCCTTCGACCCTATCGACACAGGCACGCTCTTTCCGGATGTGGTGCAAGGGCATCATGGCAACAACAATAACGTTTGCCATCAGATTAGCGGCTACCAGCTTAGCCAACTCAACAACGCCAAGATCAACGGTTCCGGCGGTTTGCCTCTCAACTTCTGCTCCATCCAGCCGGATCAGAACAATACGCCGCGCTGCGATGATGGTACTGGCGGCTACATGGTTTGTAGCGTTACTGGCAAAGATATCCGCGGGCTGTCCCTGAGCGGGAATAATGCTTTTCCCGCCATCACCTCCAATTCGACCCAGCTCTGTTCGTTCGGTGCGCAAACGGCTTCCAGTACCTCTTATGGTGCGATGACGGTAGAAAACTGCACTATGACGTTCCCCAGCCGCAGCACCTACCTGATCAAGACGCTGACAGTGCGCAACAACGCGATCCTGGTGCTGGGGGAGGGGGATTACTTCATCGACAAGCTGATTCTGGACAGCGGTACCATCCGTCTCTCAGGCAGTGGCACCACCCGGATTTTCGTCAATCAGGATGTCAAGCTGGTCAATACGGTCAATATCAATGCCAATAATCAGGGCAGTCTCATCTGGGTTAACTATAACGACATGGTGATCGACAACCGCACCACGTTTTATGGTTATCTCTATGCCGATGGGAAGCTCACCATGAACAATAATGCCACCGTCTATGGCAGGGTGACGGCCCGCTATCTGGCCATGGATGCCCAGTCCAGCATCAATGAAGCGGTACTTCCGCCGATGCTGACCTGTTTTGTCGACGGTTTCGAAAGCAGCCAGATCAACCCCGACAGTTGGGTCGTGGCTCAGCGCAACAACAGCACATTGCCATCGGTGCAGAATGGTCGCCTGCGTCTTACCCAGAACGTCACCAACCAGGCCACGTCGGCCACTTTCCAGCGCCTCTTCCCCGGGGCTGGTAACCTGGTGACGGTCGAGTTCGATCAATACGCCTACAAGACTTCCGGCACAAGCGGGGCGGATGGCATGGCGGTGGTGCTCTCGGATGCCACCCTGACGCCACAACCAGGTGCGTTTGGTGGCCCCCTAGGATACGGTTTCAAGACCGGGATCAGTGGTTTTGCGGGCGGCTGGCTTGGTGTCGGGATCGACGAATACGGCAACTACGCCAATGAGGGGGGGTCTTATAATATCGGCTCCCGACCGCAGGCCGTATCTATTCGCGGATCCGGCTCCGGTACCTCCGGTTACCGCTACCTGGCCGGAACCGCCAGCAATCTCAACCCGACCGTCGACAGCGGTACCAACAGCAATCGCCCCCACCGCTATCGCATTACGGTCGACTCTCGCACGGCGGGCAACTCGGTGGCCACCGTCGAACGGGATAGCGGTGACGGGTTTCGTACGCTCGTTGGTCCAATCAACATGACGAGCCAGACCGGCCAAGCGACAGTACCGGGCAACTTCCTGCTGTCATTGACTGGGTCCACCGGGTCGGTGACCAACTTCCACGAGATCGATAACGTGCGGATCTGTGCGCTGCGTTCCAGTCCAGTGGGCACCCAGATCGATCATTTCGAATTCGATCACAGCGGCAATGCGCTGACCTGCAACCCTGAAACCCTGACCATTCGGGCCTGTGCCAATGCCGACTGCAGCCTGTTGGTGACCGAGCCCGTGACTGCCACCCTGCAACCCGCAACGAGTACCAGCGGTGGTTGGGTGGGAGGCAATCAAGTGAGCTTCAGCGGAGGAACCACCACGCTGGCGCTGCGACAGAATACCGCCGGTACGGTGACCGTCGGGGTCAGCGGCTCGACGCCCTCGACCAAACCGTTGAGTACCACCCTGTGCCGGGTTGGCGGTGGCGCCAAGAGTGCGGCTGCCTGTACGCTCACCTTTGCCGACAGCGGATTTATCTTCGACGTGCCCGACACCTACTCGAACCAGCCGCAGACGGTGACCATCAAGGCGGTCAAGAAGAGCGACGTGACCAGGCAGTGCGTGCCGGGGTTTGCCAACCAGAGCAAGAGCGTCAAGTTCTGGGGTAGCTATATCACCCCCACCAGTAACCCCTATAACAGCCAGATGAGCGTCAACAGCAGTACGATAGGTGCCAGTCAGGGCGCTGCAACGCCGCTCTCCCTCGCATTCGATGCTCAGGGGCAGTCGACCATAACGGTTAAGTACCCGGACGCGGGCAAGGTGCAACTGGATGCCCGTTATGATGGTACCGGCAGTGAAGCCGGTCTGGTGATGCTCGGCGCGGATCAGTTTGTAGCGCGTCCGGTGGGCTTGTGCATTACCCCTCCGCAAGGGGTATGCGCGGCAGGTGATAGCAGCTGTCCAGTCTTCAAAAAAGCGGGGGAGACGTTTCAGGTAGATATCAAGGCGATGGCCTGGGAGTCGGCTAATGATGGGGATATCTGCGCAGGAAATCAGACTACGCCCAACTTTGTGCTGAGTGGCATTGGCTTGGGTAGCACCTTGGTGGCACCAAGCCCCGGCTCCAATGCCGTATTGGGTACTTCTACTTACAACCACGTGGCAGCGACCAACAGTGTCAATAGCCTTAGCCAGACTGTGAGCGAGGTGGGAGTGTTCCGGATGACGGCGACGCCACCAGCCAATGGCTACTTCAATTACACCATCCCATCAGCCCAGAGCCAGCCGGTGGGGCGTTTTATTCCTGCCGACTTCAATCTGGTCAGCGGTGATATCGTGCCGGCCTGCAATGCGTTCTCCTACATGGGCCAGCCCTTTGGCATTGCGTTGGATGTGCTGGCTCGTAACACGACGGGTGTACAGACCCTGAATTATACGGGGCCCTTTGCCAAGGGGAGTGCTTTTATCTCGGTTGCCAATAACCTGGATGGTAAATCCCTGTCGAACCGCTTGCGCAGTTTGCAGCCGTTGCCATGGCTAAATGGCCGGGCGACTTTGACTGCCGGTAGCAGCGAGTTTGTGCGCCTCTCTGACACGCAACCGGATGGTCCCTACAACTCTTTGCTGTTTGGCCTTTATATGAGGGATAACGATGGCGACAGAACGCTGATTGCCAGCCCGAATTTCAATGATGCCGTAGTGGGTAACTGCAGTGGCCGCGGTTGTAATGCCCGTTTAATCGACAGTGTGCCAATGAAAGCCTATTTCGGCCGCCTGCAGGCGGGCACGGAGGCAGGCCTGGCCTCGGCGCCGCTGGCCATTCCGCAGCAGATGCAATATTACGAAGCGGGCAACTGGTTGTTGAACAAGGAAGATCAATGTACCCAGCTCTCTTTGGCCAATCAGGGGTTCACTTTCCTCAACCCGAGTCACACCTTTGATGGGGCCAGCCGTGACCTGGAGCTGGGGGCGGGTCGCAAGATAAAGCTGGGGTTGGGCAGTTCGGCACCGGGTGGGGAGGCTGCACTGGCGAAAGACGGGGAGATCCTGTTCCACTTTGCCAAGCCGGACATCTCGGTGCGCATCCCCTACAAGGTCGATTTGGCAAAACAGCCATCATCGCCACTCTGGTTGTCTGACCCAACGAGTGCCAATGACGGCAACCTGCAGGGGGAGGCCATTTTCGGCTCCAGCCGTGGTAATGACAGAATTATTTATCGGCGCGAAGTATTGCATTGAATAATGTGAAAGGGGGGATGGCTCAGCAGCATCCCCCTAAATCCTTGTTTATTAGTGTTTGCAAGCGTGTGCGAGTGAGTGATGACTCGCATTTTTGTCGCGCCTGATTGATTGGCGACAGTTTGAGCGCTTGCCGATTGGGGTGGGCATTGGTAAAGTTAGCCGGTTTTCTGCACCTCCAAATTCTTAGGATTTCCCGTAGCCATGTTCAAAAAGCTCAGAGGCGTCTTTTCCAACGATCTGTCGATCGATTTGGGAACTGCCAACACCCTGATCTATGTAAAAGATCAAGGGATCGTCCTTAACGAACCCTCAGTTGTCGCCATTCGCCAAGAGCGCGGGAACGCCAAATCGGTCGCTGCTGTCGGTCATGCCGCCAAGCAGATGCTGGGCCGTACCCCGGGCAACATCTCCGCGATCCGCCCGATGAAAGACGGCGTGATTGCCGATTTTTACGTGACCGAGAAGATGCTGCAGCACTTCATCAAGCAGGTTCACGACAACAACTATTTCCGCCCCAGCCCGCGTGTGCTGGTGTGTGTACCGTGTGGCTCCACTCAGGTTGAGCGTCGTGCCATCAAGGAGTCCGCTCTGGGTGCAGGTGCCCGCGAGGTTTACCTGATCGATGAGCCTATGGCTGCTGCCATCGGTGCCGGCCTGCCGGTGTCCGAAGCAACCGGTTCCATGGTGGTTGATATCGGTGGTGGTACTACCGAAGTAGCCATCATCTCCCTGAACGGTGTGGTCTACTCCCAGTCCGTCCGTATCGGTGGCGACAAGTTTGACGAAGCCATCATCAGCTACGTCCGTCGCAACTACGGCAGCCTGATCGGTGAAGCCACTGCCGAGCGCATCAAGCACGAGATCGGCTCCGCCTATCCGGGCGAAGAGGTGCGCGAGATTGAAGTCCGTGGTCGCAACCTGGCTGAAGGTGTACCGCGCAGCTTCACCCTCAACTCCAACGAAATCCTGGAAGCGCTGCAAGAGCCGCTGTCCGGTATCGTGGCCGCCGTTATGGTGGCTCTGGAGCAGTCCCCGCCGGAACTGGCTTCCGACATCTCCGAGCGCGGCATGGTGCTGACCGGTGGTGGCGCTCTGCTGAAAGATATCGACCGTCTGCTGATGGAAGAGACTGGCATTCCTGTCGTCGTGGCCGAAGATCCCCTCACCTGTGTGGCCCGTGGCGGCGGCAAGGCGCTGGAGCTGATCGATATGCACGGTGGCGATCTGTTCCACTACGAATAAGACCCAAAGCCGGCCAGCGTGCCGGCTCTTTTTTGACGACCCATGAAACCCATTTTTGGTAGAGGCCCTTCGCTTCAGTTACGGTTGTTTCTCGCCGTCATCATCTCCATTGCTGCCATCGTCGCGGACTCCCGCTTCGGTGTGTTTACCCATGTCCGCGTCTACCTCAGTTCGTTAGTCAGTCCCCTGCAATACATGGCCAATGCGCCCGGTACCCTGCTCGACACCATGTCGACCCAGGTGCAGACCCGTGCCGATCTCATCGAGCAGACCAAGCAGCAGGAGCAACAGCTGTTTACCCTGCGCTCTCGCCTGCTCAAGATGGATCATCTGGAGCACGAGAACCAGCGTCTGCGCGAGCTGCTCGGTTCGCCGGTGCACAAAGAGTCCCGCAAGATGGTGGCCGAGCTGCTGTCGGTGGATTCCGACCCCTTCAGCCATCAGGTGCTGATCAACAAGGGGGCGCTGGATGGCGTCTATAACGGTCAGGCGGTGATCAACGATCAGGGTGTGATTGGTCAGGTGCTCCACGTTGGCTCCACCACCAGTCGCGTGCTGCTGATAACCGACTCCAGCCACGGCATTCCGGTGCGGGTGCTGCGCAACGACTTGCGCGCCATCGCCTCCGGCAGTGGTGAGCTCGACAAGCTGGAGCTGCGCAACCTGCCGCGCAACACCGATATTCAGGTGGGGGATCTGTTGGTCACCTCCGGTCTGGGTGGCCGTTTCCCTGAAGGTTATCCGGTGGCGACCGTGACCCGCTCTGAATATGTGGAGGGCAAGCCCTTCGCCCAGGTCGAGGCCAAGCCGCTGGTCGAGCTGGACAGGCTGCGCTATCTGCTGCTGCTGTGGACCGACAAGAAACCCGAATTACACGATGATGAGAATGGCGAACGGGTGGCAACGGCTGCCTCCGCCGCAGGAGCCACTCGCTGATGCTGCAACCCGCCAGCGGCAGGATCTGGATCTGGATTTCGATCCTGCTGGCTTTGAGCCTGTCGATCCTGCCGCTTCCTTTCGAATTTGATCCATTTCGTCCGGACTGGCTGGCCATGGTGCTCATTTACTGGGCACTGGCGTTGCCGCACCGGACCAACGTCGGCACCGCCTGGGTGGCCGGCCTGCTGCTGGATGTGCTGCTTGGCAGCACCCTCGGCGTGCGGGCCATGGCGATGGCCATCACCACCTATCTGGCAGCATTCCAGTTCCAGAAGATCCGCAACTTCTCCCTCTGGCAACAGGCCCTGATCATCGGTGGGCTGTCGCTGGTAGGCAAGCTGACGGTGTTCTGGGCCGAACACCTGTTTAGCCGGGCCAGCCTCAACTTCGCCTACTTTTGGTCGACGTTGACGACGATGCTAATATGGCCCTGGGTGTTTCTGGTGTTGCGCAAAGTGCGGCGCCGCTTCAATATCAGGTAAATATGAGCAAAAACAACGAACTGCAACTCTATCTTGCATCGGGTTCCCCCCGTCGTCGCGAACTGTTGGCCCAGCTTGGCTATCGTTTTGATGTGCTGAAACTGGATGTGCCGGAGCAACGGGAAGAGGGGGAGAAACCGCAGGATTATGTCTGCCGTCTCGCCCGCGACAAGGCGATGGCTGGTGTGGCGTGTGCGCCGACGGCGTTGCCGGTGTTGGGTGCCGACACCATAGTGGTGCTGGGGGATCGGGTGCTGGAGAAACCGTCCGATCTGCTCGATGCCAAGGATATGCTGGAGGCACTCTCCGGCAAGGTACATCAGGTGATGACCGCGGTGGCGCTGGCCACCCCCGAGCGCTGCGATGTGCGACTGGTCACCACCAACGTGGCGTTTCGCAAGCTGGACGAGGCCGAGATTGAGGCCTACTGGCAAACCGGAGAGCCCTGTGACAAGGCCGGGGCCTACGGCATTCAGGGGATTGCCGGCAAGTTTGTCAGCCGCATCGAAGGCAGCTATAGCGCCGTGGTCGGCCTGCCGCTGCTGGAGACGGATCTATTGATCAAGCAGCATCTGGAACAACACAAGTAATTTTCCGTCAGCTGTGCTCTGCTGCGTTCTTCCTTGCGCGCGTTGTACCGGATTGGCTGTATAAGAATTCAAAACTGGAACAGGCAAGGTTAGTTATGTCGGTAGAACTGCTGGTTAACGTTACCCCCTCCGAAACCCGTGTCGCTCTGGTCGAAAACGGTCTGCTGCAGGAAGTGCATGTAGAGCGTCAGGCCAAACGCGGCATTGTCGGCAACATCTACAAAGGCAAGATCAGCCGGGTGCTCCCGGGCATGCAGGCGGCTTTCGTCGATATCGGTATGGACAAGGCGGCCTTTTTACACGCCTCCGATATTGTGCCCCATACCGAGTGTGTGGCTGTGAAGGAGAAGGAGCAGTTCCAGGTCGGCAATATCGCCGAGCTGGTGCGTCAGGGGCAGGACATCATGGTGCAGGTGGTGAAAGACCCGCTGGGTACCAAGGGTGCCCGTCTCACCACCGATATCACCTTGCCTTCCCGCTATCTGGTCTTTATGCCGGGCAGCGCTCACGTCGGCGTCTCCCAGCGAATCGAGTCCGAAGCGGAGCGGGAGCGCCTCAAGCGCACCGTAGCTGGCTATGTGGATGAGCTGGGTGGCTACATCATCCGTACCGCCGCTGAAGGGGTGGGGGAGCAGGAGCTGGAGCAGGATGCCGCCTTCCTCAAGCGGCTGTGGCGCAAGATCCTCGAGCGCAAGCAGAAGTATCCCCCCTGCAAGATCCTCTACGAGGATCCCAGTCTGGCATTCCGGGTGGTGCGCGATTTCGTCGGCGCAGAACTCGACAAGATCCGCGTTGACTCCCGCCAGAGCTTCGATCAGCTCAAGCGCTTCACCGAAGAGTATGTGCCGGAGCTGGCCAGCAAACTGGAGTACTACCCCGGCGAGTCACCGATCTTCGATCTCTACGATGTGGAGAACGAGATCCAGCGGGCGCTGGAGCGCAAGGTGGAGCTGAAATCCGGTGGCTACCTCATCATCGACCAGACCGAAGCCATGACCACGGTGGATATCAACACCGGCGCCTTTGTCGGCCATCGTAATCTGGAAGAGACCATCTTCAATACCAACGTCGAGGCGACGGCAGCCATCGCTCGTCATCTGCGCCTGCGCAACCTCGGTGGCATCATCATCATCGACTTCATCGACATGCAGTCGGAAGATCACCGCCGCCGGGTGCTGCACAGTCTGGAGCAGGCGCTGTCCAAGGATCGCGCCAAGACCAACGTCAACGGTTTCTCCCAGCTGGGCCTGGTGGAGATGACCCGCAAGCGCACCCGCGAGAGTCTGGAGCATGTGCTCTGCTCCGAGTGCCCCGAGTGCAAGGGACGCGGCCGGGTCAAGACGGTGGAGTCGGTCTGCTTCGAGATCCTGCGGGAGATCATCCGGGTCAACCGTGCCTACGATGCAGATCAGTTCACCGTCTACGCAGCCCCTGCCGTAGCCGACTATCTCCATGGCGAGGAGTCCCACAGTCTGGCGGAGCTGGAAGTGTTTATCGGCAAGCAGGTGCGGGTGGTGAGCGAGCCTCTCTGCGGCCAGGAGCAGTTCGACGTGGTGATGATGTAATTGGTCTATCGCTGGCTGAGTCGGGGCTGGTTAGCCCTGGGGGTCCTGTTCGTACTGCTGGCCATGCTGGTCACCCTGGTGCGGGTCGGGGGCCCTTTGCTGAATCAGTATCGAGAGAGCCTTATCCACACTCTGCTCGGCGATTCGCAAATCAAGGTCAGCGTCGATCAAATTGGACTGAGCTGGACACAATCAGGCCCGGCCCTCGAACTGCAACAGCTCGCCGTTGCCCCCGACTCCAAACGCTATACCGTCAAGCTCGGCAAGGCCTGGGTGCATCTCGACTTCTGGCGCACTATTAACGAGCTAAAGCCGGTGTTTGGCGAGCTGATCCTCAGCGATGGCGATATCACCCTCGACTTGCGCCAACCGGCTGACGACAGCCCTTCCGGCGATCCCCAGCAGGGCGCCCTGCTGCGCTTTCTGCTGACCCAGCTCTCCACCTTTGACATCCATAACACCCGGCTCAATGTCACCACCGCACTGGGCGACATGCGAGCACTCGATATTGCCCAACTGCGCTGGCAGAATCGTGGCAAGCGCCATCAGGGGGTCGGTAAGGCCTATCTCATCAACGGGGTAGGCGAGAGCACCCTGGACCTGATACTCGATGTAGATACGCCACAAGATCGGCTCGATCGCCTCAAGGGGCAGCTCTATCTGGGTGCCCGCCAGCTCGATATTACCCCGACCCTCGCCAGGATCCATGCTGGTGAACCCAAGGTGGCCGGGCAGCTCGATTTCCAGCTCTGGAGCGAGTTTGACAGCGGCAAGCTGGGCAATACCCTGCTGGCCTTTGGCAACAACTACCTGATCTGGAAGGATCCCAAGAAAGGGGAGATGCACCGTTTCGGCCTCGATGGCGGCAAGGTTCAGCTACGCCGCGATGGTGAAAACTGGCAACTGGCCAGCCATGGCGTCACCTTCAAGCTGGATGGTAAACCCTGGCTGCACAGCCGGTTGCAGCTGGAGCGGATCGGTGAGCGGGTGCAGGGCTATGTGCCGCAGATCGATCTCGACCAGCTTGCCCAGCTGAGCCAGCTGGTCTCCGCGATTTATCCTGCCCAGAGCGAGCTGCTCAAGCAGACCAAACCCAAGGGCAAGCTGACAGATTTGACCCTGCAGGCGGATGCCGGGTGGCAGGATATATCCCTCAGCGGCGAGATCGTCAATGTGAGCCTCAATGCCTGGCACGACGTGCCCGGGATGCAGGATCTCGACGGTGAATTCTGGCTCACCCCCAAGGGGGGCAGCGCCAGAGTGGCGCTGGCGAACGACAAGGTGGATCCCGCCCGTCACTTCAAGATGCCGATCCCGGTCGACAACTTCTCGGCCCGCCTCGACTGGTGGCGCGAGGAACAGGGCTGGGTGCTGTACGGGCAGGATATCGCGCTGGATAACCCGGATCTGACCCTGTCCAGCCGTTTCCGCCTCGATCTGTTCGAGCACCCTTTCCTCGCCCTGACCGGTCGCATCGATGTGAAGAATGCGGGCCATGCGGATCGCTACTTCCCGCTGCAGGCGATGGACAAGGGGCTGGTGGATTACCTGAGCGGCGCCATCAAGGGGGGCAAGGCCAAGGGGGCTGACCTGCTCTGGTATGGGGAGTTTCGGGATTTCCCTTATGAGAAAGGTGATGGCATCTTCCAGGTGGCGGTGCCGCTGGAGCGGGCCACCTACGAGTTCTTCCCTGGTTGGCAACCGCTCACCGACCTGCAGATCGATCTCTTGTTCCAGAATGCCGGCCTCGATATGCGCAGCCGCTCCACCCGACTTGGCAAGGCGAGCTCCGACTCGGTGCATGCCTGGATCCCGGATCTCTCCCCAGGCGCCCACCTCTATGTGGATGCCAAGGTGCAGGGGGAGGGTAAGGCCATCAGCGACTACCTGCAGGACTCCCCGCTGGGCAGTTCGGTAGGTCAGGCGCTGCGGGAGATCGAGATCCGTGGCCCGATGGCAGGATCGGTCAAGCTCGATATTCCTCTCGATGGCGAGAGCGAGGTGAAGGCGAGTGGCGATGCCACCTTCAGCAACAACAAGGTGCGGGTCGCCAGTCTGGATCTGCCGCTGGAGAAGGTGCAGGGGCGCCTCGAGTATGACAACCAGCAGACCCGTTTCAGCAACCTCAAGGCGAGCCTGTGGAACCAGCCGCTGACCCTCGACTATCAGGGGCGCCAGCATCAGGATCACTATCAGGTCGACCTCGATTTCAAGGGGCAATGGGATAGCCGCCGCCAACCCGCCGCCATCTCTTCGTACGGTATCCTCAACGGCCGCAGCAACTGGGGCGGCAAGCTCGAGTTGATCTTGCCCGAGAGCAAGCCGTTTAGCTTCCAGCTGGCGCTCGACTCCAACCTGCAGGGGATGGGGCTGGATCTGCCGCTGCCGCTGGCCAAGAGCAGCGCCAGCCGGCTGCCGCTCAAGGTGATCGCCCGTGGCCGGGATGGCAGCGCCGACATTCGCGCCGTGCTGGGGGCTGATGTGGATATGCAGACCCGGCTGGTCTACGGCGAGGGGGTGCCTTATCTCAGTCGGGTGCGGGTTGATATAGGCCAACCGGGTGCCCGGGTAATGCGCGATGCCCCCATGTTGCTTGCCATCAACCAGCAGGAGGCCGATGTGGGCGGCTGGCTGACGCGACTCAAGCAATGGCTGCCAGCGCAGAACCAGACCGGTAATGCGGTAGTCGGCCCTGCCTTCCAGCCACAGGAGTGGTGGGTGGATGGGCAGCTGGCCCGTGCCTATATCGGCAGTGCCACCCTCAAGGCGGCGCGTTTCACCGTGGGACCGACCAATCAGGCGACCGAAGTGATGATCGATAGCCCCGATGTGATGGGGGTGATCCGCCTGCCCGCAGTGGCCAACCGTCCGGTGGATGCCAAGTTTGCCCGCATCTACTGGTCCGGCAAGAGTTCGGATCTCAGCCCGGATCCCGATGCGAAGCAGGATAACGCCATCATGGCTTCGATCCCCTGGCTGACATTCAGCTGTGTCGATTGCCGCTTTGGCGAGTTGCCGCTTGGCGAAGTGAAAGGCGAGCTGCTGCCGGGCGCCAACAAGGTGACTCTCAAGGGGCTGGATATGCGGTTGGCAGGCAGTCAGCTTGCCGGCAGCGTCGACTGGCTGGCCGATGGCAACCGGATGGAGACGCGGGCCCGTGGCAAGCTGACCAGCAACAACAGCGAGCTGCTGCTCAAGCGGCTCGGCTACACCTCCCCCATCGGCGATGCCCCCGGCTCCCTCGCTTTTGACCTGAACTGGCAGGATGTGCCCTATCGCCCGAGCCTGCCGACTCTGGGGGGCAGTGCCAACTATCAGCTGGAGGGCGGCACCCTGCGCGAGGTCAACGACAAGGGGGCGCGGCTGCTCTCTCTGCTCAGTCTCGACTCCCTGCTGCGCAAGCTGCGCCTCGATTTTCGCGATGTGTTCGACAAGGGTTTCTACTTCGAATCCATGTCTGCTTCTGCCACCATCAAGCAGGGGCAGGTCAGCAACAATGATTTCTATATGAAGGGGGCTGCAGGCAATCTGCGCGGCGAGGGGATCGCCGATTTGGTGCGCTGGCGGCTCGACTACGAGCTGAGCTTTTCCCCGAACCTGGGTGGCACCCTGCCGGTGGTGGCGGCCTTTTCCATCACGCCGATCACGGGTCTCTATGTGCTGGCCCTCTCCAAATTGCTGGAGCCGGTGGTGGATGTGGTGACCCGCATCGACTTTCGTATCTCGGGCCCGCTCGACGCACCCAAGCTGATTGAGGCGGGGCGCGATCGCGCACGCATCAAGCTCAACCAGCAGCAGAAAGAGGCGGTCGACGCCGTTGCTCCCAGCCTGCCAACGCAAGAGGTGACCCCTTTCCTGCTGAGCCCCAAACACGCGGGGCCTGCTCAGCGCTGAACGAGCGGCCCGGCACCATCACAAGGAGTGAGCCATGATCCGACATATCCTGCTGATCGCCTTCAAGCCGGACACCAAGCCTGCCCAGATAGATGCGGTGCGTACCGCCTTTCTCGCCATTCCGCATCAGGTCAGCGGTGTGACTGCTGTGGAGTGGGGTGAGAATGACAGCCCGGAGGGGAGGGATGACGGTTTTACCCACACCGTGCTGATGACCTTTGCCGACGAGGCTGCCCGCCAGCGCTATATGCCCCATCCTGATCACGCTGCCCTCAAGGCCATCTTTCGCCCGGTGCTGGCGCGCATCATAGTGCTGGATTACACCCTGCAGGCGGGTGATGCGGTCACCATCTGATGGCCCAAGCGACAAGGAGAGAGTCATGTGGTTAGCCGCAATACAGCTGGTATCTGGCCGTCACTGGCAGGATAACCGGGAGCAGATCGCCGCCGAGCTGGCCGCCTTGCCCAAAGAGCGGCCGCTGCTGGTGCTGTTGCCGGAGAACTTTGCCCTGTTTGGCGAGCGGCAGGGTTATCTGGATGGGGTCGAGACCATAGGTGAGGGCCCGATCCAGCAGCAGCTGGCCGAATGGGCACGAGATTACGGCATCTGGCTGGTGGCCGGGGCTGTGCCGACCACCATCGAAGGTTCCGACCATATCCACACAAGCTCGCTGGTGTTTGACCCAAGCGGTGAGCTCAGGGGCCACTACCACAAGATCCACCTGTTCGACGTGGATGTGGCGGACAATCACGGCCGCTATCGGGAGTCGGAGACCTTCAGCCCGGGGGATGCACCTGTGCTGGTGGACTCCCCGTTTGGTCCCCTCGGCCTCTCGATCTGTTATGATTTGCGCTTTCCCGAGCTCTACCGCCAGTTGGCCCGAGTTGGAGCTCGTGTGCTGCTGGTGCCTGCCGCCTTTACCGCCGTGACAGGCGAGGCGCACTGGGAGCCGCTGCTGCGGGCTCGCGCCATCGAAAACCAGTGCTACGTAGTCGCGGCCAATCAGGGCGGCACTCACGAAACGGGGCGCCAGACCTGGGGCCACAGCATGGTGATCGACCCCTGGGGCCGGGTGCTGGCCAGCAAAGAGTCCGGGCGCGGCACCGTATTGGCGAAGATGGAGCCCGGGCTTATCGACGAATTGAAACGCACCATGCCAGTGCTGCAACACGCCCGTTTGCTCTGATGGTGTGGTGAAAAATTGAAACGCAACCGTTTGCCCGTGCTGGAGCATGCCCGTTTGTTGTGATGGTGTGGCTTGTTGCCAACCCGTCGGCAAGACGATTTAAAACAGCTCGTTACGAGAGTGGAGAAGAAGATTGAGTCTATTGAGCCAGGTTAGTGCCTCCCTGTTGGCCCCGAACGACCTCGACGAAGGGCGCCTGCAGCAGCTGCTCTGCAGCCTGATGAGCCATCAGGTGGAGTTCGGCGATCTCTATTTCCAGCGCAGCTGGCACGAGTCCTGGATGCTGGAAGATGGCATCGTCAAGGATGGCAGCTACAACATCGATCAGGGGGTCGGGGTGCGCGCCGTCAGCGGCGAGAAGACCGGTTTCGCCTACTCGGACGAGCTGAGCCTGCTGGCGCTGCAACAGTCGGTGACTGCCGCTCGCGGCATCGCCGCAGCTGGTGCTCACGGCAAGGTGAAGGCGTGGACTCGCACCGAAGCGAACCTGCTCTATCCGGCCATGGATCCGCTGCAGACCCTCGACAAGCACCAGAAGATCGCCCTACTGGAGCAGATGGACAAGTTCGCCAGAAGTCTGGATCCCGCCATCAATCAGGTGATGGCCTCCATCAGCGGCGTCTACGAAGAGGTGCTGGTGGCCGCCACCGACGGCACCCTGGTCGCTGATGTGCGTCCGCTGGTGCGGCTGTCGGTGACCGTGATCGCCGAGAAGGGGGATCGCCGCGAGCGTGGCAGTGCCGGTGGCGGTGGCCGCTTTGGTTACGACTGGTTCCTCGAACTGGACGGGCTGGAGAGCCGCGCTTTTGGCTATGTGCGTGAAGCGGTGCGTCAGGCGCTGGTCAATCTGGAAGCCATCGACGCGCCAGCCGGCACCATGCCGGTGGTGCTGGGTGCCGGCTGGCCTGGTGTGCTGCTGCATGAGGCGGTGGGTCACGGTCTGGAGGGCGATTTCAACCGCAAGGGCTCTTCCGCATTTGCCGGTCGCATCGGCGAGCAGGTGGCCTCCAAGCACTGCACCATCGTCGATGACGGCACCCTGCCGGGTCGGCGTGGCTCCGTCAGCATAGATGACGAGGGGACGCCGGGTGGCTACAACGTGCTGATCGAGAACGGTATCCTCAAGGGCTATCTGCAAGACAAGCAGAACGCCCGCCTGATGGGTGTGCCACTCACCGGCAACGGGCGCCGCGAATCCTACGCTGCCATGCCGATGCCGCGCATGACCAACACCTACATGTTGGCGGGTCAGTACGATCCGGCCGAGATCATCGCCTCGGTGAAGAAGGGCATCTATGCCCCCAACTTCGGTGGCGGTCAGGTGGACATCACCTCCGGCAAGTTTGTCTTCTCCGCCTCCGAGGCTTACCTCATCGAGGATGGCAAGATCACTGCCCCCATCAAGGGGGCGACCCTGATCGGCAACGGCCCCGAGGCGATGAGCCAGGTCTCCATGGTGGGGAGCGACCTGGCGCTGGATCGCGGGGTCGGCATCTGCGGCAAGGAGGGGCAGAGCGTGCCGGTCGGTGTCGGCCAGCCCACCCTTAAACTGGATCAACTCACCGTGGGTGGCACCCAGTAAGCCTCGACGCAGCACAAGAACAGAGAGAAATCATGCTTACCCTGTCGAAAATATCCAATATCCGGAGCCAGCTCTCTCCTAGCGAGCTCAAGATTGCCGATTACATCCTCTCCTGCCCGGAGCAGGTGACTCGCTTCTCCTCCCAGGAGCTGGCCCAGCAGGCGGAGGTGAGCCAGTCGAGCATAGTGAAGTTCACCCAGAAGATCGGGTTCAAGGGCTTCACCGCCTTCAAGCTGGCGGTTAGCGAGGATCTGGGGCGCAAGCATGCCATCAAGACCGACAATGTCGGTGATCTCTACAATGGCATCGGGCGGGACGATGATCTGGAGACCATGGCCAAGAAGCTGGCGCAGGAGAAGATCAACTCCATCGTCGAGACCACTCAGGCCCTCGACAGTGCTCTGCTGAAGCAGGTACTCGATACCATAGATGGCGCCGGGCGGGTGCAGCTGGTGGGGATTGGCGGTTCGGCACTGACTGCCAAGGATCTCTGGTACAAGTTGCTCAAGATCGGCGTAACTACCCTGTTTGCCCAGGATAGCCATGTGCAGATCTCCATCGCCCAGACCCTGGGGCCGGGTGATGTGCAACTGGTCATCTCCTATTCTGGCGCCAGCCGTGATGTGCTGGCAGCGGCCGAGCTGGCCAAGCGCAATGGTGCCACCCTGATTGCCGTGACTTCGTTCCGGCAAACCCAGTTGCGCCAGATGGCCGACATGGTGCTGGATACGGTGGCGGAGGAGAACGAGTTGCGTATCTCTTCCATCTCCTCACGTACCGCCCAGAACACCATTACCGACATCCTGTTCCTCGGCCTGGTGCAGCGCAGAGACGAGCGAGCCTGGGCACTGATTGACGGTACCCGGGATGCCATCGACCGACTCAACAAGGAGTGAGGTCGGCTCTGCCTCTGTATCATCCGTACAACAAAAAACCACCTGAACAGGTGGTTTTTTGTTGTCTGCTAGAGGTCAAGGGCCCAGCGGATAAAGGCTTTACGCCGCTTGGCATCGGCCGCCAGATAGAGTTCCCGCAGGGTGGCATCCGCCTGCTCCGGCGTAAGTGCCGAAGCGGTATGAATGGTAGTTGCGGCTTGTGTTGCGAAAATGGGGGGCGGACTTGCTGTTGGTGTATGGCTCGCCAGCAGGGCCTGGTAATCGGTGCCCAGACCATCCTGGCTGCGTGGCAGGGCTTGTAGTGTCAGCGGCTGTGATATGCCCTTGTCGTCACTCAGCAGCAGGGTCGGGCTGGCGGCAAACTGGCGGATAGCCGAGGGGCTGGTCAGCACCGGGGTGGTCAGTTGCAGCGTCCCTTGTGCTGGTGCTGTAAGGGTGACCAGCAGAGGAGCTGAGGTCACGCGTCCCGGGCTCTCGTTGGTGGATCGAGGGTCACTTGGGCTGTCAAAGCGCACCAGCAGTCGGGACTCTCCCGCCGGGAGCTCAATGGTCCGGGTGAAGGCCGAGGGTTTGCCCTGTGGCGAGGCGAGCAGGGTGAGGGTATCGGCCAGCTCCAGTCGGGCGGCCGTGGCCGGTACGCTGAGCAGCAGGGCAAACAGGGGGGATAATAGTAGGGGAGAGAGCAGGGAGGATCGTGCCATCATAAGACTCCATAAAGGAGCCGGCCCGCAGGCCGGCAACCAGATCAGAATTCGTAGCGCAGGCCGAGGTGGTAGAAGCTCTCGCTGTTGCTGCTGCCACCAAAGCTGGTGATGGTGCTACCAGCCAGACCATCTTCACCATTGCGGATCACATAGGCGCTGTAGAGGGAAGATCGCGGGGTGAGCTTGTATTGCAGCTCCAGCGTAGTATCGCGCAGTGCCATCTGGTCGCCACCCTCGTTGACGAGGTGACGATAGCCTGCGCGGGCCCCCCACTTCTGGTTGATGTCATACACAGCGGTCAGTTCCCACACCTTGTCTTCACTGTCGGCACGGCCGTCGCGATAGGTCACCTGATCCTTGCTATAGAGGGCACCCAACATCAGAGGGCCGAGATAGTAGCGGGTACCAATCCCGGCGAAGCGATACTCATCGGCATTGGGATCGACCTTGCTGCCACTGCTCTGGGCGGCTTTGGTCTGCTGATACGCCACGACCGGAGCCAGTTTGCCGGCACTGCCCAGATCGAAGGTGTAGCGCAGGGCACCGTTGTAGCCGTAATCGAGATCCGAAGTGCTGTTGCCGAGGATGTAGGCGAGCGAGAGATCCAGATTGCCGAGGGTGTTCTGGTACTGCAGGGTGCCATCCTGACGGAACACCTGCACGGCGGTGGAGTCCACCTTGCTGGCCTGACGAGCCATGGAGACATCAGAGGCCGCAAACACATCGCCAATATCGGTGAACATGATGAGGCCGGAAGAGACGCGCCCGCCGGTCACCTTGCCCCACTGGCCACCGTCGATCCCGGCCCAGACGTAACGGGCAGTGAGATCGCTGCTGTTCTTCTGCACGTTGTTGGCGTATTCGGCTGCATTGACCTGATATTGCGCCATGCCGATCACTGCGACATCGTCATTGACGGTCTGACGGGCGGTAAAGCCGATACGGCCATCGAAGTCACCCTGATCATTGCCGCTCTTCTTGTCGGAAATATTGAAGCCAAGACGACCGTAGAGGTCGACGTTGGAGCCATCGTCAGCCTGATAGATGACGGCCGCATGAGCGGAACCTGTGCCGAGCAGCGCGGGAAGAATCAGAGCAAGCATGGATTTTTTCATTTTTTATCGTTCCTGTACGGGCTCTGTGCCAGAGCCGGGATGAGTTTGGCCATGACCCCGATTGCTCGGGGCCAGACCTTGGCTAGAAATCCGGAGGAGGGATTAACTCAGATCGACGTTCTTGCAGCCGAACATCAGGGTGAAGAGGTAGCCGCCGAGGTAGGCAACGGCGAGGCCGACCGCATAGACCATCATGCCGGGGAAGATCCCCTGGGCGGAGGTCATCAGCGGCAGGGCGACGATACCGGATGGTCCAAAGACGGTGTTGAGGCCGACCGGCAGACCCAGCCAGGAGATCAGGCCAACCACGAAGCCGCCCAGCGAACCACCGCAGCAGGCGGTGATAAAGGGTTTGACCCGCGGCAGGGTGACGCCGTAGATGAGCGGCTCACCGACACCCAGAATGCCTGGAATGATGGTGCCCTTCACCTGAGTGCGCAGTAGGGAATCCTTGCCTGCCCGGCTGTAGAGCGCCAGCGCTGCGCCTACCTGTCCGGCACCGGCCAGCGCCAGGATAGGAAACAGGGAGTTGAAGCCTTGGGCATCCATCAGCGCAAAGTAGACGGGAACGAACCCCTGGTGGATGCCAAACATCACCGAGATGAGGAACAGGCCAGCCAGAATAGCGGTACCGAACGGGTTGCCATTGAGGTTGATGAAGAGCCAGGACATGCCGTTATAGAGTTGCACGCCGAGGGGCATGATCAGGATAAAGGTGACAGCTCCCATGATCAGCAGGGTGATGCAGGAAGTGAGGATCATATCCAGACTGTCCGGCATGTAGCGGCGAACCTGGCGCTCAACCGAGGCGCCGATGATGCAGGCGATCAGCACGCCGATGATGTTGCCGCGGGGATCGATCTGATGCCCGAAGAAGTCGGTGATACCGGAGTAGATGCCGCTGCTGGCCTGAGGGTCATAACCCATGACAAACAGAGAGGCGATGATGGCACCGTTGACGCCGGAGCCACCAAACGCCTTCTGGGCGTTGTAGCCGATCAGGATGCTGAGGAAGCTGAACAGTCCCTTGCTGAAGAGCTTCATGTAGCCGACGAATTCGGCCAGCATGCCACCTGTCTGCTGTTCTTCCAGCAACAGGGTCTGTTCGATCAGGGTGGCACAGCCGAGCAGCAGACCCGCAGCGATAAAACCGGGGATCAGCGGAGTGAAAATGGTGGCAAACTTGGCCAGGAAGCGGTGCGCCGCACTGCTCTGCTTCTGCTTCAGCGCCTGCTTGTTGGCGGCGGCGATGTCGCCAAGATCCGCAGGTTGCGGGCGGGGGGCGGTGAGGATGCCAGCGTCCGTACTCAGCATACCGTTCATCATTTCGCAGGCGGTCTGGGCTTTGCCCGGACCAAGCACGATCTGGAACTGGTTGTCGCTTTCAATCACCCCCATCACCCCGGCGATCCGTTTGATAGTATCGCGATCGGCATGCAGGCTGTCCGCCAGGCTCAGCCGCAAGCGGGTCATGCAGTGGCCACAGTTGGTGATGTTATCCCGGCCGCCGATGGCCTGGATGATCTGGCCAATCATGGAATCAGTTATTTTTGCCATAAAGAACCCGGTCAGTCTGATGTGAGGGGGCGGATGCCCCCGCTTATGTTGTTATCCTGTCGCCATTGCTGGCGCGGCCAATGTGCGGTCGGCCGATTAATCTGTGCATTTGCTGATAAAGCCGCCGCTGCTTTTCAGCCGCTCTCGTGCTTCGCTGGCGGAGATATTGGCCAGGATCATTACGATGGCGGTCTTGCAGTGGCTATCTGCGGCGGCAAGAGCCTGCTCGGCCGTGCCACGGTCACATTCGGTTGCTTCCATGACGATGCGCTTCTGGCGTTCCACCAGTTTGGCGTTGGTCGCCTCCACATCTACCATCAGATTGCCGTAGACCTTGCCGGTGCGGATCATGGCACCGGTCGAGAGCATATTGAGGATCAGCTTCTGGGCTGTGCCCGCTTTCATGCGGGAGGAGCCGGTCACTATCTCGGGTCCGACCACGGCGACCATGCTTATGTCGGCCGCTTTGGCGAGCGGGCTGCCCGGGTTGCAGCTGATGCTGCACACTGTGGCACCCAGGCTCCTGGCATACTGCATGGCGCCCAGCACATAGGGGGTTCGCCCGCTGGCTGCGATGCCCACCAGCACGTCGTGGGCACTGAAGTGGATGTTTTTAAGATCGTTGGCACCGAGTTCTGCATCGTCTTCGGCATTCTCCACCGCCTGCAGTATGGCCTTGTGGCCCCCGGCAATCAGGCCGATGACCCGTTCGGCAGAGACACCGTAGGTGGGTGGGCATTCGCTGGCGTCCAGAATGCCGAGGCGCCCGGAGGTGCCTGCCCCGATGTAGATCAAGCGGCCGCCTTTGCCAAATGCCGCAGCAATAGCATCGACCGCCTTGGCGATCTCGGGTAGCAGTTGGCCTACAGCCACTGCTACGTGTTGATCTTCTTGATTGATGATCCGCAGCATATCCAGCGTCGGGAGCTGATCGATCTCGATGCTGGCTGGATTGCGGGTTTCAGTAATCATGCTTGATAGGTCAATGGTCATCGCTTCCTCTACTTCAGGTCGTCGCCATCCCCGGCGTACATCATCTTTCTTGATGCTGGCTATCATGCTCGATTTTTGATTTTTATTATGAGATCACTATCGCATAATTAATTATTCCGTTAATTTTTGTTTTTTGTAATTAAAATTCCTGAAGAGGCGTACAGGTACAAGAGCGAAGATGACAGGGGGATTGGCTAGCCTGCTTGATGGGCATGCAACAAAAAGCCCCGGTCAGTAGGCCGGGGCTTGCAGAATCATCGGTGTTAATTGACCGAGATGGCGCGGGCGTCGATGAAGTAACGGGCCTTGCCCTGTTTGTCGATCTGGATTTTGGCGAGCAGCCTCTCTTGCTGCCGGTGTTCCCACAGTTGTTCTATGTTGGCAAGGGCTGGATTGGCTATGCCGAGCACATTCAGGTATTCGTGAAACAGGCTATGACTGCCGATTTCGGTCAGCATCTTGGTCATATGGGCACTCTTCTGGAACAAGGGGGGCAGATACAAGATAGCCATGTCGAGCTGAATGAGTGCTGTACAAAAAACAGACAGGATTTTCGTGCAACAACAGCGATGCAGCGGGTCGGGGAGTATGGGAGCTCAGATTACAAAAAGCCCCGGTCAGTGGACCGGGGCTGGCTGGTTATTCGGTATCAGTTGATGGATATGGCGCGAGCATCGATGAAGTAACGGGCATTGCCCTGCTTATCGATCTGGATTTTGGCGACCAGCTGCTCCCGCTTTTTATATTCCCAGTGTTGCTCAATCTTGGCGAGGGATGGGCTCGCAATCCCAACCACGTTCAGGTACTCGTGAAACAGGCTATGGCTCCCTATTTCGGTCAGCATCTTGTCCATCTGCATACTCTCCTGAAGTTGAGTGGGTATTCATCAACAAACCTATCAGCGTCCGTCTGAATAAAGTCTGTATAAAAAACAAACTAACCCATTTTTGTGTCAGTAACATGATCAGGAACAAGATCAGTGCAGATCGTCAGGGACTTTTTGATACCGTTTTCAATCAGAGCTGGCGGGCTTTTGCGGCAACTGATCAAACGTGCCGGAAGCCTGCGGTAGCGCCGGTGCGGTTTGCATGGCCTGGCCGCCGTGGAAGACCGGATCCTGTGCCACTTCCTTGATGCCGTTTATGCAAAACTGCATACCCATGCAGACCAGCAGGAAGCCCATGATGCGGGTCATGGCATCGATGCCGGTGGCGCCAAGGATCTTGCAGACCGGATCCGCCAGCTTCAATACTCCCCAGCTGATCAGGCTCATCAGGGCAAATGCAGTGACCATGGCGCCATAGATAGTGAGGCGGTTGTACTCGTCAGGCAGCTCGGCAATCTGGGCTGCCCCGCTTATTACCAGCGCCATGGTGCCCGGCCCGCACATGCTGGGCATGGTGAGTGGTACGAAGGCGATGCTCTGGTTGATATCGACCCCGCTCTGCTGGCTGGGGGCGGGGAACAGCATGCGAAAGCCGATAAAGCCGATGATGAGCCCCCCGGCCAGGCGCAAACCTGGGATGGAGATCCCGAACAGATCCAGAATCGAAGATCCGATAAAGAAGGTGATGCAGAGGGTGCAGAACAGATAGATGGCCGCCATATTGACCTGACGGCGCACGTGTTCGCGCGACATCCCCTTGCTCAGCCCCAGCAACAGGGTGGCTGTGGTGGGGGGATTGACCATGGGCAGCAGCGCCAGCAAGGCGAGAAATACGACCTGAAAGAACATGTTGAGCCTCGGGTAGCAGGGATGAATGGAAATACCTTGATCCAGGTGGTCACCTGACTCAAGAGGGAGGCTATCTTATGCTGGCGAAACTGAACATAAGCAGTACAAAAAAGCCCCGGCAGTTACCGGGGCTTGTTGTTCGGGTCAGGCCGCTTGCGGCGCTTGCTGTTGTCGGATGGCCCGTTGCTGGAACCAGAGCCAGAGGCCGATGGCAAAACCCAGCACCGACAGACTCACCACATAGTGGGAGGGGGCAAGCATGTCGCTCTTCATCCAGAGGGTTACCGCCATCGGGGTGAGGCCGCCGAAGATGGCGTAGGCCACGTTGTAGGAGAACGACAGACCGGAGAAGCGCACCACCGGTGGGAAGGCGTTGACCATCACGTAAGGCACGGCACCGACAATCCCGACCGCAAAGCCCGCCAGCATGTAGAGCGGCACCAGCTGGCTCGTACCGGCCGCCAGACCGTGATAGAAGGCGTAGCTGGAGCCAGCCAGCAGCAGGGAGCCGAACATGAAGGTGAGACCGCTGCCCAGCAGGTCGATCAGTCGACCATAGACAATGCAGCCGAGGGTCAGGGCAACGATCGCCAGCGAGTTGGCGGTCAGGGCGTCGGCCGGGCTGATGCCATAAACCTTCTGCAGATAGGTGGGGGTCATCAGGATCACCACCACGATACCGGCGGAGAGCAGCCAGGTGAGCAGCATGGAGACCACCACGCTGCTCTTGTGGTTGCGCAGCACCGACTTGAGGGGCAGTTCGTCAGCCAGGGTCTTGTTGGCCTTCATCTCGGCGAAGACCGGGGTCTCGTGCAACCAGCGACGCAGGTACATGGCGACGATGCCGAAGATACCACCGAGCAGGAAGGGCACTCGCCAGCCCCACTCGCTCACTTCGGCCGGGGTCAGGTTCTTGTTGACCGCAGTCGCGATGAGGGAGCCGAGCAGGATGCCGGCCGTCAATCCCGCCGTGAGCGTGCCGCAGGCGACCCCGACCCGACGGGCAGGGACGTGCTCGGCGACAAACACCCATGCGCCCGGCACTTCACCGCCGATGGCGGCGCCTTGCAGGATCCGCAGTCCCAGCAGGGCGATGGGGGCGCCGATGCCGAGTACCGCATAAGTCGGCAACAGACCGATCAACAGGGTCGGCAGCGCCATCATGATGATGCTGAGGGTGAACATCCGCTTGCGACCGATGAGATCGCCAAAGTGGGCCATGATGATGCCGCCAAGCGGGCGGGCCAGATAACCGGCGGCGAAGATGCCGAAGGTCTGGAACTGGCGCAGCCACTCAGGAATGTCGGCCGGAAAGAACAGCTCGCCGATGACCACGGCGAAGAAGACGAAGATGATGAAGTCGTAAAACTCCAGCGCACCGCCGAGGGCAGCCAGACTCAGGGTTTTGTAATCCTGTCGATTGAGGGGGCGGGCGTGATCGTGTTGTTGTGTGCTTGTGGTCATATCCGTATGTTTCCCATCGGTTTTTTTAGTTATTGTCACCCCGTGCAAGGGGCATATACAGGTGATCGAGAGTATGCTGCCTGCCTCTTGTGTGTAAATCGCGCAATTCGCAACACTGTCTTGCATCTTTTTGGGGCAATCTGAATGCCCCGCTGGCGGAGGAATGATGGAAAAGAAACGGGTACTGCTCTCCTGGAGCAGCGGCAAGGATTGCGCATGGGCACTGCATCAGTTGCGGCAAGATCCCGCCATCGAGGTGGTGGGGCTGTTTACCACCCTCAATCAGGCATTCGAGCGGGTGGCGATGCACGGGGTGCGCAAGCAGCTGTTGACCGAGCAGGCCGCCTGCGTCGGGCTGCCCCTCACCACCATCGATCTGCCCTGGCCCTGCAGCAACGAGGATTACGCCCGCATCATGACCGGCTTTATCGCTGATGTGGTGGCACAGGGGATCCGCCATATGGCCTTTGGCGACTTGTTCCTCGAGGATGTGCGCGCCTACCGGGAGAAACAGTTGGCCGGTACCGGCATCGAGCCGCTCTTCCCGCTCTGGGGCAGCAACACCAGGGAGCTGGCGCAGCAGATGATGACGGTGGGGTTGAAGGCGAAGATCAGCACCCTGGATCCGAAAAAGCTGGATGGTGCGCTGGGGGGCCATGAGTTTGACGAGGCACTGCTGGCGGCGTTGCCGGAGGGCGTTGACCCATGTGGCGAGAACGGCGAGTTTCACACCCTGGCCTATGATGGCCCCATGTTCTCCCGTCCGCTCGGCATTCGGGTCGGCGAGACAGTGCTGCGTGATGGCTTTGTCTTTACCGATTTGCTGCCAATCAAGGATTAATTATCGGGCGTCAAATGCTCCCTTTTGCAGGAGTATTCACAGATTTGAGGGGCGGGATGGGGGCACTATTGGCCCCCTCTTTTGATTCAAGATGACAACCTGCCTTATGAAACATTTCTCTCGTCCGGCGCTGCTTGCCTCCTTGCTGGCTGCCGCCCTCTCTCTGCCTGCTGTGGCGGGTCAAGCCGCTACCGTTCAGCCAATCCCTGCCGGTGTCACCACCGTCACCTTGGCCCAGCAGGCGCCGATCCACTGGGTGTCGGTGGAGCAGATTGCCAAGAGTCTGGATGGCCTGCCGCCGATGGCGGTCGGGTTTGATATCGACGATACCCTGCTCTTCTCCAGCCCGGGCTTCTATCGCGGCAAACAGGAGTTCTCGCCCAACGACGAGAGCTATCTGAAGAACCCCGCCTTCTGGGAGAAGATGAACAATGGCTGGGATGCATTCAGCATGCCGAAAGAGGTGGGCAAGGCGCTCATCGCCATGCATCTCAAGCGCGGTGACCACATCTATTTCGTCACCGGCCGCTCGGCCACCAAGACCGAAACCGTGAGCCAGACCCTGCAGCAGACCATGAATATTCCGGCCGACCAGCTCAATCCGGTGATCTTTGCCGGTGATCAGCCGGGCCAGAACACCAAGGTGCAGTGGCTCAAGGATAAGCAGATGAAGCTCTTCTACGGCGACGCCGATGGGGATATCAAGGCGGCGCAGGAGGTCGGCATTCGCGGCATTCGTCTGCTGCGGGCCGCCAACTCCAGCTATCGGCCACTGCCGTTGGCAGGGGCGCTGGGGGAAGAGGTGATCATCAACTCCCAGTTCTGATCCGGAGCGGATCCATGCAAAAGGGCGGGGCCATTGGCACCCGCCCTTTTTGCATCCGTCATCCAGCTCGGGTCAGTCGTCTGCCCACGGCATCTCGGGCAGGCTGTCGAGGAACTCGCCGTAACGGGTCAGATTGAAGGGGCCCTGATCAGCCTCCATCGCCATCAGCTCGGCACCGAGGGCGCAGGCGATATATTGCAGCGCCTCTTCCCGCGGGGTGCCCTTCATCACCAGTCTCATCAAGGTAGCTTTCACGTGGGGCGGGTGACCGTCGTTGAGCTGGTTCTCCACCATCTCCAGCAGCGCGTCTTCGTCAAAAAATTCCTGAGTGTCGTTCATGGGATATCCGCAACAGTGAATGTGGCGGCCAGTATAGCCTGAATGGGGCTAACACATTGAACGGCCTGCGAATAAACAATCCGATGGGGAGGCCATTTGTTACCCATAATTAGGAGGAGTTTGCCAAGGCAAACAGGTTGGAACACAGATAACATGGATGGACACGCCTATGCCCACGATAGATTCCCTGCTGGCCGAGCCCAAGCTACTGCCCCAGATCCCGGAAGTGATGCGCGATTTGATCCAGACCTTCAATGAAAAGGATCCGGATCTGCTCAAGATCAGCAAGTTGATCAACAAGGACCCTGTCATCTCCGCCAAGTTGCTGCGGCTGGCCAACTCGGCCAAATTCGGCAGCAGTCGTCAGATCGGCACCGTCAATGAAGCCGCGGTGCGGCTGGGGTTGGCGATGGTGCGCAACATGGTGCTGGCCTGCGGGCTCACCGAATCGGTCACTGCGGTGCCCGGTATTGACCTCAAACATTTCTGGGGCAGCGTGTTCAACGTGGCGGAGCTGGCCCGCCGTCTGGCGGTGAAGAAAGGGATGAAGGGAGATGAGGTTTTTACCTGCGCTCTGCTGCACGATCTTGGCCGGCTGGTGATGCACGTGGGGCTGCCTGAAAACACTGTCCACCACATTCACGATCTGGAGCTGCACAAGGGGCGGGCCAAGGCAGAAGAGCTGGTGGTTGGCTTCAACTATGCCCAGGTCGGGGCGGCCATGGCTCGTTACTGGAAGTTTCCCGATACCATCAGCAATGCGGTGGAGTATCACTACAATCCCATGCTGGCCAAGGTATTTTCCGCCGAGGCCGGGTTGATCCATCTGGCGATCGTGCTGGCTGCGCAATCTGATGTGGGGGAAGAGGCGCCCCCCGAGTGGCCCCACAAGGTGGCTGATGCACTGGGGCTGAGTTGGGCCGATTGCGCAGCTCAGTTCACTGCACTGCGCGAGCAGGGTAATGGCTACGCCGGGTTACTGGCTGCCTGAGCCCGTTTATCCCATCTCATCAGGGGCCAACGCGGCCCCTTTTTCATGGCCGATGGTGCCACAGACTTGCCAGCCCGGGAGTGACGGGGCACTCTTTGCCCTTCACTTTCCGTTTGAGAGTCCTTGCCATGATTGCCTCCTCCCGCCTGATCCTGCGCGAAATGATCGCCACCGATGCCCCCTTCATCCTTGAGCTGCTCAATGACGGCGACTTTTATCGCTACATCGGTGATCGGGGCATTCGCACTTTGGAGCAGGCGCAGGAGTATATCCAGCAGGGGCCGGCGGTTAGCTATGCCCGTTATGGTCACGGGCTCTATCTGGTGGAGCGCAAAGAGGACGGTGTCAGCCTCGGTATCTGCGGTTTGATCAAGCGCGATACCCTGGAGCAGGTCGATATCGGTTATGCCTTCCTGCCGCAATATCGCGGTCAGGGCTACGCCATTGAAGCGGCGCAGGCCGCCCTTGCCGATGGCAAAAGCCGGTTGGGGATCGGGCAGGTAGTTGCCATCGTCACTCCGGGCAACGAGCGTTCCATCGGCCTGTTGGCCAAGCTGGGGTTGGTGCGCAGTCGACTGGTCAAGTTGAGCGAAGATGCCGATGAGTGCCTGCTGCTGGAGCAGTGATCAAGGTCAGAGAGCGGGAAAGCGAATGGCGAGGTGGCTGTCAGGCTGAGTGACAAGCAAGAGGCCGGGTCTGGCGAAAGGCGTGAGAGAAGCAAAGAGGCCGCCGTGAGTTGCGGCCTGTCTGCATCGGGCGCTGCCGGAGGGCAGGCAGGATCAGTTGAGGTCTTCGATGGAGAACTCGCCAGCGATACCATCACAGGAGATGGCGAAACCGCCGCTGAAGCGGGTGCTGAACTGGATCAGAAACGCATCATTGTCGTGCTCTTGCACAGGCAGGTTGATGGGCTTGCTACGACGCAGGGGCTTGTGTGTTTGTACTGCTTTCATCATGGTATTTCTCTATATAAATTAGGTGTTTGCTCCTTGTATTGGCAAATGTCAGGTCAATGGGCGCGGTCGATTGGGTGAACGACAAGCGCGCAGGAATACCCAGCCCGGTTAAGGGGCGTCTGCACTTTCAAGGAATATGCTGATGCATAAATCAAATTGGGTGGGCAGATCGGGTCTGCACCGTGAGAGCCGGGCAACGCAGGCAGACAGCCTGACGGTTCTCAAGGCGAGTAAATCAGAAGAAGGTTATGCGGGTACTGACAGGATTCATCGTGAGGTGAAGCATTGCAGGGCAAACATAAACAGGCTGATTAACTAGCCGACGCGCATTCTCTCCTCGAAATGAATAAAAAGCAAACAATAATTTGCCGATGTTGAAGCCAGTATGCTTTTCCTCTGTGTAATCAAGGTGCTATCAGCAGCAAATATTCGCAACTATCCGCCATAAAAAGAGGGCTCCCGACGGGAGCCCTCTCTCATTCTGCAATCAGCACAGTGGGCCGACTCAGTAGTCGCCACAGGCCTTCTTGGCAGCCGTGATCATCGGGGTGATGGTCATGCCTTGCACCACGATGGAGAACATCACCACCGAGTAGGTCATCACCAGGATGACCTGACGCAGGTCGACGCCGTGTTCCGGGATCATCATTACGCCGGAGGGGAGTGCCAGTGCCATCGCCATGGCCAGACCACCGCGCAGGCCACCCCAGGTGAGGATCCGCACCGAGAAGGTGTTGTAATTGCGGAATCGGCGGAAAGCCACATAGGGCAGCGACACGCTGATAAAGCGGGCGCCCAGGCAGAGCGGCACCGCAATGACCAGCAGGATCCAGTCACGCCAGGCGAGATCCAGCAGTACCAGCGCCAGACCGATCAGCAGGAACAGCAGGGCGTTGAGGAACTGGTCCATCAACTCCCAGAAGTGATCCAGGTGATGGCTGCTCTGCTCGGAGAAGCCGGAGTGACGGGTCCAGTTGCCGATCATGATGCCGGTGACCACCATGGCCAGTGCGCCGGAGACGCCGATCATGTTGGCAAAGGCAAAACCGGCGGTCGGGATGCAGAGGGTCAGCAGCAGCTCCAATGAACCGTCATCGGTGGCGCTGATCATCACGTGGGCGATAAGGCCCAGCACGGCGCCGAACAGAATGCCGCCGAGGGCCTCGTGCAGGAACAGACCGGCCACGCTACCGAAGGTGGGCTCGACACCACCAAAGGCGACGGCAAACACGGTAGCGAAGATGACGAGGCCAACACCGTCGTTGAACAGGGATTCCCCTTCGATCTGGATGGCGATCTGGGGTGGCGCCTTCATCTTCTTGACGATGGCCAGTACGGCAATCGGGTCAGTGGGGGAGATCAGCGCGCCGAACAGCATGCAGTAGACCAGCGGCAACTCCCAGCCCAGCAGCTTGGCGATAAACCAGAAGCCGTAGCCGATGAGGAAGGTGGAGAGCAGGGTGGCAATGATGGCCAGAATGGTGATCTCCCACTTCTGGCTACGCAGCGCCTTGAGGTTGATGCCGAGGCCACCGGCGAACAGCAGGAAGCCCAGAATCCCCTTCAGCAGGAAGTTCTGGAAGTCGATGCTCTCCATGGTCTTGACGGCAAGAGGTTCCAGATTGAACCAGCCCAGTTTGCCAAACAGCACCAGCAGTGCGGAGATCAGCATGGAGCCCGCAGTAATGGCGATGGTGGTCTGGATCTTCACAACATACTGGTTGGCAAAGGCGATAAAAATCGCCAACGCTGCCAGAAAACAGAGTGTGTAGTAGACGCTCATAGTTATTTTTTTCTCGTTGGTAGACAGCAAGCACGTATCCCTATGCAGGACGGGCATAGGTTACTCTCGGGCCCTATGTTACTCATTACCCATAAATGAGTATATGGTGGCGTATTTGGACTGATAGACGGCTAGATTTCCATTTTATTTGTTTGCTGTTAGGATGCTGTTTACGCAGTTGCATGGATGTAAGAGGAACACGCGGTGTCGAACGTAATGTCGAGCAGAGAGCCGAGCAAGCAGTCGGACGTAACAAAGAAGCTGGAAGCCTGCCTCAGGGAGCGGATCCTGATCATCGACGGGGCCATGGGCACCATGATCCAGGGCTACAAGCTGGGGGAGGCGGATTATCGGGGTGAGCGGTTTGCCGACTGGCATACCGACATCAAGGGCAACAACGACCTGCTGGTGCTGACTCGTCCGGCGGTGATCCGCGAGATCCACGAGCAGTATTGCGCTGCCGGGGCCGACATTCTCGAGACCAACACCTTCAACGCCACTCGCATCGCCATGGCCGATTACGAGATGGAAGAGTTTTCCGCCGAGATCAACCGTGAAGCCGCCCGTCTGGCCCGCACCGTGGCGGACGAGTGGACGGCAAAAGATCCCGCCAAGCCGCGCTTCGTGGCAGGGGTGTTGGGCCCCACCAACCGCACTGCCTCCATCTCGCCGGATGTGAACGATCCCGGCAAGCGCAACGTCACCTATGACCAGCTGGTGGCTGCCTACACCGAATCGACCCACGCCCTGATCGAGGGCGGCGCCGACATCATCCTGATCGAGACCATCTTCGACACCCTCAACGCCAAGGCTGCCGCCTTCGCGGTGGAAGGGGTGTTCGAGGCGCTGGGCTACAGCCTGCCGGTGATGATCTCCGGCACCATTACCGATGCCTCAGGCCGAACCCTCTCCGGCCAGACCACCGAAGCCTTCTACCACTCGCTGCGCCACGTCAAACCGGTATCGTTTGGCCTCAACTGTGCGTTGGGGCCGGACGAGCTTCGCCAGTATGTGGAGGAGCTGTCGCGCATCAGCGAGACCCATGTCAGCGCCCATCCCAACGCGGGCCTGCCCAATGCGTTTGGCGAGTACGACCTCGATGCCGTCGAGATGGCTGAGCATATCCGCGAGTGGGCCCAGAGCGGCTTCCTCAACATGGTCGGCGGTTGCTGCGGCACCACCCCGACCCATATTCGCGCCATGGCGGACGCCGTGGCGGGCATCAAGCCGCGCGTGCTGCCCGAGCTGCCGGTGGCCTGCCGCCTGTCGGGCCTCGAGCCGCTGATCATCACCCCTGAATCCATGTTCGTGAACGTGGGGGAGCGCACCAACGTCACCGGTTCGGCCAAGTTCAAGCGGCTGATCAAGGAAGGGCTCTACGACGAGGCCCTCGATGTTGCCAAGCAGCAAGTAGAGAACGGCGCCCAGATCATCGACATCAACATGGACGAGGGGATGCTGGACGCCGAAGCGGCCATGGTGCGCTTCCTGAACCTCATCGCCGGTGAGCCGGATATCGCCCGGGTGCCTGTGATGATCGACTCCTCCAAGTGGGAGGTGCTGGAAGCGGGCCTCAAGTGCGTGCAGGGCAAGCCGGTGGTCAACTCCATCTCCATGAAAGAGGGGGAGGAGAAGTTTATCCAGCAGGCGAAACTGCTGCGCCGCTACGGCGCAGCCGTCATCGTGATGGCGTTCGATGAGGCGGGGCAGGCGGATACCCGTGCCCGCAAGTTCGAGATCTGCCAGCGGGCCTACCGGCTCCTGGTGGATCAGGTCGGTTTCCCGCCGGAAGACATCATCTTCGACCCCAATATCTTCGCGGTAGCGACCGGCATCGATGAGCACAACAACTACGCGGTGGACTTTATCGAGGCGGTGAAGGACATCAAGACGCACCTGCCCCACGCCATGATCTCCGGCGGCGTCTCCAACGTCTCGTTTTCGTTTCGCGGCAACGAGCCGGTGCGCGAAGCCATTCACGCCGTCTTCCTCTACCACGCCATCAAGAACGGCATGGACATGGGGATCGTCAACGCCGGTCAGCTCGCCATCTATGAAGACATTCCGGCGGAGCTGAAAGAGAAGGTCGAGGCGGTGGTGCTCAACCTCAATGACAATGCCACCGAAGAGCTGCTGGCCATCGCCGAGAAGTATCGCGGTGCCGGTGCCCAGGCTGAGGATCCGCGGGATCAGGAGTGGCGCAGCTGGCCGGTAGGCAAGCGGCTGGAGCACGCACTGGTCAAGGGGATCACCGACTTTATCGAAGAGGATACCGAAGAGGCACGCGCTGGCGCCGAGAAGCCGCTGCACGTCATCGAAGGGCCGTTGATGGATGGCATGAACGTGGTCGGCGACCTGTTCGGCGCGGGCAAGATGTTCCTGCCGCAGGTGGTGAAATCGGCGCGGGTGATGAAGCGGGCGGTGGCCTATCTGCAGCCCTATATCGAGGCGGAAAAGTCGGGTGGCTCCAGCAATGGCAAAATCGTGCTGGCGACCGTGAAAGGGGATGTGCACGACATCGGCAAGAACATCGTCGGGGTGGTGCTGCAGTGCAACAACTTCGAGATTGTCGACCTCGGGGTAATGGTCTCCTGCGAGACCATTCTCAAGACTGCGCGTGAGGTCGGCGCCGATATCATCGGGTTGTCGGGTCTCATCACCCCGTCCCTGGACGAGATGGTGCACGTGGCCAAAGAGATGGAGCGTCAGGGCTTCAAGCTGCCGCTGCTGATCGGCGGTGCCACCACCTCCAAGGCCCACACTGCGGTGAAGATCGAGCAGAACTACTCGGAGCCTGTGGTCTATGTCTCCAATGCCTCCCGCGCGGTGGGGGTGGCCCAGAGCCTGCTCAGCCCGGATCTCAAGGAGGCGTTTGTCGCCCGCATCGACAAGGAGTACGAGATCGCCCGGGATCAGCATGCCCGCAAGCAGCCGCGCTCCCGCCCGGTCAGTCTGGCCCATGCCCGCGCCAACCGGCACCAGCTGGATTGGGTTGGCTACCAGCCGCCCAAGCCCCGTGAGCTCGGGGTGCAGAAGTTCGAAGATGTGGCCATTTCGGTGCTGCGCCCCTACATCGACTGGACGCCGTTCTTCCTCAGCTGGGAGCTGGCGGGCAAGTATCCGCGCATCCTCGAGGACGAGATCATTGGCGAGGAGGCGACCAAGCTGTTTGCCGACGCCAACGCCATGCTGGATCAACTGGAAAAGGATCAGAGTGTGCGCTGCGCCGGGGTGATCGGCCTGTTCCCGGCCAACGCGGTAGGGGACAGCATCGAGGTCTACTGCGACGAGTCCCGCACCGAGGTCATCAAGGTGTTGCACCACCTGCGCCAGCAGAGCGAGAAGCAGGGCTTCCCCAACTACTGTCTGGCGGACTATGTGGCGCCGAAAGAGAGCGGCAAGCCCGACTGGATCGGCGCATTTGCAGTGACCGGCGGCATCGGTGAGGAGGCCATCGCCAAGGCCTACAAGGCGCAGCACGACGACTACAACGCCATCCTTATTCAGGCGGTGTGCGACCGTCTGGCCGAAGCCTTTGCCGAGTATCTGCACGAGCAGGTGCGCAAGGTTCATTGGGGTTATGCTCCCGACGAGGCCCTCAGCAACGAGGAGCTGATCCGCGAGAACTATCAGGGTATCCGCCCGGCCCCCGGTTATCCGGCCTGCCCGGAGCACACCGAGAAGGGGAGCATCTGGGAGTTGCTGGATGTCGAGCAGGCCATTGGCATGCAGCTCACCGAATCCTACGCCATGTGGCCGGGGGCGGCGGTGTCCGGCTGGTACTTCTCTCATCCCGAGAGCAAATACTTCGCAGTGGCGCAGATCCAGCAAGATCAGGTGGAAGATTACGCCGTTCGCAAGGGGATGACGCTGGCAGAGGCCGAGCGCTGGTTGGGGCCAAACCTGAACTGACTCCCGCGTGACATCGGTTGATTTTTAACGAGAAACGGCGGCATCCTTGCACGGGTTGAACAACCTGCGCAGAGCCGCCGTTTAACCTGTTGGTCACAGTGACAGGGTAGAGTGCGGTTTGGCGTGGTTTGTCTTGTTGTCAGGATAAACAATTGGCGTTGTCTTGGCGCTGTGGCACCTTATACTCTCCCGCCCCATCCTGCCCAGGCACAGCCTTCTAGCGGAATTGTCATGAAGATCGCCATTTTATCCCGTGAGCCGAAAAACTACTCCACCCGCCGTCTGGTCGAGGTGGCACAGGCGCGCGGTCATCAGGTAGAGGTGCTCGACACCCTGCGCTGCTATATGAATATCGCTTCCCACAACCCTTCCATTCACTACGAGGGTGGGGAGCTGGGAAGTTATGACGCCGTGATCCCGCGGATCGGGGCCAGCATTACCGCCTACGGCACCGCCGTGCTGCGTCAGTTCGAGATGATGAATACCATGTCCCTCAACAGCTCGGTGGCCATCAGTCGTTCCCGCGACAAGCTGCGGGCGATGCAACTGCTCTCCCGCCACGGTATCGGCCTGCCCATCACCGGCTATGCCCACAGCACCCACGATGTGCCCGACCTCATCACCATGGTGGGCGGGGCACCGCTGGTGGTGAAACTGCTGGAGGGAACCCAGGGGATTGGCGTGGTGCTGTGCGAGACCCAGAAAGCCGCCGAGAGCGTGATCGAAGCCTTTATCCAGACCAACAACAACATTCTGGTGCAGGAGTATATCCGCGAGGCCAATGGCGCCGATATCCGCTGTCTGGTGGTCAACGGCAAGGTGGTTGCCGCCATGCGCCGCCAGGCCCAGCCGGGGGAGTTTCGCTCCAACCTGCACCGTGGCGGCACCGCCGAGGCGATCAAGATCACTCCGGAAGAGCGCGCAACCGCGGTGCAGGCCGCCAAGATCATGGGGCTGGATGTAGCGGGGGTCGATATCCTGCGCAGCGCCCGTGGCCCGCTGGTGCTGGAGGTCAACTCCTCCCCCGGCCTGCAAGGGGTGGAAGCCGCCTCCGGCAAGGATGTGGCCGGCAAGATCATCGAGTTCCTCGAACTCAAGGCGAGCCGCAAGAATAAACCGGCGGAGTGAGCCTAACGCTTGCATCCATCAGATAGAAACAGGGCGCCCTCGGGCGCCTTGTTGCTATCTGGCTGGTGGGTTGGCGGTGCCACTGCGCCCTCACCCTAATCCTCTCCCAAAGGGAGAGGGAACTGTTCGGCAGTGATCATCGCCAGCCTTGCGCTGAATACGCCATTCTCGAGCCGGGTGTCGATCTGCCAGCCCAGCTTCTCGCAGATGCGCTGGATGATGGTGAGGCCACAGCCGTAGCCGAGGATCTGATCCGGCGCCGCTGCCGTCGGGTTGCTGATGGTGAGCACCGGGCCGCACAGCTCGATGTCGATATGTCCCTCGGCATAGCTCAGGGCATTTTTCAGCAGGTTGCCGAGGGCGATGGCGAGCAGGGAGAGGGGGGCATTTACTTCGCTGCTCTCGTCCAGATTAAGCCGGATATCGAGGGCCTCCCGCTGCAACAGCGGGGCGAGGCGGGCCAGCTCCTGACGGATCAGCGGGGTGACCTGTTGCAGCGGTCGCTCCACTGCCTCCTTGCGGCCCAGTAGCAGGAAGGTCTCGGTGAGCAGCGCCATCTCGTCGGCGGCGGCGCGGATGCGGGTGGTGGCGCGGGCGGCCGGTGCGGGCAGATCCGTCACCTTGCCGAGCAGGGCCGCCGAGCCCTGGATCACCATGTTGGGGGTGCGCAGCTCGTGGCTGGCGAAGCGGCTGAACTCCTGCTCGCGGGCGAACACTGCGCTCACCTCCTGCTTGCCGGCCAGCAGCGCCAGCTCGATATCCCGCAGCTCCTGCCAGGGGGCGTCGGGCTCGAAATCCGCCTGATCCGGGGTGAGGTGGGCGACTCTCTGTTGCAGCCGTTGCAGCGGCCCTGTGATGTGGCGTACCAGCCAGATGCCGAAGCCGAGGCAGCCCAGCAGCAGCGCCAGCCCGATCAGCCGGGTCGCCAGATGCAGCTTGTCTTCGTAGGGGTCGAGGTAGTCGTCGGCGTCGTCGTTGAAGACCAGATAGAGCAGTCCCTCGCCGGAGGGGTGACGGGCCACCAGAAAGTGTTTGTCCTCCTTGCCCAGCTGGTGCTCGAAAAAGCCGGGAGTCTGATAGGGCTTCAACCACTTAGGCAAGCGGCCCGCCTCGGTCCAGTAGCTGGAGAACTGTCTGGGGCTCGGAGCCGCCGCAGCCGGGCCGAGTCGCAGCCAGTCATCGCTGTAGCGGGTCACTTCCGCCTCCAGCCAGTGGCGCAGGCTCAGCTCCTCCATCTTGTCTTCGGCCACCAGCATCAGGCCGGAGAGCAGGATCAGCAGCACCACCCCGGCGCCGCCGAGCGCCATGATCAGGCGGCGGCGCAGGCTCGGCAGGCTCATGCGCTCACCAGTCGATAGCCCTGACCGTGCAGGGTCTCCAGCATGGGAGTGGGGAAGGGTTTGTCGAGCGCGTTGCGCAGGGCATAGATATGGCTGCGCAGGGCATCGGAGTCGGGCTCCTCATCCCCCCAGACGGTGTCGAGTACCTCCTGACGGCTGACGATGGCGGGGGCGCGGCGGGCCAGCAGGGCGAGGATTTGGAACGGGATCTTGCCGAGCTTGAGGGGCTCACCGGCGCGGGTGGCGCGGCCGCTGGCGACATCGACCGTCAGCTCGCCAAAGCTGATGGCACCCACATCGCCGCGCGGGCCGCGCAGGCTGAGGGCTTGCAGCCGTACCTCCAGCTCCTCCATGGCGAACGGCTTGACCAGATAGTCATCCCCTCCAGCCTTGAAGCCTGCCAGCTTGTCCTCCAGGCTGTCGCGGGCGGTGAGAAACAGCACCGGAGTGGCAATCCCCTGCTCGCGCAGGCGAGCCACCGTGCTGAGGCCATCGAGGCGCGGCATCATCACATCCATGATGATGACGTCAAAACGCTGCTCCTCCAGCAGTTGCAGCGCCGCCTGACCGTGATAGGCACAATCGAGGCGGTGACCGGCCAGCTCCAGATAATCCATGATGGTTTCCGCCACCTGAGGATTGTCTTCCACTACCAAAATCTTCATGCTTTGCTCTCCTGGTTGGCGAGCGTTTCACGCTCTTTTCACACCGGATTCGGCATCCTGTTTGCCAGTGTAACCCCGAGGATCCCTGATGAAGAAGTCTCTCTGCGCCCTCCTGTTGCTGATCTTGTTGCCACTTGGCACCGCACAGGCGACCGAATTCAAACTGACCGGCCGCACCACCTGGCAGCTTGGCCAGTTGATGGTCAACGGCATGCCGTTCGTGATCGACGACCAGACCCGCTTCAAGGATTGGCTCAACGAGGATGATCTCGGCGGTACCTGGGTCGAGATGAAGGGGGTGGTGGAGAACGGCGTGCGCTATGTGCGCAAGGTCGAAGCCCTCGACGAAGATGACAAGGACGAGATGGATCTGGAGGGGCCGGTGGAAGGGGGGCGGATCTGGGGCTACACCACTTCGGATAACAGTCTGGCGCCGTTTGAAGGGCGCTGGCTTGAGCTGGAGTGCAAGTTTGACGGCATGCGCCTGAGCCGCTGCCGCGAGGATGACTGATCCGATCTCTGCGTTCCGATTAGAAATGCTCCCGAATGAAGCCCATGCTTGTCCAGCATGGGCTTTTTGTTCAGGGACGAACGAAGATGGAACAATCGAGAAAGTGGTGTGCATGGATGCTGGGTGTGCCGCTCTGGGCGGTGCAGGCGGGAGCCGACGAGCTGTGGCTGGTGGAGCTGGAGCACAGCGACGGCATCCGCCTGCAATTTCAGGGGGCCGAGGTGGAGCAGGGCAGTGCCGCCGTCTGGCGGCAGGGGGAGATTTGGCCGCAGCCACTCAAACCCGGCGACCAGCTCGCTCTGCTGGTGGCTGATGGCGTTGCCACCCGGATTGAGCTGCTGGCCGCCAGAGCCCCGCTGGCCAATCAGCCCTGGCAGCGGGCGCAAGATCGCCTGCAATCCTTTGATGATCGGCAGCTCACGCTGGCTACCCTGGGCATTGTGCCACTCAATCCGCAGGTGCGCTGGGTCAACGGTTCGGCCGCCGATCTGCATGCCGGGAGCGAGCTGGTATTGATCAGTTCGGCGGATGGAATATTGCAGGGAATTGAAGTGATCAATCCGGAAGAGTAATTCAGCATCTTCTTATTTAATATAGTTTCACCATATTGTGGCAGCCATTAAATAATGACTGTCACAATATTTATGATTTATTCCTCAATAAAGTCATCACTCTAATTATTTTCTTATACCACCATTATTTTGTTTGTCATGGATGTTTTTTGGTGGTTTATTTTATTGGTGTCAGGTTTTTTCGGAGTCCATACCTGTCAAATGAAAAAGGATATTTCTACACAATAACAATTATCGTATGTCTGAAAGAGGGATAAATGATGAATAGAATAATTACCGCCAATCTGGCGTTTTTGGCGTCTTCATTGATGCTCGCTCAGGTGCAGGCGGCTGAACCTGTCTACCCTGATCAGGTCAAGTGGGCGGGCATTGGCACGGGCGTCTGTGCCAGTGGTTACCGTCCTCTGACCCGCGATGAAGCCATGAGTATCAAGGGTAATCTGGTCAGCCGCATGGGGCAGTGGCAGATCACCGGGCTGGCGGATCGCTGGGTGATTATGGGGCCGGGATATAATGGCGAAATCAAACAGGGCACTGCCGGAGAAACCTGGTGTTATCCCAACTCACCGGTTTCAGGAGAAATACCAACACTCTCTGACTGGAATATTCCGGCGGGTGATGAGGTCGATGTGCAATGGCGGCTTGTCCACGACAATGATTATTTTATCAAACCAGTCAGCTATCTCGCTCATTATTTGGGATACGCCTGGGTGGGTGGAAATCATAGCCCCTATGTCGGGGAAGATATGGATGTTACCCGGGTTGGCGATGGCTGGTTGATAAAGGGAAATAATGACGGCGGCTGCTCCGGATATCGTTGCGGGGAAAAGAGCTCCATCAAGGTAAGCAACTTCTCATATACCCTGGAACCCGACTCCTTCAGCCATGGCCAGGTCACCGAGAGCGGCAAGCAGCTGGTGAAGACCATCACGGCCAATGCGACCAACTACACCGACCTGCCCCAGCAGGTGGTGGTGACCCTGAAGTACGACAAGGCCACCAACTGGTCGAAGACCGACACCTACAGCCTGAGCGAGAAGGTGACCACCAAGAACAAGTTTCAGTGGCCGCTGGTGGGGGAAACCGAACTGGCTATCGAGATCGCTGCGAGCCAGAGCTGGGTCTCCCAGAAAGGGGGCTCGACGACCGAGACCGTCTCGGTTGAAGCGCGCCCCACGGTGCCGCCTCACTCCAGCCTGCCGGTGCGGGTTGCCCTCTACAAGTCCAATATCTCCTACCCCTACGAGTTCAAGGCCGAGGTCAATTATGACCTGACCATGAAGGGCTTCCTGCGTTGGGGCGGCAATGCCTGGTATACCCATCCGGAGAATCGTCCGACCTGGGAGCACACCTTTGCTGTCGGCCCGTTCCGCGACAAGGCGAGCAGCATCCGTTACCAGTGGGACAAGCGTTATATCCCGGGTGAAGTGAAGTGGTGGGACTGGAACTGGACCATCAGCGAGTATGGTTTGTCGACCATGCAGAATAACCTGGGTCGTGTGCTGCGCCCGATCCGTTCGGCAGTGACCGGTGACTTCTATGCCGAGAGCCAGTTTGCCGGCGATATCGAAATCGGTCAGCCCCAGACCCGTTCCGCAAAGGCTGCCCAGCTGCGCAGTGCCTCTGCCGATGAGGTGGCGCTTACCGGTGTGGATCTGGACAGCGAGGCCCTTGCCAACGAAGGATTTGGCAATGTATCCCTGACCATAGTTCCGGTTCAATAACCTCCCTCACAGGCCCCTTTCATAGGGGCCTGTTTCTGTTTGCCCTGCGCCCCTCGATTTTCCCTCTTTTTCTCCTCTTGTCCCTGAATGATCACAGCGGGAACCTGTGGCGTGCCAAGGTGATGCCAACGCAGGTTTGACCTTTGTTTGGGGTGGCCCCGTGAGCGAGGCATCGTTCACTCATTTGTTGAAAGAGGCGTGTTGGCCAGATTGTTAACGGCTTGTGCTTTAAATTTTCCCCCTTATACTGGCGCCATCTTGTCGGAGTGCTGACCGTCGAACGACGCGAAGCTGAGACCGTTAATTCGGGATCCGTGGAACCTGATCAGGTTAAAACCTGCGAAGGGAACAAGGGTAACTTGCGGGTTACCGCGCCGGAGGAGGAACAAGCCTCTTCCGCTCATCGAAGGGATCACCCTTGATGGGTCAGGGCGCACAGGAGGGAGTCTGTCCCGTCCGGTTTTCCAGCACGTGGGGCGCCTTGCCCACAGCGTGCAGAGAGCGGGAAGGGGCAGTACAGCAGCGCGGAGATCTATCCCGCGCGCACTCCCTCCCGAGATAAACACCCCGCCGCAAGTTCATCTTCTCCTCGAACTCCAGACAAGCAAACACCCATAACTTCAACCAGTTAATGTGAGTTTTGCTATGTCTACTTCTGTATCTGATACCACCAAATCCAGCCGCCGCGAGCAGCGCTCCAGCGCCCAGGCCTTTATCGACAGCCTCAAGGGGATGGCTCATCCCAACTCCCGTCGCATTTTTATCGAAGGCTCCCGCTCCGATATTCGTGTTCCCCTGCGGGAGATCCAGCTGGCCGACACCTTCGTCGGCGGCACCAAAGAAGATCCCAAGTTCGAACCCAACGAACCGATCCCGGTCTACGACACTTCTGGCCGTTACGGGGAGGAGGGGGTTGCCATCGACGTGCGCCGTGGCCTGCCGCGCCTGCGGGAGAACTGGGTGCTGGAGCGTGATGACACCGACGAACTGCCGGGGCTCAGCTCCACCTTCACTCAGGAGCGGCTGGCCGACGAGGGGCTGGATCACCTGCGCTTCGAGCATCTGCCGAAACCGCGCCGTGCCAAGCCGGGCCGCCGGGTCACCCAGCTCCACTACGCCCGTGCCGGTATCGTTACTCCCGAGATGGAATTTATCGCCATTCGCGAGAACATGGGTCGCGAGCGGGTGCGCTCAGAGCTCCTGCGTACCCAGCATCCGGGCCGCGATTTCGGTGCCCGCCTGCCGGAAAATATCACCCCCGAATTTGTCCGTGATGAGGTGGCCGCCGGTCGCGCCATTATCCCCAGCAACATCAACCACCCGGAAGCGGAGCCGATGATCATCGGCCGCAATTTTCTGGTGAAGATCAACGCCAACATCGGCAACTCGGCGGTCACCTCCAGCATCGAAGAGGAGGTGGAGAAGCTGGTCTGGTCGACCCGCTGGGGCGCGGACACAGTGATGGATCTCTCCACCGGCCGCTATATCCACGAGACCCGCGAGTGGATCCTGCGCAACAGCCCGGTGCCCATCGGTACCGTGCCCATCTATCAGGCGCTGGAGAAGACCAACGGCATCGCCGAAGACCTCACCTGGGAGCTGTTCCGCGACACCCTGCTGGAGCAGGCCGAGCAGGGGGTGGACTATTTCACCATCCATGCCGGCGTCCTGCTGCGCTTTGTGCCGATGACCGCCAAACGCCTCACCGGCATCGTGTCGCGCGGCGGCAGCATCATGGCCAAGTGGTGCCTCTCCCACCACAAGGAGAACTTCCTCTACCAGCATTTTCGCGAGATCTGCGAGATCTGCGCCGCCTATGACGTGGCCCTGTCGCTGGGCGACGGTCTGCGCCCCGGCTCCGTCTATGACGCCAACGACGAGGCCCAGTTCGCCGAGCTGCGCACCCTGGGCGAGCTGACCAAAATCGCGTGGGAGTACGACGTGCAGGTGATGATCGAGGGGCCGGGTCACGTGCCGATGCACATGATCGAGCGCAACATGACCGAGCAGTTGGAGCATTGCCACGAGGCGCCTTTCTATACGCTAGGCCCGCTCACTACCGACATCGCACCGGGTTACGATCACTTCACCTCCGGCATCGGTGCCGCTCTCATCGGCTGGTACGGCTGCGCCATGCTCTGCTACGTGACCCCCAAGGAGCATCTGGGGCTGCCGAACAAGGAGGATGTGAAACAGGGGCTGATTACCTACAAGATCGCCGCCCACGCCGCCGATCTGGCCAAGGGTCATCCTGGTGCCCAGATCCGCGACAACGCCATGTCCAAGGCGCGCTTCGAGTTCCGCTGGGAGGATCAGTTCAATCTGGCCCTCGACCCCGACACTGCCCGCGCCTATCACGACGAGACCCTACCGCAGGAGTCCGGCAAGGTGGCTCACTTCTGCTCCATGTGCGGGCCCAAGTTCTGCTCCATGAAGATCACCCAGGACGTGCGTGACTATGCGGCGAAGCTTGAAGCCGTTGAGATCAAGCTGGTCGGCATGGATGGCCAGCAGGAGCAGGTAGTGGCTCAGGTGGAGAGCGGCATGGCCCGCATGGCCGAGACCTTCAAGGAGACCGGCGGCGAGATCTACCATCAGGCGGCGGCGCTGAAACAGGCCGCAGGGGAGGAGGCGTGAGCAGCGCAAGCGGGGCTGTCAGCCCCGCCGATCTGCCGCCCGTGACCGACTCGCGTCCTGTGGTCTGGACGATAGCGGGATCCGACTCCGGCGGCGGTGCCGGTATTCAGGCCGACTTGCACACATTGTATGACCTTGGCGTGCACGGTTGCTCGGTTATCTCCGCCATCACAGCCCAGAACTCGGTGGCGGTGAAGATGGTTGACCCTGTGCTGATGCAGACCTTCACCGCCCAGATCGACGCCCTCGGCGTCGATCTGCCGCCCGCCGCCATCAAGATCGGCCTGCTGCCGACCCGGCTCCATGTGGAGGTGCTGGCCCGCCGACTGGCGGCTACCCCGGCCCCCTTCGTGGTCTACGACCCGGTGGCCATTGCCAGCACCGGCACCCCGATGGCGGAGCCCAATATGCTGGAGGCGGTGCGCGAGCAGCTGTTGCCACGTCTGTCGCTCATCACCCCCAACGGCCCCGAATTGGAAGCCCTGACCGGACTGCCGGTCAGCAGCCCCGAACTGGTGCGCCTCGCCGCCCGCCGCCTGCGCGAACTCGGCGCCCGCGCCGTGCTGGTCAAGGGGGGCCATCTGGAGTGGAGCGGCGATCTCTGCCTCGACTACTACCAGGATGAGACCCGCGAATTCTGGCTGGCGGCGCCGCGCCTGAATACCCGCCACGGCCACGGCACCGGCTGCTGCTACGCCAGCGCCATCGCCGCCGTGGTGGCGCAGGATTATCCGGTAGAGGACGCCATCACCCTCGCTCGTGCTTACCTGCAACAGGGGCTGGCGGCGGCGCAGGGAGTGGGGGCAGGCCCGGGCCCCATCGCCCATCTTGGCTGGCCAGCCGATCTTGCCCACTTCCCCCGTGCCGTGCTGGCAGGGTCTACCCTCGATCGCCGCTTCGGATTGTATGAGACAAGCAGTGCCCGCCTGCCGCAGGGTCCCTTTGCCGCAACCGAACACAACCTCGGCCTCTATCCGGTGGTCGATTCGGTCAAGTGGCTGCGTCGCCTGCTGGGGCAGGGGGTCAAGACCATCCAGCTGCGGATCAAGAATCTGCCCGCCGCTCAGGTAGTACCGGCCATTAGTGATGCGGTTGAGCTTGGTCGCCGCCACGGGGCGCGGCTCTTTATCAACGACTACTGGCAGCAGGCCATCGAGGCGGGCGCCTGGGGCGTGCATCTGGGGCAGGAGGATATGGAGACCGCCGATCTCGCCGCCATTCAGGCGGCCGGGCTGCGTCTTGGCATCTCCACCCACGGCTACTTCGAGCTGATGCGAGCCCGCGAGCTGGCCCCCTCCTATATGGCGCTCGGCCATATCTTCCCGACCAACACCAAGGCGATGCCTTCGCGCCCGCAGGGGCTGGTGCGGCTGCACCGCTACCGCGCCCTGATGTGCGACTGGCCGACGGTGGCCATCGGCGGCATCAGCGAGGAGCGGGTGGCGGCGGTCAAGGGGAGTGGGGTCGGCAGTATCGCGCTGGTCTCGGCTATCACTGCCAGCGACGACTGGCAGGGGGCGACCGAGCGGCTGCTTGCTGCTGTGGGGGGGGGGGATGAGCCGCGCTCGGCGCAGCTTATGACCGACATGCAGGAGGCGGCCCATGCTCTCTGATGTTGAGTATTTGCGATACGGCCGCCAGCTGATGCTGGCGGAAGTGGGTGAAGAAGGGCAGGCACGGCTCAGGGATAAATCCGTGCTGATCGTCGGCCTCGGGGGGCTCGGCTCGCCGCTCGCCCTCTATCTCGCCGGGGCCGGGGTGGGCACCTTGTGGCTGGCCGATGGCGATACGGTCGATTCCAGCAATCTGCCGCGCCAGATCCTGTTCGATAGCGAGGCAGTCAACCACTCCAAGGCGGAGCTGGCCCGCGAGCGCTTGGCGGCCCACAACCCGCTGGTGGAGCTGATCGCCATCAACCAGCGGCTCGATGCCGCCAGCCTGCCGGAGTTTGTGGCCGAGGTAGATCTGGTGATCGACTGCTGCGACAACCTCGCCACCCGCCAGGCCATCAACGCCGCCTGCGTGGCTCAGGGCAAGCCCTGGATCTCCGCCGCCGCAGTGGGTTGGCAGGGGCAGCTGATGGCGCGCACCAGCACGGATCACGCCTGCTACGCCTGCCTCTATCCGCTGGATACCAAGCTCGCCCAGAGCTGCGAGACCAGCGGCGTCACCGGTCCGCTGGTCGGGGTGATGGGCTCTTTGCAGGCGCTGGAGGCACTGAAACTGCTGCTCGGGATGCCGAGCCTGGTCGCTGGCACATTGCGCCGCTTCGATGCCCTGACCCATCAGTGGCAGACCCTCACTCTGGCTCCCGATCCCGATTGCCCGGTTTGCGGGCAGCGCCGATGCCCGACACACGATAAGGAGATCACCCCATGACCCTCACCATCCGACTCAACGATAAAGCCCAGTCGCTGACGGCAGGGCAGAGCGTGGCCGACCTGTTGGCGGCGCAAGACGTTAATCCACAGGGGGTGGCGGTGGCCCTCAACGGCGCCGTGCTGCCCCGAGGCCGCTGGGTCGAGACCCGTCTCAATGACGGGGACGAACTTCACCTCTTTACCGCCATTGCAGGAGGCTGATCCATGATGCTTGCGTTCCCAACTTCGAGTGCTCTGCCTTGCGGCGAAACTTCATCTCTTCTTACCACTGTGGCGGGAGGCTGACATGCTCAAGATTGCCGATCACACCTTCTCATCGCGCCTCTTTACCGGCACCGGCAAGTTTGCCCGCCCGGAACTGATGGCCGCCGCCATCGAGGCGAGTGGCTCCCGGCTGGTCACCATGGCTATCAAGCGGCTTGAACCGGGCAAGGCCCACGACGATATCCTGAGCCCCTTGTTGCAGCTCGGGGTCAAGCTTCTGCCCAACACCTCAGGCGCCAAGACCGCCGCCGAGGCGGTATTTGCCGCCCACCTCGCCCGCGAGGCGCTGGGGACGAACTGGCTGAAGCTGGAGATTCACCCCGATCCGCGCTATCTGCTGCCCGATCCCATCGAGACACTGAAAGCCGCCGAGCAGCTGGTGAAAGAGGGCTTTGTAGTGCTGCCCTACTGCGGCGCCGACCCCGTGCTCTGCAAGCGGCTGGAAGAGGTGGGCTGCGCCGCCGTGATGCCGCTCGGCGCGCCGATTGGTTCGAATCAGGGGCTGGTAACCCGGGAGTTTCTCTCCATCATCGTCGAGCAGGCCAATGTGCCTGTGGTGGTGGATGCGGGGATCGGTGCGCCGAGCCACGCCGCCGCCGCCTTTGAGCTGGGTGCCGACGCCGTGCTGGTCAACACCGCCATTGCGGTGAGCGGCGACCCGGTCGCCATGGGCCGCGCCTTTGCGCTGGCCTGCACCGCCGGTCGCAGCGCTTATGAAGCTGGCCTTGGCGCCCGCGCCCTGCAGGCCCAAGCCTCCAGCCCGCTCACCGATTTTCTGGGGGCGTTATGAGTCATGATGCTGGCTCGGGGCAAGAGCCAATCGCCACGCCCTCTTTCTCGGTTTCTCACGAGGCCGATGTGTTTAGCCCCCCTCTCCCTCTGGGAGAGGGGCTGGGGGTGAGGGCACTGGGTGTAAGGGCTAAGGAGCCTTCTTTTCTCGACCGATGGCAGGAGCTGGAGTGGGACGATATCGGCATGCAGATCCGCGCCAAAACTGCCGCCGATGTGGCCCGCGCCCTGAGCGCACCCCGCCGCACCCTGGCCGATTTTATGGCGCTGATCTCCCCAGCCGCCGAAGCCTATCTGCCGCAGATGGCGGCCGAGGCCGAGCGGCTGACCCGCCAGCGCTTTGGCAACACCATCGGCTTCTATGTGCCGCTCTATCTGTCGAACCTCTGCGCCAACGACTGCACCTATTGCGGCTTCTCCATGAGCAACCGCCTCAAGCGCAAGACCTTGAATGCAGAGGAGATAGAGCGCGAGTGTCTGGCCATCAAGGCGCGCGGTTTTGACAGTGTGCTGCTGGTGACCGGCGAGCACGAGCACAAGGTGGGGCTCGCCTATTTTCGCGAGGTGATGCCCATCATCCGCCGCCACTTCAGCACGGTAGGGATGGAGGTGCAGCCCCTCTCGCAGGCCGACTATGCCGAGCTGAAAAGCCTCGGCCTCGACGCCGTTATGGTCTATCAGGAGACCTACCACGCCCCCACCTACGCCCGCCACCATCTGCGCGGCAACAAGCGGGACATCGCATGGCGCCTCGCCACACCGGATCGGCTCGGCCGTGCCGGTATCGACAAAATTGGCTTGGGGGCGCTCATCGGTCTCTCCTCGGACTGGCGCGCCGACAGCTACTTTGTCGCCGAGCATCTGAGCTGGCTTGAGCGCCACCACTGGCAGAGCCGCTACTCGCTCTCCTTCCCGCGCCTGCGCCCCTGCACCGGCGGACTTGAACCTGCCGTGGTCATGTCGGATCGCCAGCTGGCCCAGCTGATCTGTGCCTGGCGCCTCTTCTCGCCCACGCTGGACTTGTCCCTCTCCACCCGCGAGTCCGCCACCTTTCGCAACGGCGCGGTGCGCCTTGGCATCACCCAGATGTCGGCCGAGTCGCGCACCCAGCCGGGGGGCTATGCCGAAGGGGATGCGGAGGAGCTGGAGCAGTTCGCCATCCACGACGACCGCCCGGTCGGTGAAGTCGCCGCTGCCGTGCGACAGGCGGGGTTGCAGCCGGTGTTCAAGGACTGGGAACCCTTCTTGGGCCGATAGGGGCGGCCATGCCCCCCTTTGCCGGTGGCATCCCGGCGTCCAGCCAGACTCCGTGCCAGTGGTGAACAGGCACGGCTGCGCCGTGCAATCGTAGGGTCGATTAGCCGGTAGGCGTAATCGTCCGTTCCGAGGTATGGCGTTGGCGGCAGGGGCCGTTGTGTGGTGGCACGGCTTCGCCGTGCAGGACGCGAGGCCTCTGGCCTCGAAGGGGTTTCGCCCGCCCCTCGGGCCGGGGCGAGTGACTTTGGAAAGACCCGCTCTTTTCAAAAAATGCACCAAAGGTCTTCTCCCCCCGCTTATTCGCCCGACTTCGTCTCACCCGCTTGTCCGACGGCACGCGCCGACGGGCCTTTGGCCTTCGCCATCCATGGCTTCGGCCAAAGCCCGCTTCGAACATCCCTGTTCTCGCGCCTAATCGGGTCGAGCAGCGCTCGCCCTTTCCCGATTTGGCCCATGGCCCGGCGCCGCTCGCTCGACATCCTGTCTCGCGGCCTGGACAAGCGGGTTCGCCTCTGCGAATTAGAGGGGGACTAAGCCCTTATTTACCCCCAACGTTCAGTGTGGGATGTATGGATATGGTATGCACTTCGGTTATGGAGTTATTGGTAGTTCAGTTTTAAATCTTCTATAATTTCTTTTCTTATTGAAGATAAAACTGGACCTACGCTTCCTATTACAATCATTGCTTGTTCTGGTTTTACAGTCTCTTGACTTTCTTCAGCCATGTTACGCATTCTGTTAATACAGCCCATCAATTCCCCTATTGAAGTCATAATATTTGAATCTTCGTTAAAAAAGATGGCCTTTTGAGAACAATATTTATAAAGCTCTTCAAACTTGCGTGATGCATCACAAAGGGTGTTTATATCCTTGGTCTTAGAGTCAATAAACATAGGTACAACATACTGCTCCAATGTGATCTTGACATCAGCAGCCATTGAATATGCTTCAGAAAGTACATCAATCCGTTTGGCATGATTTGAATTTATTATGTAGGTCATTCTCTCCAAATCTGTGTGTAAGCTAGCTAAACTAGACTGATAGTTTGCTTCTATCTGTTTAAGTCTAAGTGAAAGCTCCTCACTTGATCTTCTTGCTGCATCAGCTTTTTTCTGTGACAATATGACCCCCAAGAGTGCAATTAGCGCAGAAATTATACTTGCTATCGCGGCTATAACTGCTGATTCCATTTTGGTAAAGTCCTCATAAATTTAGCTGTGCAGAGCATTGGTTGTAATACTCTGATATAAGGTGTGTTTTTATGCTTGGTGAAATACTATTCAGGAGATTTACTTATACACTTTCTGCTTTCTGGCTAGGTTGTAACTCCTCTTGGCATTTTTTAAATAATCACAGTGTTCCATTATTTTTTTGATAAACTCTTCGACTAACTCAATGGAGTAATAGTGTAGCTCTGGGTTTGCATTCTTATAATGGAACTTATTGTTACATGATTTCCACGAATTCTTGAATGCGACAGCATCGAAACAATTTTTATTTATTAGCGGTATGCCTGTTTTCTTATCATGTGACAAATGCTTTTTAAGAACACCCTCATCATATCTATCTTGTAGCCGAGAGTTTATTTCATTGATCGCATCCTTCTGTAAGAATGGATGGGTCTTTTCTCTATCGGTTGGCTTTTCTATTATTAGTGCTTGTCTAAGGGCTTCAATACCATCCTCCGCTCTGGTTAACGCAATAGTATTTCCTTGAGCATCATCGGTAGCAAATATTAGTTTTACATTAAGTGGAATGGCAAACTCAATGTCATTGCTTTGATTTACTTCATTTTCGATTGATGTCGCTAATTCTAGGATGTCATCAGCTATGTCACCATAAGTTGACTTCATTATAGATATAGGTGGTGATTTAAATTCACCAACTAAAGAAATCATGCCTGTGTGGCTATTGTTTATAAATGAAACCTCAGTGAAACTTTCGAATTGCGATGTGTAGTTAAGGACTCCAGACTGAAATACTCTGGATATAATTCCTTGTATCTCAGGCATAAGTAGATGAACAGCTTGATCTCTAAAATAAGCGACCTGCTCTATGTTTTTCCTTATTTTAGAGTTTGCAGGGTAATATCTTTCTAAGCACTCCCGTAAGGATATTGTTTCTTTGAATCCTTTAGTCTTGGTTCGAAAAATAGACTTTTCACCATCTCGTTCTATGAGCGCAGCCTTTAAAAATTGCTCCCACGCCGTGCAAAAGCACATTGAGAAAGCATCCATCTTGTTCTCCAAGGATGGCCTGTTGTATAACTCCAAGGCAAGAAGCATATTGTCTTTAGATTTTGCTAATAATGCTTTGGCTAATTTTGACCTGCAGTTGTGACCTAATCCTCTCCTGTTTTTGGATTGGGATAGTAATTTAGAGAACTCTACTTCTGATATATTTTGACAGTTGGATGCATCATATAAACCATCAGGGGTTTCACTGATGAAGTCTGCTAGTTGCCCTTTTATCCAATAAGTTCTGAATGTTGTTGCTTTCCATCCTGTTGCAGTCAGAACTTCTTCTAGGGAGAAAGAAATACCATTTTTTTCTTTTTCTTGAAGAAATAAAAACAATGAAGATAGAGACTTACTTATTTTCATAAACACCCCGAGACAATAATTATATATATTAAAAATCATCTTGTGGCAGTGTAGCTCCAACCAATCGCAGGATGAAGCATTTGAGTCTTTTAATGTGAGTTGGTGCACCCTCTGCATCGCCGATGCGAAATGATGGAATGTATGTTCTGGGGTATCCTCCCTTTGACAGGTGGCAGGATCTTCAATTAGTGCTCCTGCTTTTTCAGGAAGTAACTGATATGCCCCGGCGGCATATCGGGCAGCTGGCCAAAGACTTCGTAACCCTGCTTCTGGTAGAAGGGGAGGGCCTGAAAACTGGTGGTTTCCAGATGGTAGTTGCTGATGCCCTTGCCTTGGGCGTACTGCTCCATGGCGCCGAGCTGGCGGCCGCCCCAGCCATCGCGGCGGATGCTTTCATCGATCCAGAGCCAGTCGACGTGCAGCCAGCCCCACTTGATGTCGGCGATGATGCCGCCATGTACCTTGCCCTCTTTATCCTTGATAAAGCTGGCGATCCGCTCGCGCCGAAGTTCGTACAGTTGAGGGCCTGCCTGGCTGACGTTGTAGCCCGTCAGGCCAATGCGCAGCGCTTCAACATCATCGTCCTGAGGCGGTTGGGGGGGGGTGAGTTGCATAGTGCTTCCTGCTTGAGTGTGATGATCTCTGTCGGGTTGCGACGTGTTGTGCGCCGGGCTTACCGCTGCGTTACTGTTGATGTTTTACCGACACTACCCTAACGGAATCGGGTGGAGCCGTGCCAGCTTTTTCGTGGGCCCAGGTTCGCCAGTCTCTGTCGCCCTGTGGTGGTGGGCGTATCGACCCCGCCGGGGTTTGTCCCTAGCATAAGGAGGATGCGGGGCAGGGGCTCCGCCATGCGGGCATGTGTTGATGCCCGTTTACGGATTTCTGGCGGAGAGAAAAGATGAAGCTGCGTTCCTTGTTGATGGTGGGGGCCCTGCTGCTGGGCGGTTGTGCGGTCAATCCCTACGGTGGTACTCAGGCTCCTGTCAGTGAACCCGATCAGCCAGTGAGCCAGCCGGACAAGCCGGTGACCAAACCGGATAGCGGGGACGTTCAGCCCAAGCCGGTGGCGCCGACAGGACTGGCCCAGGCCATGGCCGATCTCTTTGTGCAGGCCCCCGAGGTGCGGGAGCTGGCGCAAACCGGTCAGCCGGTGCTGCTGCTCACCCCGCCCCAGAACGGCACCGGCGAGCCGGTGGACACCCGCGCCATGGCGGCGGCCATGAGCAAGCGCATCCAGAGCAAGAGCGGTTTTCATTTTGTCGACCAAGGGCAGGTGGCAGCCATCACCGGCCAGCTTGAGTATCAGCAGGGCAGGATGAACCCGGCCTCCCTGGTGCGGCTTGGCCGTCAGACCGGCGCCGGCTACATGCTCTACGGGGATCTGGTGGCCGAGGGGAGCCGTTATCGGTTGTCGATGACCCTGATGGAGCTGCGCAGCGGCGAGCTGATCTGGAGCGGTAGTCGCTCCGCCAGCCACTGAGCGGTCTGCGACCAATCAAAAAGAGGGTTGAGTGCCTGTGCGCTCAACCCTCTTCTCATTTCTGGCCCTATGCCTGATGGGGCTTGTCTCTAGCGGATTGCCGCTTCCAGCGCGGCTATCTCGCCGCCGCTGATAAGCGGCAGGTTACGGCTGATCTGCTCCACCGGCCAGTCCCACCAGGCGATGGCGTTGAGACGGGCTATGGTGTCGTCGTCGAAGCGGTAGCGGATCACCTTGGCGGGATTGCCGCCGACCACGGCATAGGCGGGCACGTCTCCGGTGACCACGGAGCGGGCGGCGATGATGGCGCCGTTGCCGACTTTTACTCCCGGCATGATCAGGGCGTCATAGCCAATCCAGACATCGTTGCCGATGACGGTATCCCCCTTGTAGGGGAGGCTGCCCGGGGCGGGGGCGGCATGCTCCCAGCCGTTGCCGAAGATAAAGAAGGGGTAGGTGGAGAAGCCGGAGGTCTGGTGGTTGGCGCCGTTCATGATGAACTTCACCCCGCGGGCGATGGCGCAGAACTTGCCGATGATGAGCTTGTCGCCGATGAAGGGAAAGTGGTAGAGAACGTTGCGCTCGAAGCCCGCCGAATCCTCCGGGTCGTCGTAATAGGTGTAGTCACCCACCTCGATATTGGGCCCCTTGATGGTGTTCTTGATAAAACACACCTGGGGGAAGCCATTCATGGGGTGGGGATTGGCGGGATCGGGTCCGTGCATCCGGGCTCCTAGGGTTGGCCGGGCTAGAGCGCCGGGAAGTAGCAGGCGCTCATGTCGATAGGGTGATCGGGGCAGCCTGGCAGATAGAATTGCCAGCCCGCATCGGAGAAGGCGCGCAGTTCAGTTTCGACAAACTTGATGGCGAGGCTCAGGGCCTGCAGGCTGTCGATGCCGTAGATAAAGGTTTTGTCGCTCAGCCCCGCCAGCTTCACCTTGCAGCGCCAGTCACCGCTGGCGGACTTGGGATCCGGCTCGGGGGCCTTGATGGCGATCTTGAGGGTGAGCTGTTCCCCTTCGGTACTGATAGCGTCGAAGCGGGCGGTAACGATGGCGTTCTTCATCCTGCAACTCCTTGTGCGATTCCCCTCCTGCGGCATCGGGCTGCGTCTCCATGGAGGGATAAAAATGGGGGCGAGCCAAAGGAGCCTAAACGAAGCCTCTTTTTGAAACAATGGGATATGGGGGGATCCCGGTGGTTTGCGTGTTGCGACGGGCTGTTTCACCACGCGGGGTACACTTGCTGTAAAGGATTGTTGGCTACCGCTGCAAATCTATCTCTTATGCTGATTGCTGGTGGATCATCGGGTTGGGGCACAATATACGGCCCCTGTTGGCCGCTGAAGTACAGGAGCATCTATGACACTGTCGGTATTGCAGCTTTACGAGGTGATGGCCCAGTTGCCCGACCCGGTCTTTATCCTGAGTGAAGATGGTTATTACGTTGAATACATAGGAGGCATGGAGCAGCAATCCTATCAGGACGGCAATCCGCTGGCAGGGAAGCAGTTGCGGGATGTGCTGCCGGAGACGATGGCGCTCTGGGTGATGGCGCAGGTCGCGCTGGCGCTGGATAGCGGCCAGGTTCAGGTGGTCGAGTACGATCTGGCGGCCAGCGAGGTGGGTGGCATTGATGCCGGTGTCGGGCCACAAGGGATACAGCGCTTTGAGGGCAAGATTGCTCCTCTGCCCTCCCTCTATGACGGCAAGCGGGCGGTAGCCTGGGTGACCCGCAATATTACCCGCCAGTACGAGTTGCAGCAGCGATTGCTGCGTCAGAGTGAAACCGACCAGCTGACCGGTCTCTACAATCGCCATTTTTTCTTCGAGCACTGTCAGCCGTTGCGGGCAGGGGAGGCGCCCTGTGGCCTTATCATGCTCGACATCGATCACTTCAAGCAGATCAACGATCACTACGGTCATCAGCAGGGAGATCGGGCCTTGCAGCGATTCAGTGGCTGCATCGATGCCCTGTTGCGGGCGGACGATCTCTTTGTGCGCAGCGGCGGCGAGGAGTTTCTGATCCTTTTGCCACGGATCGATGAAGCCGGTTTGCTGCAGATAGCGGAGCAGATCCGTGCCGCTGTCGAAGCATTGCCTGCCGATCCGGTCGCCATCACGGTCAGTCTGGGCACAACCCTGGTGCAGCCGGAGGAGGAGATCAATCAGGCGCTGGCCCGGGCCGACGAGTGGCTCTATCGAGCCAAGCGGGCAGGCCGCAACCGGGTAGCACACTGCCCGGCAGGTTGAGAGAGTCTATCCGGTCGCATGGCGGAAATAGCCCGTTCTTTTACTCTAAATAAGTTGACTGACATCACTGTCAATTAGTAGAAAAGTTGGGCTTATTATTTAACTCATATTCTAAAGGATAAGGTGTTAATATTATCGGCCTGATCGCTGGTCTTATTTATGTTGTTGGGCAACAGGATGAGGTTTTATCGGTATGTTATCAAAAGGGTTTGAATCTGGTTCTTGATGACGAATGTGACACATTTCGTTGTCTTTTGAAACAATCTGATTCAAACGGTCATGAATTATTAACCTTGACCAGGTTGGCGATTTCAACGATGGTAGCGTGGCAGCTCCGTTCCCTTCCGGTGGCCCTATTGGCCACTGGCGGTGTTGTTCTTTCACGAACAGGGCGATCTGCCATGACATATCGCCAGCCTGTTATTCGGGCCAATAAAAATAATGATGACAGACTAATAAGGTATATATTGCAATGAGTGTTTCTATTGCTGAAAAGAGTAACCCTGTTTCAAAATTGAAATGGGAGAAAAGCGATTCGGTATGGACCATGGGCTTATATGCCACTGCGGTTGGTGCCGGTACGTTATTTCTCCCTATTACGGTTGGCAGTAATTCTCCGGTTATTTTGCTATTTATATTATTGCTGGCTTTCCCGCTCTCTTATTATTCCCACCGGGCATTGAGCCGCTTTGTGCTCTCCAGCTCCCATAAGGAAGGGGATATCACCCATGTGGTGGAGGAGCACTTCGGTGCCAGAGCGGGCAAGCTGCTGATGCTGGTCTATCTGATGGCCTTCTACCCCATCATTCTGGTCTACAGCATCTCTATCACCAATGCGATCCAGAGCTTCGTGGTTCACCAGCTGGGGGACGCCGAGCTTCCCCGCGGCTTGCTGGTGCTGGGGGTGATGCTGGGCCTGCATCTGATCCTGTTGGCTGGCAAACAGATCGTGGTGTCGGCCATCAGCGTGCTGGCTCTGCCGATGGTCGCCTTTCTGATTGGCCTATCCATCTATCTGCTGCCCCAGTGGAGCCTCTCCTATTTCAGCGAGAGTCAGGCAGTGGAGTGGCGTGATCCGGCGTTCTGGAAATCCCTCTGGCTGATCGTGCCGGTGATGGTGTTCTCCTTCAGCCATGCGCCCATTATCTCCTCCTTCAGTGCGGCGCAGAAGAAGCGTTGTCAGGAGAGTGCCGACCTGCGTGCCAAGCGGATCATCAAATACAGCAGCATGCTGATTTGCGGCAGCGTGCTCTTTTTCGTGGTGAGCTGCGTGATGAGCCTGAGTCAGGCCGAGATGGCGCTGGCCCGCACCGACAATATCTCCGTGCTGTCGGCGCTGGCGAACAAGTTCTCCAATCCGCTGATCGCCTATGTGGGGCCGCTTATCGCCATTCTGGCCATGTCCAAATCCTTCCTCGGCACCTCCATGGGGGTGAGCGAGGGGACGGTGAGCATGGTGAGCGGTGCCTGTCAGGGGCTGGGGCTCTCTCTCAAGGAGTCGACCATCGCCCGGGTGTCGTCGGTGATCCTGTTTCTGGTGACCGCCCTCATCACCTATCTGAACCCCAATGTGCTCGACATCATCGAACGCGTCAGTGGCCCGCTGATCGCGGTGATCCTGTTTCTGCTGCCAGCCTGCTCTATCTATCGCTTGCCCGCACTCAAGCGTTATCGCGGGCCGAGTACCCTTTTTGTGTTGGTGATGGGGCTGCTTGCCATCTCGGCCCTTATCTACGATCTGCTTTGACCGGGCAGTATCCCGCACAAATCCAAAAGGGCGACCATCTGGTCGCCCTTTTTCTGTGCATCGGGGTTAGCCGAGCAGGCCGGTGGCGCTCTGGCCCGCCATCAGCAAGCCGATGGCCAGCACGCTGAACCAGACCAGGGTTGCGCTTACCAGCAGATAGCCGCTGGCGACGAACAGACCGTCCCGCTGCAACATGCCGGTGGCCAGCAGCAGGATGGCCCAGGCAGGCATGGCGTTGGTGAAGGGGATGGCGCCCAGGGGTAGCATCAGCAGCAGGGCGGCCAGCATGATCAGCAGACCGTTGCAGCGGTTGACCGTGCTGCTGCCGGTCAGCACCAGCAGACGCGGGCGGATAACGCGATCGACACGGGCCAGCAGAGCTGCCCCCTTGTGCAGGGTCGGCTTGAGCTGGTCGGCGGCGAAGCGGCGCTCCATCAGGATGGCGGGCAGCCAGGGCACCCGGTTGAGGGTGATGCCGATACCGATAAAGAGGATCAGCAGGCCAAACGGGGTGCTTACGCCGGGGATGGAGACCGGCAACAGAAAGGGGACGGTGAGCAGGACGCAAAACAGCAGCATGCCCTGTTCGCCCACCAGCTCCAGCATCTGGCGCAGGCTGATGTGGCTTTCGTCGATGGCGTGCGCGGTGGCCCGCAGGGTATCCGCGAGGGTGGTTTGGGGGTCGTGAAGTTGCGCGGCAACCATTCCCTGATGTCCTTCTGAGTGGTGATCACGGGCTCCGATGACCCGATTTGGCGCCAGCATACGTGGCAGAGGTTAACCGTCGATGAATGGTGATGGGTGTTACATAGCGGCGGTTGTCGCGTTGCTTGGCAGAGGTTTCGGCGAGGGGATATCGCGCACTGAAAGTGATCCGGTACAGCCGCCATTTAGGATGGGCGCAGGATGCCTCTGGTATGCTTTCTGCACAATCACACAGGGAGCAGGGGACGATGATGAAGAGAGCCGGGATAGCGATGATGGGGCTGTTGCTGCCACTGGGGCAGGCCTGGAGTAGCGAGGCTGCGACCACATCTGGTTGGCAGGTGACGCCGTTTTTCGGCTACAGCTCAGCCATCGACTTCGAGAAGAGTGACGAGGTGGTGCAGCCGGTCTCGCGCTCGGCCTCGCTCGATTCACTGCAGGGGCAGGGCTCCGGCAGTTGGGGTCTCTTTATCAGCAAGGAGGTGGATGATCCGGGCATGATCGAGCTGCTCTACAGCCATCAGTCCACCACCCTCTCTCCCGACCAGCCGGATCGCCTGACGGTGGACATCCTGCACTTTGCCGGTGCTCTGACCCTCTCTGACAACCTGATGGCGCCCTATATCGGCGCCGGGATCGGGGTGACCCGCTTTGCCGCTTACGACAGCGAGGTGACCCCTTCCATGTCGCTGGCGCTCGGGGTGCAACCGCGCCTCGCCGAGCATCTGGCGCTGCGGGCCGAGGTGCGCGGTTATGGCTCGCTGGTTAACGACAACAACCAGTTTCTCTGCAACCCGGAGCAGTGCGTGTTCAAGGTACGCGGGGAGCTGGTGACCCAGTGGCAGGCCAATATCGGTCTTACCTTCCGCTTTTAGGTGGGGGGATTTCCCCCCATAAAACAGGGGCCCCTGGGCCCCTGTTTCAGCAGCAATGTTCCGCAGTGACCGGCAATCAACCGGCAGCTCTTCACGCCTCTTTATTAGTCGGCGTCGCCCATACCGCGCAGTTTCTACCCGCCTCCTTGGCGCCATAAAGCGCCTGATCCACCCGTTTGAACAGCGAGACGGCCGGCTCCCCGGGCTCGCGGATCCCCATCCCCAGACTGACCGTCATGGTATGGGTCGGGTCGGGGGCTATGGTGCGGGTCGCAGTGAGCAGGGTGTTGGTCAGTTGCTGCAAATCGGCTTCGTGAGCGACGGGCAGCAGCAGGGCAAACTCTTCACCACCGACACGGGCCGCCAGCGCACCCGGTGGGCAGTGCTGTTGCAACAGCTCGCCAAACTGCTGCAACACCCGATCCCCGATATCGTGGCCGTAGTTGTCATTGATCCGCTTGAAGTGATCCAGGTCCAGCAGGATGAGGGCATGGCAAACCCCTTGCTCCAGAAACAGCTGCTGATGAAAGTAGCGCCGGTTTGGCAGCTTGGTCAGATCGTCAAACAGCGCCTGCTCTCTGAGCCGGGTATTGATATGAAAGAGGTGGTGCATGGTGCTCAGGATGCCGATGCTGCTGAGCAGGATGCCGCTGGAGCGCAGCAGATCCTCGGCATAGATGGCGAGCCAGAGCGGCTGCGCCACCAGCTCATCCATGATGTCGGCGGTGGCCCCCATGATCCACAGCATCAGACCGCAGGAGAGCATGCGGTAGGTGTGGGTGGGCAGGTGGGCGCACTGCACCACCCAGAACAGGAACAGCATGGTGAGCCAGTTGATCACCTCGAAGCCAAAGCTGACGGCGTAAAAGCGCTCGTAAGGGAAGTGGGGCAGCAGCAACAGATGCAGGGCCATGATGGCCAGCATCACTATCCCCAGCAGCGCGATGTGGGCGCGATGCTCCCGGTCGAGATGACGGTAGTGGGAGAGGCTGATGTCGAGACGATCGAACTGCATGGTGTTCCTCGGATTGGGCCTGCCATCAGCTTGCAAACAAGGGGCTGTGTAATGGCATGCCGTGGTCGGATAACAGGAAACGGCTGGTCTGTCAGTGTAAACGAGCGGGCCCGCAGCGCGCGATATCGATGACGTCAGCTTGTGGGCTGGCTCAGGGTTTGCGCACTTCTGGTGCGCGACGTATCGCCTGCCCTGTGACAGGGCGACCCAGGGCAGGTTAGCGCAGCTCATGCGCTAAATTGGTGCATTGATAATGCATGATCTTTATAACGCAATGATTTAAAAGGATTTAAATTTGTGGCCCGCTTTATGCTTTTTACATGTCAGACGGTCTCTTGCGGTCATCGGCGGCAGACGCAGTGATGAGGAAGTGGCAAGAGGCATCCCCGTGCCGGGCGCGGGTGTGATTCTGGCGGGTTGCAGCAACACCTTGCGGTTCGCCACAGATTCAATCAGGGAAACGGAGCCGGTCTTGTACCGGTACGACAGGGAAGGAGAGTGCTCTATGGTCAAAAAATGGATGATGGCGGGTCTGACGATGTTGCCTGCCTTGCTGGTTACCCCAAGTTGGGCCGAAGAGGTCGCTCAGGTACAGGCGGCGGTGGCACCGGTTGCCGCCATGACAATCAACAAGGGTGACAACACCTGGATGCTGCTCTCGGCGGCCCTGGTGATCCTGATGTCGATCCCCGGTCTGGCCCTCTTCTACGGTGGTCTGGTGCGGGCCAAGAATATGCTGAGCGTGCTGATGCAGGTCTTTACCCTGTTCTGCCTTATCTGCGTGCTCTGGGTAATTTACGGTTATTCACTGGCCTTTACCGAGGGGGGCAATTTCTACGGCTCCTTCAGCAAGGTGCTGCTCAAGGGGGTGACCCCTGACTCCATCGCCGCCACCTTCAGCAAGGGTGTCGGGATCAGCGAGCTGATCTATGTGGTGTTCCAGGGGGCCTTTGCCGCCATCACCTGCGGCCTTATCGTGGGGGCGTTTGCCGAGCGCATCAAGTTTGCCGCCGTGCTGCTCTTCTCGGTGATCTGGTTCACCTTCGCCTATATCCCGCTGGCTCATATGGTGTGGTATTGGGCGGGTCCGGATGCCTATACCAGCGCCGAAGCCGCAGCAACCGCGACCGCAACTGCCGGGTATCTGTTCCAGCATGGTGCGCTGGACTTTGCAGGCGGCACCGTGGTGCACATCAACGCCGCTGTGGCGGGTCTGGTGGGTGCCTATCTGGTGGGCAAGCGTCTGGGCTACGGTCGTGATCCCATGACCCCCCACAGCCTGACCATGACCATGATCGGTGCCTCCCTGCTCTGGTTCGGCTGGTTCGGTTTCAACGCGGGCTCCGCGCTGGAAGCCAACGGGGTGGCTGCGCTCGCCTTTATCAACACCTGGGTGGCGCCGGCTGCGGCAGCTCTGTCATGGACGCTGGCCGAGTGGGTGATGAAGGGGCGTCCCTCCCTGCTGGGTGCGGCGTCCGGAGCGGTGTCCGGTCTGGTGATGATCACCCCGGCGGCCGGGTTTGTCGGTGTTGGTGGCGCGCTGGTGATGGGTCTTGTCAGTGGTGTGGCCGGTCTGTGGGGCGTCCACGGTCTCAAGCGTCTGCTGGGGGCCGATGACAGCCTGGACGTGTTTGGCGTACACGGGGTGTGCGGCATTCTCGGCGCCCTGCTGACCGGCGTCTTTGCCAGCCCGGATCTGGGCGGCACCGGGGTGTGGGACTATGTTACCAATCAGGTTGCCGAGGGGTACTCCATCCTGACTCAGGTGAAGATCCAGGCTATCGGGGTCGGTGTCACCCTGCTCTGGTCCGGTGCCGTGGCGGCGATTGCCTTCAAGGCGGTCGATATGCTGATCGGGCTGAGGGTCAATGGCGATGCCGAGCGGGAAGGGCTGGATGTCACCTCCCACGGCGAGAAGGCTTACAGCATGTAATCCAGAACGTCAGACAACAAAAAACCGCCGGAACCGGCGGTTTTTTTATGGCTCGAGGGTGGCGAAACCTTGGTTCACACGCTTAATTCACGACGGCCACGTTGATGCTGCCATTGCCCTGGGTCATGCGTACCCGCGCGCCCGGCACGAAGGTGGGGCTGGCTTTCTGCACCACCACGATGGCTTCGCCGTTCTCTTTCTTGATCTCCAGCTCGACCCCGTCGACCTGGTTGAGTTTGTCGCCAGCGGCCTTGCCGGCTGCCGCGCCGGCAATGGCACCACCTGCTGTGGCGATATCACGGCCGGTGCCGCCGCCTATGGTGCTGCCCAGCAGGCCGCCGACCACGGCGCCGCCAATAGTGCCAATCAGGGAGTTCTCATCGGCCTGGATCTTCACCGGGCGGGTGGAGATGATGGTGCCATAGCTTACGGTTTGTACCTGTTTGGCACGGTCTTTGGTGTAGACATCGCCAGAGTAAACATCGCTGTTGGCGCAACCGGTGATGGTGGTTGCTGCCAGCAGGGCAATAAGGGTCATACGCTTCAACATGGTGGGCCTCCTGGGCTGCACGTAATTTGAACAATTCGGTTGATGAGTGAACTTTACTCCAACCCCGTCACACATGAAATCGGCAAAATGTAACCAATTATGCGTTCTGTAACCGGTTTTGTCCTTGAATCGCAGCTGTACCGGAGAGGGTTTTAACCAGCAGCAGACGGTCTTCTCCGGGGCCGAAATAGTCGGCTACTTCCGCCTGCAATGTGTAACCGAGCCGGTAGTAGAGGCGCTGGGCCGGATTGGCCGGATCGACCGTGAGCCGCAGTTCGCTGATCTGCAGCGCCTGCTGGTTGGCCTCCATCTGGCGCATCATTCGCTCGGCCAGACCAAAACCGCGCGCCTCGGGCAGCACCGCCAGCGAGAGCACCCAGCCTTGCGACCGCTCCTGACCGAATCCCCCCAGCACATACCCCACCAGCTGCCCCTCGTATTCGGCCACCAGCAACAACTCTGGCCACAAATCCATCGCTTGACGAAAGAAGAAGGCGGGATAGACATCTTCGCCAAACACCTTGGCATCGATCTGCCAGATGGCGTGCATGTCATTGTGGGTAGCGGTGCGTAGCAGGGGCGGGTTGTGGTGCATCAGGACTCCATTGGAAACAAACGGATCGGCAACGCCGCTGACCTTGGGGTCAACGGCAAAAAAGGAGTCATAGGGTAGTGGTCATCCCCTGCCGGATGCAAGGGATTGGCGGTTATGGCGGCAGGGGGCGGCTCTGGGGCAGTTTGGGCGCCTTGCGCAAGCCGTCGAGCAGGTGGCGGAGGGTGAGCCAGGGGTGGCGCAGCAACATGCGCGGGCCGCTCCACTTCATCACCTGCTGGATCTGTTTGCGCATCGCCGGTGCGTAGCAGTGGATATTGCAGTTGGCACAGGTGGGTTTGTGGCCGTGGCCATAACGGCAGCGACGAAGGCGCTGATGGGCGAAATCCCGCAACTGGCGACAGTGGCGGCAATGGGGATCCTGATGATGGTGCTGGCAGTAGAGGCGGATCATGGCGCTGACCGTCTGCTGCTCGCGCATGAGTCTGGGATGGTCACTCGCCTTTTTGCTGGCTGCGGCGTGTGAGCCCCGGGCTGGGCTGGCATGATGACTTTTCATGGCCGCCATTCTCCTGACCTGCTCGCTTTGGGTGTTGATACAGGTCAAAAGGGGGGATAAAAAACAGGGCCCGCAGGCCCTGTGTCATCAGATGAGGCTGGTTGCCTGCTCCAGCCAGGCGAGATCCTCGCCCTCGAGCAGTGGGCTCAGGCGGCGGAACACCTCGACATGGTATTCGTTGATCCAGCGGAATTCGGCCGGGCTCAGCAGGCTGCGATCGATCAGGCGGGTATCGAACGGAACATAGGTCAGGCGCTCGAAGCCCAACATCGGCAGCTCACCGATCTGCTCCAGCTCGGTCACCACCACCAGGTTTTCACAGCGGATGCCGAAGCCATCTTCGCGGTAGTAGCCCGGCTCGTTGGAGAGCACCATGCCCGGCTGCAGGGCGACCATGCTCCCTTTCGGGGCGATGCGCTGGGGCCCTTCGTGGACGCTCAGGAAGTGGCCGACGCCGTGGCCGGTGCCGTGGTCGTAGTTGTAACCGGCTTGCCACAGCGGCATGCGGGCCAGCACGTCGAGCTGGATACCGGCGGTGCCGCGCGGGAAGCGGGCCTGATCCAGCGCAATATGTCCCTGCAGCACCCGGGTAAACATCGCCTTCTGCTCATCGGTCACCTCACCCACCTTGATGGTGCGGGTGATGTCGGTGGTGCCATCCAGATACTGGGCGCCGGAGTCCAGCAGATAGAGGCTGTCCTGGCCGAAGGGGCGCGGGGTGCCATTGGTATGGCGGTAGTGGCACATGGCGGCGTTGGGGCCGAGTGCCGAGATGGTGTCGAAGCTCGGCTCGACGTAGTGTTCCTGCTCGCGGCGGAACGCTTCCACCTGATCGGCCAGGGTGCCTTCATCCACTCCCTCGAATTCGCCGGAGGCGATCAGCCGATCCAGCCAGGCGAGGAAGCGGGTCATAGCCACGCCATCGCGCAGGTGGGCGGCGCGCATGCCGGTCAGCTCGATCTCGTTTTTGCACGCTTTCGGCAGCATGGTTGGATCCTGGCCTGCCACCAGAATGGCACCCGCCTCTTCCATGATGAGCTGGGTCCAGGCATTGGCCGTGTCCGGATCGGCCAGCACCTTTTGCTGATCTTCACCGATGCGTTGCAGCACATCTTCCAGCTTGTCGACAGGATAGACGGAGACATCCTGGCCCACGTGTTGACTGAAGGCGAAGCAGTCGATCTTGTCGGTATCGACGAAGAAATCCATGGTGGTGTTGGCGTAGAGCACGGCAAAACCGAGCACCACCGGCAGCCGCTCGATGTCGCGGCCACGCAGGTTGAGCAGCCAGTTGATCGGCTCGGCCTGGGTCAGCAGCACGGCATCCAGCCCGCGCTTGCGCAGATCACTGGCCAGCATTTCACGTTTGGCCTGGCTGGACTGGCCCGCAAGCTCCTCGCTGTAGAGGATGACCGGTGCCTTGGGGGGCTCGGGGCGATCGCTCCAGTTCAGGTCGATGGGGTTCTGCTCGACTCGCACCAGCTCGATACCGCGCTCGGCCAGCACTGCCTTGGCGTTCTTGTACCAGGTCAGACTGTGCAGACGGGCGTCGAAACCGACCCGGGTGCCGGAGGGGAGTTGTTCAGCCAGCCACTGCACGTGGGGATTTTCGATGAGGTGGAGCAACTCGAACAGTTCGGACGGCGCCTGCATGCGGGCCTGTACCGTATAGCGACCATCGACAAAGAGGGCGGCACGCTGGGCCATGATGATGGCAACGCCGGCAGAGCCATTGAACCCGGTGATCCAGTCAAGCCGCTCGGCACAAGCGGGAATGTACTCGCCGAGGTGCTCATCATCGTGGGGGACGATAAAGGCGTCCAACTCCTGCATGGCCAGCTCGGCCCTGACTTGGGCGACGCGGGTTTCAATTATCTCGAAATTATTCATGTCGTTAGTGCCAGATGGTTGCTATATGAGTGTTCAGTTTTTATGGCCGCTGGCCAGGATCTGTTTGATCGACTGGCCCGCCGCCTCGATATGCTGCCTGAGCAGCACCACCGCCTCGTGCTTGCGCCGGGTGCGGCACAGTTCCAGCAATTGGGCGTGTTCACGTTCCGCCTTGTCTACACCGCCCTGGGCAAAGAGCAGCTCGAAGCGGACATAGCGGTCACAGCTCAGATTGATCTGGGCGATCAGGTCAAGTGCCTGGGGGCGACCGGCAGCCTGATAGAGGGTGGCGTGAAAGCTGTGATTCAACTCGGCCCAATGTTCGATCTGGGTGCCTGACTCCAGGGCGTGATCAAATTGGGCGAGGATCGCCTCCGCTTGCGCGAAGGTGGCTTCCGTCATCTTGTCGACGGCGTGAAACAGGGTATCGGCTTCCAGCAGCGCTCGCAAATAAAAGAGCTCGTCGATGGCCGAGGCGTCCAGCATGGTGACCACTGCGCCGCGATGGGCTTCGAACTTGACCAGCCCCTGCGCCTCCAGCTGCATCAGGGCTTCGCGCACCGGGATGCGGCTAACGGCCAGCTCTTTGGCAATGGCATCCTGACGCAAGGGGGCGCCAGCTGGGAACTCCCCACGGAGGATCCGGCCACGGAGGTTTTCCATCACCATCTGGGTTCGGGTCTTGTAGGGTGGGGTCATGGTCGGGTCACGATTGGGCGTTACAAAATTGTATATTGTATAAAGTTTGGCTGAATCTACCCCGTCAGGGCTGGCAAGGCAAGGTTTAGGGGTCTGTTGCTGCGTGGTTGGCGGCGTTCGGGGCTGCCATAAAACAAAAATGCCGGTCAGCATGGCTGACCGGCATGATATCAAGGGTTCGAAGCGGGACAGTTACAGCTGCGGACCTGCCGCAACCAGACGCTTGCCCTCTTCATTGTCGGTGAAGCGCTCGAAGTTTTTGATGAAGCGCTGGGCCAGATCCTGCGCCTTGGCGTCCCACTCGGCCTTGTCGGCATAAGTATCGCGCGGGTCCAGGATCGCCGGGTTCACATCGTGAAGCGCGGTCGGGATCTCCAGATTGAAGATCGGCAGCACCTTGGTTTCGGCCTTCTCGATGGAGCCATCCAGAATGGCGTCGATGATGGCGCGGGTATCCTTGATGGAGATGCGCTTGCCGGTGCCGTTCCAGCCAGTGTTGACCAGATAGGCCTCTGCACCTGCCGCTTCCATCCGTTTCACCAGCTCCTGACCGTACTTGGTCGGGTGCAGGGAGAGGAAGGCTGCGCCGAAGCAAGAGGAGAAGGTCGGAGTCGGCTCTGTGATGCCGCGCTCGGTACCGGCCAGTTTGGCGGTGAAGCCAGAGAGGAAGTGGTACTTGGTCTGCTCCTTGGTCAGCTTGGAGACCGGGGGCAGCACGCCGAAGGCGTCGGCGGTCAGGAAGATCACCTTGGTGGCGTGACCTGCCTTGGATACCGGCTTGACGATGTTTTCGATGTGATAGATGGGGTAGGAGACGCGGGTGTTCTCGGTCTTGGAGCCATCATCGAAGTCGATGGTGCCATCGGCAGCAACGGTCACGTTCTCCAGCAGCGCATCGCGGCGGATGGCGTGGTAGATGTCCGGCTCGGCCTCTTCGGAGAGCTTGATGGTCTTGGCGTAGCAGCCCCCTTCGAAGTTGAACACGCCGTGGTCATCCCAGCCGTGCTCGTCATCGCCGATCAGCTGACGCTTGGGATCGGTGGAGAGGGTGGTCTTGCCGGTGCCGGAGAGGCCGAAGAAGATGGCTACGTCACCGTCCTGACCCACGTTGGCGGAGCAGTGCATGGAGGCAATGCCGCGCAGGGGCAGGAAGTAGTTCATCATAGAGAACATGCCCTTCTTCATCTCGCCACCGTACCAGGTGCCACCGATGAGCTGCATCTTCTCGGTCATGTTGAAGGCAACAAAGTTCTCGGAGTTGAGACCCTGCTCCTTCCAGTTCGGGTTAGTGCACTTGGCACCGTTCATCACCACGAAGTCAGGCTTGAAGGTTTTCAGCTCTTCCTCGCTCGGGCGGATGAACATGTTTTTCACGAAGTGTGCCTGCCAGGCCACCTCGGTGATGATGCGCACGGCCAGGCGGGTGTCCGGGTTGGCACCGCAGAAGCCGTCTACCACAAACAGGCGCTTGCCGGAGAGCTGTTTGGTGACCAGCCCTTTCAGATGTGACCACACTTCGGGGGTAATCGCTTTGTTATCGTTTTTACCCTGGTCAGACCACCACACAGTATCCTGGGTAGTGGCATCTTTGACGATATATTTATCTTTCGGAGAGCGGCCGGTAAAGATACCGGTGTTGACGTTGACGGCGCCCAGTTCGGTGACGACGCCGCGCTCGAACCCTTCCAGGTCAGGGCGAGTCTCTTCAGCGAAAAGCTGCTCGTAAGAGGGGTTGCGAACGATTTCCTGGCTGTTTTTGATGCCGTACTGGTCCAGTCCTAATTGTTGGGCCAGGGTGGGTTCTGCCACGATTGTCATTGTATTCTCCTGGGTTCAGAGGTTTGTAGGGTTCTATCTGACGTTCATCCTATCACTTAGGTGGTAGAGTTTAGCGATCGCCATCAAACTTTATAAAATAGGGTGTTTTTTTGTTATTAAAGTTAAAGGCGGGTTTTGCCCGCCTTTAATTAGTGTAACTTGTTTGCATCATTGCCGGGAGCCCTGCTGAACAGGGTTTCGACATCGATCCCATTAAATTGGTACTGGGCGCCGCAATAATCACAGTGCATGTCGATCTTGCCGAGCTCCTGCACCATATCCATCACCTCTTCCTTTTCTATCTGCAGCAGGGCCCCTTCGCAGCGCTCGCGGGAGCAGGTGCAGCGGAACTCGACCGCCTGCGGATCGAACACCCGCACCTTGTCCTGATGGTAGAGACGGTAGAGGATCTCTTCGGCTTCCAGACCAAACAGCTCTTCATCCTTGATGGTGCTGGTGAGCTGGGTCAGGTGCTCGAAGTCGTCGCTGTGATCCTCGCTCTGGGCTGGCAGTTCCTGCAGCATGATGCCGGCGGCGCGGGGTTGCCCTTCATGGTAACCGGTACGGATCCACAGCTTGGTCGCCAGCTGTTCGGACTGGGCGAAGTAGTGCTCCAGACAGCCAGCCAGGGTGTCGGCGTCCAGCGCGATGATGCCCTGATAGCGTTCGCCCTGTTCCGGCGTGATGGTGATGACCAGCTGGCCGTTGCCGATCAGGCTCTGCAGTTTGTCGTCGCTCGGCAGCTCGCCCTCATAGCGTGCCACGCCGCGCAACTGCTGGTTGTTGTCACCGTTGATCACGGCCAGACGCACCGGGCCATCGCCCTGCAGCTGCACTGTGATGGAGCCTTCAAACTTGAGGGTAGCGGTCAGCAGGCTGGTGGCGACCAGCAGCTCGCCCAGCAGCTTTTGCACCTGCACCGGGTAGTTCTGGGCTTCCACCACGTGGCGGTAGGTGTGATCCAGCTGGACCAGCTCGCCACGTACTTCGTACTCTTCAAACAGATAGCGATACAGCAGATCTTGGTTGCTCATCATATATTCCTGAGTTCTTCGGTGAGGTAAATCGGACGCAGTGACCGCCTGTGGCCGTCACTGCGCTATCAAATCGGGGTCGGTCAGTACTGCTTGACCTTGAGCAGCTGACGCCGCTCCTGCTTGTCGGGGCGACGCTCCGGGCTCGGCGCAAACTGGCTGTTGAAGCGGCGTGCCTCGCTGTTTTCAGCCCGTTTTTTCAGGCTTTCGGCGGTCTCTTCATAGAGCTGCTGGGCCAGCGGTGCCGATTTGCGCTGATCGCTGATGGCCAGCACCCGCACTTCCCGCTCATCCTGTCCCTGCCAGAAGCGGATCAGAGCACCCACTTCCACCTGTTTGCCCGGTTTGCTGCGCTGACCATTGTAGTGCACCTTGCCGCCGTCAATCCGATCCCGCGCCAGCGAGCGGGTCTTGTAGAAACGGGCCGCCCACAACCACTTGTCGAGACGAACCTCAAGGGCGCTTTCCGGATGATTGGCCATGAACAGGCTCCATAACGGGGAAAAGAGGCGGTCGATTATACCAGAGCCCGGGGGCGGGATAGAAACCGGGCAACCGCCGTGCGGGGCACAAACCATGTCAAGGTGATGCAACATATGGGCAGTTTGCTGATTAACAAGGGAATGGCGCTGGTTTATCGGGTATTCATGGGGGCTGGGAAGGGCCTCCATACCGCGCATATAACACTGCCGCCCCTGTTGGGGGCGGCAGCGTTCACATCCGTTGACCACTGCTTAGTCAGAAGTGATCGTGCTGATCCGGCTTCTTCTGGTCGTGGGGGCCTTCGCTGTGGGCGATGGCGGTGCGGATGAGGTCAACCCCGGCACGGATAATCAGCACCCCCATGTTGACCAGCTTGACGCAGACCCACATGAAGGTGATGAGCAGGATCAGCTTGAGCACGGTCTGGAACGCTTCCAGGAAGTTCTGCTCCAGCTGGGCGGTGAGGCCGTTGGCGCTGGTCATCAGCCAGGTGTAGACCTCGCGCACGAACGGGATGCGGCTTGGCATCTCCAGCACATCCAGTGCCGCAGGCAGGGCCTGAAAGATGACGATGCTGCCGAACAGGATCAGGATGACACCGATGGCGATGCCGAGGAAAAAGCCGAACTGTCTCATGGAGGGCTCCAGCGTTTGCTGCATGACATTGAAGATAGCCGCCAATAGTAGGGAGTGCCCTCGCTCATCGCAATCTTCCCGGTGTGGCCATCATGGCCGGATCAGCGCTGAACAGGCCGCCAGCATTGCCCAACTATCTGATTTCTGGGAGGCTTGTCGCCATTGTGCATAGGGAAAGCAAATTGATGTCGAGAACCCTCTTTTTACTGTTGCTGGCGCTGTTTACCGCTCTGCCAGCCCTGAGCGCCGAACCGACGGCGGCAGTCTGCGCCATCCGCCATCAGGATCAACTGCTGCTGGTGCAGGATCGTATCTCCTCCCGCTACAGCTTGAGCGGCGGCTACATAGATGGTGACGAGCGCCCCGAGCAGGCGGCGCTGCGCGAGCTGTATGAAGAGACCGGCCTGCGCGGCGAAGTCGTCGCGGATCTTGGCCGCTGGCAGAAAGCGCGGGTCTTTGCCTGCCGCACTCTGGAGCCTATCGTCGCCCAGCAAGATTCCGATTTTGTCTCGCTGCTGCAGGCTCCCAATCTGGGTGGAGAGATCCTCAATGCCCGCTTGATCGCGGTGGACAAGCTGCCCCGCGCGCAGCGCCGCTTCCCCGATCAGCTCGACTGGCTGCAAGCCCGGCTTGGCGAGCTGCCCGAGAGCGAGGTGCGCTGGCAGGCCGATTTCGTAGAGCAGGGCAATGCGCTGCATCAGGCCGAGATCCCGCTGATGCTGCGCCTGCAGCAGTGGCTTGGGGCCGATGTCTGGTGGCTGTCGGTCAGCAATCTGTTTGGTTCAGGCGGCTTTCAGCTTGCCCTGATACCTTTGCTGCTCCCGTTGCTGGGGTGGCCACGGCTGCGCCAGCTGCTCTTTACCATGCTCTGGCTCGGGCTGCTGGTGCAGGCGAGCAAGGAGGGGATCGGCTGGCCGCGCCCCTTCCATCTGCAACCTGAACTGGCGACTCACAGTGCCCAGGGCTTTGGCATGCCGAGCGGTCACACCGCCTCGGCCCTGCTGTTCTGGGGCGCGCTGCTTGGCTGGCTCTGGCCTGCCCGGCGCGGGCTGGCCTACTCGCTGGCGCTGCTGCTGGCGCTCACCACCGGTCTGGCGCGGGTCTGGCTCGGGGTGCACTTTATCTCCGATGTGGCGGCGGGGCTGCTGATTGGTGCCTTGCTGCTGGCGGTTCGCCCCTACTGGCGGCTGGATCAGCGTTCATCCGCTTGGGGCTTGCTGATCGCCGCCGCACTGGTTTGCGCTGGCCTGAGCCAGTCGGCCCATCTGGCCGGGATCGGGCTGGTAGCGCTGGGCCTCTGGCTCGGGGGAAGGGGCACGCTGGTGCGTGACGGTTATTCCCCGTGGCTTATCGGCGCCGTGGTACTGGCGGGCATGCTGCTGATGGTGGCGGGCGCGTGGGCATTGCCGCTGTTGACCAGTAGTTCGCTCACTATCCTGCTTGGTCAGTTTGTGCTCTTTTTCGGGCTGGGGCTCTGGTTGAGCGTCGGTCTCTGGTGGATACTCTCTCTCTTGAAACAAGACTCACGACCCAGGGGCGGACGCCCTGCAAGGGGAACTCTATGAATATGAAAAAAGTGGATTTGGCCAAGATAACCTTGGGGGTGCTGTTTCTCAGCCTCCTGATCATCTCCTGCTTTATGGTGCTGCGCCCCTTCCTGCCCGCACTGGTGTGGGCCACCATGATCACCATCGCTACCTGGCCACTGATGTTGATGGTGCAGCGGTTGCTGTGGGGCAAGCGTGCGCTGGCCGCTCTCTTTATGAGCCTGGTGCTATTGCTGATGTTTGTCATTCCGCTCTTTATGACACTGGCCAATGTGGCGGAGAAAGCCCCCATGCTGATCGAACTGGGGACCAATATCAGCCAGTCGCCGCCGCCCGAGCTGCTCTGGTTGCAGCAGATCCCGCTGGTGGGCGGCAAGCTCTATGACTTCTGGCAGCAAATTCTGGCGAGCGGTGGTCAGGTGCTGTTTGCCAAGCTGGCGCCCTACTTCGGTCAGACGGCGCGCTGGCTGGCTGCTCAGGCGGGTAATCTGGGCATGCTGCTGGTCCACTTCCTGCTGACGGTCGGTATCTGTGGTCTGCTCTATCACTCCGGTGAAGTGGTGGCGACCGGCATTCGCCGCTTTGCCCACCGGCTGGCCGGGGATCGCGGTGACAATGCGACCGTGCTGGCTTCCCAGGCGATCCGTGCCGTGGCCATGGGGGTGGTGGTTACTGCGCTGGTGCAATCCTCGGTGGCCGGGGTGGGGCTGTGGATCGCTGGCATCCCCTACACCATGGTTCTGGTGGTGGTAATGTTCCTGCTCATCGTCGCCCAGATAGGTCCCTTTCCGGTGCTGATCTCCTGTGTCGGTTATCTCTACTGGAGCGGTGATACTACCTGGGGCACCTTCCTGCTGGTCTGGTCGCTGATCGCCGGCACCATGGACAACTTCCTGCGTCCCTTCCTGATCAAACGCGGTGCCAATCTGCCCCTCATTCTCATTCTGGTGGGGGTTATCGGCGGCCTGCTGGCGATGGGGATCATCGGTCTGTTTATCGGCCCCGTGGTGCTGGCGGTGGCTTATACCCTGCTGGATGCCTGGATCAAGGAGGGTGACCATCAGTCAGAGGCGACCCATATCGCTGCACCGCCCAGAGTAGATTGACGGTTCTATAACAAGCTGATGCAAAGAGCCGCCCGATGGGCGGCTCTTTTGTTGATGATAACAGCGTGAGGCCGGTTGTTTCATACCTGAGCCGAAGCGGTTGTTCACAACATCTGTTTGAGGCGATAGAGCAGATCTAGCGCCTGACGGGGGGTGAGCTCGTCCGGGCGCACTGCTTCCAGCTCATCGACTACCGGATGGCTCTGGGGCGCCATGGTCACCGGAGCCGGGCGGGTTTCACCGGCGGCGACCGGAGTGGCGCTCTCCAGCTCGTGTAGTTTGTGACGTGCCTGCTGGATCACCGATTTCGGCACCCCGGCCAACGCCGCCACTTGCAGGCCGTAGGAGCGGCTGGCCGCGCCTTCCTGCACCGCGTGCATAAAGGCGATGGTGTCGCCGTGCTCCACCGCATCCAGATGGACGTTGGCCAGCCCGCTCATCAGCTCGGGCAAGCGGGTCAGCTCGAAGTAGTGGGTGGCAAACAGGGTGTAGGCGCCAATCTTGCTCGCCAGCTGTTCGGCACATGCCCACGCCAGCGAGAGGCCGTCGTAGGTGCTGGTGCCGCGGCCAATTTCGTCCATCAGCACCAGACTGCGGGCGGTGGCGTTGTTGAGGATATTGGCAGTCTCGGTCATCTCCACCATAAAGGTGGAGCGGCCGGAGGCGAGATCGTCCGATGCCCCGATGCGGGTAAAGATGCGGTCGATGGGGCCGATGCGGGCGCTGTCGGCGGGGACGAAGGCACCGATATGGGCCAGCAGCACGATCAGCGCGGTCTGGCGCATGTAGGTCGATTTACCGCCCATGTTGGGACCCGTGATGATCAGCATCCGCCGCTCCCGCTCCAGCCGGATGGGGTTGGCGATAAAGGGAGCTGTCATCACCTGCTCAACCACCGGATGGCGGCCCGCTTCGATCAGGATCTGATCCTCATCGATGAGGGTCGGGCAGCGGTAGTCGAGGGTCTCGGCCCGCTCGGCCAGGTTGGCCAGCACGTCCAGCTCCGCCAGTGCGGCGGCGGAATCCTGCAGGTCGCCGAGGTGGGGCAGCAGAGCATCGAGCAGCTCTTCGTAGAGCCGTTTCTCCAGCGCCAGCGCCTGGGACTGGGCTGTGAGTACCTTGTCCTCGTACTTCTTCAGCTCGTCGATGATGTAGCGTTCGTTGTTCTTGAGGGTCTGACGGCGGATGTAGTGGGCCGGCACCAGATGGCTGTTGGCGCGGCTCACTTCGATATAGAAGCCGTGCACCTTGTTGTAACCCACCTTGAGGGTGTTGATGCCGGTCAGCAGCTTCTCCCGCTCCTCGATGCGGGCGAGGCTGGCGGTGGCACCGTTGGCGAGATCCCGCAGCTCGTCCAGCTCCTGATTGAAGCCGTCACGGATCACGCCACCATCGCGGATCAGCACCGGCGGCACCTCCATCACCGCACGCTCCAGCAGGTCGAGCAGCTCGGGGAAGGTGCTGGCCCGCTCGGCCAGCTGTTGCACCGCTTCGTGTTCGTTGTCCGCCAGCAGGCGTTGCAACTCGGGTAACTGGGCGAAGGCCTGACGCAGGCGGGTGAGGTCGCGCGGGCGGGCCGAGCGCAGGGCGAGACGGGCCAGCACCCGCTCCACATCACCCACCTGACGCAGCAGGTTGCCCAACTCGTCGTAGAGGTTCTGCTCGATGAGCTCCTTGATGGTGCTCTGGCGACCTTTCAGGATCACCCGATCGCGGATCGGCTGGTGGATCCAGCGCTTGAGCAGGCGGCTGCCCATGGGGGTGGCGGTGCGATCCAGCACCTCGGCCAGGGTATTCTCATAGCCACCGGCCAGATTCTGGGTCAGCTCCAGATTGCGGCGGGTGGCGGCATCCATGATGACGGCGTGATCCGGCTGTTCAAGGCGTACATTGCGGATGTGGGGCAGGGCGGTGCGCTGGGTATCTTTGACGTACTGCATCAGACAACCAGCGGCGCACAGGGCGGTCTCGCTCTTGTCGACGCCAAATCCCACCAGATCCTGGGTGCCGAACTGCTGGCAGAGCAGCTTGCGGGCGGTGCCCAGCTCAAACTCCCACTCCGGGCGGCGACGCAGGCCGCGGCGACCCTCTATATGGTGCAGGAATTCGAACGATTCCGGGTAGAGCAGTTCGGCCGGATTGGTGCGCTGCAGCTCAGCCAGCAAGGTCTCTTCTTTCTCGAACTGGTTGATGAAGAAGCGGCCGGAGCCGATGTCCATGGTGCCATAGCCGAAGCGGCGGCCATCGTGGTAGACGGCGGCGATCAGGTTGTCCTGTCGCTCGCTGAGCAGCGCCTCGTCGGAGACGGTGCCCGGGGTGATGATGCGAATGACCTTGCGCTCCACCGGCCCCTTGCTGGTGGCGGGATCCCCCACCTGTTCGCAGATGGCGGCGGATTCGCCAAGCTGCACCAGCTTGGCCAGATAGCCCTCGATGGCGTGATAGGGCACCCCCGCCATCGGGATGGGGCTGCCCGCCGACTGGCCACGTTTGGTCAGGGAGATATCGAGCAGTTGAGAGGCCTTGCGGGCATCGTCATAGAACAGCTCGTAGAAGTCGCCCATCCGGTAGAACAGCAGGATCTCCGGGTTCTCGGCCTTGAGGCCAAGGTACTGCTGCATCATGGGCGTGTGGGCGCTCATATTGGCGCCGGAAGCGGAGCTTGTGGCGCCGCTGGCTTGGTGTTGTGCGGTCATGTTCTGTTCCAGAAGGGGCCTCTGCGGGCCAGTGTCTGCGGTGATGAGCCTTGGGCTTGATGGCGCCATTCTACACATAAGCGCCGCGACGGGGGAGCGGGTGTTCCGGGCGCGGTTGCTCTGCGCTATTGAAGGCATGACACTGGTGCGGCACCTCACATTGCGGCAGGCAAGGGCGGTCTGCCGTGGTTGCGGGCGGCGCTAGCGGGATCGCATAATGTGCCCCTTGAGCGGATCATAAGGAGTCGTGATGAAACTGGATGCAGAGATAGAGCACCTTGCCATCGAGCTGGGACGGGCCCTCGGTCAACGGGGCTGGCTGGCGGCGACCGCCGAATCCTGTACCGGCGGCGGGGTGGCCAGCGCCATCACCGACATCGCGGGTAGTTCCGGCTGGTTCGATCGCGGATTTGTCACTTACACCAACGAAGCCAAGCAGCAGATGTTGGGGGTGAGCAGCGAGAGCCTTGAGCAGCACGGTGCGGTGAGCGAAGCCGTGGTGCTGGAGATGGCCCGCGGCGCGCTGGCCCACTCGTCTGCCTCCATCAGCGTTGCTATCAGTGGTATCGCCGGTCCCGGCGGCGCCACCGAAGGCAAGCCGGTCGGCACCGTCTGGTTCGCCTGGGCCGACCGCAATGGCCGTCACCACTCCCTGCTGGCCCGCTTCGACGGGGATCGCCGGCAGGTACGCCAGCAGGCGGTGAGACAGGCCTTGTCGGGTCTGTTGGCCCTGCTCAGATAAATTGGGCTTGATACTGTATGAATAGACAGTATACTTAGCCCAACTTCACTTCTTACTCACGATTTCCAGCGGAGATTGGCATGGATCAGAACAAACAGAAGGCACTGGCGGCTGCGCTGGGTCAGATTGAAAAGCAGTTCGGCAAAGGTTCCATCATGCGTCTGGGCGACAGCAAGACCATGGATATCGAAGCCATCTCTACCGGTTCCCTCTCCCTGGACGTGGCGTTGGGCATTGGCGGTCTGCCGTGTGGCCGTATCGTCGAAATCTACGGCCCGGAATCTTCCGGTAAAACCACCCTCACCCTGCAGGTGATCGCGGAAGCCCAGAAGAAGGGCAAAACCTGTGCCTTCGTCGATGCGGAACACGCCCTCGACCCTATCTATGCTGCCAAGCTGGGCGTCAACGTCGACGACCTGCTGATCTCCCAGCCGGATACCGGTGAACAGGCGCTGGAAATCTGCGACATGCTGGTTCGCTCCAACGCCGTTGACGTCATCATCGTCGATTCCGTGGCGGCCCTGACCCCGAAAGCGGAAATCGAAGGGGAGATGGGTGACTCCCACGTTGGCCTGCAGGCCCGTCTGATGTCCCAGGCGCTGCGCAAACTGACCGCCAACATCAAGAACGCCAACTGCCTGTGCATCTTCATCAACCAGATCCGGATGAAGATCGGCGTCATGTTCGGTAGCCCGGAAACCACCACAGGTGGTAACGCGCTCAAGTTCTACGCCTCCGTGCGTCTGGATATCCGTCGTATCGGCGCCATCAAGGAAGGCGACGAAGTGGTCGGTAACGAGACTCGCGTCAAAGTGGTCAAGAACAAGGTGGCCCCGCCCTTCAAGCAGGCTGAATTCCAGATCTTCTACGGTGCCGGTATCTCCAAAGAGGGCGAGCTGGTGGATCTCGGCGTCAAGCACAAGCTGATCGACAAGGCGGGTGCCTGGTACAGCTACAATGGCGAGAAGATCGGTCAGGGTAAGGCCAACGTCATGAAGCTGTTCGCCGAGAACAAGGTGATGGCTGGCGAAGTGGAAGCCCGCCTGCGCGAGCTGCTGCTCTCCGGTGCCGTGCCAGTCGATGACAAGGCTGCTCCGGTTGAGGCAGACGAGTTCGATGCCGAAAGCGAACAAGAGTTCGAGTAAGGAACAAAGGAAGGCCGGGTAGATACCCGGCCTTGTTATTTATGGTTGATGAATCCGTTACCGAACCGGTCGAGCCTGCCGAACCGACCTTTGCAGAGCAGCTTACCGCCGCCCGCGCCTTTGCCATGCGCAGTCTGGCCCGCCGCGAGAGTGCCGAGTCCGAGCTGGCTAACCGGCTGCGCCAGCAGGGCTTCAATGAAGAGGTGATCGAGGCGGTGGTCGACTACTGCCGCGGTTACAACTGGGTCAATGACGAACGTTACGGCGGTATGGCTGTACGGGCCGGTGCCGCCAAGGGCCATGGCCCCATCAAGATCCGCTTCGATCTGCGCCGCAAGGGGCTCGACGATATGCAGATTGATGCCGCATTCGATCAGCCGGAGCTGGACTGGTTCGAACTGGCGTTTGCCCTGCTCGAACGGCGCGCCCGAGTGGCCGATCTGGCGGATTTCAAGCTGCGGATGAAGTGGCTCAAGTACCTGCTGGGGCGCGGCTTTACCCAGGATCAGGCCCGTTATGCCATCTCGGCCCTGCAGGAGCGGGAGGAGTAACGCCACTGCGTGGCAAACGTCGTTTCACCTCTCCTTGTGGCAGGTTTTTCCTGCTCGCTCAGTAGCTTGCGCGCACAATCCCGAAAAAGCGGTCTTTTGTTCATCTCATCCCTCTTTATGCGCTGCTTTTTTGCCTCTCGACAGTGAAAAAAGCCACTGTGGGCAGCGGCGCTCTTATCTGGCCCGCTTATGTGCGCTTTTTCGCCCGTGGCGGCCCTGTCTGTTTTACTTTACCCCGCAGAAAACTTACATTAATGCGGTTAAAAGTCCGTATTCGAATCAAGCAGGATTTTCCATGTATATGTCCACGTCAGAGATTCGCGCTGCGTTTCTCGAGTATTTCCGTTCCCAGGGGCACCAGGTTGTCTCCTCCAGCTCGCTGGTACCGCATAACGACCCGACCCTGTTGTTTACCAACGCGGGTATGAACCAGTTCAAGGACGTGTTCCTTGGCGCAGACAAGCGTGCCTACAATCGCGCGACGACTTCCCAGCGTTGCGTGCGTGCCGGTGGTAAGCACAACGATCTGGAAAACGTCGGCTATACCGCTCGTCACCACACCTTCTTCGAAATGCTGGGCAACTTCAGCTTCGGTGACTACTTCAAGCAGGATGCCATCAAGTTTGCATGGGGCTTCCTGACCGAGGTGCTACAGCTGCCGAAAGAGCGCCTGCTGGTGACCGTCTACGCGACTGACGATGAGGCTTTCGATATCTGGGAAAAAGAGGTCGGTGTCCCGGCCGATCGCATCGTGCGCATCGGTGACAACAAGGGTGCCCCTTACGCTTCCGACAACTTCTGGGCGATGGGCGATACCGGCCCGTGCGGTCCCTGCACCGAGATCTTCTATGACCACGGCGATCACATCTGGGGTGGCCGTCCCGGCTCACCGGAAGAGGATGGCGACCGTTTCATCGAGATCTGGAACGTGGTCTTCATGCAGTTCAACCGTCAGGCTGACGGCACCATGGAGCCGCTGCCGCGTCCGTCCGTGGATACCGGTATGGGTCTGGAGCGTATCTCCGCCATCATGCAGGGTGTCCACTCCAACTACGAAATCGACATCTTCCAGGCGCTGATCAAGAAAGCGGCCGAGATTGTCGGCACCACCGATCTGAGCAACCAGTCCCTGCGCGTCATCGCTGACCACATCCGCTCCTGCGCCTTCCTGGTGGCAGATGGCGTGATGCCGTCCAACGAAGGTCGTGGCTATGTGCTGCGTCGCATCATCCGCCGCGCCGTGCGTCACGGTCGCAAGCTGGGCGCGACCGATGTCTTCTTCTACAAACTGGCTGCCGAGCTGGCAGTGCAGATGAAGGATGTCGCTGCCGAGCTGATCGCCCAGCTGCCGCTGGTCGAGCGCGTGCTGCGCATCGAAGAGGAGCAGTTTGTCCGCACCCTGGATCGCGGTCTGCTGCTGCTGGAAGATGCTCTGGCCAACCTGGGTGATGCCAAGGTTATTCCGGGTGAGGTGGTGTTCAAGCTGTATGACACTTACGGCTTCCCGGCCGACCTGACTGCCGACGTGGTGCGCGAGCGCGAGATCGGCATCGACGAAGAGGGCTTCAAGGCCGAGATGGAGAAGCAGCGTGCTCGTGCCAAAGAGGCTTCCAGCTTCGGCGTGAACTACAACGAGATGCTCAAGCTCGACTTCGAGACCCCCTTCACCGGTTACAAGACCCTGACCGAGCGTACCCGCGTGGTCGGTATCTACAAGGGTGTGGAAGAGGTGAGCGGTCTTATCGCCGGTGACGAAGCGGTCATCGTGCTGAAAGAGACCCCCTTCTACGCCGAATCCGGCGGCCAGATTGGCGACAGCGGTACCCTGAAAGTGGACGACGGCATCTTTGCCGTGACCGACACCCTGAAAGCGGGCAAGGCGATCATCCACAAGGGCTACATGGAGCTGGGCACCCTGGAGAAAGGGGCTGAGGTCGAGGCCGTGGTAGACGCTGACCGTCGTCAGGCCATTGCCCTGAACCACTCAGTGACTCACCTGCTGCACGCAGCTCTGCGTCAGGCACTGGGCGAGCATGTCACTCAGAAAGGTTCTCTGGTTGGGGCTGAGCGCATGCGCTTTGACTTCTCCCACTTCGAGGGGCTGACCATGGCGACCATTCGCCGGGTCGAGGAGCTGGTCAACAACCAGATCCGCGCCAACCACGAAATCACCACCCAGCTGATGGATCTGGAAGCGGCCAAGTCCGCCGGTGCCATGGCGCTGTTTGGTGAAAAATATGAAGACGACGTGCGCGTGGTGCGCATGGGCGACTACTCCACCGAGCTGTGCGGCGGTACTCACGCCAAGCGCACCGGTGATATCGGCTTCTTCAAGATCATCGCCGAGAGCGGTATCGCAGCTGGCGTGCGCCGTATCGAAGCGGTGACCGGCAAAGCGGCCATCGACTTCATGCATCAGGTTGGCGAGCAGATCGAAGAGGCTGCCGCACTGGTGAAAGGTGACCAGTTCTGCATCGCCGACAAGGTTCGCCAGATGCTGGACAAGGCCAAGATGATGGAGCGCGAGCTGGAGCAGCTCAAGGCCAAGCTGGCCGCTCAGGCCGGTAACGACCTGCTGGGTCAGGTGATCGAGATCAACGGTCAGAAGGTGCTGGTTGCAGCGCTGGAAGGGGCCGATCCGAAATCCCTGCGCGGCATGCTGGACGAGCTGAAGAACCAGATGAAGTCCGGTGTTGTGCTGCTGGCCACCTGTGCCGATGGCAAGGTCAACCTGATCGCGGGTGTCACCAACGACCTGACCGGCAAGGTCAAGGCCGGTGAGCTGGTCAATCTGGTTGCCCAGCAGGTGGGTGGCAAGGGCGGTGGCCGTCCGGACATGGCACAGGCGGGTGGTACCCAGCCTGAGGCGGTGCCGGCAGCGCTGCAATCCGTTCACTCCTGGCTGGAAGAGCGCCTGTAATCGGGCGAGGTGATCTGTGGCACTCTATGTACAGAAGTACGGCGGCACCTCGGTCGGCACACTGGAGCGGATCGAGGCGGTAGCTGAGCGGGTCGAGCAGACCCGCGCCCAGGGACACGACGTGGTGGTGGTTGTCTCCGCCATGTCGGGCGAAACCAACCGGTTGCTGGGCATGGCCCAGCAACTGGATCCTGATGCCAACCGGCGGGAGATGGATGTACTGGTCTCCACCGGTGAGCAGGTCACCATAGCGCTGCTGGCGATCGCGTTGAACAAACGCGGTTGTCCCGCGGTCTCAATGACCGGTGATCAGGTGCGGATTCATACCGATTCCGCCTATGGCAAGGCACGCATCACCCACATCGACACCGAGCTGGTTCATGCCGAACTGGCTGCGGGCAAGGTGGTGGTGATCGCCGGTTTCCAGGGCCGTGACGAGCATAACGCCATCACAACCTTGGGCCGCGGCGGTTCGGATACCACGGCGGTTGCCGTGGCGGCGGCCATCAAGGCCGATGAGTGCCAGATCTTTACCGATGTGGATGGGGTATACACCACGGATCCGCGCATCGAGCCCAAGGCGCGTCGTCTCGACACCATCACCTTCGAGGAGATGCTGGAGATGGCAAGTCTCGGCGCCAAGGTGTTGCAGATCCGCTCGGTGGAGTTTGCGGGCAAGTACCGCGTCCCGCTGCGGGTGCTGTCGAGCTTTATCGATGGAGAGGGAACCTTAATCACATATGGAGGTGATAGGATGGAAGCTCCCCTGGTATCCGGGATCGCTTTTAACCGCAACGAGGCCAGCCTGACCATTCTGGGCGTGCCGGACAGACCAACTGTTGCCGCGCAGATCCTGAATCCGATCAGTGACGCCAACATTGATGTCGACATGATTGTGCAGAACACCCTGGGAGATGGCACCGCCGACTTCACCTTCACGGTGAATCGTGATGACTATCGCCGCGCCCGGGCACTGCTGGAGGAGACCGCCACCGAACTTGGCGCCTCCTGCGTGCAGGGAAATGGCGAAATTGCCAAGGTTTCCATTGTCGGTGTCGGCATGTGGAACCATCCCGGTGTTGCGCGCACCATGTTCAAGGTATTGGGCGAGGAGGGGATCAACATGCAGTTGATCTCGACCTCTGAAATCAAAATCTCTGTGGTAATTGACGAGAAGTATCTGGAGCTGGCGGTGCGGGCCCTGCACGCGGCTTTCGGGTTGGATCAGGCACCGCAAGAGCAGCCCTTGGGCTAACAATCTCTGATTGATTTAGTTTCAACCATTTACCATATCGGTATCTTTGTTAGATAATGTCGCATATCGATATAAAAACAAAACAGGATACAGGAGCAAGCGAATGCTTATTTTGACTCGTCGTGTTGGGGAAACCCTGATGATTGGTGATGAAGTGACTGTCACCGTACTGGGCGTTAAAGGCAACCAGGTCCGTATCGGTGTTAACGCACCGAAAGAGGTCTCCGTACACCGCGAAGAGATCTACCAGCGCATCCAGGCCGAGAAAGTTCCGGGCCAACCGGGCTTCTAAGCCACTTTCATGGCTGTGACAAGGCGACACCTCATGTGTCGCCTTTTGTTTTTTCTCGGCCCCTGAAATCGCCCTGTAGGGCGCGAATCTGCGGGATAAGTGTCGATATTGTTTGAATATTCCACGCTTTGACCAAATGCTGAGCGAACGCACTTTTTTCTCCAAAAAAGTGTTTGACTAAAAATCCCTGTGAAGTATTATCAGCCCCGCAAACGGAGAGGTGGCCGAGAGGCTGAAGGCGCTCCCCTGCTAAGGGAGTATGCGGCTTATACCCGCATCGGGGGTTCGAATCCCCCCTTCTCCGCCATTTGCGCCCGTAGCTCAGCTGGATAGAGTACCTGGCTACGAACCAGGTGGTCAGAGGTTCGAATCCTCTCGGGCGCACCA